>JAEYYX010000062.1 GCA_023428245.1 Pseudomonadota bacterium
CGGCGCCCGCCCCGCGGCGCGCTAACCTGCCCCCCCGAGAGCGATAGACGACCCTCAAGCCGAACAGGGAACCACAGCGTCGACGCCAAGAAGGACAGGCTTTTCTCCTTCGAGGCCGAAGAGAAAACCCACGTTGTGCTCGAGATCGTAGACAGCGTAGCGAGCCTTCTCGAGAGCGGCTTCGACGGGCCCCCGGAGGCGAGCGATCTCAGCGTCCGAGGCGAGTTCGTATTGTTTGAGCGCCCCGAAGCGGAGGTCGAGCTGGAAGCGTCGCATCGGAACCAAGAAGACTCCTTGCGCCGGAGAGTCGTCCTCACAGGAGGGCAGAGGGGCATCACCCTTCGTGAGCTCGGGCCGAAGGCGCACCTTCTTCAGGCGCGCGAGATCGTAGTCGCCCTCGAGAGCGAAGAGCCCTTCGATTCCCTCGAAGGTGCGCAGCGTCACGAAGGCGCCTGGGTTGTCCAAAGCGACGAGCGCACTTTCGGCTCGGAAGGACCCGAGAGCACTCCCAGAGCCGCCCTTCTCGGCGAACGCATTCCAGGCAGTCGCGAAGCTGGCCCAGACCTCTGCCGGGGTTTTCTCTCTCGACGGGCTCGGCTGTCCCGCGGGCGCGGAACCTCCCGTGTCTCCGGAAACGGATATTTTTTGCTCCGGAACCGGAGAGTTGCTCTGGGGATCCTTGCCCGAGTGCTCCGGCTGCGATCGACAGGCCACCGAAAGGGCCAGCGCACTGAGTGCCAAGGGCCATCTCTTCATAGGGCGACAAGCGTAGTCGAAAATCGCCCACGGGGCAGCCCGGCATTTCAGCATCGCGCGGCGAAATGCCAGAGCTGGCGCCCCCTCACCAATGGCTCATTCACTCTCCGCTCTCGCCGCCAGCTCCGCCTTCGCCGCCAGCTCCACCCTGGCCAATGGGTTCACATCGGACCCAGTCCACACGCGCTTGGCCGGGCGGACAAACGAAGGGCCGCGATCCTGTACAATAGGTGCCATCGGCGCGTCTCTCACAGAACGCATCGTCCAGGTAACATTGCGTTTGTGTGGGGACAATGACCCCTCCACGTCCGTCACTCGAACGGCAGCTCTCTCCCGAAGACTTTCCTCCTGATCCTTCTTCGCCTGCCGAGCCCCCCGTAGGCCCGCGACCGCCCGTAGGACCGGAGCCTCCCGTAGGACCACGGCCACCTGTCGTCGGCGCTTCGCCGCCTCCTCCTTTGTCCTCTCCCGACCCGTCACAGCCCGTGGCAGCTAGCCACGACACCGCTGCCAGGAGGAAGAGCGCTGTTTGGCACAACTTGGCACAATCTACAGTTCGTGGCGTCATCACCAGACACAAAAGCAATGTTCATGCCGGGCCCACCTGGGGCCCACTATCCCTCTCTCGCATAGGGCTCACCGCGCAAGATCGAGAGCCCACGGTAAATCTGCTCGAGGAGCAGCACGCGGGCGAGACGGTGCGGAAGGGTCATCGAGGAGAGACTGAGTCGTTCGTGAGCTTTGCGAGAGACGTCCTCCGGAATCCCTTCGGCGCCCCCGATCAGAAAGACGAGCTCGCCCTTCCCCTTCTGGCCCCAGGTCTCGAGCTTTCGCGCGAAGGCTTCGCTCGTCAGAGCTTTCCCGTCGACCTCAAGGGCAACGACGACGTCCGCGTTCGGGACCGCGGCGCGGAGCTGTGCGTCGTCTTTCACCTCGAGTTCGATCCCCCTGACGACACGGCGGATCCGCCCCCAGTAGTCGTCTGCGATGACGCGCACCTCCCGCTCCTTCAGCTTGCCGACGGCGACGATGGTGATCTTCAAGGGTCTTTCGCCTTCGGGCCGAAACGACGCAATTCGAAGGGCGCTCGGCCCTTTAGGCCTCGGGCGTCGCCTTCGGCTGGTTTCGAGCGGGGATCGGCACCCGGCTTGCGTCCATCCACAGGCCCGAGAGATCGTAGAGACCTCGCGCGTCCTCGGAGAAGACGTGCACGACAATGTCGAAGAAGTCGAGCAGGACCCAGTTGGCCTCGGGAAGACCTTCGACAGAGAGCGCCTTGTGGCCAAGCTTGGCGAGATCTTCGTCGACGCCGCGCGCAATGGCCGCGCTGTGACGGTCACTCGTACCCGTCATGAGCACGAGGAAATCTGCGTAATCAACCGAGCCTCGTACGTCGATGATCTCGATGCCGAGGGCTTTTTTGTCGATGCCCGCTTGGGCGGCAAGCAACGCAAGTTGCCTTGCGAGCTCGCCTGCGGCTTCGGGGGACTGGTTTTCAGCGGATGCCACGCTCGGTCGGCTGCCTTTCTTAGAGTTCTGCATATACCCCGGGGGGCGAAAGCACTTGCCACTCCCAGCCGGAGGCGTCAAGGCGACGGGCCCGCGCTCTCGGGCTCATTTGGGCCGCCGCCGCCCGAATCGCCCTCGCTGCCGCTCGGAGCAGGCATGTCCGCGCCGCTCTCAGCGCCTTCATCTGGGACATTTCCCGCGGAATCCTGGTCGACCTTCGCCGCCGCCTCGAGCTCATCGAGGGCATCGAGAGGGTCGCCTTCTTTCGCGGGAGGTTCATAGGGCGGCAAGGTCGGCGGGGGCTCATAACGAGCCCGCGGCACGGGAGCCTGGGGGCCGCCGCAGCCGAGCCCCCCTAGACCGAGCACCACGGCCATCGTCCACTCAATTCTCCTCATCCGACCCACCTCTCCCGATCGACAGCCAAGAGCGTCTCCTTCAAATCGCTTGTCGGCTCATACCCGAGCAGACGACGAGCCCGGGAGTCGTCAATCATGCAAACATAACGAATAAAATCGAGCTCGGTGCTCTCAAAGCGCGTCACTCGCGCTGCGAACAGGCTACCGAGGGCGGCCTGGGCCACTGTATGCGGTACGGCAACTGTGCGCCGCTCGAGCAGCGAGAGCGCCCGAGAGAGATGGACCGGGGGCGGCCCTGCAATGTTGAAGACGCCGCTCACGTCGGCTTCGAGAGCGAGCGAAATGGCTCGAACCACATCGTCCTCATGGACAGCTTGGACCATGGGGTCGAACCCGAGGAGTGTCGGGACTACCGGGAGCCGAAGGTAGTTACTCGCGGCGTTCTTCACGAGGCCGAGGATGTTCGCTGGCCGCAAGACGACGACTTTGCACTTCGACGAGCGAAAGGCGAAGGACTGCGCGAGCATGTCGAGCTCGACGAGGGTCCGGAGCTCGACGGAGCGTCCGCTTCCGAGCAGGGGCGCCTCTTCGGTCAGAAACTGCGCATTGCCGGCGCGGGGCCCGTAGGCGTTCGCCGTCGAGAGCACGACGAGCTTCGGGATCTCGAAGTCCTCCGCCATCCGGTACAGCTTCTCGAGGGAGAGCAGGTTTCTGGTGTGGCGCTCGGCGCTCGGAACATGGGGATCGTGGGTGATCCCGAGGTGCACGATGGCGCCGAGCTCTTGGCCTCGGACAAGCTCCCGGGTGGCGCTCCTCATGACATCCGCTTGGATGTGCTCGACGTCCTCCGGAAGATCGGAGGCCGCACGACGGTCGAGTCCCACCACGAGCCGCTCACGGTGCAGCGCGCGCCCGACCCGATGCCCGAGCCGACCACAGATGCCAGTGACGAGGACCGCTGAGCGCGCCATTCAAACGAAGAGCCCCGTGCGCGTCGGGAGCGCGCGATTCAGCATGTCCTGAATACATTGCTTCACGAGCCAAACTTTGTCCCTGAGCACCGTCTCGTCGTCTGCGGGATCGCCGCCGAAACGAAGCGGCTCGCCGTAGTAGATCCGGTATTTGGTCGGAAGGGGCAGCTGCCCCCCCGGGACCAGGATCTGTGGTACGACGGGGAAGGCTGGGATGCCGAGGGCGCGAGCGGCCCACTCGAGGTTCCCGAGGTTGATGTACTGTTCCTCGGCGCCGACAACGGCGACCGGCACAATCGGGGTTCCGGTTTCGATGGCCAGGCGCATAAAACCGAGCCCAAAATCCTGTAGCTGATACCTTTGTGAGAAAGGCTTCGAGATCCCGCGCACCCCTTCCGGGAACACCAGGAGCAGCTCATTCATCTCGAGTAGGCGCCGAGCATTTTCAGGCACGCCGACGACCTGGCCGACCTTATTGAAGAACGTCGACGCAAAAGGCAACGACACTGCCCACTTTTCGATCATGGCCCGCACCACGCGGGGCGGCGAATGATCGAGGAAGAGTGAGCTCCCGATGATGGCTCCGTCGATCGGGATTTGACCAGAGTGATTCGCGACGAGAAGCGCTCGCTGCTCAGGAACGTTTTCGAGCCCAAAGCTCTCGGTGCGGAAATAGAGCCGGTGAAAGAAGGAGAGCACCGTGACCGCCCCTTTGGCGACCTCCGGATCGAGGCCAAACGGGTCGCCGCCGAGCGTGTCGTACCGCTTGCGCAGCCAGTTCACTCGCTCATCGAAATCTTCCCCCAAGAGAAGATTCGAGAAATCTTCGGTTCTCTTGCGTACCACGTCGAGTACCCCCTCGAACCAAGGGAGTGTCGTGGTCTTCGCGACGTCCGCGAGGCGAGCTAACGGGTGGGAACTTCTCATGGGCGGACTCGAGAGAGCTCTCCAGGTTAGCGAGAAGCGCCTAGATTCCTAGTCCGAAGCGCCCGCACCGAGACTGCTCGAAAACGGGCGCGGCTCAGCGTAGTTTCTCTTGGACCGCGTGCTGCCGCGCGGGGAGTCAACCTGCACCATGACCTCGTCCGCCACGCCCCCGAGCCTGGAAAGGCCCCCCCGCCTGCCCCCGCCCCTTGAGCCCGGCGCCCGGATCGCCGTGGTCGCCCCCTCAGGTCCTTCGGACCCGAGCCTCCTCGAAGCGGGGCTCGCCCTGCTCCGGGAGCGCTACGACGTGCGCGTCCTGCCCAGCCTCGGCGAGCGCCGCAAGGGCTTCTTGGCAGGATCCGACGAAACGCGCGCGCGGGAGCTCCAAGAAGCCCTCGACGATCCCGAGCTGGGAGCCATCTGGATCGCGCGCGGCGGCTACGGTCTCGCCCGCATCCTCCCCCGTCTCTCCTTCGCCCGCTTCGCGGAAAGCCCCCGCTGGATCGTCGGCTTCTCCGACGTAACGGTGCTTCACTGTCACCTCGCCCAGCTCGGCATCGCGAGCCTCCACGCATCGAATGTGACAGGGCTAGCCCACCTTCTCGAGGAGGATCTGACAGCGACCTTCGAGGCCCTCGCCCGAGGCTCCACAAGGCTCCCCGTGCTCGCAGAGCAGGGCCCTCTCGAAGGACCAGTCTTCGGCGGCAACTTGACGATCCTCTTCAGCGAAGCGGCGTCCGGCCGACTTCGGGTCCCTCCCGGATGCTCACTGCTCCTCGAGGACGTCAGCGAGACGAGCTATCGCGTCGACCGCATGCTCACCGCGCTCATCGACGGCGGTCACCTCAGGGAGGTGAAAGCCTTCCTGCTCGGAGAGTTCACAGATTGCTCACCGGGCAAGTTCGAAGTCTCCGTCACGGGCGTCCTCCGTGAGCGCCTCGAGCCCCTCGGGAGGCCCATCCTCTTTGACCTCCCGATCGGCCACGGCGCTCGGAACACCCCGCTCGTCCTCGGAGCGCCCTAGGCCGTCGCTTACGCCTTCTTGGCCCCTGGCGGCGGGGGCGGGGGCGGACGTTTCAGCGGAACGTCGCCTGATCCAGCTCCGCGCGGCGGAGGAGGCAGCGGAGGGGCACCTCTTCCGGTCTTCGGGGGCGGCGGAGGAGGCGGAGCCTTGCTTCCCGAAGGCGGCTTCGGGGGAGCCCCCGGCTTTGCTTCGAGAGCCCCGGGGAGCGGAGGAGGCAGCGAACGGGGCGCGGTGGGTAGAGGCGGCGGAACGCTCGGGCCCGCTCCGGGACTCGGGTCGAGCATCACGATCGCATCATCACCAGCGATCGTTCCTTCGTCGAAGTCCGCGTCGAAGAGCTCTTGGTCCCCGACCTCCGCGCGCTCCTCTTCGTTCGTGTTCTCCGAAGTTCCTTCCTCCGGCGTCGCGCCCTCGAACAGCGCGGGATCGAGCGTGTGGAGAGCTGTGACCTCATCCTCGCCGGTGAAATCGAGCGCGCCTTTTTCAGCGGCCGAGATCGACCGCGTCGGAGTCGGCTGTTCCTCGGCGCTCTCGGCCGTGTGGGCCTCAGCCTCGTCGATGAGCTTCTTGGCCTCTTCGGGGCTCAGTTCGACGGTGCGCCCCTCCGTGCGCCCGGGCAGAGGAGCCTCCGGTGTCGCTTCCACCGGCTCAAATCCGCCCTTGTCGGCCTCGACCACTGGAGCAGGAGAGGTCTCCGAGAGCGCGTCTGCGGCCGGGGCTGCCTCTCCTTTCGGCTCTTCGTCGGCGCTCAGCGCGCTCGGCGCTTCGTCGGCCTCCGGCCCACCCTGAGCAGGCTCGTCGCCCTCCGCGGTCGCGGAAGCTTCGCCTCCTGTCGATTCAGGCGCCTCGCCCGCCTCTGCGCCAGCGGACGAGGTCTCCCGGGCTTCCGACGCATCCGCTCGAGCCTCGGAGCCGGTCTCATCGGCCTCGCCCGAAGCGCTCTCGCTCGAGGCGCCTTCCTCCGGCTCAGACTTGTTTGACGCCGTCTCGGCAGCCTCATCCGGCTGCACGGAAGACGCGGCCTCAGAACTCGGCTCGCTCTGGTCCTTGCCGGACTCGCCCTCGGAAGCTGCCTCCTCGGAAGCAGGTTCGTCGACGCCCGGCGGCAG
This sequence comes from Pseudomonadota bacterium, assembly GCA_023428245.1. GTDB lineage: Bacteria > Myxococcota_A > Polyangia > Polyangiales > Polyangiaceae > NIC37A-2. Next base: position 6,653 of record JAEYYX010000062.1, read on the forward strand.
AGGCGCTTCCTCGGCTTCCAACTTGGAGGAAGGAGGCGGCAGATCGTCCGGCGACGGGGGCGGCGGGAGCGACTCCTTGAGGCGATCCCTGAGCCGATCTTCCTTCTCCTTGCGAATCCGCTCAGCCTCGGCGAGCGCTCGCGCCCTCTCCTCGGCCTCTTTCGCCTCGATCTCGCGGAGGCGGGCCCGCTCTGCTTCCTCCGACTTGGCGAGGTCAGCCGCGGTGATCTTTCGCATCTCGAGCTTAGCGCGCTCGAGGTTCTCTTTCGCTTCGAGATCGGACGGATTCAGACGCAGCACACGACGCCAAGCATCGGCGGTTTCCCGCGGGTTCTTGAGCTCTTCCTGCCAAAGGATCGCCACCTTGCGCGCCAACTCCGCTCGGAGCAGCGCGTCTCGACTGCGCAAGATCCGGTCCTCGTAGAGGTGCACGAGTCCCCGGGTATCATTGGTGAGCTGATAATGAGTCTCGAGCTGATCAGCGATCTCCACGTCCCCGGGCGAGATCTCGTAGAGCTTCTTGAGGTCCTCTACTGCGCCCGCCTCGTCACCCAGACGGTCCTTGCGGAGCCCGTGCCTGTGACGGAGCAGCATGCGCACGAGCGGGGCGTCATGGACCTCTTCGAGTGCCTGGCCGATGACGTCACTCGCCGCCTTCAGGTTCCCGCTGTCACTCGCGACGTCTTCGAGCTCCGTCAGCGTCTCCTCCTCCGCGTGGGCGATGAGACTGCCGCGGAAAAGCTCAAAGGCTCGCTCAGCGTCCTTCAGTTCCGAAAATGCGAGGCGACCTGCTCGCCGAAGGAGGAGACCCCGAGTGCGTCCACCGTCACGCAGCGTCTTGCCTGCTTCCGAAAGCACGTCGAGCAAGAGCCTGCGGAGCCCCGTAGTCTTGGCGCGCTCGTCGAGCGTGCGAACCTCGTCGATCAGCTCATCGAGCCCCTCGTCGGGCGTGGTGCCCGCGAGCGCCAAGGTGAGCAGCTCGAGCGCTTTCTGGTTCTCTTCGTGGCCGAGGGCGATCTCCGCGGCTCGACAGAGCGCAGAGCGTCGCTCCTCGATGCTCTTGGCGCGTCCGACCTGTCTTTCATAGACAGTGATCTGAATCGCCTTGTCGTCCGTGAGGGCCGCAAGGCGCGCCAAGAAAGGCTCTGCGTCCTCCGCGGGGACGCTCGAGAGCGCCTCCTCACCGTGCACAATGGCTTCCGTCACCGGGACCCCCGCGCCATGGAGCACCTCCGCCTGACGCACGAACTCGTCCGCGCGTGCGCTACCGGCGAGTTCCCGGCCGAGCGCCACGAAAGCCGCGCGAAGAGCGTCGACGTCTTCGAGCTCCAGCGCGATCGATTCGAGCTTCTCGGCAACCTCACGATCGACTCCTTTGAGCCGTGCTAGGTCGACACCCAAGTCTCGAGCATCCGCCTTCTGGCCCGCTTCGACGAAACGATCGAAAGCAGCGCGGAGGAGGTGGTTCCGCTTCGGCCCCGGGGGCGTCATCGGCAGCCAGGCGCGGATCGATTCAGCGACATTTCCCGGCACGCCGAGCTCATCGCCCAAGCTGATGTAGCGCGTGCGCGCCTCCTCGACGCCATCACGGGCGAAGGGCAAGAGGACCGCCATCGCGTCCTTTTTCCGATCGAGCTCCTCCACGAGCACGTTCGCGAGCTTCTCGGCCATCCGGAAGGCTTCTTCGGGATCGCCTTCAAACTCGACGAGCTGCCCCTGGTACCCAGCAAAAGCCGCCCAATTGCCGAGTCGTTCCGAGAGCGCGGCGATGCGCTCCACGGCGCCGAGATCGTCTCTATCGAGCTCGATGACGATTTCGAGGGCGCGGACCGCGCCTTCGGCATCACCGAGCTCGTCTTCGAGCAAGGTGGAGAGCTTGCGCGCGTGTTCCAGTCGAACCGCTCCGCTCGTCTTCTCTGTGAGCGTTTTGTAGCTCTTGGCGCTGGCGGCGGGGTCTCCGAGCTTGCTCTCGAGTTCAGCCTTCTGGGTCAGAGCCTCGATGTCGTCCGGGTCGACATCGAGGGCGACATCGTAGCGGCCGAGAGCTCCGGCATCGTCGCCAAGCTCTCGCATCAGGCGCGCCGAGCGATGGGCGAGCGCCCGGAGCTCGGGCCCCTTGGAAAGGGCTTCGAGACGAGCCAGATAGCTGAGAGCTCCGGAGAGATCCCCGAGCGACTCCGCGTCATCGGCGAGGACCTTCAGCGCTTCGGGATTCTCCTCGCTCTCGAGGAGAAGAATGAGCGCTTGACGCATCCCCTCGTCGTCCTTGAGCTCGGTCTTGTGCACCTCGGCGGCGCGACGGAGTAACTCGGCTCTTCGACTCTGATTTTCGTGAGCGTCGGCAAGCTCGAGCAAGAGGCGCGCCACAGCGTCGATTTGGCCGTACTCGCGGTAGCGACCCTCGAGCTCATCGGACAGCTCCGTCTGCCCGGGAGCCGTGCGCACAGCTTCGAGCAAGCAATCGGTCGCACCTTGGATGTCACCGAGAGCTGTTCGGTGGTGCGCTTCGGCCCTGAGCAGGTTCGCCCTCTCGATAGGATCTTTCGCGAGGTCAGCTCGTGCCCGGGCCGCCCTCGCCGCCTGCTCGCGGTCGCCAGCGCGCTCGAACTCGGCTTCAGCTTTCGCCCACAAAGAGCTATCAGCGAGAACGTCCGCGGCCTCCGCAAAGGCGCTTCCCGCGAGCAAAGCCTCGTTCTTCTCGACGTAGAGCTCGCCGAGGAGGCGGCTATAACGGGCGCTCGTCTCGGAAGGCGCGATCTGTCGACGGAGCTCCTCCAGCAAGGCAATCGGCGCGTCCCTTTCCTCGACGGCTCGATAAGCCTCGGTCGCCTGCTCCGCATGTTCCGGCTCGTCCGGCTCGAGGCGAGCCAGGCTCGCGAGGGCGAGCGCCAGCCCGCGTTTGTCCCCGCGCTTGTCCCTTTGCAGGACAATGAGCTTGCGGAGCCTGTTCAGACGCAGCTCGATGTCCGTCGCGACTTCGGCGCGCCGGCCCACGAGTTCCGCGAGTTCGTCCCACTTCTTCGCTTCGGACAGCGTCGCTTCGAGCTGATCCGCGGCGCTTTCGTCGGACGGATCGAGAAGAACGAGCTGCCTGCGCGCTTCGATCGCCGCAGCCACATCGTGCAGCGGGCCATCAGCCAGAGCCGCGGCCTCTTCGAGCCAAGCCGTTCGCTCGGTGAGCGAGGCCGCTTCGTGGCGCGCCGCGCGCGCGTAAAGCTCGTAAAGATCCCGGTGTTTCCCTTGGGACTTGTAGGTCGCCGTCAGGTATTCGAGAGCGTCCGGCTGGGCCGGATTCGACGCGAGGGCGTCGCGGAAGGAGCGTTCGCCTTCGGATTTCCGGGCATGGGCGATATAGGCCTTCCCGATCGCGGCGAGCGCTTCGGCCCGCTCCTCCGGGGCCGCTTCTTTCGAGGGGCGGAGCGCCGTGACATAACTCTCGTCGAAGGTCGTCTCGAGCACCGCCCGCAGAACCTCACGAGCCGAAGGGGCAACGGCGCCATCCGGGTTTCTCGTCAAATAGCCCGCCGCAAAGGGGGCAAGTTCGTCCCGCCGCGACAGGGAATCGGCGTAGAAGATCGCGAGCTGGAGGGCGCGGTCATTGCCGCTGTCGCAGCCGAGAGCGCACGTCGCATACGACATGCCATACTCGCCGTCGTACATCTCGGCGAGGCTCACAAACAAATCACAAGCCTCCGCGGTCTCTTCCGCGGGCACGCGGTCGCCCGCCTGGATCCGTTCGAGAATCGCGGCACCGAGCTGCTGTTTCAGGCCCGGATCGCTCGAGTCGATAGCGAGCGCCTTCCGGAGAGCTTTCTGCAGGCCGAGCGTGTCCCCGGCGCTCCGACACACCTCCACTTCGTCGAGGTACAGCGCGAAAGCACGCTCCGGGTCATTTTCGAGCAGTTTTTGCTCGGCGGCGAAGAGAGGGAGCGCTTCGCTCCACTTGCCCGCGGCTTTCAAGAGCTCGCGCGCCATGTAGATCGAGTAGGAGTCGCCCGGGTTCAGCGCAATCGCACGTTTGTAAGCGATGAGCGCCCCCTCGGGTCGCCCGAGCTCCTCCGATTGCACCCGCGCAAGCTCGATCAGGACCGCGGATGCGACGTCGAGGAGATCCGGGCGGGTCGGGATGACTTTCTCAATGAGCTTGGCGCGCCGGTCGAGAAGGGCCAAGACACCCTTCAAATCTCCCTTTTCCCGGTAAATCCCGGCAAGTTTCTCGGCGGCGACCTCGTGGGTCGGGTCTTTTTCGACAGCGGACATGAGCGCCCGCACAGCTCGGTGAGCGTCGTTCAGGCTGGTGAGCCAGACCTGAGAAGCTTCGACGTACCAATGAGCGCCGCTCGCGGCATCCGTCGAAGTGGCACCGGCTTTTTCCAAGAATACCGCGTAACCACGAGGATCGGTCTGCCCATGCTCGTACGCCGCGCTGAGGGCTTCCGAGTCTCCGGGGTCCTGACCTAATCTTTTCGCAAGGGCATCCAGCTGTCGCGCATCCATTGGCTAGTTCGACGCTATCACTTTCACCCTCACTGTAGCAACGGCGCCACGATTTTGATAGGAAGCTGTTCGCCCCAGTGTTTCGAGACGGGATCGGCCACAAAAGCGAGCGGCCAACCCCCGGATCTTCGGAAGTACTCCGGCCAGCCGTTTGGCGTTTCGCTCATGTCCTCGACCTCTGAACCCACCCTCCGCACTCTCATCGAAACCCGGCGCGCCCAGGGGCGGCCCGCGCGCCTCGAGGAAGCCCTCCCGATCGTGGGGGCGCTCGCGGCTGAGCTCGCCGAGCAACATCGGGCCGGCTACTCGTTCTTCGTCTACCCGAGCGCCCTTTACTTCGGCCAGGACCAGCTCTTCCACGCCGGCCCCGCCTCCGCCCAGCCCCCGACAGACCCCAAGGACGTGGCCTGCCTCCCCCCGGAGTCCCAGGGGCGCCTCCCCGGAGCCGCCCGCGCCTCCGTCTACAGCGTCGGAGCCATCCTCTACGAGCTCCTTTCCCTGCAGAGCGTCGGCCCCGGAATGCGCCCGCTCTCCCAAGTCGCCCCGGGAACCCCACCCGAGCTCGATCAAGCCCTCGCCTTTGCCCTCGCGAGCGATCCGGCCGCGCGACCCGACGACCTCGGCGCGCTGGCCCAAGCCCTCTACCAAATCCACCAGCAGGCCGCGCGCGCCCCTGCCCCCGCAGCGTATGAAGCGCCCGCCCCCGTCATCACCTCCCCGGGTCCCGCGGTAGCCCCCGCAAACTACTCCGCGCCTCAGATCCACTTCTCCCTCGGCCCCGAGGCGCCTGCGGCGCCCGCCATCCGGCCCATGCAGCACTCGATCGAGATCGATGTCTCGATGTCGCTCATGCCGAAGCCTGGACCCGGAATGGGCGCACCCGAGCCCCCTCGGCCGGTCCCGGGAGCCGTGGCCCCGGCTCAGTCCGCAGAAGATCTTCACGCGATCAAGATGCGCCTCGAAGCGGATGCTGCGCCCCGTTACGTGGTCGTGAAGAGCGGCATGGATCATGGCCCCTTCCGCGCCGTAGAACTTCTGCAGCAGATCGCGAGCCACACCTTCGAGGAAGAAGACCTTCTCCGCATTGGCGCTCACGAGCCGATCGCGATCAAAGATCACCCCGACTTCGCACCCTTCGCACGCCACGCACGACTGCATCGCCACGAAAAAGCCGAAAAGGCGGCGATCGCTCAGGCCGTGGTCCAAGAGTCGCGTAGCCTCCGCGGCAAGGCGCTGCTCGGTGTGATTGCCCTCGGCCTGCTCGGAGCTGCCGCCGTCGTGTTCATCCTGACCAAACGCGGCCAGAAGAACGACGCCGTCGCGGTGGTCGAGGAAACCGCAGCGAACGTGGAGTCGGACGCTGGCCTCGTCAAGAAGAAGTCCGCAAGCGGTGGCGGCGGCCGGGTCACTGGTTCGGTCGGAGGTATTCCCCAACTCTCTGGCGGAATGAGCTGTGAGTCGGCCCAGAACGCCTATGTCGAGGAAATGAAAATCGGCGCCAAGGGCGGCCAGGCGGACCTCACCGCTGGCCAGTTCCAGGCCATCCTCGGCCACGGCGCCTACCTCAACAGCTGCGGAGTTCCCGATAGCATGAGCGTGAACGTCTGCGCTGCCATCCAAAATGGCCGCGCGGTAGGCGTCACGATCACGACCACCCCTCGTAACCCGCAAATCCAATCCTGCATCGCCAGCCGAGTCCGCGCGATGAGCTTCCCGAGTCACCCGAAGCTCGACATCACCCGGACCAAGTTCTGATGCGCGCGGCGCGCGCCCCTGAAGTCCCGCGGCTGCGCGCCGTCTTGACCGGAATCTCGCGGCCCACGAAAAACCGCGTATAAGCTGGCAAGACGCCAAGTGATCTCGGTAGAGCGCCTTTATAAGTCCTTCGATGTGCCTGCGCTGCGAGGGGTCGCGCTCACGGTGCCGGATGGGACCATCCTCGGCATTGTGGGGCCGCCCGCCTCGGGCAAGAGCCTCACGCTGCGGGCCATCGCGGGCCTCATCGAGCCCGACGCCGGCAGCATCCGCATTCAAGGTGATGAGATGGTCGGCTCTCGTTACACCGAGCGAGCACGCCTCCAGGAGCGGCTCGGTATGGCCTTCCAGAATATCGCCCTCTTCGAGCACCTGACGGTCGGCGAGAACGTCGCTTTCCCGCTCCGACGGCGCGGGATCCAAGATCCGAGTGAGATCAGCAGCCGCGTCGAGGAAGCGCTCGCGACAGTCGGGCTCGGGGGCTTCGAAGAGCGCGCGGTCCAGGGGCTCTCGGGAGGCCAGAAGCGGCGCGTGGGACTGGCGCGAGCCGCGATCCATAGGCCCGCTTATCTCCTCTACGACGAACCGGCCGCCGGACTCGATCCAGTGACCTCCGCGCGCACGTTTGCGCTGCTCCGGCGGCAACAGGAGAAGACGGGCGCAACCATCGCTGTCGTCTCGAGCGACGTAGCGAGCGTGCTCGGATCTGTCGATCGTGTGGCGGTGTTCCGTGCCGGGCGCGTCGTCTTCGAAGGACCGGCGAGCGAAGCGCGCGGCGCCCGCCAGGACTTCGTGCGCGAATTTTTGGGCGGCGCGTTCTCACCGAGCGAGCGGATCTCCGTCGCATCGCTCGGAGAACTGCTCAGCTCCTCTGGTACGCTCGAGCGCCCCGAAGCTCCCCAGCAGGGAGAACAGCTCTTGGCCCGCGTGCTCGGCCAGGCCAAACCTCAGGTGCCCACGTGGGCCTCCTCTCCCCCTGGCCCCCAGAGCGCCCCGCCCGCGAGGTCCCCCGAGCTCCCGCGTTCGCCTGAGCCCAGCGAACCTCCTCCAAGCTCCACTCCTGCCCGGCACTCCTGGGCCGAGGCGCCACCGCCTCCGAGCCCCTCTGAGCCGAGCCCGGTCGATCCCTGGAGGAAGAAATGAGGGAACTTCTCCGCTTCTTCGGCGACCTCTTGCAGGGACTCGGCGGCCTCGGGGTCGTGCTCGCAACAACCTTCGACGGCACCTTCCGCGGCAAGGTCGACGGCCGCCAGCTCACCGACAGCCTGAGGCGACTCGGAATCGGCTCGATTCCTGTGATCGTAGCGACCGCGCTCTTCGTCGGCGGCATCATGGTCGTCCAATCGGCGCCCCTCATTACACGCTTCGGGGCCCATGGACTGCTCGGCTGGGGCGCAGGCTTCGGCATCTTGCGCGAAGTCGGCCCAGTCCTCACCGGCCTCATGATCTCCGGGCGCGCCGGCAGCAACAACACCGCCGAGCTCGGTACGCTCACGGTCACCGAACAGGTCGACGGTTTACGCGCGATCGCTGTCGACCCCGGACCCTATCTTGTCGCCCCGCGGGTCCTCGCCATCGTGCTCACCACCGTCCTCGGGACACTCCTGTCGATGGCGGTGGCGCTCCTCGGCGCAGCTCTGAGCGGATACGGACTGCTCGGAGTCCACCCGGTGACCTTCTGGAACGGGCTTGTGAGTGGCCTCATCGGCCCCGAAGACGTGCTCCACGGAGCCCTCAAAGCGCTCATCTTCGGGATCATCATTGGCGCTACCAGCACGTCTTTCGGTTTGCACGCGCGCGGGGGCGCGCCGGGTGTCGGGCGCGCCGTGAATCAAAGTGTCGTGCTGTCCGCGCTCATGATCTTCGTCTTCGATGCTCTCGTTTCCTTTGCCGCGGAGGCGCTCGCACCATGAGGCAACCTGAGGACGAGGGCGCACCGGTGCTCCGCACCCGCGACGAAATTCGACGGGCTTCAATCCCTCCGAGACACCCCGATCTCGTCGTGCAGAGACCGATGCCCGGTTTCGTGCTGCCGAGCGACGAAGAGGGCAACATCTTCCGGACCATGAGCGCCGTCGTCGCAGCATTTCCCCGCCTCGAGCGGGGCGGCGTGAGTCAGCGCATCGCCGAAGACGGCCTCCGTTCCCTCGGATTCGTCGCCCTCGTGCTCGCCTTCGTGAGCTCCATTTTGGTTTACCAAGCGGGCATCCAGGCAGCCCGCGTGGTCCCGGATATGACCACCATCGGCCCAAGCTACCTCGAGATCCTGACGCGCGATCTCGCCGCCACCCTCGCCGCGCTCATGCTCGCCACCCGAGTGGGCGCGGGGATCGCCGCCGAAATCGGCGGCATGCGCGTAACAGATCAGCTCGACGCGCTGCGGCTGTCGGGCGCCGATCCCGTCGTCACCTTGGTCCTGCCTCGGGTGCTCGCGAGCCTCGTCTACACCCCGCTCATCACCCTGGTCGGTGGGGCGGTCGCCGTGGCCTCGGGAACCGCAACAGGATATTTTGCCTTCGAAATCAATCCGGCGACCTTCCTGGACTTCCGCTTCGTCGACGGAGTCGACATCGCCATGGGCATCGTCAAGAGCCTCGTCTTTGGCGCGGCGGTGCCGCTCGTGAGCTCCCACGCGGGGCTGTACGCGGAAGGCGGCTCCCGGGGCGTCGGGGACGCGACCACCCGCGCCGTGGTCCAGTCTTCGCTCGCCGTGATCATCCTCGGCTTCATCATCGGCGCCTTCGTCGAAATCGTGGGGGGATCTTGATCGAGCTCATCGGGATCCACAAGAGCTTCGGCGACAAGGTCATCTTGGACGGCGTCGCTCTCACCGCCCAAGAAGGCGAGATCCATTTCGTGATCGGCACCTCCGGGGCCGGAAAAAGCGTCCTCTTGAAGCACATCGTCGGCCTATTGCAACCGGACCGAGGACAGGTGCTCGTCGACGGCGTCGACGTGACCCATTTCAGCGAAAAACAGTTCTATCCGATCCGGAAAAAGTGCGCCCTGGTTCTCCAACACGCGACGCTCTTCGACTCGATGACTTGTGAGGAAAATGTGAGCTTACCCCTCCTCAAGCACACGAACCTCAGCGAAAAAGAGGCGCTCGCCCGGGCGCGGGGGCTACTCGATGAAGTCGGGATGCTCGACTTTGCGAGCGCGCTCCCGGTCCGACTTGGGGACGGCATGAGGAAGTCGGTCGCTGTCGCGCGCGCGTTGGCCCTCGAGCCCGAGTACATGCTGTTCGACGAGCCGACGACCAGCCTCGACCCCTTGAGCGCCCGACGCGTCGACGCGCTGATTGCCGAGCTCGCGGAGAAGCGGGGCGTCGGCTGTATCGTGGTGTCCCATGATCTGCCTAGTATTTTTGGCATCGCACACCGGGTGACGATGCTCTACAAAGGAAAAGTTCTTGCGAGCGGCACGCAAGAGGACTTGCTCGGGTCGACCGATCCCGTCGTAGGGCAGTTCATCCACGGCAAACCGGAAGGCCCCCTCGAGACGACATGAGCGAACGATCGATGGAAATGAAAGTGGGCGGGTTGATGGCGCTGTCCGTCGTCCTGCTCGTGGGTTTCGTCGTCATGATGGGTGGGCTCAGTTTGCAACCGAGCCACCGCATTTTCGTCGAATTCGAGAACCCGGGTGGGCTCCAGTCCGGATCCCCTGTGCGCATCGCGGGCATCCGCGTCGGCCGCGTCCAGGCCATCGAATTCCGAGGCGATCAGGTGAGCCCGCGCACGGGACAACAGGCGCCCCCGGTGCGCGTCGTCGCCGCCATCGACGCGAATTACAAGAACGTGATCCACGAGGATGCCGTGTTCTTCATCACCGCTCAGGGTGTGCTCGGAGAGATGCACCTCGCGATCGAGCCCGGCACGCCTTCGCGCCCCGTGCTCCCCTCCGACGCAACAGTGCTCGGCGTCTCCCCTCCCCGCATCGACCAGCTCCTCGGCGAGGGCTACGAGCTCATGCACCGCGCGTATCAAGGCGCCGTGGGTCGCGAAAAACAGATCGGCGAGACCATCGACGCTCTGCACCAAACTCTCCAAGGCACAGCCCAGCTCCTCGGCAATCGCAAAGAGGAAGTTGACCTTCTCCTCAAGCGCGCCGACTCGATCGCCGCGCACAGCGAAGAGCTCATCGCCGCAGTTCGCACCCAGTACGTGGACGGCCCCCGCATCGAACGTATCCTGACCCGCCTCGACAACATCACTCGCGTCCTCGACGAAAACCTCGAGCCGATGGTGAAAGACACGCGCACCGTGCTCAAAGATGGAAGCGCCATCACGAGCGTGCTCGCCGAGCCCGAGCAGCTCGAGACCATTCGCGTCGCCGCAAAAGACACCAAAGCTCTGCTCACCACAGCAAAATCTGTCGCGAGCGACGCCCAGAGCATCGTTTCCGAGATCAAGGCCGGCAAGGGCAGCGCCGGGGCGCTGCTGATGGATGAGGCGCTTTATGACGATTTGCAGGAGCTCGTACGAGACTTGAAACAAAATCCGTGGAAGATTCTTTGGAAGGACTGACCATCGCCCGAGATCTTCCTCGCCCCTCGCTCGTCCAAGTCCCTGTGGTCACCGAACCCACCGAAAATGAGGCAACTCGAAGTTGCCCTCTTTACGAGAGTGCTTGACGCTGTTCCAGTCTAGTTGATACTTCCCGGCCGGCTCTACCGGTCCCCCCCCTCCGCTCCCCCTACCGATCATGGCTGAAAAGGAAGAAAGCTCCGTACTGTTCTCGCTCCAGGAATTGATGTCCCTGGAGGAAGGACGCATCGCCGAAGAAGAGGCTGAAAAAGCCCGCTTGGAGGCCGAAGCTCGCGCGAAAGCCGAGGAGGACGCCCGCCGCCAGCGCGAAGAGGAAGAGCGTCGCCTGCGCGCCGCCGAAGAGGCCCGCCGCGCGGAAGAGCTCCGTCGTCGCGAGGAGGAAGCGCGCATCGAAGCCGCCCGCCAGGCCGAGATCGACAAGGCGCGCATGGAGATGGAACACAAGGCACGCATGGAACAGCTCGCTCAGCAGCAGTCCCATGAAGCGCAGCTCGCCGCCATCCACCAAGACAAGAGTAAGAAAAACCTGAAGCTGATGGTGGCCGGCTCGATCGCCGTGCTCATCCTCGGCGGCATCGGCGCCTTCTCCTACTTCTCGTCGGCCCAGGCTGAGGCCGAGAAGAAGCAACAAGCCCTGCTCGCGCAGCTCGAGGCCGCCAAGGCCGACGCCGACCGCAACGTGCGTGAGCTCCAGTCGAAGCTCGAGAACACCGCGTCTCTCGGTGAAGCCGAGAAGGCCAAGCTGGAAGAAGAACTCCGCAAAGCGAAGGCCGCCGCCGACAAGGCAGGACAGGACGTGAAGGAGACCCGCACTACGGGCACCGCCGCGACGAAGCCTCGCTCAGGTGGCTCGACCAGCGCGCCTGCAGCGAAGCCGCGTCCCTCCGGTCCGGATTGCGCTCCTGGCGATCCGATGTGCGGGAACCTGTGAGCGAACAGCGAGAAAGAGCGCTAGAGGAGGCCAGAAAACGGCTGATCTTCGCGCTCGATTATGAGAGCCCCGGCGAAGCGGAGACGCGCGGCCGGGAGATCGGTCCGTACGTCGGGTGTCTGAAGGTCGGCCTGGAGCTCTTCATCCGCGGTGGTCCTCAGATCGTGCGCACGCTCCGCGCTCAAGGGGTTCAAATCTTCCTCGATTTGAAACTCCACGACATCACCGAGACCGTCGATCGAGCCGTCGCTTCCGCGACGCAGCTCGGCGTGCGCTACCTGACGCTCCACGCCTCCGGTGGACCGCGCATGCTCGAGCGAGCCCAAGCCCGGGCCGAAAAGGAAGGCGGACAGCTGAAGCTCCTCGCCGTCACGGTCCTGACCTCCCTCGACGCCCAAGATCTCGAGCGCATCGGCTACTGCGCTGATCCCCGCGCCCAGGCAGAGCGCCTCGCCCTCATCGCCAAAGAAGCAGGACTTGCGGGACTTGTGTGCTCCGCTCAAGAAGTCCGCGAGATCCGCGCCGTCGTGGGCCCGTCGATGCTCCTGTGTACCCCCGGCATCCGTCCGACGGGCAGCGACGCCGGCGACCAAAAACGGGTCGCGAACCCCCGGGATGCTCTGCTCGCGGGCTCCGATCTGCTCGTGGTCGGCCGCCCGATCCGCGACGCCCAAGACCCCATTCAAGCCGCCCAAGGGATCCTCAGCGAAATGGGTGGAGCCCTCGAGATGCCGCGTGCCGAGGCCTGATCGCCGCGGCCCCAGCCGCCCTCCCCGGCCGAAGAAGCCCGATGGCCCGAGCGGTCCCCCCGGCGCGCCCCGCATGATCCTGGGCCAAAACCCGGTCCGGGAAGCGATCGCCGTGCACGGCTCGAAGCTCGGCTTCGTCCTCATCGAGCACGACCCGAACCCGCGCCTGGCTGCGCTCAGCCGGTTCGCGAATGACCACGGGGTCCGCGTAGAGAGCGCACCGCGCGGAGAGCTCGATCGCATCGGCGGCAGCGGGCGGCATCAGGGCGTGCTCGCCTGGGCCCCCGAGCTCAAGCTCACCTCCCCCGAGACTCTCCTCGACGACCCTGAACTCTTGGCCCTCGCCCTCGATGGCGTCGTCGACCCCCAAAACTTCGGCGCCGTGATCCGGAGCGCCGTCGGTCTTGCTCGGGCTCCTGTCGTCTTCGCTGAGAACGCCTCAGCGCCTCTGACCCCCGCGACCTTCAGGGCTTCCGCGGGCGCCGTCGAACACGCACGCCTCTGCCGCGTCCGCTCACTGCCCGCCTTCCTCGCAGATGCCCAAGCCCGCGGCGCGACCATCGTCGGGCTCGTCCCCGACGGAGACCTGGCCCTCGAAGACGTCCCGATGAGCGGGCCGACGGTCCTCGTGATCGGCAGCGAAGAGGCCGGCCTGCAGCGAGCCACCCGCAAGGCTTGTACACACTTCGCCCGCCTCACCTCGAGCGGAGCGGTCCAGTCCCTGAACGCCTCCGTCGCCGCCGGCATCGCCCTCTACCTGGCGGCCATGGCGCGCAAATCCTGAGCGTCCCCGCCTCCGCGGCGCCCTCCGTGAGAGGCGCCAAGAGACGCTCCCCGCGGGCCTTGAGCAGAACCTCGCTCGTACGCCGAACGAACTCAACTTCTTCCCTGTTCGGGTCGCCGGGCTCTCCTGCCCGCGCCTGAGCCCCCACGGCGAGTGCCCTCCTGGAGCCCGTCTCCTCGGGTCCTTCCACCCGAACGCCCCGCGCCCCAGAGGGGCGCCTCCCGGCGGGCCTTCGGCCAACCATTGCCCTCACCTGGTCTCAGCGACGACCCGTCTCACTCCCTCGACCGAACGCCCCGCCTTCCCAGGTCCTGCACCCGAACGCCCCGGGCGTTCCATTCAAGAGAAAGCACTCTCCCCTAAAACAGGGGACCGTCTTTTTCAAAAAACTCAACAACTTACCGAGCAACCTTCAAGTTCTTCTTCACCCGGCCCCTGCCAAGCCCCGAAGCTCATTAAGTAATTGTTCTGGCTCTACACGTGTCGCCTCGGGGCCAAAACTGACCCTCAGGGCGCCGCGGGCCGCCTCTCGCCCGACCATGGCCTCGATACCCGGAGAGGGTTCCGCTGTCCCCGCCGAGCAGGCGCTCCCGCTCGAGACCGACCAGCCCCGAAGGTCGAGAGCGGCCACGAGTTCGTCCCCCTGCCAGCGTGGGATCCGGAAGTTCGAGACGTGGGGAAGACGCTGGACCTGCGATCCGTGCACAGTTCCCCCGAGCTCCCGGACCCCCGCTTCAAGAAGCTCCCGCGCGGCCTCCGCCCGTGCGAACCCGGCCCGGAGCTCCTCGAGCTCGCGGAGCGCACGCTCGAAGCCCGCGGCGAGCGCCGCGTCCTGAGTCCCTGGGCGGAGCCCGCGCTCCTGAGCTCCCCCCCGTCCGACCGGCACGGGCGCGCGCCCGCAGCGAAACGCGAAGGCGCCGATCCCCTTCGGGCCGCGGATCTTATGGGCGGCGACGGAGAGACTGTCGGCCAGGGCGAGGGACTCTTTGTGGGGGCCCCGGCCGAGAAGCTGAACGGCGTCGACATGGAGCTCGACCCCGAACTCATCGCAGAGGGCTCGGGCCCCCTCGATCGGCTGGAGCACCCCCGTCTCGTGGCTGGCCGCGAGCAGAGCCAGGAGCGGTCGGCCGCCGAGCTCCCCGCTGCTCTTGAGCTCTTCGAAGGCCAACCGGGCCGCCTCGAGTTCGATGGTACCGTCGGGGCGCGCCGGGACGAACCTGACAGGCCGACCGCGGGCGCGGTACTCCTCGGCCATCTTGCTGACCGAGGGATGTTCGAGCCAAGAGGTCACAATCGAGGTCGCCCCCGAGAGGGCGAGGTGGTTCGCCTCGGTGGCGCTCCCCGTGAACAGGACATCCCGCGGGTGCACTCCGAGAGTGGTCGCGAGGGTCTCCCGGGCGCTCTCGAGGAGCTTTCTCGCCTCCCGTCCGTGGCCGTGGACGCTCGAGGGGTTCCCCCAGGCGGTCACCCGCGCCGACGCCATCGCCTCGAGCACGCCCTGCGAGGGCGGCGTCGTCGCGTTCCAGTCGAGGTAACGATTCATGGCGCTGCAGGCGGACGCGACGTCGCGTCCGGACCCGGCAGCTCGAGGCGAAACACCGCCCCCTTGAACTCGACGCCGCCGATCGTGATGGGATTGGGGGAGAAGGCGATGTCGCCGCCGTGGCCCCGAGCGACGCCGCGCACTAGCGCGAGCCCGACCCCGGTTCCGCCCTGGGCGCGGGTGGGGGTCCCATCAATCTGGAAAAATGGCTCAAAAATGCGCTCGCGGTATGGCTCCGCAATGCCCGCGCCCTCGTCAGCGACGATGATCTCGACCCCGGACCCGTAAGGCTGGACCAAGAGCCCAATGCGCGCGCCCGAGGGACTGAACTTGCTCGCATTCTCGAGCAGCTGCGCCAGGGCGCGCCCGAGCCGGGGGCCGTCCCCGCGCAAGGCGAACGCCGCCGCCCCCGGGAGGTCTTCGACGAGGGTCTGGGATTTCTTCCGGCGCAGCTCGAGGGTCTCCTGCTCGGCTTCACGGAGCACCTGGAGCAAATCCACAGAAGAGCTGTGGAACTTCAGCTTGCCGGTCTCGAGGCCGGTGACGTCGAGCAAGTTATCGATGAGCCCGCGCAGCCGGTCGACACACTGGCTCAGCGAGCGCAGCGCCTTCTGCTGCGCCGGAGTGAGCGTGCCGAGCTCCTCGTCGAGCAGGAGCTTCGCGTAGCCGACGATTGGGGTCATCGGGGTCGAGAGCTCGTGGGAGATGTTGCGATAGAACTCCTTCCGGGCCTGGTCGAGCTCGATGAGCCGCTCGTTGGCCTGGGAGAGCTCCGCGACCTTCTGCTCAAGGTGCCCGACGATCCTTTGGCTCTGTTGCCGAAGGTGTTCGCCGGACTCTTCCGCATTCAGGCCCTCCCGCTTGCCACCGAGGTACGACTCGACGACGGCGACGAAGGTGCGTGCGTTGATCGGCTTCTGCATGAAGCCTGTGCATCCCACCGAAAGACTCGTGTTCCGGCTGCCTTCGGCGGTGACCGCGATGATGGGCACGTCCTTGAGCGTAGGCAATGAGCGCAAGCGCAGCGTCACCTCATAGCCATCGAGTCCAGGGATCGCGATGTCGACGAGGATCAAATCGAAGGATCCCCTCTGCGCTTTCTTGATGCCATCGATGCCGTCCGTCGCGTCGACGACCTCAAAGCCAGCCGGCGTCAAGAGCTTGCGAACGAGCAGGCGGCTCGCGGGATCATCCTCGATGTACAATATGCGACGCATGGCGGCTCTTTCCCTGGTACATCCCAGGAGGCTGCGCGAGGTTCAAGGGGAACACGCTCCCGGCGACAGGAAAGCCGCGCATTTTCCTGTTCCCGAGGTTGCTGCATGGCAGGAACTGGGGCTATGAGGGCGCGAGCTTCCGCCCGCCCAGGAGCCTTCTTCCCTCATGTCCAGCGCCCCCTCCGAGAGAACGGCCGCGCGTAAGCGGATCCTGATCGCCGACGACGATCCCGCCATCAGCCGGCTCCTCGAGCGGATCCTCGGCTATGAGTTCGACGTCGCAACCACGAGCGACGGGCGCGCCGCGCTGCAGCTCGCAGAACAAATTCGACCCGATCTCATGATCCTCGACGTGATGATGCCGGGACTCGACGGGTTCGCCGTTGCCGCTCAAGCCAGAAATATTCCGGGCCTCCGCACTATCCCTATCATTTTCCTCACAGCCCGAGACAACGCGAGCGACACCATCAAAGGCATCCAAGCCGGCGCCCGCCACTACATCACGAAGCCCTTCAAGATCGACGACGTCACCGCCAAAGTGCGCAAGACGCTCGGCCTCTGATCCTTTCCCTGCCGTGTCCGTGCCGCGCCCCCCTTCCTCTCCGAGCGCCCCCTCCTCGCCTCCCCTTTGGCTGGGACTTTCGGCCGCGGCGCTCTCCGGTCTCCTCTATTTCCTTTCGTTTCCGGGCGTCGATCTCTGGCCCCTCGCGTTCATCGCCTGGGTTCCCTGGCTCGTGGCCCTCGAGTCGATGACGCCAAAGCGCGCCGCGTGGTCCGGGCTCGTCCTGGGGATCGTGAGCGGCGTCGCCGGCTTCCATTGGCTGCTCGAGATGCTCGAGACCTTCAGCGGCTTCCCAACTCCGCTGTGTGCGCTCTTCATGCTCATCGTCTGCGCCTACCAGGGCGGGCGCTTCGCGCTTTTCGGGTTCCTCTACGCCCGCGGCTCAAAAAACGGCTACCTGCGCGGGCTCGTCTTCGTGTGCGCGTTCGCGGCCAGTGAGCTGCTGTGGCCGATGCTGTTTCCGTTCACCTTCGCTGGCTCAGCGGTTCCGGTGCCGCTTCTGCTCCAGACAGCGGATCTCGGAGGACAGCTCGCCGTGGCGCTCACGCTGCTCGGCCCGAACTGGGCTCTTTCCCGCCTTTTCCTCACGGCGCGCTCCCTCCGCAAGGCAGGTCTACCCCTCGGCCGCCCTCTCTTCACTGCGAACCAGGGAGCGCTCCTCGGCGGCTTCGGTGTGCTCGCGGCGAGCCTCCTTTACGGCAAAGTCCGCCTGAGCCAAATCGACGCCACCCTCGCGGAGGAGGACAAGATCCAGGTCGGCCTCGTTCAAGCCAACATGGGTTTGATGGAGAAACGGACGAACTACGAGGAAGGTCGCCGTAGGCATCTGACCCTGACCCAGAAACTCCGCAAAGAAGACAAAGCCGAGCTCGTGATCTGGGCCGAGACTTCCCTCGCTGGCGCTGTCGAAGAGAGCGAAGCCTACGCGTATTATGAGCGGACCCTCACGCGGTCCCTGAAGGTTCCGACGATTCTCGGAGCAGTGCTCGTGCGCGAGGTCGACGACGCCCGCGGCCATGTTTACTTCAACTCCGCGCTCATCGCCGACAAAAAAGGCAAGATCCAGGGCCGCTACGACAAGCACTTCCTGCTCGCTTTCGGGGAGTACTTGCCCTTTGGCGAGAGGTTTCCCGAGCTCTACGAGATCTCGCCGCGCTCCGGGCGCTTCACGCCCGGTACGACGCTCGAGCCGATCCCCTTCGAGGGTCACTCGATCGCCCTCATCATCTGCTACGAAGACATCGTCCCGAGCTTCGTGAACCGCTTGATGAATGAGGGGAATCCCGAGCTCATCGTCAACATGACAAACGACGCCTGGTTCGGTGACACCATCGAACCCTGGCAACACTTCGCGCTCTCGGTGTTCCGCGCCGTCGAACACCGCCGCTACTTCGTGCGTTCAACGAATAGTGGCGTGAGCGGCTTCGTCGATCCCGCCGGACGTATCCTCGCGAAGACCGAGACCTTCGAACAAGCCTCCCTCGCAGCCCCCGTCTCCTTCCGCACAGAACGCACCCTCTACCAGCTCATCGGCAACGCCCCCGACTGGGCCCTCAGCCTGATCTCGGTCCTGCTCGCCTTCACCCGCCGCTTCGCCTGGCTCAGGCGTCGCGGTGTCGCCAGCTGACGTCACGGCCCCCTCGCCCCCTGACTCCGCTGTCAGTCCTCGCCCGAGCTGCCGCCATTCTGACAGCTCCTCCGCGCCATTCCGCTCACAGGGTACCCGCTGCGCGCCGCCAAAATGTGGGATCTTTTGGCCGTTCTTGCGGTCCTCGTGCTCGATGAGCGCGTTCACCTCGCCGATTCTATCCTTGGCACAAATCGTGCTTAACACCCAGCGAACAAATTTTTGCCCCGAGCCGACGGCGCTGGATTCTTGACCCTGGGCGCCGAACTGACAAAACCTGATCCAGAACTCGCCATGCTTCGCTTGAAACCTGCTCTCGCCCTCGTCTCCCTCCTCTCTCTTGGCTCGCTGATGAGCGCCGCCTGCTCCGTTGTCGTGGGAGGCGATGGCGATTTCGGAGGCGCGCCGGGCTCTGGTGGAAAAGGCTCCGGCGGGAAGAGTACGGGAGGCGGAAAGAACGGAGTGGGTGGAAGGACGGGCGGCGCCGGCGAAGAAAACGGCAGCGGCGGCGCAACGGGCGGCCAGGGCGGAGGCGCCCAGGCGAAACTCGACTGTCAGACCGACGGGTCCGCGGAGGGAAGCTACGCAGCTCCGTCCAGGTCGAGCGCCTGTTCCGAGTGTCTGCTGACGAACTGTCGTGACGAGTTCCGAACCTGCTACACGGTCGAGCCGGATAGCGCATGCCTTTACGGTTCGACCTCGTTCATCGTCAGCAAGAACACCGTCGAAGGCGAATTCGACTGTATGTTGAGCTGTTTCGCGGCCCTCGTGGCTGACGAAGATTTCATCGGAGACGAGGTCGATCTCGAGAGCTGCCAGATGCAGTGTGGCTCGGCCGAATGCGATCCCGAGCTCGCTGGGCCCGTCACGACGGACCTCGCCGCGTGCTTGCTCGGCCTGACCACTGACGAGGATCCGGACGGTTGCCAGGAGGAATGTGGGCTCTGAACTCAGAAACCCGCTGCCTCCCGTCGAGAACCCTCTTCATCGCCCTCACAGTCGCCGCGCCTTTGTGCTAGGGTCCGCGCCGTAATGTTCACTGTCGGTTGCGCCGGCTTCGCCGTCCCCGCCACGCGCTATTTCAAGGAATATTTGTTCGTTGAAATCCAAGAGACGCATTTGGCTATTCCTGGACAAGGAACTGTGCGCCGATGGGCCCGCGAGGCACCGAAGGGCTTCGAGTTCGCTTTGCTTGCCCCGCGCGAGTGCGCTCAAGAAAACTTCAAGCTGACCCCGACGGTCACGTCCTTTCTCGAAGGTCTCGCCACCGTCCGCGATCAGCTCAACGCGACCACGGCAGTCTTCACAGCGCCCCCCGAGTTCGGCCCCACGCGGACCAACAAAGGGAATCTCCGCGAGTTTTTGAAGGCTGTGCTTCCCTCCTACCAGCGCATCGTCTTCGAGACCCCCGGCTGGAAGCCTGACGAGGCGGACGCCCTGGCCGAAGAGGTCGGCTGTTTGGCCGCTCGCGACCCCCTGTCCCACGGCCTCTCGAAGCGCCAGGAAGCCTACTATCGCCTGCCCGGCCCGGCCGGTCGCAAGAGCCGTTACGAAGATCCTGCGATCGAAGAGCTCGCCCTGATCGCTGACGGCGGCCGCGACCAAAAGGCCCACTACATCTTCGCCAATGTCGACATGTTCTCGGACGCTAAGCGCTTCCGAAAGGCTGTCGGCGAGTAAGCACTTCGAGGGTCACCCCTCGCCTGAGCCCCGGGCGCGCCCCTTCGCGCGTCCTGGGGCCGGCTGAGCCCCATCGAAGAGCGAGCCCTGCGCGCCCCTCTGCCCCCTGGGCCCTGGCCGGAGCAGCCGTCCTGGCCGGAGCAGCCGCCCACGCTCCCGCCGGGCCGCTAGAAGACGAACACTCGAGGGCTGCCCGGATCCGCCTGGGGGACGCGGTCTTCCTCCACTCGACCTTGCCCTTCATCTGTCTGGAAAAGGTAGGCGAACACGCGTCCGGGGGCTCCCCAAATCTCACTCACCCACAAGTCCCCCACAGCCCGCCCCCAGCGCGGGCCGCGGCCACCCCCCAAATCGAGCAGAAGCTCGTGTTTTTTGCTGGATCGCCTCCGTCAGTGTCCCCACAGGACCCTGGGGACATCCTTGGGATTGTTTAACGTTAAACAACAATTTATCCACATGAGCGCGCCTGTTCACCAAGAGCCATGTGTCCACTGTGCGAAGGCTCATGTGTGATAAGGCCGAGGCGAGCCTCGGGTGCCGCCGAAAATCCCCGAGCGAGAGTCGAATGACGCGGGATAAAAATGCCCCTCCTGAGCCCAGACGGGGGCGGGAAAGACAAAAAAGCCTGGACCCAAAGAGCACCTCGCGGAGGGGGAGCGGAACGCGCTTCAACTGGCTGCTTCCGTAGAGAAAAGGCGACTCACCCCGCGTCATCGTAGGTTCTTGCGGGGGAAGGCAGCGCGGGAGCCCCTGGGCTCCCGCAGAATTTGTTAGCCGACAATGATATTTAGGATCTTGCCGTCGACGTAGACGACCTTCTTGATCGCTTTGTCGCCGATAGATTGGCGGACGCCGCTATCGGCCAGAGCGAGCTCTTGGACCTGGTCCTGGGTGCTCTCGCGGGGCACCGTGACGCGCCCGCGCACCTTGCCGTTCACCTGGACTGGGATCGTGATCACCTGGTCGATGCAGTATTCCTCGCTCCAGGTCGGCCAGCTCGCGTCCGACAGACACGCAGCACTCGCCTCTTCGAGGGGGCGCTTCTCCCGGAGAGCGAGCCGCACAGCGCAGTCCTCCGCGAGATGCGGAGCGAAAGGACACAGGCACAAAAGCAGCGTGCGGAGTGACGAGCGCGGAACCTCAGGCAGCGACGCCAGGTGGTTCGCGAAGATCATCATCGTCGAGATGCAGGTATTGAAGCGGAGACCTTCGAGGTCTTGGGTCACCTTCTTCACAGTGCGGTGCTCGAGTTTCAGCGTCTCCTCGGAAGGAGCGACGTCCTGCGCCTTCTGAGTCAGGGCATCGACTTTGTCGAGGAAGCGGCGCACGCCGAGGATTCCGCTCGTTTGCCAGGGCTTTACCTGCTCGAGCGGGCCCATGAACATCTCGTAGAGACGCAGGCTATCCGCGCCGAACTCCTCGATCACGTCGTCGGGGTTCACGACGTTACCGCGAGCTTTGCTCATCTTCTCGGCAACAGGCAGAAGCTCGACGCCGTACTCAGGGTGCACGGGCTTTCCGTCGCGCAGGGTGATTTCGCTCTCGACGAGATAACGAGCCTCGAGAGCGAGCCCATCTCGTGAATACCCGCCGCCTTCGGCGTCCGGGCGGATCGCCGTATCGGTGCCAGGAGACGCGCTTTTCACCGAGCCGTCAGGGGCGAGTTCGACGAAGTAGCGGTAAACCATGCCGAGGATCATCCCCTGGTGCACGAGCTTCATGAACGGCTCAGGGTGCTTCACGACGCCCGCGTCGAAGAGCACCTTGTGCCAGAAGCGGGCGTAGAGGAGATGAAGTACGGCGTGTTCGCTGCCGCCAACATACAGGTCGACTGGCATCCAGGCGTCGTAGGCCTCCTCAGAGAAGATTTTCTCCTCGTTCCTCGGATCGCAGTAGCGCAAGTAGTACCAGCAGGAGCCCGCCCATTGGGGCATCGTGTTCGTCTCCCGCGCGTACCACTTTCCGTCCTTCTGGAAGAAGCGCCAATCCAGCGCCTTTACCAGGGCACCGGCCGGATCCCCCGGACGGAAGTCGTCGAGCTCAGGAAGCTCGAGGGGCAGCTCACTCTCCTCGAGGGGGATCGGCTTCGAGTAGTCGATTTTGTGGGCGGCGCCCTTTCGCGGATCGCCGTCGGTCTCCACGGGGAAGTAGATCGGAATCGGCTCTCCCCAGTAGCGCTGACGAGAGAAGACCCAGTCACGCAGCTTGTAGTTCACCTGGCGCACGCCGAGGCCCTTCTCCTCGAGGTGAGCGATCATGGCGTTTTTCGCGTCCGGCGTCCTCTTGCCGTCGATGAGCGGGGAACGCACAGCAATACCGTCGTCGACGAAAGGCTCTTCGAGGCTGCCTTGCAGCGTCCCGTCCGGGCTCACCACCTGCACAATCGGTAGCCCGAAAGTCTTCGCGAATTCGAAGTCGCGCTCGTCGTGGGCCGGAACGGCCATGATCGCGCCGGTCCCGTAGGCGCCGAGCACGTAGTCGGCCATGTAGACTGGGATCTTGTCGCCGCGGAGCGGGTGCACCGCGTAGCTGCCCGTGAAAACTCCGGTTTTTTCCTTGGCTGAGGTGCGCTCGAGATCGCTCTTGCGCTTCGCGCGCTCCTGGTACGCGGTCGCGACCTCGCGCTGCTCAGGAGCGATGAGATCGTTTGCCCGCGGGTGGTCCGGGGCAATCACGAGATACGACGCGCCGTAGAGCGTGTCGGGACGCGTCGTGAACACCTCGATAGTGACGGGGCCAGCGGCGGTCTCCGCTTCGAAGCGCACGCGCGCGCCTTCACTGCGCCCGATCCAATCGCGCTGCTTTTCCCGGGTCTCCGGCCAATCGAGCCCATCGAGCTCACTCGCCAGTCGGTCGGCGTATGCTGTGATCTTGAGCTGCCACTGACGCAAAGGGCGCCGCTCGACCGGGTGGTTGCCGCGCTCACTGCGCCCGTCGATGACCTCTTCGTTGGCGAGAACTGTACCGAGCGCCTCACACCAATTGACGGGGATTTCGCTCTGAGAAGCCAGTCCTCGCTCGAAGAGCTTCAGGAAGATCCACTGAGTCCAGCGCACATAGTCGCGAGACGTGGTGTTCACTTCGCGGTCCCAGTCGTAAGCGAAGCCGAGGGCCGAGAGCTGCTTCCGGAAGCGGCCAATGTTCTTCTCGGTGGTCTCGCGCGGGTGGGTCCCGGTTTGGATCGCGTACTGCTCCGCCGGTAGGCCGAAGGCGTCGAAGCCCATGGGATGGAGCACGTCGTCGCCCTTCATACGCCGGTAGCGCGCAACGATGTCCGTGGCGGTGTAGCCTTCAGGGTGTCCTACGTGGAGGCCGCTCCCGCTCGGGTACGGGAACATATCGAGGACATAATACTTCTTGCGCCCCGGGCGGCGCTCGGAACGGAAGGTCTTGTTCTCTTTCCAAAACGCCTGCCAGCGCGCTTCAACGGACTTGTGGTCGTACGCCATGGGGGAGGCGTCACATAGCAGAAGCGCGCACGGACATCACCCTCGAGCGCCCTCACCTCGCCGCGCCTCGGGCAGCCCGAATGCACCCAATTCAGGCGGGCGCGCCCTTGCCTCTCCGCGCCTTCGGCGGACTCTGGGCTTTGCGCTCGAGGCGCGCGCGCCTCGTGGAGACGCGCTCGGGGGCCTCACCGGTGCCCAGCTCAAGGATCTCGAGCGCGCGCCGGAAGTCCTTCTCGTGATGCTCGTACAGCTTCACGAGCTCGAGGCGAACGCGGGGGTCGGAGATCTCTCGGGCAATCTCCTCGTAGGCTACGAGCGCGCGGGCCCGATCGCCCCGGGCGCGATGCAGACAAGCGAGCGCTCGGTTCGCCGGCACGCTCGCCCCCTTTTCGCGGGCGGCCTCGGCCCAGGAAATCCCCGTATCGAACTCGCGCGACCGCGAGAGCACTCTCGCTCCTTCGGCGAGATCCGCTGGATGCAAGAGGTCCACCGGATCGCCGTAGAGCCCGACGAGCGCCACCATCGAGAGCACGTCCCACTCGTTGTGCGTGAGGATCGGCTCGATCACACTCGCATCCCCGGTTCGCAAAAAATGGGCGTAACGAGGCGCAATCTCGGCGCCGGACACGTCGTCGCCTCGCAAGAAGCCGAGCACCTCGCTCTCGAGGTCCACGAGGCGCGTACGCCCGATCCGCGCTTTGTGGAGGCGGCGCGCGACGTGGAGGAGGTCGAGATGGGGTCGGTCGGGCAAACGGGGCATCCGATTCATGACGCCGCGGCTTCGGAGTAGCGGTTCGTCGAAGGTGCGCCCGTTAAAGCTCACGATCCCATCATACTCTTCGAACAGTTCCCCGAGCCGCCGCAAAAGGACCGGTTCGTCGCCGGGCGAAGGCAGGAAGATCTGCTCAAAATGCAGCGTCTTTTCGGCGTCGAACCAGGCCAGCCCGCACACGAAAGGCACGACTCCCGCGCCAAAGAGGCCCGTGGTTTCCGTGTCGAAATAGAGGAGGCGCGTCGGGTCGAGCTCCGCAAACTCGGGCGAGAGCGCGAGCAAGGCCAAGAGCTCCATGAAAGCGCCCCCGGCGCCCGAAAGCGGGATGCTCCCCACATGCTCTCCGCCGGAGACCCGACGCAGCTTGCGCCGTGCTGTGCCTGCCTGGGTCTCGTAAGGAGCGAGCGGCAGCTCTCCGGGCATCGTCGACTCCACGCGAAGCTCATCGCGAGCCTCGCGAGAACGCCCGAGGATTTCTGCCATTTTCGCGCGCAGCTCGGCGAGCTCGCGACTGCCGTCCGGCGCCGTGCGGGCAGGTTCGATGCGCTCGAGGCGGCCGAGAAAGCGAGACGCAGCCATCGCCGCCGCTCAATCTACGTCCAAAGGGCCGGGAGCGGAACAGAGGTTCAGGGCAGAACGCACACGCGATCTTTGTCGAAAAGCCCCACCAGAGTGCGCCGGCCCGATACCAGCGCCAGGGGTAGCTCCCGGGGGCCCGCGCGGAGACGGCTCGTTTCTGAAGCGGAGATGCTCTGGAGCCTTCCGTCCTCGAGCAAAATCCAAGACCTCTCAGGCCCCAGCGCCGGTGCGAGACGGGCCTTCCCGGCGAGGGGTTCCGACCGAATCCTTTGACCCGCCGCGTCGAGCAGGACGAACTCCTGGACGCCGCTGGAGCGCTCCACCACGAGCCCCGCGCCGAACGAAGCCCCGGAGGCAAGTCGGACGTTTGGGGCAAGGAGCTCCGCCCCTGTGAAGGTCACCCGGAGCAGATCAGTGCCCCGGAGTGCGAGCGCAGCCCCCGAGAGAGGACCGACGAGAGAGGCCCGGCCACGGGCGTCCAACGTATTGAGGCGCCAGGCGCCCTCGAGCACGAGGAGCTCGCTCGTGCCCGTCTCAAACCAGAGGAGCTTCCCCGACGCCACGGGGGTCTGCTCCGCGCCGGAGACGCGCACTGTGTAGAGGCGCGCGCCATTGTCAGAAAAGACAAGGAGCTGGCCGCGCGTCCCGAGGACGCCGATTCGAGAAGGCCCCACCACGAAGGGACCCACGCGCGGGATGTCGAGGAGCGCCATGCTCGCGCGCAGGAGCCCCCCGGGCGAGAAAGAGAGAAGCTGGCGGTCGGCGGTCGCAACGAAGAAGCTCCCGTCTTGTCGGACCAGAAGACCCACCGGAAGCGCCTCTAGAGTCACCGTGAAGCGATAGCGCCCGTCAGCCTCGAAGCTGTGGATCGCGGCGTCCGTCGTCGCGAAGTAGAACCGATCGCGCTCGTCGAAAGACGGAGGAGCCACGAGGGGGGCGCCCCCCGAGACGCAGGAAAGGTCGAAGCGCCCGCCTTCCGTGGACCCGCTCGGCTCGGCGGCCGCGCTCCTCGGAGAAACCGAGATCGCGAGCGCGAAGATCAGGCGGAGCAGAGCACGGACCATCACCGGCAGGGGGCCTTGCCCGAAACTCTGGCTCATCGCAAGGTGCAGCGAGGTGAAACGTCCCCGGGTTTTTGGCCTGACCGGCAGCATCGGAAGCGGAAAATCCACCGCAGCGCGCCTTCTCCAGGAGCGCGGTGTGCCTGTGGTGAGCGCAGATGCCCTCGCGCGCGAGGTCGTCCTCCCCGGTGCGCCCGCGCTCTACGAGCTCCAAGAGTCCTTCGGTCCCGAGATTTTGCGCCCCGACGGGACCCTGGATCGAGCTCAACTCGGAGCTCTCACCCTCGGACACCCCGAAAGACGCGCGCTCCTGAACTCGATCTTGCATCCGAAGATTCGGGAGGGCGCCGAGCGCGCCTTCGG
>JAEYYX010000036.1 GCA_023428245.1 Pseudomonadota bacterium
GCTCAGCCGGAGGCGATTCCGGAAGCGGCGGGAAAAAGGCCGAAGGAAGCGGAGGAAAACAGGAAGCCGAGCCCGACCCAGGGGCGATCGAGGGGCGCGTGACGAAAACGCTCTTCGATATTCTGCCCGGCGGAACTGTCGATGTGAAGCTCCAGATCGAGCGCAAGCGCGGCTTCGAAGGGACAGTCCTCGTCAGCCTGAAGAGCTCGGACGAGTTCAGTGGCTCGCAGGTCTTCGTCGCCCCGAACGAGGACGAAGTCTCTCTCACAATCCACGCCGACTTCGAACTCGAACAGGGCTACTACGAGACAACTCTCATCGCCGAAAGCACCGATGATCTTCTTAACATCGATATACCATTATCGCTTCGTGTGCGCGGTGCTCCCGGAACCCTCGACCTCACCTTCGGCGATCACGAGATGCCCTGGTTCGGCGAAGGAACGCAGGCCGGGGCCGCTGTCGATGACGCCGGGTATATCTACCTACACAATGAATCGACCATCTTCCGCTTCGATCCGCACGGCGCGCTCGACGAGTCCTTCAAGCCGGAGGGCCTCGGAACACAGCTCGGACCGATGATCGGGATGGAGAACGGTGTGCTCATCGGCACCCGAGGCCCGGCGGTCCCGGACCAAGTGATCCACTTCCTCGGTTCTGCGGAACGAAACCCGAGTTGGACAGGAAGCCCGCCCACTGAAGGAGAACTCCCTCCTACCGTCTCTCTCCAAAGCCTCCCCTTTTCGTTGCACCGACAGGGAGAAAAGGTCGCTGTCGCAGCAGAATACTCCTACCCGTACAGCTGGGTTCAGCTCTTCTCCGTGGACGGACGCTACGACGCCGCCTTCGAAAAGATCTACTTCTACAACTCATCGGGAAATATCGACGTCCACGCGCGCCTGGACTCTCAAGGCCGAGTTCTCGGCACGCGACGGACCGACGGAACCATTCACCGCCTGCTCCCGAACGGCAGCCTCGACACAACCTTCGCCGACCAAGGCGCGTTAGTCCTCGCAGGAGGTGGCCCGAATATCCTCGACTTCGAGGTGCTCAGTGACGATGGGCTCGCCATCCTGGTGCAGGATACCTACCCCGCGGTAAAGTTAGCGATTTGGACTCCGTCGAACGACGAGACGAGTGGATCCTTAGTTTATCATGACCTCCCCTCGGGCGCGACCAACCTGCTACGCTTAGAGGGAGATCGCCTGCTCACGACCGGTCGCGAAGGCGATCGTTGGCCTCCGACCCTGATCCGAATGTATGAACGCACTGGCCAGCCAGTCGCATCCTTCGGCACCGCAGGCGCGGTCCACTTGAATGAAATGGGGGCTCAACACTATGCTCCTGTTCCTCCCTTCGACCGACTCGGCTGGAAAGAGCCTGCCCTGGACCGCAAGGGGAATCGCCTGATCGCTCACGGCACCGATCTCGGAAAGCTCTACCTCTACAGCATCTGGCTCTAATTGGATGCTCACTGAAGTCCGCGCCCTGAGCGTCCTCCCCGCCCAATAGAAGTCCGACGAGCCCCCCATGGGGCTCGCTCGTTCTTTTTTTCGAGACCGCCTCGGAACCCCTTTGAACTGGAACCTGCCCGCCGAGCGAGGTCAGCGGCTCGTTCGGGCTCTCTTTGTGACGCCGAGCCCCTGGGATTCTGGCGCCTCAGAGCCTCTCCCCGCGCGTGAGGGGCCTCGGTTGCCCCCTTCAGGGCCTCGCGTGCCCCCTTCAGGGACACCTCCTCACTTTTTTACGCAACAGCTCGCCGGAGCGTCCGAACTACGCCGCACCTCGGGACAGCACTCAAAGGGGAGTGCCCTCTCGCTCTTGTCCTCTGAAGCACTCACGGAGTCGCCATGCACCTTGAAAGCCGTATCTCGAAAATGATCCGCCGAAGTCAGCCGGGCGTGCTCGCCGCGCTCCTCGCCTCCGCTCTCACGACCGTCGCCTGCGAAGACAGTACCTTCTGCGCTGAAGATTCCTGCGCCGATGAGAGCGGCGGCGCTCCCGGAGACGACGATGAACGCGCCGCCGGCGGCAAAGGCACCGGGGGCACAAAATCCACCAGCAAAGGCTCCGGCGGAAAGAGCTCCGGACAGGGCTCGGGCGGCCTCGGAGGAGCTCCTGGCTCCGGCGGCAAGAGCGGCGGCCAAGCCGAGGGAAGCGGCGGAAAGGATGACAGCGACGAACAGGAGCCCGAAGCCGATCCTGGCGGCCTCGAAGCGCGGGTGACGAGTGAGCTCGTCGACATTCTGGCTGGCGGAACGGCTCAGGTGAACGTCCTCATCGAGCGCCAGGGCGCCTTCGAAGGAACTGTCCTCCTGAGCTTGATCGACTCTGACGAATTCACGAGCACGCTGCTGTCCGCCGCGTCGGAGGAGAACGAAGTCTCCCTCGCGATCGAAGCCGGCTCGGACCTGGAGCAAGGGTACTATGAGACGACGATTGTCGCCGAGAGTGAAGACGGAACCTTGAGCGTCGAGCTCCCCGTGGCGATTCGCGTCCGCGGCGCCCCCGGGACGCGCGATTTGACGTTCGGAGATCGGGAGTCGCCCTGGATGGGCACCGGGTACGAAGCGAGGGCCGCTGTCGATGACGCGGGGTTTGTCTACTTCCGGAACGAAAAGACCCTCATTCGGTTCGATCGCGAGGGAAGGCTGGATGAGTCCTTTTCGTTGCCCAAGCTCCAATTCATCGGTCCGATGATCGGGATGGAGGATGGCGTCCTCGCCGCGCAGCCGGCCGAGTTCGCTCCTTATTCTTCGTTCCTCCACATCCGCGGCTCAGGCGCGCGCAACGCAGCTTGGACCGGAATCGTCGAGATCGATTACGTCCCCCTCGAGCCGACTGACCCTCAGGCCTTCTACCGCCGCGGCGACCAAGTCCTCATCACCGCGCTCTGGGAGGACCCCGGAAGCCACGTCCAGCTCTTCGAGGCGAGCGGCCCCGCTATCACCTCCTTCCGTGAGAGAAACCTTCACTTCCATAGCTACGAGCCGACTCATGCTCGAATCGATTCCCAGGGGCGCGTCATCTACGTCCGCGAAGAGTATCTCCCCAAGGTCCGTCGTCTGCTCCCCGATGGCAGCGTCGATGCGAGCTTCGCGAAGGAAGGCGATCTGCACCTCGGCGACACGACCGTCATCGATTTCGACGTGCTGAGTGACGATGGGTTCGTCCTCCTGCTGCGGGATAGCTCTCTCGAAGTGACCTTGGCGGTCTGGACCCCGTCTGATGCTGACCCTGAGGGCATCATGACCTATCACCCGCTCCCTCCTCGCATCCGCGCCTTGCAAGTGCTCGAGGGCGACCGCCTCCTCACAATCGAAGACGATAACAGTCGCCATCCTGTCACCACATTCCGCATGTTTGACCGCGAAGGTCAGGCGATCTCCTCTTTCGGAGAGTCCGGCGCCGCCAACGTCAGCGCCCTCAGCAACGCCTACTACGCTCCTTTGCCCGCATTCGATCGCTTCCAATGGGAGGAACCTGTCTGGGACAAAAAAGCCAACCGGCTCATCGCCTACGGAACCGACCTTGGAAAGACCTACCTCTTCAGCATCTGGCTCTAAGAGGCGCGCTATTCCCCCGCTTGAAGCTGGCTTCCCGCTCCCCCGGCGAACCCGAAGCCGGCTTCACACGCCCGACAGGTGAACGAAGCCAGCTTCACGCTCCCCCGCTCACGCATCAGTCGGCGCGCCTTCTCACGGCGGCGCGCCTTTCTTTCTCATTCCCGAGACCCCCGCGCTCCCGAGCTCACCCAACGCGCCCCTTGAGCTCACACGCATCCCCCGAGCTCACAGCCGCCCCCGAGCTCGTTCACGCATTCCCACGGAGCTCGGACTCACGAAGGCAAACTCACACAGTAGAAGAGCCTTTCGTGGCAATGACCCAGAACGCAGGCGCCACACTCACACTCCGAGTCCACCTCGCAGGACCGCCGGGTACAATGACCGCTCTCGGGGCAATCCATGTTCACGGGACACTCTGCCCCCTCCGTACAGAGGATCTTCCTGCACCCCTTCTTATCCGCATCCTGATGCGCCGGTTCACAGACGTACCCCTCAGCGCACTTGTATCCTTCCCCCTCGCAAAACCGCTCTCGACAGCCATACTGGTCCACGCCCGCCGCCCCCGGATCGCAAGTGCGCTCCGGAGAACACTCTGTGCCCTCGCTGCAGGCACGAATGCGGCATCCATGAATATCCGCACCCGGCGCTCCCTCGTCACAAACCCGGTCCGCCGCGCACTCGTAGTCGTCCGTCACGCACGAGGCGGGCAAACATCCGTGAGGCTGCGTCGAGCGCTCAGGGTCACAAACTTCGCCTTCTCGACAAACATATCCGTCTGTGACGCACGAACCCGGAACACACTGAAGCTCACTCCCACAGACATAACCGGGCGCGCACGAGCCGCTCGTGCAGCCAAGCACACAATGCTTCTGTCCCGGACACGGGCAAGTCTCGGAGTCGGATGAAGCGGGCACACACGCCATCCCCTCGGCACACTGAGCTCTCGAACTGCACGCGTTCGGAACACTGAAACACGCGCCGCACACTCCACTGTTGTCGACGTATTCCTCCCGGCACTCTCCAAACATGCATTCCTGATGGCGGCGACAGCCCGCGACCGGCTCAACAGGTTCCGGAGTCCCCGGACAGGCCCGAAAGGAGTTCTCCCCGCCGCCCGTCCCGCTCCCCCCTGCGCCGGCCCCGTCCGCCGCGTCTCCCCCGCCACCACCCGCGCCTCCTGAGGCGCGTCCGCCTTCTCCCCCGCTCGCTCCCGAGCCCGGCGCGCCGCCGCTCGACTTGCCGCCGCTCCCGCTGTCTTGCTCCCGATCCCCGTCTCCTGCCGCCGGTCCCCCACCGCCACAGCCCGCAAAGGCCAACCCCAAGGCCAGTGTGCCAATCTGTGCCAACAGTACGACCCGCTTGCCCCGACGACACTCCCCATTCGCTCCCCAAGTGCTCATACTCGTCCGAGAGAGCATAGTTCATGCCACCTTCTGTCTTGCGAAAGGCGAGTTCAGCCGGGTCGCCGTCTTCGGTCCGCACGAGATGGGACGCGGCGTCGCCTCAGGCGCCGGTGGCAAAGTCACCATCCGGCGCATTCCCCGCCTCCGCGCTCCCTTGTAACCTGTCTCTCACATTCGAGGCTGGAACAAAGTGCCCGCCCCCGCGCTCCCTTGTGCCTTTTCGCTCACAATCGAGAGCTAACCGAAAACTTGTAACTTTTAGCTCACAATCGAGGCTCAAGCGAAGACTCGATGAAACGGCGTTTTCTTCTTGTGGCCCCGGTCCATCACCTCCAAAAACTCCCAACCGAGCCTTCGCCCGCCCTCACCGCCTCACCGAAGCCCGCCTGGCGTCACGCTCAACCGTCCCCTGAGCGCCCTCTCAGCACGTCCTCCGGTGTATCCCAATCGACGAGCGCCTCTGGATCGGCGGCCTCGAGTTCGAGCATGGCCGCATCGAGCTCCCTGAGAGGCCTCTGGAGGCCATAGCTCGTCGCTTCGAGACAGGCCTCAAAATGCCCGAGCGTCGTGACCGCGTAACGCGCGACGAGCGGCTGGTAGCGGTTGTCCAAAAAGGGCGCAAGCACGGCGGCCTTCGACTGCGTCGTGGCCAGCCGCGTCAGTAAGCTCTCCGTGAGATAAGGGAAGTCCGAGCCAAGCGCGAGGACATGAGAAACTCCGCGCTCCTCTGCGGACCGGAGCAACCCGACAAGTCCGCCGAGTGGTCCCGTATTCGGCTGGGCGTCGCGGATGCGCTCGAGACAAATCCCATCGAACTCGTCGCGATCTCCCACGAGCACGACGGAAGCCGTCGGAAGCGCCGCCTGCACGATCCGAAATGTACGCTCGACGATCGTCTCGCCTTCCCCGCGCCCTCTGCTCCCCGCGGACCCAGATGCGGACGCAGACGCGCAAGCTTCCCCCAAGTTCCTCGAGTCCTCCCCGGGAACGGACGGGTCCTCGGCGCACCGCTCCGGGCCACTCCGGGGATCCGGGGGCGCCGCGAGCAGGCCTTTGGTCCTGCCCATCCGCGTCGAGCCCCCGCCGATGAAGATCCCGACCAGGAGTGTCACCTCAGCGGCTCTCAGCGAGGGTCCTGTCGCCGCGTTCTCCCGGGCAGGCACGTCACCCGAGCCCTCCGAGGAGCACAACATCAACGAGGTCGCCCGGGGAAAGTTCGCTCGTCTCTTCTGACACGACCACGAGCGCATTCGCCCAGGCGAGGGAGGTCGCGGCGCCGGAAGCCTGGTTCTCGAGGAGCTCGACGCCCGACGAGGTGAGCCGCGCCCGAAGGAAATTCCGGCGACCGGGCTTCTGGCGGAAAGGAGTCAGGAGCGGAAGGCGGACTTGAGTGAGCTCTTGTTCGCTCTCTGTCGCTCCGGACAGCGCCCTCACAAATGGCACGCCGAGGAGCGCGAAGGTGATGTGCGCGGAGCTCGGGTTCCCCGGAAGTCCAACGATCGGAACGCCGCGGCAATTGGCCAAAAAGAAGGGCTTACCCGGCTTCATGCGCACCTTCGGGACCAAGATCTCCGCGCCGAGCCCGACCAGGACCGGCCGGGCCCAGTCATGGTCGCCCACACTCGCGCCGCCCACAGTCACAATCGCATCACATGTACGAAGGGCGCTCTCGAGCTCCGCTTCGAGCACCTCAGGCTCATCGGCCACAAGGACGCGTTCGAGGGGCTCCGCGCCTGCGTGACGCAGGAGTTCTCTGAGACCGAAGCTATTGCTCTCGGCGAGCCCCGACACTTGCGAGGGGGGCGTCACTTCACGGAGCCCGAGGGGGGCTCGGAGCTCGTCCCCCGTACACAAGATCGCGACCTTCGGTCGCCGCACGACGCGCACTCGCCTCCGCTCGAGCATCGCGAGCAAGCTCAGCTTCGCGCCATCGAGCCGCGCGCCTCGGCCCAGTGCGAGTTCTCCCGCCGATAGGTCCTCGCCTGCCCGCCGCACGTTCTCGAACGCCCGCGGAAGGCTCGTAAACCTCACCTGGTCGCCTTCACGCTGGGCGTTCTCCTGCATGATCACGGCGTCGGCTCCGGGGGGCACGGCTCCGCCCGTAAAGATCCGGATCGCACTCCCAGGCTCAAAGGTCGGGAGCGGACGCCCAGGACGCGCCTCCCCGGACACCTTCATCGCGCGCTCGAGGGTGACCTCGGCGGCGCGCACCGCGTAGCCATCCATCGCGCTATAGTCTTCGCGCGGGACGGGCAAGAGCGCCGTCACATCTTCGGCGAGAACACGGCCCGCCGCCATTTCCAGCGGCACCTCTTCGGCGTCCCGGAGCGCCAGATCTCGGCCGAGCTCCCGACACGCCCGGAGGGCCTCGTCGAAGTCGAGCATCAATCCTCCAAGGGCACGTCGCAGGTCGAAACGACCCGCAGGCCCCCGATGCGAAGCTCTTCCTCGATCTTGAGCGTCTCCTCACAGTCCTCCTCGAGCGACGCGTTGTCGTCGAGAGTCAGATCGCCGCGCAGGTCTTTTCCTCGCAGAGGCTCGAGACTCTCGATACGGTTCGAGGAAAGATCCGAAAGGATCAAAGAGGGCGCTTCGAGCAGCGGAATGAGAGTTCGGAGCTCGTTCCCTCGCGCCCGGAGCCAGCGCAACCGCGGAAGCTTCGAAAGGTCAGGAAGCGATTCGATCCCGGTGTCGTTCACGTCGAGCACCTCGAGCTCTCGGAGCGACGATACGAAATCGATGTCGGGAAGGCTGTTCCCGCTCAGGGATAGATTGCGCAGGTTGGTCAGAGCGGCGAGGTCGGACGCGTCTGTGATGTCATTGTTCGTCAAAGAAAGATCTCCGAGCAGCCTGAGCGACTCGAGCCCGTCCATATCGTCGAGCCCCGTCTCTTCGAGCATCAAGGAGCGAAGGGCCCGGAGTTCCCCGAGGTTTGCAGCAGAGCCGAGCGGTACGAAGGCGAGCTCGAGAGACTCGAGCCGCTTCAAGCTTCCGAGCACTTCGAGGCCCGTGACTTCGAAGTTGCCCTCGCCGCAGTTCCCCTGGTTCAGGCGGAACAAGCTCAGGTTCGGGTGTCCCTCGAGCACACTCAGGTCAAGCCCCGTACTGCAGCTCAGGTCGAGCGAGCGCAGGCTCGTCAAACTCGCGAGGGCTTCGAGAGGGGTCGCGTCCTCGCCCGCATCGAGACGTAGGAGCCGCGCGTCGAGACGCTCGAGCGTCGGCCAACATTCCAGACCGTCGAGGCTCTCGACCAGATATTCGCTCAGATCGAGGGTCGTGATCCCGACGAGATCGCGCGCAGGGACGATGCTGCTTGGATAGAGCCCTGTTGCCTGAAACACGGCCGCCTGGAGCCGCGGATCGGTGAGCGGGAGCGAGTCACAGGTCAGGCTACAATCAGCTCCGCCGGTTCCGAGAGGACACTGACACACGGCGCCTTCGCTCGTCGCGACACAAGTCCCCTCACCGCAGGGATCGCCCGCGCAGGGGTCCGTGTCGACACAATCCCAGCCCGTCCCGAAGAACCCGGACTTGCACTCACAGGAGTAGCCGGGGTCCGTATTGTCGCACGCGGCGTCCTTGTGACACGGAGCGAACTCACACTCATCGAGATCCACACACTCGCGAAGCGAGGCCCCGCTCACGGAATTTGCGTCACAACCGCACGCGACCGAGCCAAATGCGTTTTGACAGGGATAGCCGCCACAATAGAGCGGATCGCTGCACTCGTTCGTATCCATGCAGTCGACGCCGTCGAAGCCGCTCGGACAATCACAACGAGCGCCCTCTGCGCGATCTTCACAGGTCCCCGCCTGACAAACGAGCGTCTCACAGGTCAGCGGCTCCGGCGGAAAACCGCCGCCGCTCCCGCCCCCGGACCGACCTCCCGAACCCCCGCCCGACGACTCGCCGCCGAGGTTTCCGTCACCGCCGGGCTGATTGCCCCGGCCTCCCGACGCAGTGCGTCCTCCCGACGTGTAGTAGTCGGAGCTATCCCCATCCGAAGAACACCCAGCAGAAGGAGTCAGGGCAAAGGCGAACCCGACCGCGACCGCGCACGGAAGGACTCGAGCTCGGGCTCGCTCACTCGTCATAAACGCAACTGTAGCTAATCCCCCAGTCCCTCAAAACCGGACTTCCGTTACCTGGAAGCAAATCCGCCTTGAGCCGGAGCATTTGGGGCTGGTTTCGGCCGAGATCGAGGGTCTCAGTCACGTCCGCGTAACAAGGGGTCGCGTCCTTGAAAACGCAGACCTGGGTGTCCTCGGGAGTGCGCCGCGCGATGCCCGCCTCCACGTAGGTCGCCGCATCCAGCTCGGCGTCATTGTCGCCCGCCTTCAGGGAGAAGACGATGCGCGAATCGCCAGGGGTCGCGGTGTTCCAGGTCAAACTTCCCCAGAGCGCCCTGGATTCGTCCGGGCACTCCGCCTCGTACTCGTACTCGACGGTCCGCGGCTGGCTGAAGGGAATGCACTCACGCCCATCGGTCGCCGACCAGTTGTCGAGACGGCGGTTATTGCATTCGGAAAGGACCTTCGCTGGGTCCAGGAAGAGAGTGTAGCGGCCGTTAGGGAACATCGGCCAATCCAACTGGGTGCAGCGACCGGCAGCGATCGTCATCATCTGCCCGTGGGACCCCGTCGGAGCGACGGTTGGCTCATCTATGGCCATCTGTCCAAGATTCTCCGCGTAACGACCGACGGTGACGAGACCTGTAAAATTTCCGACTCCGTGATTGCAAATAGGAATTCCCAAAGTCGTCCCAGTCATGCACGGCGTACCCAGGGCGAGGTCAAAGGTGGCGCAAGTCGGGTCCTTGTAGTTCGTGGCGTTGTCGACGCACTTCGCTGTTTCGCTGGCTGGCACCGGAATGAGACTGACGGCGCACGTTGCGCCTCCGGGGACGGGCCCATTGTCCAGGTATTGTAAAGGTTCACGCTTACACTCAGCCTCCGACGTTGCGGAGTAAGTAATCGTCGCAGAGGCAGATAAGGTCACATCACGAGCCCAGATCATGCCGTGATGACGGATATTGGCGCCGATGCGCACCTCGCCGTTCGAGGCCACCAAGAGACCGTAACTCGTGTTCTCGGGCGCAGACGCCGCGATAGTCGAAGGATGAATCCAAATCGCTCCCGCGCCCACGTAATTTGAGTAGACGCGGAATCTCGTCGGCGCCCCACCCGTCGTCTGAAGGCCTGTGTACTTCGTATCTGGACCAATGGTGACCTTCCCGCCGCACACCACGAGATCGACGAAGCCTCCGTTCGGGAATTCGATGGTATTGCCCCCGTCGAGCGTGAGCTCGTTCATGTAGTAATAACCGCTCGTCGGGAAGCGAAGCGTCGTTCCGTAGCCCATGTGAACGGACCCGTAATGTCCCTGAGCGGGCGTGAAGTTTCCGGCGGCAGGTCCGTGGGAAGCCCCACCTTGGCAGGAGAAATAGCCGTTGTGCATGTCGAACCGCGGATCCGGATCGAGGGTCGCCGCCGTTCCGGTGAGACCTGTCACGGTCGCGCCGTTGCTTGCGTAGCTATTCTTGCCGTACGCAGCGAGATCACACAGGCGCTTCTGAGTGCTGATCGAGCCACAGATCCCGGGCTCCATCATCTTGGTCACACAGGCGTTGGTCCAAGCCGTCGTGCAGCAGGACGGCATCGCGTCGCAGGTCTTCCTGACGCAGTCCGCGCCGAGGTTATCCTGACAGGCCTTCGCGATCGGCTGCGCGCTAGAAACACACGGATTTTGCGTACAGTCTCCCGCCTGACAAACGGCGTCACAGACTGTAGAGACAGCTGTCACGCAGTCAGCGTTCCAACTGCCCGTGCAACAGTTAGGCATCGTCTTACAGATGCGCGCGACGCACGGATCACAGTTCGCAGCAAGGGGGGTCGGACTTGTAACGCACTTCGAGCTTCCACAGGACATACCCGTTTTGGGCCGGAAGCACCGCGAGTTCGCCTGACAATCCTGACCGGACTCGCAGGGTTCGTTCTTGAGCCCGCGTGTGCCAGAGTCGAGAGGACACTCGGGAGGACTCACGATCGGAAGATGGTCAATCGCGTTGCAATCGGCGGAGTTGATCGCGCTCGTCAACGCTCCGGGTTCCAGAGACAGCTCTTTCGCCCAGATGGCTCCATTGACAGGGGCTGAGCGACGGGTAGCAAGAGGCGCGAGAATCTGCGCCTGCGTGGGCGGCGAGTGGACAGGCGCTTTCTCGACGGCGGCGTAAGGTGCCATGAAGACTCCCGTCCAATAGACGTTGGTCTCCATCTTGACCTTGACGGTGCCCCTGTAAAAGAGTGTCAGGTACTTCGGATCTTTCAGGACACCGTTCGAATCATTGGCAAGCCCGTTCTTCCCGACGACTTTCATGCCGTTCCCGAACATCGTCGTCTGGCTCGCGTCATACTGCCCAGCATTGCAGACGCGAACGTCAAAGCCTGTCGTATAAGGCTGGTTCTTCAGGTCGAGTCGGAGCGTGGAGCCGACTTTCAGCGAGTAAAAGTAGTAAGTTCCTTGACCGTTGAGCTCGAGGGTCGTGGCATCGACTGCCCCGTAGACACCAGGGGTCAAGACTTGATTTCCCGACAGAGTCATTGCGGACATCGCCGGACACAAGCTCGTATCGAGAATCGGGACTACCGTGCCAGGAGCAGGCCCGTTTTTGGGCGGGAGGTTGACCACAACCGGCGTAAACACATGCCCGGGATGCCGGTTCGCTACCGGAATATTGAGGGGCCCCGGGGGCATTTTATTCGTGGACTCCGGGATCGTGCCCGTCGCATAGGCATGGCCGTTGACTTTCGCCCCGTTGCCCGCAGTCAGAATGTTCGTGCCAGCCCAGACGTCGCCCACGACGTCTACGTTGTTGAGATCGACGTAGGTCTTCGCGTGCAGGTTGCCGGTGATGACAGAGAGATCGGATGCATCGAACTTGATATATCCGTTCGAGAAGATGCCTCCGCCCGATGCCATCGCGATGTGCGCGTTGTTAAGGTTTCGGATATCCACGTTTCCGAGCGCATAGATCGACCCAAACCTCGAGTCCGCTTTCACCTCGACGTTGCCATAGGCACCAATACTCGAGTTCGCTGACCCCTGGTTGCTCAGCACGAGGTTACCGTCCGCGAGGAGCCCGAAGTCGCAAGCGTTCGTTGGGGGCGTTACCCCTACACACTCTGTTGTCGCCCTGAAGACGCATTCCTGCGTCCAGGCCGTCGCGCAGTTCGGATACTTGGCAGCGATCTTGGTTGCGCAAGGATCGCAGGTCGGGTCAATCGTACCCTGAGCAATGCAGAGGGTATTCGCGCCGCACATCCTCGGCGGAAACTCGAGCGGAGGGCCCGATGAGGAGCCGCCGTTGGCGGTGAGGTCGGTCGGGTTCTCCTCGAAATGCATGCAGCCGGGATCGCAGGGGTTCGCGAAGTCCGCGGTCGAAGGACCGCCGCCCGCTCCGCTTCCTCCGGTTCCCTGACCGTCGCCGCAGGCGGCCGGATCGCTGAGCGAAGAGTTCGCGTAGACCCGTCGTTTCGTCGGATCGAAGCCGAAGCCCGGCAGCGGTTCGCGCGTCACGGAGCCATCACGACAGGGCGACCAGACGCCGCCTTCGCAGACCTGTACCCCGCGGTAACAGGTCATCGACTCACTGGTCATCTCGAGGGTCAGCCCACAAGCGCGCTCACTTTCGTCCGCGCAGGGCCCCCCGACGCTCGGGTCGCCGCTATCATCGCGGAAATAGGGCCCGCCTTCACCAGAGCAAGCCAACATCACACCGACGAAGGCGCAGCTCAGAAAAAGCCAAGCGATCGCACGACTTCGGACGACACCCTGTTTATTTGATCGTTTTTTCACGTGCACGCCCCCCTCTCCCTCGGGGCGACCTCAGCTCGAACAAAGTTGCGCGGTCTGCAACCTTTTCGCGGGCCACCCAGCGGCCCGACGTCGTCCCAGGAAAGCCAATAAGGAAGCGCCATCGCAGTTTTTTACTCGGAAAGGGAAAGGCCGCGCCAGACGGCGATCCAGCCAAACACAACTGTAGCAACGTTCGTGCTAGAATTTATTTCAGGGCGCCGGGCCTCCCATCGCGTCACGACAGGGTGGAAACCGACCGAATGAGTCACCGTTCACCCTGGGTCGAAGGGTCGCCGCCATTGATGCACTCGGTCCAGCGCTCGTCCACGCAATACTTCGTCCCGTACCAGCAGGATTTGATCCCGTTCGCCAGGACCACCTCAACAGAGCATTCCTTCTGGGCGCCTTCTCGACACTGCGGACGGGAGCCCGAATGCGCACCGGCGGCGCCTCCAAGACCGCTATCCCCGCCGGCCCCCTTCGGGGGCACATACGGCGGCGGTTCACCGCCCGAACAGGCTGCGAAGGCCCCCGCCCAAATCCCGAGGGCCGCAAGCATGGCGATCTTCGACACACGCAAGGACGCTAGAGCAGAGCCTGAGAAACCGATCACAACCTCCATATCATGCCAGTCGGCTGTCGTCTGAGCAATCAGCAGCCGCTCCACCGCAGCATCGTGACCGCCGTTTTGTAAGGAATTCTCTGACGAGAGCACTGGCCGGCACACCGCGAGATGCGCCCACTCCCACCCCTCACTCCGAGCGCGTCGCGCCCCCTCGTCTTCGTCTGGCTCAGCCGTCTGCGCGATGGCGCACCCCAGTCGAGGAATTTCGAAATGCGGTGTGGGAGACGGCGCGGTAGGAGAACAGCGCGTCATATGGGTAGCGAGGGCTTCTGAACCGAGCTAGAGCTTGTTCATGCTCGCCAAGAAGCCAGAAGTTCTTGAGCTGGACCGCTTGCCGCCTGAGTCGGCAGAGTATCTGCGCGCGCAGAGCGATCAAATTGCTTTTCTCAGCGAGCTGATCCTGGAGCACAAGCGTCGTGTCGCCCTAGACAATCTGCTGGATGGCTACCTCGCTGAGGTTCCTCAAGATCGAGCGGCAGAACAATGGGTGACAGACAAGCTGCAGCGGCTGGATGGCTGAGTGTATCATTCTCGATACCGGCGCGTTGATCGGTGTTGAACGAAAGAATCCCGAGATCGTCCATGCTTTGCGCGAGGCGAGGCGCAAGCGTTACCGGATCTCCTCCCCTCCGTCGCTTACGCGGAGTGGATTCGCGGCGCAAACCAGGGTCTCGGCAAAACCGTGGGAGAAATCGCGGAGCACGTCGGCGGTGAGCGCGAAGTCGCTCGACTTGCAGGCGAAGCACTCAAGGCACTGAGCCTCGACGGCAAGCTGCATCTCGCCGATGCGATTGTCGCCGCTGCTGCGAGACACTACGGGGGTCTCCTGTACACGAGCGACCCAGAGGACATGAGGCGACTCCTCGACGTCATGCCGGGGCGCGCTGTCGAGATCGTGCGAATCTAAGGAGGGTGCAGTGGGGGACCACCGGGTCCACGCCCGAAAAGGGAACGCTTCCACCGACCCACAAAAAACCCAATGTAAGTTGGAGTTTCTTGGCTGGCGCACCCCGTAGGATTCACTGCGGCTTCGCCGCCCCCTCGCTCCGCTCGGGTCGTGGTCCTCCGTGCAATCCTCGGGCTCCGTGGCCGGAACACGTCTCATTCATGGCACGGCTTCACTCTCGCCCGCCCAGTCGCGAACGGGCGAGTTCGGAGATGCGCTGTACCGTTCACTTCGCGTCCGACGATTGCACTCCGGCTCGAGCCGAGCCGCGCGAGAGCGCGCCGAGGCCCGCGAGCCCGTCTGCGCGATGGCGCACCCCGTAGGATTCACTGCGGCTTCGCCGCCCCCTCGCTCCGCTCGGGTCGTGGTCCTCCGCGCAATCCTCGGGCTCCGTGAACGTACCCGTTCACTTCGCGTCCGACGATTGCACTCCGGCTCGAGCCTACCAGGTAGTACCAACCTACAAAGCTCGAGCCCTGCGCTCCGCTCTCTTCGAGAGCTCCGAGCAGGGCTGGCGCACCCCGTAGGATTCGAACCTACGACCCTCGGATTCGAAGTCCGATGCTCTATCCAGCTGAGCTAGGGGTGCAAAGATTGTCGGGACTCGCCATCTAGGCCGGGCTCGGCCTTCGGTCAATCGGCTCCGGAGTTCGCGGACGGGAGCGGGCCTTCGAGGGGGAACCAGCCGCCGGACAGCATATGCAGGCGAATTCTCGCGCCCTCTGCCTGAAGCTCAGCCTCCAGCTTCTCTTCGTCCGACCTGTCCTCTTGTTTCGCGAGGACACTCGCTTTCCGAAAGATGAGAAGCTGTCCGAGAGCGTCCTTTACGGCGTCTTCCGCCTTATCGAAGAGTGTCTGACGAGCGCGCTCGAGGGTCACTTCGCTATCCCCGACGACGAGCCGGTTGAGACGGAACGTGAGGCGCGCCTCGAGGAGCAAGTCCGATCCATCTCGCGTGGTACTCTGACCCGGTACCACACCCACACTCGCGAGCGCGAGAGACTGATCGAAACCGTGGGCCCCGCGCAATCGCAGCTCAGGCAAGAGCCCACTCGTCCTCTCTCGTCGAATCAAACTATCAATTCGCTCCTCGGCGCGTTTCACCCCGCGCGCTTCGAGCACCCGCCGCCGAAACTCGGCCAAGAACCCCTTCGGAAGAGGCAGAAGCATCGTCCGCTCCTTTTCCGCCCTCCGCGCGCGCGAGCTCGCCGCCAGTTCGAGGTCCTCCCGAACCTCCGCCACGCCTCTCTCGTCCCCCTCGTGAGCAACTCGGATCACTCTTGCGCGCGCCCTCTCGACTTGCCTGTCCATCCCCAAGGGCCTGCAGCCCTGCAATGGAATCGTGAGATTGGCGAAGAAATAGTATCCCTGGCCCAGCGCGTCCGACTTCGCTCCCGACGCGAGATCGAGCACACAACCGCTTGCGCGGAACGCAAGGTTCGGATCCCAATCCGCGTCCCAAAGCGGCTCGAAAGACGCTTCGTCTGGCACGTCGAAGTCGTCGATCGACACCTCGCGTAGGTCCTCACCGAGCGGCGCGTCCTCATCGCCAGTTCTCTGACCCGAGACCTCTTCCGACTCTTCCTCCGGCGACGTGGTCTCTTCCGCCCCGCTCTCCCCCTCTCGCGGCGTCGCCGAGTCCCCATCACTCGCGCTCCGCGCTCCGTCCGGCTCGCTCGTCTCCGCGCCCGCCGATGAGACGGCGAAGAACAGAAGGACAAACACGGAGGCGGGCCGGCAGATCACAGAAGACGGACGCATACAGCGCCCCATATCGGCCCATCACTCCGGGCGTTGCTCAAGGGGGACGCCCGAAGTGATACGGAAGCGTGAGTGTCCGGTTTCACCGCGCCGAAGCCACCCTGAGTGAGGTTCGGAGCACCTCTTCAAGAGGCGTCACTTGAAAGTCTGGCAGTAAACCCGCGAGCTTTTCGCCGGAGAGCGAATGCGAAAGGCTGAAAAGATAGCGCATTTCGACCATCTCGCGTGCGAGTTCCCAGAAGGGCGCTAGGGCGACGAAAAGGCCCCATGGGAAGTTCGTCGTCTTGAGCGGGCGCCCCAGTTCCTGTTCGAGCCTCGATTGAAGCTGCCGAGCAGAGAACGTGTGCCCGGGGAAAGGAACGTCCTCAAACCATTCGAGACTCTCCTTCTTCTCCGCAAGTCCTACCGCGGCCCGCGCCCAGTCGGGAACGTAACAATAGGCCTGCGAAGCGCTCGCATCACCCGGGAGCGTGAGCTTGTTCTTTTTGAGCGCGCGCAAGAACAAAAGACTCATCACGTCATCTTGTCCTTTTGGGTCGATGAAGTTTCCGGCTCGGAGCACGATGGTCTGGACGCCGCTCGCCTCGTACGCTCGCTCCATCGCCTCACGGATCGCTCCCTTCCTCGTCGGCGGACGATGCACAGTCGATTCGGACCACTCTCCGCCTTCGGCGTCCATGTTGTAGACGTTGCCCGGAATGATCACTGTCGCGCTGCTCACCCGCGCCGCTGCGATCACCTGCTCGGTCATCTTGGGCACCAAGGTCGCCCAGTCGTGGTAGGCCGGCGGGTTCCAGCCGTTGACGATGACCGTGGCTCCTCGGGCGTCCCGCATCAGGTCGCCCGTCTTGCGGTCGTGGCGCCGCACCTCATACCCGGCCCGGGCGAAGGCAGCGGCGGCGTGTTTTCCGATTTTCCCTGAAGAACCGAGGATCAATGCTGTTTTTGTCATGGTGGGCGTGGCTCCTGAGCTCAGGATGACCCCCGCCAAGCCATTCGGGAATTGCCGAAGATCGAACATAGGCTATTCATTTTTGAATGCCTTCCGCGACCTCCCGTCTCGACTGGTCCCTCGTGCAAACCTACCTCGCCGTGGTCGAACACGGCAGCCTATCGAAGGCGGCGCGTTTCCTCGGCCAGAGTCAGCCGACGCTCGGTCGTAAGGTCAAAGAGCTAGAACAGCAGCTCGGGAGCGAGCTCTTTCGCCGGCATGACAAAGGCCTCACACCGACCGAAGCGGGTCAGGAGCTCCTCAGCGCCGCGCGTTCGATGCAAACCGCAGCGCACGAACTCGAACTCAGAGCAGCGGGTGGCGCTGAACGTCTCCAGGGGACCGTGCGCGTGACCGCAAGTGTGGCGGTCG
Source organism: Pseudomonadota bacterium (assembly GCA_023428245.1). Lineage (GTDB taxonomy): Bacteria > Myxococcota_A > Polyangia > Polyangiales > Polyangiaceae > NIC37A-2. The sequence goes on from JAEYYX010000036.1 coordinate 17,516, forward strand.
CCACGCATCATCTCCCGTCCATCATCGCCCAGATCAGGCGCACCGAGCCGTGGATCGCTATCGAGCTCGAACCAAGAGACGAAACCTCGAAGCTCCACTTCCGGGAAGCGGACATCGCCCTGCGCATGTATCGACCGACTCAGCTCGATCTCATCGCGTCTCACATCGGAGACCTCTCCTTCTCCGCCTTCGCGGCCCGATCCTACATCGAACGGCGCGGGCTCCCTCGAGCACGCGCAGACCTTGTCGAACATGACGTCGTCGGACTCGACCGCAGTCCGGCCCTCGTTCACGGCTTCGAGCGAGCCGGCTTCCCGGTCGACCGGGAGTGGTTCAAGGTTCGATGTGATGACTACGGCGCGCACCTGGCGCTCGTGAAGGCAGGCTGTGGCATTGGATTCATGCAAAGAGCGATCGGCCTCCGCGACCCGGAGCTCGTCGAGCTCGGTATCGACTTCGGAATTCCGCCTTTGCCCGTCTGGCTCACAGCTCACGACGCGATCCGGAAGACGCCCAGAGTCGCGCGCGTCTGGGCCATCCTGGCTGAAGAACTGCGGCTCGTCTGTGATCGATGAATCCCATAGCTCATCTGGGGTGGCCCGTGAGCTAGAGGCGACTGAGCACGCTCACAAGGCCCAGGGGCCCGCCTGGTTCCGCTTGGCCACGCCGAGCGCCCCAGAGCTTCTACACCGCTTCTCACCATTCGCCATTGCCCGTCACTATTGAGAGTCTATGACGCGGGCGAAAAATGACTTCTCGACGGGGAGAGACCGAGGCAGAGCGGAGGCCCACACCTTCGAGCTCACAGGGGGTTGTCGCCTCTCGTTCGCCTTCGTCGTCCGCCCTCGAACTCGAGACGGCTCGGAAGGCGCGCCTTCTTTACCGCCTGCTCGCCTCGATGACCGGACTCGCCATCCTCGGGGCAACCTCCGCGCTTTTCGAACCGGCCAACACGCCCACCCTGACCCTGACCTTCTACGGGGCCGTTCTCACTGTCTTCGGCTGCGTCGCTCTCATCGTGCGTTCCGGCCGCGTCATCCTGGCCGCTTGGTGCTGCTCGATCTTCTTCTCGCTGCTGATCGCCTTCGTGACTCTCTACTTCGGCGGGATGCAGGGCCAAAACGCCGCGAACTTCGCGGTCGCCGTGCTCCTCATCGGGACCCTCGTCGGCGCGCGCGCAGCCCTCGGCGTCGCTCTCGCGAGCTCACTCTGGTGCGGCTTCGTCGTCTACCTCGAGGTGAACGATAAACTCCCGCCCCAGCTCGGTCACTATTCACCGCTCAACGCCTGGACCGCCATGACCATCATCGTATGTCTCACGGCGATCTTGCTCCAGATCTCCCTGCAATCCCTCAGCCACGCCCACGCGGAAGCGCAGAAGTCGGCCTTCGAAAGAGACGAAGCTCTTCAGCGATCGATCCAGGGTCAGAAGATGGAGCTTGTCGGAAATCTGACGAGCGGCATCGCTCATGACCTCAACAATCTCCTTACGATCATCGTCGGCGCCACCAGCGTACTGAAAAGGCGCGCTGACCCGGAGGACCGGGAAACCGAAGGGCTCCTCGACGATCTCGATGGGGCGAGCTCGCGCGCCGCCCTCATCGCAGGCCAGCTTCTTTCCTTTGGACGACCGCCGACGACCGAAGTCGGACCTGTCAACTTGAGCGCGCTCGTCCGCTCCATGGGAAGAATGCTCCCGCGCTTGCTCGGCTCGATGATCGTCGTGCGCGTCACGGGCGAGAGAGAACTCTGGACCGAAGCCTCTCGCGCAGGCCTCGAGCAGGTTCTCCTGAATCTCGCGGTGAATGCGCGCGATGCGATGCCTACCGGTGGCACGCTCACCTTCGCCCTCGATGCGACAGACTCCCAGGTCATCCTGCGGGCCTCAGACACCGGCTCCGGAATCGCCCCTGAGGTCCGCCGCCGCATCTTCGAGCCCTTCTTCACGACAAAGACAGCGGGAACCGGGCTCGGCCTCGCGACAGTTCGTCAGCTCATGGTGCACTTTGACGGATCCATCGACGTCGAGAGTGAGCTTGGCCGTGGCACAACCTTCATTTTGACCTTCCCCCGCGTCGACGCCGGAGTCGCCCACGATCGACTGCTCGGCATCGCGACCCCGGACGGGGCCATCTCGCGCCCGCGCCCCACTCGTGTGCTCCTTGTAGAAGACGATCCACTCGTTCGACGTTCGCTGATCCGAGGCCTCGAACAAGAGCGCTACGACGTGATCGCTGTCGCCGATGGGGAGGAAGCCTTCGCGCTCATTCAAACGGCAAGGGACCTCGACGTTGTCGTGACCGATATCAACATGCCGCGCCTGGACGGAGAGCAGCTCTCCGCTCGCATCCAGAGCGTCGCGCCGTCTCTTCCCGTCCTGCTGATCAGCGGAAACCGGAGTCCTTCGCTCTCGACCCTGCGTGGCCCCCGCGCGTTCCTTCCCAAGCCGGCTACCCCTCAAGCAATCCGCGACGCGATCGAAGCTCTTCTCGCTGAAGGACCCGCCTCTACAGACGACCCCTAAGAGTTCGAAGCCTTGGGCGCCGCATCGACCGTGGAATCGACTAGGGACGCCGAAGACCGTCCTCCCGAACTCAGAAGACGAAACCCCAAGTACGCGGCGAGCGCCGCCGACATTCCCCCGAGGAAGGGCGCGCTCTGGCCGAGAGCTTCGAGAACCGGAGGACAGACAAGCCCGAGCAAGAGCGCAGCGATCGCTCCGAGGCGACTCGGCTTCGGATCATAAAGCGCAGCGATCGTCGTCACGACGAGCCCCGCCGTTCCGAGCCCAGAAGCAAACTCGACAAGTTGGTAGATGCCCCGTGCGCTCACGGCCACCACAAAGCAGATAACCCCAGAAAGGGCGACCGCGATTCGACTCCAGCGCACTTGAGTCCGGTCGGACATGCCGTCGAGGGCGCTCCCGAACAGGTTCTTCAGCGCGAGCGCGGACGCGGAGAGGAGGATGCTGTCGACGGTCGAGAGAATGGCGGCCAGGAGTGCGGCGTTGAAGATCGCGTAAAGGAGCGGTGACAAGGTGCGCTCGGCGAGCATCGGCAGAAGTCGCTCCGGCTCTTCGAGACCTGGAATCAAGGCCGGCCCAACCAGTCCGAGGATCACGGGCACAATCGCCACCAGCGCGTAAAGGAAAGCGGCGACGTAGGTTCCTCGCTTGGCAGTCACCACCGAGTCCGATGCGAGCAGCCGCGCGACGACTTCTTGGGTGACGAGGGAGCCAAACACCGGGAGAGCAAGACGGTCGAGCTGGATCGAGACAGGTTCGTCGCGGGGAAAAAGCGTGAGACGCTCTTCTGTGAGCGCTTCACGGAGCGCCTCGGGACTCGGCCACTCACTCACCACTCCATAAAAGACTGCCGCTAAGCCAAACACCAAAATCAGCCCTTGGAAGAAGTCGGTCAGGACATCTCCAAAGAGGCCTCCCACGCCCGTGTAAAGAACGCAGCCGAACGCCGCGAGCAGGATCGCTCCCTGGACGCTCATCCCTGTCATATGGGCGAGAATTTGGCCGAGGGCGCGCACCTGAGACGCCCCCCAGACAAGGCCCGACGGCAACAAAACACAAACAACGAGCCGCTCGGCCCCCTGCCCAAAGCTGCGCCGGTAGACGTCACCGAGCGTGAGGTAGCCTCCGCCTACGAGCCGGGGCGCCAAGAAGAGCCCTGCGAGCACGAGACAGAGCGCATAACCGAGCGGCTCAGCTCGCCCGGCGGAGAGCCCTCCCTCATAGATCGCCCCTGCCGCGCCTAGACAGGTCTCCGCCCCGAACCAAGTCGCAAAGAGCGACATCGAGACGAGCGGAAGGCCGAGCTTCCTGCCTGCAACGAAATACTGTTCGAGGGAAGAGTTTCGCGTAGCTGCGTAGAGACCGAGCGCAACCTGAAACCCGAAGAAGAGCGCCAGTACGACGCCGATCACGGGGCTTTCTCCCAGGGTGAGATGGTCACCTGGGCGAGCGTCGGTCAGGAGATCGGGAGAGTAAAGCCCGGGCGACGCTGACTATTCGCCTTGGGCTTGGCTGTATTCGCGCAAGGCGAGCGACAAGCGGCCGAGGAGCTTTCGATCCACTGCCTTACTCCGAAGATCGCGCCCGTCCCACTTCAGCTCGCCGACGGAGCTCCAGCGATAGGTTCCGAGCTCGCGGACCGATAGACAAAGCGCAGTGCCCTGCTTTCCGGCGTCAAAGCGATATTGCATATCGTCGAGCTCGAGTTCGAGGAGCCCCTCGTCGTCGTAGTTGATCGAGCTCTCCTCGACGACAGACGGCGGCACCACCGCTTTCGCATACTTCGCCGATTCAGGAGGCGGAGCAGCCTCCACCTTCAGCTCTTCCGATGCAGGCGCGGGCTCGGAATCAACTCTCGACTCCTCCGATGCAAGCGCGGGCTCGGAAGACTCGATGCGGCGCGCTCCCTCCGCTTCAGCGGTGGAGGCGACCGCGTCTACTGGCGCTGCCGGCTCCGCCTCAGAGACAGCCACCTCTACGTTCGCCATTGCGGCCGGCGCCTGGGCCTCCGAGGAACTCACCTCCGCGATCGGTCCGTGAAGTGTCGCAGGGGCAGCCTCGTCAACGGGCGCATCTCCCGAAGGAGTGGCCGGCCCTTCGGGGGCCACGAGGCAAGGAGTGGCCGGCCCTTCGGGGGCCACGAGGCGGAGATCGGGGGCCCCGTCAGAAGGCAAGCTGGGGAGCGCAGTAGAAGCAGCCGCGACCTCCAGAGGAAGCTCAAGGGCATCCGAGGACGCCCGGGAAGGAGAAGAGCGATGCTTGCGCATTTGCGCAGGTCTAGCCATGCGTTCAGTATATGGCGAGCTTTCGGGCGCACAAGACGAAAATCGCGCGCATCGCTGCCGATCGGGCCGGTTGCCCCCCATTCGCCCTTGAGCCGCCTCCACGGCTCCCGAACACTCGCCCCATGCCCGCCTATCACACGCGCCTCGAGGGAGTGCCTTTCGTCCAAGGAGGGCATCCCCTCGAAAAGAAGCAGCTCGGCGCGGACCCGAAGGTCCTCAGGCTGAGATTTGAGCCCGGCTTCGAAGACCCGAACGTCTGTGAGCGGGGGCACGTCATTTTGGTGGAGCAAGGCACTCTCTCGATCGAACTCGATGGAGAGGTCCTCACCGCTGAGAAAGGTGAGGTCGTTCGGCTCACTCCCGGGACTCGTCATCGCGCGGCGAATCGCGGCTCGGTTCCCACCGAACTGCTCATCATCAGCGACCTGACCGAAGTCGCGCCTTAGCTCGCGCCCGGTCAGCGCTAGGAGCTCGCCCTCCACTTCTCCGCGCCTCTCATCATAGCCGCATCATTACTTCCAGGCCCTCCCCCCGGAGAACCCAGAGGACCGCGGCGGCGAGCACCCCGAGGAACATCGCAGTGAACCAGAAGATCGTCGTACGCACGATGCGGCTCGTGGCGTGCTCGAGCTCCTGCTCTGGGACTCCGATGGCGCCCAACAGAAACCCACGCAGGGCGGGTCGGGGCGCCCGAGCGGCAGCGACAACCGGGCGATAACGCTCCGCCCTCCTCCCGAAAAGGCCAAGCAGAATCAGCCCAGCCGGTGAGGTCAGAAGGTCCCACCCGGTCGAATAGAGACCAAAGCGCAACGCCACCGTCAACGCACCGGGTGGCCTGCGATCGAGGACCGGGTAGAGGGCGAGCCCGGCGATGACGTGGACCGAGAGCAAGAGCGACACCGCCGCGGCCCAAAGGAAGAGCACTAGGTTCAGCGCACTCGGCTGCGCGAAGAGGGCTCCTCCTTGCGGTAAAGAGAGGACGAGCGCACTCGCCAGCAAGAGCACGATCGAGCCGAGGGCAAACGACTCACAAAGGACCGCGAAGATCAGAGGCCGAAACAGACCAGAGCCAAGGAGGTTCTTCCCAAAGAAGTTCTCACTGTCGACCGAGCAGGCGAGCGCCGTCTCCCAAAAAGCGCGCGGAGACAGACTTCGCTCGAAGGCGATCTTCCCTGCTCGGGGGGCTTTGAGCTGCGGCTCACAACCGGGGCAGCTGCCGCGACCGCAGATCGCACACAGGAAAACCGGCGGGAACTCGCCGTCACCGCCCGGTGTCGATTCCCGCTCCATTTGCTCTCGTCTCTCGCTCCTGACTCGACCGACCTCAACGCTTCGGAGGCTTCTTACCGGCGAACCGAGCGCGCTCACTCAGCCCGAGGACCCGCAGCGGCTCATCACTCAAGGAGAACCGCACGTCCTCGCCGAGCTTCACCGGGAGCACGCGGTACGGTCCATCGAGGTAGACGGCTCCCTGATCCATTTTGCTTACCACGACGAGCTCCTGGCGGCTCGTGAGTTTTCCGTAGACGAGCCGGTAGAGCCGCCCGTCCCCCATGTAGGGTTCTCGGACGATGTACTGGAGATCCGTCGAGGTGAGCGGAAGCACCTTTGCACCCGCTGAGAGGAGAGCGGCCGTCGACCCCGCAGCAGGACCGACCCAGAGGCCGCTCGACTTCTGTTCCTCGCGCTTTCGTCCGACCTTGAGAACATAGCTCGAAGTCGCCGCGGGCTGTTTGTGACAGAAGAGCGCCTCGTTCAGGACCCGCTTCGCGCGCACCTGGCCTCCGACCGTGACCTGCATGCGAGAGAGCTCCATGTGCGGCAGGTCTCCTTCGAGAGCGTCCGCGAGCATTCGGCCCACGGTGCGCGGTTTGGCCGCGCAGAAGAACCCGACGCTGTAGCGAGGCGCGCTGTTCACCCCGAGCACAGGCAAATCCGCAATCGAATGGGACGCAGCGAGCAAAGTTCCGTCTCCGCCCACGGTCACGATCAGCTCGGTCCCCGCCGGATCGAAGGCTGCGCTTGCACCCCGCAACAGGAGCACGTTGGCGCCGAGGCGCTCGAGCCTCTGCAAGACGATCTCGAGAGTCCGCTCGTGTTCGTCGTGAGCGGGAATCCATTTTTTGACAGATTCGTGACCCGTACGAATGAGGCGCTGGGCCCGAGCGTCGAGGAGACCTTCGTGCAAACGCGCGAGCTGTGAGCGTTTAGCGACGACGATGACGTGAGGACGCGCGGGCTTCGTGCTCATCCGATCCTTTGCTTCAAACGATGGAGAGCGACTTCGGTTTTCAGATCGATCGCGGAGAAACGACCGAGCTCGTCGAGAGCGCTCCCGAGGGGGACCTGGGCCAGTTCGAAGGCCGCCTCGAGGGGACTGCCGTCACAGACGATTTCCCCTTGTCGCTCGGGATTCACCTGAGCCGCGAAGAAATACTGTTTTTCGCCGATCACCCCGGGACAGGGATAACCCGGCGCTCCAAGCGATACGAGCTCCTCCGGCGCCACCTCGAAACCTGTCTCCTCCAAGAGCTCGCGCGCCGCGGCCCGGCGGAGTCCCTCCTCGGTCTCTTCGTCCGCCTCGACCAACCCGGCCGGCACCTCCCAGAGCGGCTCGCTCTGTCCCTCGAGGATGCCCTGAAACCGCTCACGACTCCGGAGCAAGACGGGAGGACGCGCCGCGCTCCGAAAGACCACGTAAGGGATCTCAAGTCCGTCCGGCCCAGGCGCCAGGAAGTAAGGAACGACGACGACAGCATCGAGCCGAGCCCGCTCCACTTCATCATAAACAAACGGTACGCGAGCAGCCTCAGGGAGCTCGGGAGCTTCGATCACAAGCCGCCTTGAGATGCGCCGAAGGAAGCCCTTGCCCTCGCGTCCCTCTTCCGAAATGACCCGGAGCAAAACGGCCCGAGGGGCGTGGAGCTGATCCCGAAACCCCGGGCGGACTTTCGCTGTCATCCTTGGGCCATGCTTGCACAGACCGGGGGAAGATGACTACACCCCACGCTATGTACTCGCTCTCGAGGTATGCCCCCTCTGTCAAGGCGCTCCTCGTCAGTGCCCTCGCGCTCGGTTGCGCCGGAACCAAGAACCTCGACGCCGCGTTCAGCAAACGCTGGCACCACGAGGAAGGCCGTGAAGGTCTAGAGATTCTGTCGCGACTCGATGCCCGGGGCCCTCGCGTGCAGGCGCCCGCCGTCGTCGGCCTCTCGGGTCGAGAGCTCGTTGGCCTCGACCTCGAGCACGGTGAAATCTGGAAGTACGCAGCCGAGCCGAACGTCCTTCCCAGCATCTCGGGAGGCACCGTTGCCTTCACTTCGGGCCCGAAGGTCATCGTGATCGACCTGAAGACAGGTCAGCCTCGCTTCGAACTCCCAAGCTCGAATCGACGGCTCGAGGCCTACGCGAGCGACGAGACCCACGCGATTTTCCTGCTCGTCGATGAGCATGACGCGCGCCCCGACTTGGTCCTTGTGACCGACCGCGCCGGACGCATCAAAAGTGAGACGACGACCCTTGAACGAGTCGGAACACCCTGGGTCGGAGGCGGACTTGGCCTGATCCCTTGGGCGAACCAGTACATCAGCGCCATCGACCTCGACACCGGCGTCTATATCGGCCGATTCCTTGCTCGCTCCGCGCCGAACCGTATCCTCGAAAACTCGAGCGGACTCTTTCTCTCCGGGGGAGGGGGGGTTGTCCCTGTCGGTCCCGAGCTCGCAAAAAACCCCGACTTGCCCGGCACAAACTTCAGCGTGCGCGGGTTCCCGGGGGAGCCTGAGTGGCCGGTAGACGGCTCGAAGCCGCGCATCGCCCGCGCCACCCCGATCGCCGTCGTCGCCGAACCGACCGGCGATGGCGCCCCAGCCAAGTTCCAGCACCACCGCTTCATCGCCACCTACTTCCAGCTCGTCGCCGCCTTCAGCACCGATCCGGGCGGCAAGCCCCTTTGGGCGAACTCGTTCCCGCGGGCCATCTCGGGCATCGATACGAGCGCGACCGGCGCCCTTGTCTGTCTCGAAGATGGCACTCTTCACACTCTCGATTGGCTTTCCGGAACGAAGGAACAAGTCGGGACCCTCGATACCCGCCTCTCCGCCTGCGTCGTAGAAGCCGGCGATCTGTCGATCGACAGCCACGATCCCGAGGCCGTCGAAACCCGCATCGTGAAGGCGATTCGCTCCACAGGCCCGAGCATGGCCACCTTCCAGCAGTTCCTCATCGAGAAGCTCACAACTCTCGAGAGCGACGCGGCCACCTCAGCTCTCATCAACATCACACTCGACCCGCTTTCGTCGAGCACATTGGTCGCAGCCGCCCGCCGCAGTCTCAAGGCGCGCACCGTCGGCTACGATGTCATGATCCGCGCTCTCCAGGCGGGAGTGTCCGCGGAGCTCAGCGCCGAAGCCCAGCGGCCTACGCCCTTCGCTAGCCTGGCCGAGGCCCTCGCCCGCGCAGAGAGGCGAGATGCCGCGCCTCCCTTGGCCCAGGCGCTCGTCGTTGCGAACCTCTCTGGGCCCGACGCTCTCTCTGTCATGAACGCTGTGCTCGCGCTCGGCGGCAGCTCCGAGGCGAAACACGTCCGTGAGTTCTTCGTCCGAAACAAGAACGTCGCGACGGACGATGACATGCGAAACGCCTTGGTCGGTGCAGCGCGCTTCCTCTGGCGTCAAGGGGGCGCGGTCCGGACGGACGCAAAGGAGCTCGCCGCCGAAAAAATGACCCACTCCGAGCTCGCTCGAGTCCTCGAAATCGCCTTCGTCGAAGAAGAGAACGGCCCCGCTCCGAAGAGCTCCCCCTGACCGAACGGCGCCCCGAGCGAACGCATTTTCGTGGTCGCTCGGAGGTGCTCCGCTTGCCGAAGAACCCGAAAGCGGTAGATCGCTAACCCCATGTCCCCCTCGTCCAGAGAAGACCTCGAACGCGCCCTGGACGGGATCGAAGCGAGCTATTCAGAGCCCCTCGCGATCAACAACCTCGATAGCGCGGCGCTCCCGAACCGTCGCGAAGTGATCGCCGCTTACGAGAATATCGCCCCGCTCATCTACCTCGGCTTCTACGCCACAAGCCGCATCGAGCGCGGCAGCCTCCGGGAGCGCCTCAGCCGCCACGCCTACGCTGCCTTCGACACCCTTTCCGAACAGATTCGCCGCGCTGTGAGCTACGAAGAACAATCGGGGCACCCGCGTCATCCCGAGGACTTCGCAACGAGCGCCACGCTCGAGCTCTTCCATAGACTGCCCGCGCTCCGCGAAGCTCTGAACGAAGACGCCGTCGCCGCTTACGAGAACGATCCCGCGGCGAAGAGTCTCGAGGAAGTGATCTTCAGCTATCCAACGCTCAAGGCAATCACCGCTCACCGCGTCGCGCACGTTCTCTACGAGCTCGACGTGCCGATGATCCCGCGCATCATCAGCGAACACGCCCACAGCCAAACCGGTATCGACATCCATCCCGGAGCCCAGATCGGTCGCCGCTTCTTCATCGACCACGGCACTGGCATCGTGATCGGTGAGACCACCGAAATCGGGAGCGACGTCCGTCTCTACCAAGGCGTCACCCTCGGCGCGCTCAGCGGAAAGCGTGGCGGCTCGAGCCGAAACGGCGTCCAAAAGCGCCACCCGACCATCGGCGATCGAGTCACCATCTACTCTGGCGCGACGATTCTCGGGGGCCAAACGATCGTTGGCTCCGACTCGGTCATCGGCGGCAACGTGTGGCTCGTCGAGTCCGTCTTGCCCGGAACGAAACTCTTCGGCCGAGCCCGCGAAGAACAGTCCGATCGCCAAGAAGTCGGCTGAGCCGCCTTCGAGCGCCCTCTCCGCTGAGCCCATTCGAACGCCCCCTCCGCTGAGCCGCCTTCGAGCGCCCCCTCCGCTGAGCCCGTTCGAACGCGCACCGATTTGCGCGGGGGAACGTCATCTTTCTTCTTGGGCCCCGGTCCATCACATCCGCCTGAGTCCGAACGAGCCTTCGCCTGAGCTCGACGCCGACCGCTTCGCTCCTTTCTTGGTGAAGCTCGGCGAACGCCTTCCTGAGCCAAACTCCATAAAACGCGGCTCCTCGAGAGCGCGAGGGAAGGCTCAGCGCCGCTCATGCGTAGTCGAGGGGATCGGCGTCCGAGCGACTCACGAGGACAGGACCGTGCAGGCCCGCTTGCCGCAGACGCTCGGCGAGTCGCGGCAGATAGCCGCGCTCGCTTCGTGTGTGCTCTGTGAGCATGACGTGAGATCCCGTGTTCTTGCGAGCAAGCACGTCGTGATGCCTCATCTCGCCGGTCACGAACAGCTCGGCCCGCGGCACCTTCTCGAACAGGCTGCCGCCGGCTCCCGGACAAAAAGCGACCTCACGGATGCGGTCGGGGCCTTGCGGTGAGCGCGCTACTCGAAGAGCGGGCGCGCCGAGGTGCGCTTTGAGTCGCGCTACCGCTTCCTGCCAGGAGATCGGAGTATCGAGCGTAACGAGACGCGCGGCGCCCGGGCGGGGGGCGGGGGGGGGGGGG
>JAEYYX010000052.1 GCA_023428245.1 Pseudomonadota bacterium
CGCTTCCGTTCAGCGGCCTGAGCGCGCTCTTCCGGGGTGAGGCGGGAGGCGAGGTGCACGGCGAATTCGTTGGCGCTCTTGAGGCCCCGGATCTCAAGCTCCTCGAGCCGACCCACGGCGTCTTTGAAGCGACCCTCGGAGAACTCCCGGGAGCGGAGCTCGGCGTTGACGTGCCCTTGGGCCTCGATCATTTCGCGGCGCAGTTTGCCGAGCTCCAGGGGGTGCTTTTTGCGGGCCTCCTGGAAGCGAGGGCTCTTCGGTCCACCGGCCGCGGCGATCAAACTCGTGAGCAGTTTCGGTCCGCTGTCGGGGCCCGCTTGCAGGGCGGGAGGAGGGGCTAGGTGACGCCGCGCTGAGCGCGCGATGATCCAGCCACCGAGCAGCGCGTTGAGCGTCAGGGATCCAAAGAGAAGCCAGGAGAGAGTCTTCGTCGTCATTCGAGCTCGCTGTAGGTATCAATCACGCTCTCGGAATCGAAGGCGAGCAGCGTCGCCCAGTCGCTCTCCGCCAGCGACTCATCGGGGAAGGTTCCGCCCAAGATGAGCCCGACCGCGAGAGCTGCGGCAAAGGTTGAGATGGTGCGTGTGAAAGACCACGCGAAGAGATCGCGAAAGCGGGTCCGCTGATGGGTGAGCGGAATGGTCCGCACCCTTCGCATGAAGTCGGCGCTCGGCTCGACCTCAGGCAGGCCCTTAAACATGGCTTCAAGTTCGGTTTCTTTCATGGCTCTCTCCCAGGCTCCAAGATGGAAACAAGCTTTGCTCTGGCGCGAGCCAGGAGCGAAAGGACTGCGTCTTCGGACAGGTCGAGCACGCGCCCGATCTCGGCGCCCGAGAGTCCTTGTTCGTATTTCAGGAGCATGGCCATCTTCTGGCGTTCTCCGAGGAGCTCGAGCGCTTCCTGCAGGGAGGTGGCTCGCTGTTTCTGCTCGAGCAGCTCAGCCGGCCTTGTGGAGGCGGGAGCAGGATCGTCTTCGAAGTCGAGGCTCACGTTGGGTCGGCGCTTGCGGATGATATCGATGGCCAGATTGTGAGCGATGCGGTGAAGCCAGGTTGTCGCACGAGCTTCGGGTCTGTAAGAATCAGCGTTCTTCCAGGCTCTGACGAATACCTCTTGCACGACTTCTTCTGCCTCCGATTGATTCTTTAGGATACGCGTGACGTAGGTGATGAGTGGTTGAGAATGCGTGTCGACGAGCGTGCGGAACGCCTGAGCGTCGCCGGCTTGAATCCGCGAAAAGAGAGCTTGGTCGGACGAGTCATTTCCCATTGCGAAGCTGGACTGGGGCGAGCCCCGGCGGAGAGATTAAGAGCCATGGCGGTCAGGTCCTAACCGTGGACGAGGTGTCCTTTGGGAAGGGGGGAGAAGCTGGGCCAAGGGACGGCGCGGCGGGATCTCCGAGAGAAAAGCAGGGCGACTCGCATTCCTTTCGCACTGGAATGCAGGGAGGGGGGACTCAAGGGGCTGGGTCGTCTTGGCCATCGGTGCTCTTCGCCTTTCATTGCTTCTACGACGCAGGCATCCGGATCCGTCGCTTCCTTCCAAAATCGACCTGACCCGGGATTGACAGACCCCGGCTCGTGGATACTTTCCTCGCGCTAGCACTCTCGTTCCGCGAGTGCTAGCTGAGATTAAATAAGTTATTGCGATAACTTATGCGCTTTCGACGCCGGCTTTGCGGACGTGGAAGGCGCTGGGGGCTCCGGACTTAGACCCGGCGCCCCCTTGGACTCTGTCCGAACGACCAGAACCATCAAGGAGACAAGAACATGGCAACCAAGATTCGTCCCCTTCAGGACCGCGTCATCGTGAAGCGCGTCGCTGAGGAACAGAAGACCAAAGGTGGAATCATCATCCCGGATACGGCGAAGGAGAAGCCGATCGAGGGCGAAGTGATCGCCGTCGGCCCCGGGAAGTATGAAGACGGCAAGCGCCTCGAGCTCTCCGTCAAGGCCGGTGACCGGGTCCTCTTCGGCAAGTACGCCGGGACCGAGGTCAAGCTGGACGGTGAGGAGCACCTCATCCTGCGCGAGGACGACATCCTCGGTGTGATCGAGAAGTAACGCGAGTACCAAGGAGTTAAACCAATGGCAGCCAAAGAAATTGCATTTGATGAGTCAGCCCGCGGCAAGATTCTCGCGGGAGTGAATGCTCTCGCGAACGCGGTCAAGGTGACCCTCGGACCCAAGGGCCGTAACGTCGTCATCGAGAAGAGCTTCGGTTCTCCCACCGTCACCAAGGACGGCGTGACCGTGGCCAAGGAGATCGAGCTCGAGGATCGCTTCGAGAACATGGGCGCACAGATGGTGCGCGAAGTGGCTTCGAAGACCTCGGACGTCGCGGGTGACGGAACCACGACCGCAACCGTCCTCGCTCAGGCGATCTTCCGCGAAGGTTCGAAGCTTGTCAGCGCTGGACACAACCCGATGGAGATCAAGCGCGGCGTCGATAAGGCCGTTGCTGTTCTCTGCGACGAGATCGCCAAGCTCGCCAAGCCGACGCGCGATCCGAACGAGATCGCTCAGGTCGGTACCGTCTCCGCGAACGGCGACGAGACGATCGGTAAGCTCCTCTCCGAGGCGATGGAGAAGGTCGGCAAGGAAGGCGTGATCACCGTCGAAGAGGCGAAGAGCGCTGAGACCAGCCTCGACGTCGTCGAAGGTATGCAGTTCGATCGCGGCTACCTGAGCCCCTACTTCGTCACCGATCCGGAGCGCATGGTCGCTTCGCTCGAGGACGCGTACCTTCTCCTCAGCGAGAAGAAGATCTCGAACATGAAGGACATGCTCCCCGTGCTCGAGGCGATCGCTCGCCAGCAGAAGCCGCTCCTCATCATTGCTGAGGACATTGAGGGTGAGGCGCTCGCGACGCTCGTCGTGAACCGTCTGCGTGGAACGCTGAACTGCGCTGCCGTGAAGGCGCCCGGCTTCGGCGATCGTCGCAAGGAGATGCTCAAGGACATCGCCATCCTCACCGGCGGCCAGGTCATCAGCGAGGAGCTCGGTCTCAAGCTCGAGAACGTCACAATCAGCGACCTTGGTCAGGCCAAGCGCGTCAAGATCGACAAGGACACCACGACGATCGTCGACGGTGCCGGCTCGAAGGACAAGATCCAGGGTCGTCAGGCTGAGATTCGCGCTCAGATCGAGAACACGACGAGCGACTACGATCGTGAGAAGCTCCAGGAGCGTCTCGCGAAGCTCGTGGGCGGCGTCGCCGTGATCAAGGTCGGTGCTGCGACCGAGACCGAGATGAAGGAGAAGAAGGCTCGCGTCGAAGACGCACTGCATGCGACTCGCGCTGCTGTCGAAGAGGGTATCGTTCCTGGCGGCGGTGTGGCTCTGCTCCGCGCTCAGGCTGCTCTCGATGGCATCCAGGCGACCGAAGAGGAAGCTGTCGGTATCCGCATCATTCGTCGCGCTATCGAAGAACCCCTGCGTCAGATCGTCGGCAACGCCGGTCTCGAGGGTTCGATCGTTGTGCAGAAGGTGCGCGAAGGTAAGGGTAACTTCGGTTACAACGCCCGCGCGGACAAGTACGAGGACCTCGTTCAGGCTGGCGTCATCGACCCCGCCAAGGTTGTTCGTACCGCTCTCCAGAACGCAGCCAGCGTCGCTTCGCTCATGCTCACGACCGAGGCTCTCGTCGCCGAGAAGCCCAAGGAAGAGAAGGCAGGCGGCGGCGGTGGTCACGCCCACGGCGGCGACTTCTAATAGAAGACTCCGCACGAGATGAGGAAGGGCTCCCGAAAGGGGGCCCTTTTTCTTTGTCTTGCCCCCTCCGGGCTCGCAGAGCTCGCCCGACTCCCCCTGACGCTCGCCTGGGGCTCGCGTGGGGGAGTCCCGGAGCTCGCCTCGACGTCTCCGTGGCGAGCTAGTTCGCTCGGTCGGTCAAGAGGAGCTCTCGGACGAGGTCGAGAGGGCGAGCCATGGGCCACAAGCGCATGGAAAAAAAAGACCCGGGTCCGAAAACCCGGGTCTGAAGAGCGTCGCGGAAAGGGGGGGAAGGAGGGGGAAAGGTATGGGGGATCCCGCGACGCTCCGAAGAGGACTCCGAGACTCTCTCGGAGAGCCGGTCACAATACGACCGGATAAAAAAAACAGCAGCCCGGGGGAACTTTGGGGGGGGAGGGAGGACCCCCGGGCTGCTGGAAGATCTCGGCGGGCCCTCTCGAACACTCGGGCTCGATTGGCCCCGCCTGTGTCTCTCTATAGCACACAGCGTGCCAAGCCAATTGAGCTTAGAATCAACTAGTTAGAGGCGCAGCGATTGCAAGGATGCAATGGGGATAAGCTGTTTATCTGGCCGTCCAGTCAAAGCACTTGCCTCCGGGAGGGGTGGGAGGGAGGCCCCAAGAGCCCTAAGTCAGCGAGTTTCCGAGATTGTTTCGCGAGAAGTACGGGGCGCTGAGAGGCGCGGATGTAGGAAAATAGCAGCCTACGTAGGCGGACGCGCGCGCCGGACACATGGACGCTCGGGACGGACAATTGTGCTCGCGGGCGAGGATTCGGACATTGCAAATGTGAAATGGCCATTCCTCAAATGTGCGGCGCTGCTCGGTCAGCGAATGTCCGAGCCGTGAACTGAATGCTTGAGCAGGTATCTCAGTTGCTTCAGTAT
Source organism: Pseudomonadota bacterium (assembly GCA_023428245.1). Taxonomy (GTDB): domain Bacteria; phylum Myxococcota_A; class Polyangia; order Polyangiales; family Polyangiaceae; genus NIC37A-2. Next base: position 4,621 of record JAEYYX010000052.1, read on the forward strand.
GGTCCCGGTGACCCACGGGAAAACGGACTTCGCGCTCTCGGACCGAGACGCTGTTGAGTGGCTCTCAGGCTTCCCTGCGGCCTCCGTGGATCTCCTGGTCACGGACCCGCCCTACGAGTCCCTCGAGAAGCACCGAGCCGTTGGTACGACCACTCGGCTCAAGAAGAGCAAAGCTTCGAGCAACGCCTGGTTCGAGGTGTTCCCGAATGCCCGGTTCCCGGAGCTGTTTGAAGCGGCATACCGGGTGCTCAAATCCGACAGCCATTTTTATCTGTTCTGCGACCAGGAGACGATGTTCGTCGCGAAACCCCTCGCCGAGGCGGCGGGCTTCCGCTTCTGGAAGCCGCTGGTGTGGGACAAATTGAAGATCGGGATGGGATATCATTACCGGGCTCGGTACGAGTTCATTCTGTTTTTCGAGAAGGGGAAGCGGAAGCTTCGGAACTTGGGAGTGCCCGATATCATCCGGGAGCCGCGGGTCATGCGGGGTTACCCGACGGAGAAGCCAAGCGCCGTCTCCACCGTGCTCATCGAGCAGAGCTCGGATCCGGGAGACCTCGTTGTGGATCCGTTCTGCGGCTCGGGGTCGGTCGGTGTCGCGGCGCTCCGCGCGGGCCGGCGTTTTTTTGGCAATGACACGAGCGAAGACGCGCGCGCTTACGCGCGGGAGAGGCTGATTCAGGAAGGCGGAGTCGAGATTCCTCTCGAGGTTTCGAGGCCTTTCGGGCAGAAAGTGAAGGGCGACGCAGGCGGCGGCGATTTGTGGGATGCTCGGGGCCCGGAGGACGACGGACGGCAGCTCGTGCTCGGGGTCTGAAGAGTGACAGGAAACGAATACGCCGATCTGATCGCAGCTTATCTGAAGAGCGCCTACGGCGGTCGCGGTCTCCAGATTTATCGTGAGGTCTCGCTTGGGAAGAGCGTGATCGGAAAGAATCGGCGCATCGACATCCTCGCCATCGATGAGCGCACCTCGAAGGCGATCGGCGTCGAGTGCAAGTACCAGGCGACAGCAGGGACCGTGGACGAAAAGATCCCGTACACGCTCCAAGATCTGGCCGCGCTCCATATCCCCGCTTTCGTCGTCTACGCAGGAGCCGGGTTCTCCGCGGGTGTTCTCCACCTTCTCGAAGGGAGCCCGCTCGGCGCCTATTGCTTACCGGACGTGAGCCTCGAGCCAGGCGCCGGCACGATCGAGCTCGACCATTTGGTCGCGACGAGCTTTGGGTTCTGGGACGCTGTCGTGCGCAACAAACAGACCTTCGATCTCGAGCTCTGGAAGGCCCGCAATCAGAAGCTGCTGGGCAGCGCGGAGCGCCCGAAGTTGCCGGAAAAGAGCGTCGAGCCGGAGCCGATCGGGCTCCTCTTCGGGGGGACGCGCACGGAGAGCACCGACTGAGTGCTGAGTGCGGACGAGCGCCCTCACGGGCGCGACGAGGTCGGCTCAGCCAGGCGTCAGTCGAAGCTATCGAAGTCGTCGAAGTCGTCGCTGCTCGAGCCGGAGGAATCTTCGGTGGAGAGGGACGCGCTGGCGGAGCTCTTTTCGGGGATTCTGTACTCGAGGGCGAGGCCGAACGAGATGTAGCGATCGACGGCGCCGCCGGCGATGCGCTCGACGGGAGCTGCGGGGGCGATGGGGTTGAAGTTGAGGCCGTAGGAGCGGACGTCAACGTTCGTGAAGAGCGTGAAGCGCTCGCTCAGAATGAACCCGAGCTGACCACCGAAGTGCGCGCCGATGCCGGAGGCCTCGGGGAACCAGGTAGCGTCTTTGATGCCCCCGAGTCCGAGCGGGAGAAGGAGGCGCCCCTGCGCCCGAAGGACGAAGGGCTCAGCGCGCCACTCTGCCCCGAGGCCCATCTCGAGGAGGCTGTAGGAAAGGTTGGGGAAGGGGGCTTGGATGCCATTGGAGTCGCTCAGCGAGAACTCATGGGCACCGAAGCCAAGCAGAGGGTTGAGAGTAATCGGGCCAACATTGTAGCGGCCGCGGACACCCAAGAAGAGGCGATAGTGGGTCTGATCGAAGCGGAGCGCTCCGAGATTCACGCCTGTGCCGATGCCGATCTCGAAGCTGCCGGTGAGTCCGAGACCCTGAAGAATTTTGTTCTTGCTGCCCGTGAAGGGGAAATAGCTGCCTTCGAGGGCCGGGAGCGGCGCCGCATCGAGGTTGTAGGTGATGAGGCTGGGGTAGCCGGCGTCGGGCGAGAGCTGGGCGAGCGTGTCCGTGTAGCGGAAGGCGCGCGAGTACATCTTCAGCCCGAGGGAAAGCTCAAACGGGCTCGGACGGGGACCGTCTTCGGCTTCGTCGCTCGATGCGTCTTCGCTTGCCTCCGCGCTGTCGCTCGCGATTTCCCCGTCCCAGTCATCGTCGTCCAGGTCGGCGGCGAGGATTTCTCGAGGCGGAAGAGTAGCGAGGGCGGAGAGGAATAGGGCGCTAGCGAGAGAGGTTTTCACGGGGCGGGGAGCAGTCTTGTCGAGAGAATGCCGGACGGCGCAGCTGAGCGCTCGAAGGATGACCTCGAGCGCTCAGCGATGGGGATTACTGGGGGGGATTGGCGACGATGCCTGCGAGCCAGTCGTTGTAGCAAGTCAGCTCCTCCGGCTTGAACATGCCGACGTTGGGCATCTTCTCTCCGCAGGCATGGCCGCCGTTGACCTTCGTGTACATCAGGCTGCCCTGGAGGTTGCCCGGGGCGATGAGCTTCTCGGGGGTCGCAGGGCAATCGGGATTGCCGGTGGAGATGTTCCCGTACGTGGCGTCGGCGTTGTAGACGCGCGACTCCACGCCGGGCGCGAGGAGATTCACGTTCCCGGTCGGCACAGTTGTCGTGTCCGTAGGGCTACCGTGGCAGATGGCGCTGCCACACCTCAGGTTGAGGATGGCGGGGATATCGCACGACGCGGAGGCGCCGCCGGAGCCCGGAGCGCCGCCGGAGCCCGGAGCACCGCCGGAGCCCGGAGCGCCGCCGGCAGCCGTCGGAGCGCCACCGGTCTCGACGGAAGAGTCGTCGCCAGGGCTAGCTTCGGAACAAGCGACACTGAGGAGGGCTACGGAAGCGAGGCAGCCGAGGACTGTGAGAGAAAAGCTACGAAGGGGGTGAGCGAGGGAAGAGGTCTTGTTGGTCATGGGGGGGGAAGAAAGGGGGAGATGCGCTGAGAGGAGGCGCGGAGGAGGGGAGTGATTTAAGGAGGGGTCGTTCTGACCTTTTCGAGCCAGTCGTTATAACAAGCTTTTTCGGCGTCAGTGATCTTGATGAGCTGCGGCATTTCGGCGCCGCAGGCGTACCCGCCGTTGACCTTGGACCACATGAGGCTCTTCTCGAGGCTCGTCGGATCGATGAGCTTCTCGGGAGGGCTTGGGCAATTGGGGTTGCCGGTGGTGATGTTCTCGTAAGTGGCATCCACGTCATAGATGCGGCCTTCGACGCCGGGAGCGATCAGATTGACCGAGCCCGTCGGGGTTGCGCTCAGATCGGCGGTTCCGTGGCAGGGGCCAGCGCCACACTTGTTGAGGATTGCGGGCACGTCGCAATCTACCATCCCGCCGCCCCCGGCTCCGGGGCCACCGCCGCCTGCGCCCGGACTCCCGCCGCTCGAGCTACCGCCCGAGGCAGGGACAGGGGTCGTGCCCAGAAAGCTGTCAGCGTCTTCGAGCTCGGCGCCGCCAGGACAAGCAGTCTGAGCGAGGGCTCCTAACAGAGTGATGACAAGTGCGGTGAGAGGAATGCCGCTGCGCCTCGGGGACTTGGGCCGGGCGCGGCTCGAAAGGTCAAAGCTCACGGGCGCAGCTTAGCTTGAAGTTCCGGCAAATGCTGCATTTTCACTGGAGCCGGATGGGGCACATTTCATCCCCTGTATCCCTTTGCGCACAGAGGATGACCTCGAGCCAGAGAACCGATTGCGCTTAGGTTGTTAAAGTTCGTTTTGAAAAGAACGTGAGCGCGATTCCGCGAAATGGAGCCGCGGTGATCGATACATTGCACCTGAGAGAGACGAGCGCGCTCCATCGTCGCGCTCCATCGTCGCGCTCCATCGTCACGCTCAATCGTCGAGCGCACGACCGCTGCGCTCGCGTCGCACGCGAACGGCGGCGGCGAGGCGCTCCAGGACCGGCACCGTTTGGTCGAAGCCGAGGCAGGCGTCGGTGATGCTTTGGCCGAATGTGAGCGGTTTGCCAGGCGCGGCGTCCTGACGTCCCGGTTCGATGAAGCTCTCGATCATGACGCCGATCAAGCCGCGGTTGCCCTCTTCGAGTTGTGCGGCGAGGGCTTCGGCGACCTTCAGCTGGTTGTTGTGATTCTTCTCACTGTTGGCGTGGCTACAATCGACCATCACGCCGCGCGTCACGCCGGCCTTCACGAGCTGGGCCAGGGCGGCGTTCACGTGTTCGGCTGAATAGTTCGGGCCCTGCGAGCCGCCGCGCAGAATGACGTGGCAATCGCGGTTCCCACGGGTGGAGACGATGGCGGCGAGGCCCTGTTTCGTCACGGAGAGGAAGTGGTGAGGGTGGGCGGCGGAGGCGACCGCGTCGACGGCGATCTGGACGTTGCCGCCGGTGCCGTTCTTGAAACCGACGGGCATCGAGAGGCCGCTCGCGAGCTCGCGGTGAACCTGGCTCTCGGTGGTGCGGGCACCAATTGCGCCCCAGCTCACGAGATCGGCGACGAATTGCGGAGAGATCGGATCGAGGAATTCGGTGCCCGTCGGCATGCCGAGGTCGACCACACTGCGCAGGAAGGTTCGAGCGACGCGGAGCCCGTGATTGATCTGGAAGGAGCCGTCGAGGTTCGGGTCGTTGATGAGCCCTTTCCACCCGACCGTGGTGCGCGGCTTCTCGAAGTAAGTGCGCATGATGATGTGCAAATCGCCGGCGAGCCGATCGCGCACAGGGATCAACCGACGGGCGTACTCGAGGCCGGCTTCTGGACTGTGGACCGAACAGGGACCAACGACGACGAGCAGGCGATCATCTTGGCCGTCGATGATGCGCGCCGCTGCTTCACGGGCGCGGGTCGTCGTCTCGATCTGCGCGTCGCTCGCGGGGATCTCCTCCATGATGATGGCGGGGGGGATCAGCGGGCGGAGCTGGTCGATACGAAGATCGTCGGTGGTTCGGCTCAACATGGCGGCGAACACTTGGCCCGAGTTGGCGCCTCGTCAAGGAGACAGGGCCCCGGCCCCCCTCTCTTTTTCACCGAGCGGCACCGAGAGGTGGGGTTCAGGTGGACACTCGCCGTGGGGACGCCCCGCGGGGAGGTGGATCGGCGACCCCAACGAGAAAAGGCCCTTCGCGCAGCGCGCTGGTCGCCTTGCGGGGTTGCTCGAGGGGAGCGGGCGCGGGCTTTTCAGTTCAGGGCGAGCGGAGATCGGCGCGCGGCCCGTAGCCTGTCAGTTCGGACTGAACGCGTGTCACCTCCGAGTCGGAGTCGCCTTCGACGACGATGCGGACGAGGCCGACACCGGGGCAATAGGTCGATTCAGCGGTTTTCGCGGGCGAGCGCTCGACGGTCACGAGGCATCCCTCGAAGGTGCCCGCGGGGACCGTCACCTGCCGATCGAGGCTCTCGATTGTCGTTTGGCCGAAGGGGCCAGGGAACCTGTGGCCGACTTCGAGGGGCTCTTCGAGCCAAATGCCGCCTTCGGCACGCTCGACGCGGCGAGGGCTGATGCGAAAGCGAGTGCGGCGCCCGGCGATCCAGATCTCGCCTTGGGACTCGGAGGGGCGCTCGATCTCCATCACGAAATAGGAGGTTCCTCCGAGGTCATCACGGGTCACGAAGGAGAGAACTGTCTGGTTCTCGAAGGGAAGGAAATCGTGGACGGTGAGCGGCCCGCTCCGCGCCGGTGGCGCGGATTCCGGGGCTTTTGGGCCGCCGCAGGCGACAAGCAAGAGGGAGAGCGCGCCGAGGCTCGTTGCTCTGAAGGTTCGAGCGGGGCTCAAAAGGACTCGCCTCTTCGAGGGGCGAGGCTGCTTCGATAAGAGTCGGGGCGCGCTCAATGGAACCCGCCTCCGTAGGTCAGGGCCGCAATCGCGAAGAGGAGCGCAAAGGCAATGAGGTAGAGCTGGGCGCCCGTGGGATCTGGGCGCAGCCGTTCGAGCAGGGCGTCGACTGCCTTGACGGTCTCCTGGTCTTGTCGCGCGAGAGCCTCTTTTCGGAGGGTCTCGGCGTGGGTTCTGAGGCGGCGATAGTCGCCGAGCTGGAAGAGGGTCTGGAGCTCTTCGAGGCTGGGCTCGGGGGCGGCGTCGCGCGTCATCCGAGCAAGGGCAGCGCAAAAACGGGGCTCGCACAAGGCGCGGGGAAGTTCTTCCGCATCTGGGGCGTACATTTCAGGTTCGGCCGCTGGCGCTCGTGCCCCCCCAGGGGCCTCTCGCTCAGAACTGGAAATAGACGAAGGGGACAGCGTCCGCCTGGACCATTTTGCGCAGGAGCACCATGCAGCCAAAGAGAAGGGCGCCCTGAGCAACGGCGGGCATGCGCACGAAGCCGTTCCGCGCGCCCTCGTAGAGACGCTCGGGGACGAAGTGGAAGACGAGGCCGATAGCCAAGACGGAGACCACGGGAGCGCTCAGGTTCGGATGGTACGTGGTCGCGGAGGCGAGGCGATCGAAAATCAGGAGCGCTCCGGTGAAGGAATCGGAGCGGAAAAAGATCCAGGCGGCGCACACCAAGTGGAATGTGAGAAGGACCTGAAGGGGACGGAGCCAAGATTTCGGGGTCCCGAGGCTCGGCGAGCTCGCCCCACGCGAGCTGCGCAGATCCTTCGCTAGACGCTCGATGGCGAGGAGCGCTCCATGAATTCCTCCCCAGACTACAAAGGTCCAAGCTGCGCCGTGCCAGAGCCCGCCGAGCAGCATCGTGAGGAGCAGGTTCCGATAGGTCTTCAGCTGGCCGTGTCGGTTGCCCCCGAGGGGGATGTACAGGTAGTCGCGGAGCCAGGTGGACAGGGAGATGTGCCAGCGGCGCCAGAAATCGGTGATGCTGTGGGCTTTGTAGGGGGAGTCGAAGTTCTTCGGGAAGACGACGCCGAGGAGCGCGGCTGAGCCGATCGCGATGTCCGTGTAACCGGAGAAGTCACAGTAGATCTGGAGCGCGTAGCCCAGCACCGCCGCGTAGACCTCGAGGGCCGAGTACATGAGCGGCGAATCGAAGACTCGATCGACCAAGTTGACGGCGAGGTAGTCGCCGATCACGACCTTCTTGATGAGCCCGAGGGTCACCAGAAAGATCGCCGCGCTGCCGCGCTCTGGGTCCCAGACGGGCGAGCGCCCGAGCTGAGGCAGGAGGTCGCGGGGGCGGACGATCGGCCCTGCGACGAGGTGCGGAAAGAAGGCGACGAAGGTCAGGTATTCGAAGTAGCTGTCGTGAGGCTCGAACTCTCGACGATAGACGTCGATCACGTAGCTCATCGACTCGAAGGTGAAGAAGCTGATGCCGACGGGGAGCGCGATATCGAGCTGCTCCGGGGGGATCTGAACGTCGAAGAGAGAGAGCAGCCCCCGCGCCGCGTCGAAGCCGAACTGGGCGTACTTGAAGAAGGCGAGCACGCCGAGGTTCATCACCACGGTGCCGACGAGCCAGGCGCGGCGAGCGCTCTGGGTTTTTGCCTGGTGGATGCGCTGGGCCAGCCAGAAGTCGGCGCTCGAGGAGCCAATGATGAGCGGGAGGAACCGCACGTCCCACTCCGAGTAGAAATAATAACTAGCGCCGAGCAGGAACAGGAGGCGAGCCCGGGGCCGGCTCCGGAGGAGCCACGCGATGACGAAGACGATCGCGAAGAAGACGGCGTAGGTGAGAGTATTGAAGAGCACCGAGGGAACTCCGGTTATACTGGAACATGTGGCATCACGAGAGAGCCCGGACGGGGGCGCTTCGCCGCTTGCCCCCGAAGCCCTTGACGGATGATTTCCCTGAGGCTCACTCTCTGCCGCCCATGGCCAGGTCTTCCTTTTCGCTCCTTATCGCAGTGATGGCGCTCGCCGCCTGCCAGAATCAGGCCCCCCCCACGTCAGCTTCCTCGGCGGGAGAGCCCGCTTACGCGGAACGTTACCCCGCAGCTCTCGCCACCTTGGCGGCGGAATTTGAAGAAGATGAGGCGAAGCTCGGAACCGAGAGTGAGAAGCTCACGTCGTTGCCGGGAGAGCTTCGTGAGCCGAAGTGGCTCGAGGTGTCCGCGGTGTACGAGCGAGCCGATCAGGCCGGGACGCGCGCTGATTACGTCGCCGAGCGAGACGACCTCGAGCGCGTTGAGCGCTTCTATGCGGAGAGCCGAGACAAACTGCGCCAGAAGGTCGTCGGCGCAGCGAACTATGCCGCGAAACAGAGGTCCTGTGACGTGGAGCTCTCTGGAGCGGTTTCTGGTTCCCTCGACAAGGCTTTCGAGAAAGAGATCGAAGAGCGCCTCCGCTCCCACAACCCCGCTCACCGCTACATCGAAGATCACGAGGAACAGCTCGGGAAGAAGAACCTCGAGGCTCTCGTGAAGCAGGCGGACACGATCACGGGCCTGAGCTACCTCGCCCGGACCAAACTCCCGCGCGCCCAGCAGGAGCTCCAGGCGCTGATCGATGAAGAAGCCTCGGTGAAGCGCACCCTCGAGCTCCAGAAGATGCAAGCTGATCGAACCTTGGACGATCCGAACTCATCGAAGCTCGCCCGGGAGCGGGCAGCGGAGCGCTCTCGGGCTGCGGCGGATGCCCTCGGACGTTTTGATGCGGACGTCGAGCGCGCGAAAGCTCTACTGAACGAGCTCGAGAAGCGGAGCGAGGAAGCGACCAAGCGCTACCAGAAGGCCTACGACCTGCTTCAGACGGCTGTCGAAGACAAAGCCGACGAAGCGCACGAGAAGGCTCAGTCCGAGAAGGAAAAGGAGATCCAAAAAGCGGTGGCGAAGAAGTGAACGGGGCGCGTTCGAGCCGCGCGCCTCATGCGCGGGCTCGGGTGAGGTGTGATGCGCGGGCTCGCGCGCAGGGCGCGGACGCGCGTTTCAGCGACGACGATGCGCTGGCTCGACGAGAGAGCGCGGCGTGAGCGCTCAGACGACGACGATGCGCTGGATGGGGGTTCGCGCAGTCAGAGAGTAGAGATCTTCGCGCCGGTCGAGCAGCGGCCGAACTGAGGCGGACTGGCGCTGGATGTCGAGGGCCCCGAGATCGAGATCGGCCACGACTACGGTCTGAGTGTTGACGATGCCTTCGGCGGCGACGCCGTCCATCGGAAATGCGAAGTCGCTCGGGGTACAGATCGCGGCCTGCCCGTAGTTCAAGAACATAGCGGGACTGCGGGAGAGGCCGCCGACGTTTCCCGCCATGACCACGTAGACCATGTTCTCAACGGCGCGCGCCTGAGCGCAGTAGCGCACGCGGAGGTAACTCTTTCGCTCATCGGTCGCGAAGGGGTTCAAGATGATGTCGACGCCGTGCTGGACTAAGAGGCGGACAAGCTCGGGGAACTCGATATCATAACAGATCACGATGGCGAGTCGGCCGAGGGGGGTCTCGAAGACCTTGATGCCTTCGCCAGGAGTGATGCCCCAAAATTCGCGCTCAGCGGGTGTGACGTGGAGTTTTTCTTGCTCGTAGACAGCGCCGCTCGGCGTGAAAAACTGAGCCACGTTGCGCATCGAGCCGCCACGATCGAACGGAATCGTGCCGCCGACGATATAGAGCTGGTGCGTTCGGGCGAGTCCCCGAAACAGCTCCCGGACCTCCGGGACGAGCTCGGAGAGGCGTCTGACGCACTCCTTCAGAGACAGCCCCCGGGGAAACGAGGAGAAGAGCTGCGCCGTCATGAACTCTGGAAAGACCAAGAGGTGGCTGTCGTAGCTGGCGGCGGCTTGGGCGAAGAACTCGACCTGCTCGGCGAACTCTCCGAAATGGGAAATTTTGTGCTGGTCGTATTGAGCCGCGCACACGCGCACGTGGCGAGTGGTACGGCGAATCGGCGCGCCCGCGATCAGGCGCTTGCGCTCCTGGTAGTGCGGGTTTGGCATCACGAGGTGCGTTGCGTAGCCGAGGCTCTCCTGGTCCTCGAGGTACCCGAGGTGCACTCCGCGGACCTCGTAGCCGGCGCGGAGGTGCGCGCTCAGAGCGCGGTCTTTCAACTCCCCTCGCTTGACGCGCTCGACGTACTCGAGCGCCGTGAGGATACCTTTGTAGGAAGCGAAGCCGGGAATGCGTCCGCCCGCGACCAGCTGCTTGAGGTTGTGGCGTTTGAGGAGCGTGCGACGTCCGGCATAGAGAGCCTGGGCGATGCCGCGGCCTTGGTAGTCCGGGTGGACCGCGAGGTCGGCTCCGTAGAGCGTCTGTCCGGAGGGGGTGTGGGTACTGAAGGTGCCGTAGCCGGTGATCTCGGCGTGGTTGTACCAGGGGCTCTCGTCGTCGAGCTGGACGATCAGACTCGTCGCGTAACCGACGATCTTCTTTCCGAGCACTGCGACGAGCTGACCGGTGGGGAAAGCTGTGATCTGAAGATGATATTCGCGCTCGGTGGCGATGTTCACCGAGGGCCACTCGGAGTAGGCAGCCCGCGCTACGGCCACGATCCCGGGGACATCTTCGGCCTTGGCGGTGCGCACCTTGACGCGTTCGCCTTTGTCGGCGCGCCCCTCTCCCGATTCTGTCATGAGCTCTTCAATCCTAGCGCACTTTCAGGCTGGGCGGGGAGGGGGAGCTCGATGACAAACCGCGCCCCGCCCTCGTAACTCTCGTCGAGGCTGATCGTGCCGCCGGCTCCTTCGACGAGGCCGCGCGAAACGGCGAGCCCGAGGCCTGTCCCTTTTCCAACTTCTTTGGTCGAGAAGAAAGGCTCAAAGATGAGCTGTCGCGTAGCTTCGGGAACGCCGGGTCCGGTGTCGGTGATGGTGAGAAGGAGGCGTCTGTCTTCTTGAGTCGCCGAGATCGTCACCTTGCCCGCGCGACCGCAGGCGTCGGCGGCGTTCATGATGAAGTTCAAGAGGACCTGGGTGAGCTCTTCATGAGAAAGCGGGACAAGAGCCAAATCGGCGGGAAGCTCGAGCTCGATCCCGAAGTCCCGGAAGTCAGGGAGAGGGCGGAGCAGCGCCACGACGTCGTCGGCCGCGCTCCGGAGCGAGCCCTCGGACGCCCCAAACTTCGAGTCCCGGGCGCGGGGGCGCGCGAAAGCGAGCAGATCGCCGAGGATGCGATGGATGCGAGCGATCTCGCGGCGCATCCGGCCGAGGAAGTCCTTCTCCTCTTCGGGAGTGAGGCCGCCCGCGAGCAAGAGATCGGTCAGCCCCATGAGCGCGGAGATCGGATTGCCGATTTCGTGGGCAAGGCCCGCGGCGAGTCGGCCGACGGAGGCGAGGCGCTCGGAGCGGAGGAGCGAGCTCTGAGCTTTCTCGAGTTCGCGCGTCTTCTGTTCGACCTCGAGAATCTTTCGCGTGAGGGCTTCTTCGTCACGAAAGAGCTTTTCGGTCATGATCGCGAGGCTGTGTCCGAGGGCGGCGATCTCGCGGGGCGCTTTTTCTGCGGGCTCGAATCGCCGGCTGCCTTCAGCGACGCGCCGAGCGCCGCGTTCGAGCTCAAGAATGGGTCCGAGGATCCAGCGCGTGAGCCCGAAATAAGCGACCACGAGCACCAAACAGGCGCAGAGGCCCATGTAGAGCGCCGTCAGGCGATGGAGCGCAAGAATGCCCGAAGGGTTTCGCGAGGTGCGGACGATGGTGACGACCGCACCCTCGGCGTCCTTCACACCAATGGCGAAACTTCGATAAGGGCCCTCTGCGTCCTCGGTTTCTCCTTGCACCTCGGGGAGTTCAATCGGCCCGTCCACAGCGCTCTCGCGCAGGAGCGCTCGATCGAGATCGACGAGCTCGGGGGCCCCGGCGCGAGCGATAGGGATACCGCTCGGGTCGAGAATGAAGGCGGCCTGAACGGCGCCTCCTTGGACCTCTGCGCTCAAGAGCGCGAGAAGCCGAGTTTCGTCGAGCTCGTGGCGCGACTCGGCCACGTGCGCGGCGACGGAGCCTCCGAGGCGGAGGGCGCTCTCCTGTTGGAGCTGGCGGAGACCGGCTTCCGTGTAGGTGCGGAGCGCAAAGTACAAGGAGACGAATGTCGCCCCGATCAGGACTCCGAGCACGAGGAGGAGCTGCATGCGGAGGCCGAGGCGCATCTCCCATGAGGATTCCAGAAAATCCGAGTCCCCGGAACTCGCTGTGGGTAAAAATTGGTCCCGTTGAACGGGTTTCTGATAACGCGGGGAAGGTTGATGGATCCCCTCGTGCGAGCCTCCGTGCACATGCAGCGCTTGCTGGGCCAATTCGGGGGGCTCCTCCTGGCGGCTCTTTCGGCGCTCTTGTTCGTGTACGGCCACCGCGGAGAAGGGCGAATTGCTCTTGAGATGCTCGGCGCGGCCGGCCTCATCGCCTCGTCTTTGAGTGCGCTCTTCTCCCATCTCAAACGCCGCAACGTCGCGGTCGTGAGCGGGAGCGAAGTCGCGCTGTTCACCTCCCTGCTCGGTCTGACTTACCTGGGCTTGGTCTATTTGCCGCTCGAGCTTCGGGCCACTGTGCACCCCGTCGTGCTCCTCGTCACGATGATCGGCGCTGCGCACACCAAACGGCGCGGGACGCTCATCCTCTTGGCTTTCGCAGCGGGCTTCGAGCTCGGCCTCGGGGCGGAGCTCGGCGCCCCACCGGGCATCGGATCGCTCGCGGTCAGGCTGGCTCTTTTGTCGATCTTCGCGGCTCTCAGCGGGCTCATCTACGATCGAGAGCTCGAGCGCATCACTCGCGTTGCGCAGAAGCAGGTTCAAGATGAGCTCGAGAGGCTCAAAGAGGACGCGCGCGCCTACCGCTTGCTCGGCGGGGCAGAGTCAGAAGAGCGTGCGGCGGAGACCGGAGCGCTCGAGGTCGCGCGCTCGATCGACTACGCGCTTTTTGTGTTGCGCAGCGCGCTCCGCCTCAAGTCGGCGGCCTTTTACTCCGAGAGCTCTCGCGGAAAGTTAGCGCTGCGCGGAGGGAGCTCGAAGACCGAACTCCAGAGTCAGATCGCGAGCGACACGGGCATCGTCGGCGTTTCGATCGATCGCCGGGAAGTGCTCGCTCTCTTGGGAGCGCGCCGTACTGCGCACACTCCCGTCTATCCTAGGCAAGAGCTCGTTGGTTCCCTTTGTTTGGTTCCAGTGATGGGCGCTGAGTCGCTGCTTGGGGTTCTTTACGTCGACCGTGAGGAAGAAACTGAGTTTGACGTTGCCGATCGCGCGCTTCTCGAGAAGACGGCGGAGTTCGTGAAGATGGCCACGGAGAACGAGCGAGTTTTCGGTCGCCTCGAACGGCAGACCCGCGAGCAGACGAAGCTCTACCGCGCCGCAGAAGCGCTCAGCGCGGCGCAGAGTGAGATGCAGGTGATCGAGGCGGGAGTCGAGAGCGCACGCACGATCGCGGCCTTCGATTTTGCTGCAGTGACGCTCTTTCACCGGAAGACGGGTCTTCACGAGATCTGTGCCGTGAGCGGAGGTGAGGGCGAACATCTCGTCGGGCAACGGTTCCGGCAGAACGCAGGGCTCGTCTCGATGGTCGTCGCGAATCGGCAAGCTTTGCCGTACCGGGGCGACTACGACGCGGAGCGCCAGATTCTGTTCTCACGGGGCCAGGAAGTGCGCGGGATGCCGTCTCTGCTCGTCTTGCCGCTCATGCTCCACGATCGGGTGCTCGGTACCCTCGTCCTCGGGAGCCGGAAGCCGGGAGTGTTCCGGGATTCGGTGCGTCCGACGCTCGAGATCTTGGCGCGCCACATGGCAGTTTCGCTCTCGAACGCGCGTATGGTGCGCCGGCTCGAAGAGCAAGCGACGACCGACGGGCTCACAGGTCTCCTGAACAAGCGGGCCCTCATCGCCGCAGCCGAGCGCCGCATCAAGATGGCGATACGCTTTCAGCGGCCGCTCAGCGTGCTCGTCACGGACATCGATTTTTTCAAGAAGGTCAATGACACCTACGGTCACGACGTGGGCGACGTGGTCATCAAGGGACTCGGAGATGTCCTTCGCGGAATGCAGCGCGACACGGACGCCGTCGGACGCTTCGGGGGCGAGGAGTTCGTCGTGGTCTGTGAGCAGACGGACGAAAAGGGCGCCGAGCACCTGGCGGAGCGTATCCGCAAGGAGCTCGAGGCGACCACGTTCCAGACCGAGCTCGGACCGCTCAAGGTCACCTGTTCGATCGGCGTCGCGACCTTCCCGGCAGCGGGCCGCGACTGGGAGACGCTCTTCAAGGCGACGGATGAGGCCCTCTACGTCTCCAAGCGAAGCGGGCGCAATCGCGTTACCGTCTGGAAGCCAAGGCTGAAGGGTACGAGCGCAGCGTAAGCGGCTCGCCGCAGACGGCGATCATCCGTCCGAGGCGGAGCGCGGGTCTACTCCTGGGGATGAGAACGTCCGCTCGATGGCTCGACATGGTGACCGTGAGGGACGCCGGGACGATGGTCCTCGAGGGCACGTTTCCCCCGTCGCGCCGTCGCGAATGCCGAAAGAGCTTCCCTCGTGTATCCTTGACCCGTGAGCACCGAGGATCCGGACCGCGATGAAACCATCGGAACGTTGCCGCTCTCACTCTTGACGGAGCGTCCGTCGAAGAGTGCCCTTTCCGCAAAGCGGCAAGAGGTCCTGCGGGACCTCGTCCTTTCGCCCGCCGAACGGGTCAAGAAGGCACTTGCCCTCGGGACGCGCTTGCGAAAGATTGCCGAGGCCCATGGACACCCAAGGGGCACTTGAACTCGCAGGCCGTGTGAATGACGCCCTCGCGGCGGAGGGTGTCATCAGGAGCGCTACGAGCTCGTTTGCTTCAGGCTCAAGTGGAGGTTTCTCTTCCCGACGGCAACCACCCCTTGGGCGGGGTGATCAACGTCACGCAGTCAGGCGACGAAGGGAGCGCGCTTGTCCAGGTCGTCAACTTTGACAACTCGCCCGGAGGAGGATTCCCTGCGCTCATCCGCGAGGCAACGAGCTTGCCCTTCACTTTCTTAGGGGGTCAACAAGGGCGTCTTGTTTCGCTTGAGTATCTCATTCTCTCCAAGCTCTACGCGGGAGGGAACAAGAGCCGCGGGGATATCGAAGAACTGTTAGTTCGCCGCAAGGTCGACCTAGACCTCCTCAGAAGTCTCGCCGAGAAGTATGGGCTCGAAAAAGAACTCTCCCGAGTTCTGGACAGAAGCCACGAGTGAGCCCTCAGCGATGGGGTGAGCTCCGGCGATGCGACTTTCCTGGGGCGCAAGTCGCGTCACCGTCTGGAAGCCGAGGCTGAAGGGTACGAGCGCAGTGTAAGAATCAGGGCAATCACGCCCAGACTGAGCCAGCCGCTGGCGGTCGGTGGACTGGCCGGTGAAGTCCAAGAACAAGATCGCCAGTCGGGACATCCTCGCGGATCGTGCCGGACGAGCTGAGTTTTTAGGGAAGTGGGAGCCGATTTGTTCCCGGCGCGATCATAGAGCGCTACGGTTACATCGAGGGGCTCGTCGGTCGGGGACAGAGGGAGCAGGGCTGAGCCCCAGCAGGAGCCGGCATTCGATTCGTCGGAAGATGCCAGGAGAGCTTTCCAGTCGTCCTTGCCCTTGCCGCCGTCCACGAACAGGAGCGTCCTTTGGTTTTCACGTTCAATGGCGACTTCAACGATCGGGGAGTAGTCGAGAGAACGATCGTCATCTGTCACCGAAGCCCAGGATAGGTTGAACCCGGAATGAGGACACTCTCCGGGGTTGCCGGCTGGAACCGCTCGGGGCTCGCTCGCGCTCGGAGGAGAGTGATCTTCGGTAGTACCCGTACGGAACGAGTGAGTGACGAGTGCGACCTCGCCGTTGTGGAGCTCGAGCGTGTAGTCTGTTTCCGGGCTCAGGGGAGCGCTGGGAATGATCCAAAATTGGTGTCCGTTGCCGCTGTCCTCGGCCTCGAACTCGACGGGAGTGAGCGAATCCTCTTCGGTCCACCGAATGCTGCTGAGAGGGAGGAGAGTCTCCCTGCCGTGTTGGTCGAAACTCCGTAGTTCGACCAGGAAGCGCGCGTTCAGCGGTAAGTCCCTCGAGCTCAACCGGGCGGCGGGTAAGATGCGCGGTGGCGTCTTGCATTCGCACGCTCCGCAGGCGAGGGCTCGCTCGGGAACGCCGTAGACGGAGAGTCCGACGAGGAGCAGGGAAAGGCCACGGCCCGACTTCCTAAGATTGAACTGCGAGTGGCGGTGTTTTCTCATTGTCGCAATGCTCTCCACTTTCCGGACGCGCGCTGCGGCGGCCTGACCCAGCCATTGCCTGCCCCTCCGGACGGAGAGGATAGCTTACACAAAGCAATCGGCCAGTGTGCGATTCGTTGATGCGCCTGGGGGTTCGAAGATTCCGTCGCAGGGAGGTCTTGGGGGGCAAAACGGCGTGCGGTCAGGGGGAGACGGTGCGAAAAGGAGCGCCGGCGCCGGCCAGGTGGTGCGTGCCGCCCAACGAAAAGACAACGGATCGATGAGAATCGGACGCAGGCGATATCAAGGTGCGCGGGTAACGATCGCGCCCACCGAGGCGGGTGAACGAGCGCTCACTGGGCGACGATCTCGCGCACGCTGATGAACCGGTAGCGCGCTTCGGTGACATCGGTATTGCGGATCAGGATTGAGCCAGGCGACTGGACCACGAGGTCCGAGCTGCCGTCTATGGGTGAGTGATGAGTGCAGTCGGTTTCGACCGACCATCCGCCCTCATCCACGGTTTCGTTGACGAGCGCCCAATCCCCGCCGTCGGCCCCCTCGCTCAGATCGAGGTACGCTTCGAGTTTCACGCGACCGGGCTCGAGGTCGTAGAGCACGAACTTCCAGCCGAGCCATGTTTCTCGGGGAACTTCGCCGGACGGAGGCCAGGCGAGTTCAGGAGCAACGCGCGACTTCGTGCTGCTTGCCGGGTGTTTGAGTTCTTTTTCGAAATCAAAGGCACCGTCGTTGCGCAGGCGCGCGTAGTAGGTGTGCGCGTCGCAAGCGCCGTCGGTCGTGTGACCGTCGGGGCCGCTCCGTGCGCCGACGACGAGACCCGCGTAGGCTGCGCCGTCGTCGGACACTCGCTGGTAGTAGACGGTGATCTCGACGTTTCGAAAATGGCGCGTGGTGTCGGAGTGGATGTAGAGGCGGGGCTGCGAGCCGCTCATCACGAGCTGACCGTCCGCCCGCACGCTCAGCTTTCCGGTCCCCCGGGCTCCAGAGAGTCCTGACGGATCGCGGAGATCGGTGCCAAAGGCGACTTCGTAGTCGTCCTCGTAGTGAGCGCTCGTCCACTCAGCGCCGTCCGGCGTGGAAGGGTAGAGCTTTGTGATTCCGAAGACGTCGAGATCGGGCGCACCGGCGCCGCCCGAGCCATTTTCTCCTGCCCCTCCGCTTGCACTCCCGCCGGAGCGGCCCCCACCGCTTCCTGGAGGAGCGCCGCCCGCCTCGGAGCTCCCTCCCCCGCTCGTTTCGCTTCCTCCGGTACTCGCGCCGTCGCCGCCCGTGGGTTGCCCACCTGAAGCACCTCGGCCCCCCGCGTCGCCCGCTTCTGCTCCGCCGGTGCCTCCGCCCCCACTCGCGAGAGGCTCGCTCCCTCCTGTCCCGCTCTCGGAGCCGCTTCCTCCTTCGTTCGAACAGGAGAGGGAGAGCGTCAGGGCCAGGAGCATTCGAAGCGACCGAGAGCGAGGGGCAGCAAACCCGGAGCGCATTCGCTCATGATCGCGGGCATCGTCCGTAGGGTCAAGGAGACTCGACGTCTCAATTGCAGTCGCGGCTCTGCAAGCGAATGAAGGTCTCGCCGAGAACGTCCGCGTTTTGGACTGCGGTGCGGGCAGCAGACGCGCTGTTCATCGCCGGGGAGAGAGTCGCCTCGCCGAGAGCGTAGAGGCGATGCTCGTAGACGTTGCCACAAGCGCCGGAGCCGAAATAGCTCGCGCCCGCGAAAGAGACCTGCTTCGCGCCAGCGGGGTCCTGAAGCGGGCTTCCGGACGGCAAACCTTTCGGGAGCATCGTAACGGAAGCGGGGACGTCGTAGAGGACCCAGTGAGCCATGCCGTTCGTCAAATCGGAGAGGACGAGCGCGAAGCTCATGGTGCCTTCGGGCGCGCCGGCCCAGCTGAGCTCCGGCGAGACGTTCTTCTGGGGCGAGCCGAAGTTTGTGCTCTCGAGAGGATAGGTCGGACAAGGCTCCGGGGTCTCCGCCGTACAGTCGTCATTGTTCACGCCTTCCCACTCGGGGCCGCTCAGAAGGAACTCATCACTTCCCGAGCCGCCTGATCCTTGGGCGCCGCCATCAGCGCTCGGCGCGCCTCCCGCGGGAGCGCCTCCCGTGCTCGGCTCGCCGCCACTCGCGCCGCTGTTGTCGCCGCCCGTGCCATTTCCTCCGATGGACGGCGCGCCTCCTGCGGGAGCGCCCCCGGAGGTCGGTGCACCTCCTGACGCTTCCGGGGTTCCACCGACGCCTGCACCTCCCGTGGCTGGGTCTCCTCCCGCACCGGGACTTCCTCCAGAGCCAGAGTCGGGGCCCGCTTCGCTGCAGGCAATGAGCCCGAGTGAGAAGATCGACAGAGCAGAAAAGAATCGCGAGCGCATCGAGGAGACGATAGCTCCATCTTGCTCCGCCTTGGGACGCGTAGTGTTTCGAGTGAGCATGCTTTTCCTCCGGTAGTCGGCGGGACCAGGCAGGAGGGAACGAGGGCGTGCGTCGATTGCAGGAGGTGCGATCAGCGCGCGGGGAAATTTTCAGGACCTCGAGGGACGATCAGCGGACGGGAAGTTTGGGTCAACTTTTCGCGCCGAAAGCTCAACTTTCGGTGACTGTCTCTCGAGCGCTCCCCTTGAGCGGTAGACGAGCGCGCCGTGGCATTTTTGAGACGGGTTCTAGTCATTTTCGAGGGAAGCGCGGAGCGCGGCCTCGAGATCGAGCGCGGGTTCGTCCGCCCTATCGGCTTTTTGGCCACCGTATTTCGGCTCGAGGACGCGGGTCACGAAGCCGCCCTTGCTCGGCAATTTCATGAACCACTCATAAACGGAAATCGGCACACCTCCGTAGACGTAAACGCGCCCCGTACGAAACTCGATCTCGAGGCGCTCGGTCTGCGCGTCGTACCCGACGCTCCGGATCGCTCGTGAGTCGATCTCCGTCCGCTCCACCTTCTGATCGTAACAGCTCGGGTCGGGCGAGCAACTCTGTGCTCAGACTTCTCTGTGAGCCGCGCGTGCTGGGGAGCCGCTCCATTTCCGAGGGCGGGCATCGCCTTCTTTCGGTTTACCCGTTTCCCGCTTTAGCGCGCGAGGCCGAGGGTGAAGGCGAAGTAGTTGAGCTCGGGGTTTCCGGCGGACGCAAAGGCGAAGTTGTAACGGACGCCGAGCGCGAGCCGGCCGGCTCCGGTTGGGATTTGGACGCCGATCTCCGGCGCGAGAGCGAGGTGGACGCTGAAGGAGGAGAGGGTGACAAATCCAACTTCCGCCCGCCACTGACTCGGAGCGATGCCGATCCCAGCGCCGACGTAGGGGAAGATCACTCCTTGGTGGCCGAGCGGGAAGAAGCGAGCGGAGGCGAGGAGCGGGAAGATGTTGAGGTGGCGGAGCTGAGTTCCGGTGATCGTGAGGTCGTCACTCACCAGGGTTCCGTGGGTCTTTTCGTAGAGGACCTGCCAGTTGAACACGAGACCGAGCGAGATGTGCTCGGTCATTTGACGGTGCCAATCGAGTTCGAGGCCGGCGAAGCTGAAGTTCGAGGCGAAGTCTGCCGTGGCTTCGAGACCGATCGCCGTCGAGTATGCGATGGTGAGCTCGGAGGGGTGTTCTTCGTAACGAGAGGGCCTGCCGAATCGGTCTTGGAGCGTCAGCTCTCGGCTGGTGTCCACTGTGGAGGAGCGAGAAAAGGGCGCGGTGCTCTGAACTGGGGGAGAGGTCTCGTCAGGGGCTAGGGCGAGCGTACCGCTTCCGGTCGAGGGTTCCTCCGAGGGTTGTTCTTCCGCGGGAGATCCCGTCGCTCGAGCGTCAGTGTCTGAGGGGGAGGTCGCTTCAGCAGGCGTTTCCTTTGGAGGTGACGCGCTCGATGCGTCGGCGCTGGGGGGCGGGTCGGAACCATCGCTCGCGGAGGGCGAGAGCTCTGTGCTCTCCGCGGGTGCAGTCTGGGCCGAGGCTACTTGGGCGAGGAGTGCGGTCGCGAGCACCGCGCCGCGCGCTCGGGAAAGGAGAGAAGCTTTCAATCTTCGCCTCGCTCAAGGTACGGGGACTGGAGGAAGGCCTGGTCGATGTTCGCGGCGATGCGCTCGCGCATCTCCGAGGGCGGCGTCGCGGGCGCGATGATGCCCCGAATAGTAGCGACCCAAGCGGAGGGAACCTCTTTCTTTGCTTCGTTCTTCTCGGCGAGGGAGAGCATGTCGAGGACGACTGTCCCCGTGGGATAGGCGACGGCGGCGACTCCTCGATAGCCCACGGCCCAGCCGGGGCCGAAGCCGCCCCACCCCCAATCGTATCCGTAATACCACCAGGGATAGGACTGATAGACGAACCAGATCCGCGACGACACGATGCCCGGCAAGATCACGACATCCGGCTCCGAGCCGTCTTCGAAGGGAACTTCTTCGAACCCGCGGAGATTCATGTTCTCGCGCACCCTAGCGAGGATCGTGTCGTCGTAACGATGGTCGGCTTCGACGCAATTCCCCGGCCGTTCGCTGTCCTGAGCGGTCGCTCCTGCAAAGCCGAAGGACGGAAGTTCTCCCTCGTCGCCCGAGCAGAGGTCGGCCACGGTGTCGGCGAGGGCGTAGGTTCGCGGCGCCCTGAAGTCGGTGGTCGGGCTCTGCCAGGTCAGGACCGTGTCGTACTCCCGCGTGTTATTGTACCCGAGGGGATAGCAGGACGCGGTCCAGAGCCCGAAGAGTCCGACGCATTGAGCTGACGCTTTTCTCATAGGAGCGCGGTGAGGCGAGTGCCTCTTCATTACGCCGATCATGATACCTGCGGCACTCTCTGTCCACGAGGAGGAGGGCTCAGCTTCAGGCGGATGTCCCTTGTGCCTTCAGATAGTCGTCCCGGCGAAGTTCGTACACCATGCAGTGGTCAAGGCCGAAGCTGCGTGGACCGACCGGCTGGAAACCGAAGCGCTCGTAAAAGCGACGAGCGCGCACGTTCTCTTCGAGCGGATCGATGAGGACGCCTTGCACGCTTGGATCGGCGAAAATGCGCGCGAGGGCGAGGTGCATCATCGTGGTTCCGTAGCCGTGGCCGAGGTCTTCGGCTTCGCCGAGCCAAATGTCGAGAGCCCGAAGATTCGGGGGACAGTCGCCCCAATAGTGGGTTTCTTCGAGCGCCGGATCGATGATCTGAAGGAAACCGATCGGGCGCCCGTCGAGTTCGGCGACGAGCTGCTCGCGCCAAGAGGGCGACTCGGCGAGCTCTTTCTCCCACTCCCAGTCGTCGTTCGGATCGGCCGCGATGTTGTGAGGCTGTTCGTCCCACTTGCGGAGAAGCTCAATGTCACGGAGCTCGGCGGGGCGGAGTGTGATCTGGTTCTTCGGGGTACTCATGCGAGAACGTCCTCCTCTCGATTTCCAAGGAGCGCGATCTTCTTCCACGCCCCTGAGCGGTAACGGTAGCTGAGAATTGCGGCGACCGCCGCGATGTAGAAAATGACCGAAACCATCAGGGTTGTCGGGCCGCCATCGAAGAACAGCACGAGAGTCCAGGCGATCGGCGTAAAAACGAACCAGGCCAAGATGATGCGCGCGATCATGGGCCAGGTCGTGTCGCCGGCGGCGCGCAGAATCTCCATCATGGTGAGCCCGATCGCGTCGAACACCTGCCAAAGCCCGCTCAAGCCGAGCATCAAGGCGCCGACTTCGAAAAGTTCTCGTGACTGCTCGTCGTTGCTCGCAAACAGCGAGATGAAGAAACGGGGGAACAAGAGGTAAAGGATTCCCACGGAGAGCATCCAGCCGACGCTGTAGCGCAGGGTGAGCTTTGTGAGGGGACTGACGCGTTCGGGCTCCCCGCGCCCGATCGCCTCGCCGGTCAAGATCGCGCCCGCGGACGCGACTCCGAGAGCCGGCATGAAGGCGAGGGAGCTCCATTGAAAGACGATGTTGAAGGCAGCGAGAACCGTCGTTCCGAGGTGACCGACGACAACGTTGATGAAGAGGGCGAAGGCCGAGAACTCGAGGAAGAAGTTCAGCCCATTCGGAGTGCCGAAGCGCAGCATGCGGAGGAGCTCCGCGAAGGAGAAGCCGCGGCTGAAGCGTGACGTGTCGTGTCCAACTCCAAGCCAGAGGCAGCTTTGGATCACGAGGTAACCGAAAACCGACGCGATGGTGCTCGCGATGGCCGCGCCAGCGACGCCGTATCCCGGTAAGCCGAAGCGCGGCTCGATCAGGGCGTAGTTGAGCCCGATGTTCAGGATCAGCACCGCGACACCGACGAACATTGCGATGCGCGTATTGCCGAGTCCGCCGTACCAGTTGTTCAGGGCCTCGGTGCCGATGATGAAAGGAACCGAGAGGAGCCGGATCATGAGATAGGTCTGCATCCCTTCGCGCACGTCCGGCGCGTAGTCGACAAGACCGAGCAGCGGTCCCAGCGCAGGGATTGCGGCGAGGACAGGCAGAATCGAGAGACCCGCGACGACAAGGCCATAGTCGGCGTAACGGCGAGCGCTCACGAGGTCGCCGCGCCCTCGGAGCTGGGAAGAGAAGCTCTGTAGGATGAAACAGATGCCCATCGGGAGCATCACGAAGGTCAGCACGTCGAGGGCTCCCGTCGTGACGGCGGCGAGCGCGGCCTCGCCGAGAGGCGTCACCATCAGCGCGTCACAGAAGCCAACGATGGACTGGGTGGCGCGCGCGAGGATGACCGGCCAGGCCAGAGTGAGGAGCTGTTTCTCCGGAGAAAGATCGGCGCGGGAGTCCATGAGCGAAAGAAAAATGGGTCTCGGGGGCCCCCGCGCGCCGGCTGTCACATCAGCAGCCGCGCACGTCGCAGGCGTCCCCTTCTTGAGGAGTATTGGCCGAGGAGTCCTCCGGTGTCTCAGAGCGCACTCGCCTGAGCACGTCCGCGAAGAGCTCGCTCTTCTGGGCTCCGGAAATTCCATAGCGACCTATGACGAAGAACGGTACCCCGGAAATCCCGAGCTCTCGCGCCGTCGCCTCATCACTGCGGACCGCGTCCGCGAAGAGATCGGTGCCGAGCACCTCATCGACCGCGTCAGGAGGCAGTCCTACCTCACGGCCGAGAGCACCGAGCACTTCATGATCGCCCACATCGAGAGCTTCTTCGAAATGAGCCTTGAAGAGGCGCTCCTTCATCGCGTCCTGCTTGCCGGATTCGGCGGCGAGGTGAAGAAGGCGATGGGCGTCGAAGGAGCTCCGGGTCTTGCCGTCCTTGAGGTTGAAGGAGATGCCCTCCGGGCGTCCCGTTTCGGCCATCTGGTCCATCACAGCCAATGCACGTTCGACGGGCATGCCGAGCTTCTTCGCGAGGCGCTCAGGTGCGCTGGCTGAAGAGTCGCCGAGGCTCGTTTGATGAGGATCGAGCTCGAAGGAGTGCCAGGTGATCTCGACGGGCTCACCGAAATCCTCGAGCGCGCGTTCGAAGCGGCGCTTTCCGACGAAGCACCAGGGACACACGATATCCGACCAAATGTGCACTTGCATGGCCATTCGTGCCGAGCCTACAGCGCCTCAACCGATCAACCTAAAGCCCATGTGGGCCCGCTCGGCGGCGAGCCCGTCTGCGTCCGTCCGGTCCCCGATGACCAGGCACTGCTCGGGGGGGACGCCGAGGCGCGAGGCCGCGAGCAGGTAGCCGTCGGGCGCAGGTTTGAGGCGGGTCAGACCTTCTGTCTCGCCATTGGCGACGACGAGATCGAAGACGTCCCGCTCGCCGAGGGCGGTGAGCTTTTGAGTGGCTGGGTAGTCGCTGACGAGGGCTGTGCGCCCGCCGGCGCCCCGGAAGGACCGGAGCTCGGCGAGGAGGTGCTCGTTGCGCGCGCGCTTCAGCCACTTGCCGGGGCGCTCGAACATCCAATTCATCACGACGCGTTCCAGCTTCTCCTCAGGAATCCCGAGCCTTTGAGCTGTACGACTGAGCTGCGCACGGAAGGGGGAGGGCTCGAAGGCGGCTCCCGTCTCCCGCGCCTCATGGCGGATCTTTTCGTGTTCTTTCCGGAAGGCGCGCAGCCAAGGGATACGATGGACTCCAAACAGGATGAGCTCGAGCGCCATGGCGAGCTGGACGGGCTTCTGGCGATAGAGCGTCCCGTCGAGGTCCACCAAATAGGCTTTGTATTCTGCCGGCTGAGTCATGAGATCAAGGTTCGGGTGGGTGCTCTAAGAGCTCCGAGCGATCATATGTTTCTGGGCGAGGTCTTCGAGCAGAGGCGCTCGGAGGCCCAGGCGCTCCGCGTGCGCCAGAGTTCGTTCGAGGCGCCGGAGGGCGGTTCGCCCCCTCGTTGCGTGGGTGGGTTCGGCCAATATGGCTTCTTTGAGGCCCTCCCAGGCCGCCTCCCGGTCGAAGCTGCGTCCGAAGAGGGCCTCTTCGATCGCGAGGAGCTCTTCGAAGAGCGGCTCGAAGGCGCGCTCGTGAGGCCCGATCAAGTCTCCGGCTGCTCCGCCGAGCTCGAGCCCCGCGAAGTTGAGGCCGAGGACATACAGGTTCTTCAGACAGAGCTCGGCGTCGAGCTCGTCTGTGCTGACGATTCGGCTCGGAATGTCCATCTCTTCGAGGGCGACCTTCACGAGCTCACTCTTCGGGCCCGAGAGGACCGAGGGCAGGACCACGGTCGGCTTCGCTCCTTGTTTCCGCTCGAACCACACGATGCACGCCGTGGGGCGTGAGAGAGGTGCCCAAGCTACGGGGCGGAGCTCATTCTGCAGAAGCAGGACGCGGTCTCGCCACGTTTCCGGGAGCGCCTCGAGCACACCCGTGAGATCGTCCTCGCCCACTGCGACCACGACGAGCTCGGGGTCCTCTGCCGCAGTCGCTACTTCCTGGAACGCCGAGCGGCGGAGCAAAGGGACAACGGGATGACCGAGGCGGAGCAGCGCCTCCGCGAAGAAGGTTCCGAGTTGGCCGAGGCCGACGACGACGACAGGGCGTTTCATGGGGCGCGGCTTTCCGAGCCAAGATCGTCAAAGATCTGCGCGATGTAAAGGCGAGCCCGCCCGCGCCGGCAGCCCGAACGGGGGCGCAGGGGTATTTTTTCCCGGAGCCCCGTGCATTTGTCAGGGGCCCTGTATGATCGCGGCCCCATGACAACTCGAGCCGCTTTGGGAGCCCTGATGAACGATTTGGCGCCATTGCGACTCGCGGAGGCGTGGGACAACGTCGGCTGGATCGTCGATCCAGATCCCGAGGCCGAGCTGCGCGGCGTCTTTCTCACGATCGACCTGACCCAAGAGACGCTCGACGAGGCGATCGCATCCGGCGTCAATCAAATCATCGCTTATCACCCGCCGATCTTTTCAGCGCTCAAGCGGCTCCGGGTGAGTGAACCTAAAGAGACGCTCATTGTCCGTGCCCTCTCCGCCGGCGTGGGCATTTACTCTCCGCATACGGCGCTCGACGCGGCGGACGGCGGCATGACCGATTGGCTCGCGGAAGCGTTTGGACCCGGCGCTCGCACGCCCATCATTCCCTCGGAGCCCGGGGGGGGGGGCGGCGGGGGGCGGGGGGGGGGGCGCGGGGGG
>JAEYYX010000127.1 GCA_023428245.1 Pseudomonadota bacterium
TCACCACGTCTGGCTCAGCCACAACCCAGCTTCAATGGGGCTCTCGTGAGTTCACGAGAGAAGGTCAAGCTCCCAAACAACACGAAGTCGGCACGACTCAAAGCTTCAATGGGGCTCTCGTGAGTTCACGAGAGAAGGTCTCCATCCCCTGAAACGCGGCCGGAGTGCTCTGCCCCAGCTTCAATGGGGCTCTCGTGAGTTCACGAGAGAAGGCGATCGCGACCGATGAGCCAGGCGCATTCCGGCCCGGGCTTCAATGGGGCTCTCGTGAGTTCACGAGAGAAGGGAGGGCGTTTGAGACGTCGTTGGCGGGCATGCTGAGGCTGCTTCAATGGGGCTCTCGTGAGTTCACGAGAGAAGGTTCAGAGCATCTCGAGCGGCCAAGCGCCGCGCTTTGGTCGCTTCAATGGGGCTCTCGTGAGTTCACGAGAGAAGGCTCCAATGTTCGGAGCGGCGACTGTTTTTCCCGGGCGGCTTCAATGGGGCTCTCGTGAGTTAACGAGAGAAGGGTCCAATACGCCGGGTCGCTCCGCCTTCGGGTGGACACTGCTTCAATGGGGCTCTCGTGAGTTCACGAGAGAAGGCTCACTCACTCCTCCACTTCGCGCGGAGGTCCTCGGCCTCGCTTCAATGGGGCTCTCGTGAGTTCACGAGAGAAGGCGCGAGCCGTGTCGCTCTCGAGATAACGCTCCGGCCGGCTTCAATGGGGCTCTCGTGAGTTCACGAGAGAAGGGTCCGATCCGTCGTTGTTGAATTTGAACGTGCCCTGCTGCTTCAATGGGGCTCTCGTGAGTTCACGAGAGAAGGGCTCGGCGTGAGGAACGCATCGAGCTTCGCCGGTCCGGCTTCAATGGGGCTCTCGTGAGTTCACGAGAGAAGGCCTCAAGACCGGACTCGAGGCACTGAACCAGACCATCGCTTCAATGGGGCTCTCGTGAGTTCACGAGAGAAGGATGCATCCACCCGGCGCGAACCCGCCCAACGTATCGCGCCAGCTTCAATGGGGCTCTCGTGAGTTCACGAGAGAAGGAGATCTACCCAATAGCCGATTACATATACGGAGGAGGCTTCAATGGGGCTCTCGTGAGTTCACGAGAGAAGGCACTAAGAGGCTGAGACGGGTCTGCGAATTTGACATGCTTCAATGGGGCTCTCGTGAGTTCACGAGAGAAGGTACTCGCTCGACACCGATGGCACCGGCAGACAGCTCCGCTTCAATGGGGCTCTCGTGAGTTCACGAGAGAAGGCCACGATGCTCGACACACCCTCAGCAATCGATCGGACGCGCTTCAATGGGGCTCTCGTGAGTTCACGAGAGAAGGACGGAAGCGGGTTGCCCTCAAGGTCTAGTAGTGTCCCGCTTCAATGGGGCTCTCGTGAGTTCACGAGAGAAGGTAGGCAGCCGCAGCCGCGGCACTGCCGGATCGTCCCGCTTCAATGGGGCTCTCGTGAGTTCACGAGAGAAGGACATGGCGCCTCATGCAGCGGCGCGGCTTCAACCCGCTTCAATGGGGCTCTCGTGAGTTCACGAGAGAAGGCCTGTACGGCTACCCCCCAACCGACGTGCACGGGTAGCTTCAATGGGGCTCTCGTGAGTTCACGAGAGAAGGTTTGCGGAGGATGAGCGCGCCCGAAATGAAGCGCGCACCGCTTCAATGGGGCTCTCGTGAGTTCACGAGAGAAGGCAGCAGGCGCTGCTGACCGGGTTCGGCCGGGCTCAGGTGCTTCAATGGGGCTCTCGTGAGTTCACGAGAGAAGGCTGCTCGAGTTCGTCTTCCGTCGCTCCGTCATTGAGCTTGCTTCAATGGGGCTCTCGTGAGTTCACGAGAGAAGGATTGTGAGCGAGGCAGGAGCAGAGCGAAGACGCGGAGGCTTCAATGGGGCTCTCGTGAGTTCACGAGAGAAGGGTCAACGACCTGTGGGGGTTCATGCAGGCCGCGGCGACGCTTCAATGGGGCTCTCGTGAGTTCACGAGAGAAGGAGCCCTCGCCGTACGCCTGGAATTTCCGGGGGATGGGCGGGGGAATGCGAGCGGTTTCGAGAACGGGTGCATTTCGGAGGGGTGAGGGGTCGTAGATTGCGATAGATTCCTGCCGGGGGAGGGCAGGTAAGGGGTTGATTTTTCAAGGACCGGAGGCGGAATGCGAGCGGGTCCAGGGTTTTGGTGGCCACCGGACCTCTCGCAAGCCGTGGGACGGTGGAACGCCGGGTTCAGACAAGAGGAGGATAGCGCAGGTAGGGCGCGTTGAACAGGCAGGAGAGGCTAGGAAC
This sequence comes from Pseudomonadota bacterium, assembly GCA_023428245.1. Lineage (GTDB taxonomy): Bacteria > Myxococcota_A > Polyangia > Polyangiales > Polyangiaceae > NIC37A-2. The sequence goes on from JAEYYX010000127.1 coordinate 2,272, forward strand.
GCCGCCCGGAACGGTCACACGACGACGGCCAAGCGCTCTGGATCGACGTAGGGTTTTCCGATCGCTTGGACGGCGCTGCCGCCGCGGCCTTCGACGCGGCCGAGCGAGGCGAAGAGGACTTGGTCTTCGGTCGTGAGGATGAGCTCGCTGAGCTTCGTCCGGAGCTCGACGAGCTCTCGGTGGCTGAGCTCACAACGAAACACGGAGAGCTGGAGGTGGTCTCCGTAGCCGAGCATGAGCTGGTAAACCTTTCGGAGCCGCTTCGGATCACAGATGTCGTAGGTCACAATATACGAGTGGCGCATCGTGGCTCCTTTCAGCGAACGCGAAAGCCTGGATAGGCGGGCAGCTCTCCGAGCAGCGTCCTCGAGAGCAGGCGGGCCTGAGTCTCGAGCACGCGCCGGTAGCTCAGCTTGTAGTCGAACACCGGGTGCGTCACGAGCTGGTCCATGCGGCGCTCGAACGCCTGAATGACCCGCTTTCGTGCAGCGTCTTTGAGCGAGACCGCCCCTTGGCCTTGTACGAAGTCGTCTGGCGCGACAACGCCTGTATTGATGACCGAGAGCACCGTCGAGTCTGCGACGATTGGCCGAAACTCCTCCATGAGGTCGAGCGCGAGGGAGGCTCGCCCGAAGCGAGGCTGGTGATAGAAGCCGAGAAGAGGATCGAGCCCGACCGCGTGCGCGGCCATGGTCGTCTCGCGTACGAGCAGCCCGTAGCAGAACGAGAGGAGCGCGTTCACGGGATCCTTTGGAGGTCGGCGGTTCCGTGCGTCGAAAGTGAACGTGGACTCGAGGTCGGCCTTGAGCATTCCCGAGAAGGCCTGGAAGTAGACGCGCGCGGCGGCCCCCTCGATTCCGAGCAGCGACTCGATCGAGGAGGCCTCTTCAGCCTTTCGAGCGAGCTGCTTCAGCTCCCCCAGGGTCACGTTCGAGAGGTCCCGATGATTCCGGCGAAGGAGCGTTCGACTATTCAGGACCTTCGTCTTGACGATGCTGCGGGCGAAGAGGAGACAGGTCTCCGGGTTCGTCGTCGCGCCGAACTGAGCGCTCTTTAGCTCAACGTTCTTCGTTTCATTGCCGATGGCCCGGCCGATCACCCAACCGCCCCAGGTCGCGAACAAGATCGGGATCCCTTCCTCCATGAGGCGGCGCTGAGCTTGCGCGGTCATTTGTACCGTGCCGAGCAGAGTGACGCTGGATGTGTTCGTGAGGCGGACTTCGATCGGCTTTTCGCCCGGCACAGTCACGATGATGCGCTCGCCGACCAGGCGGATCTGGGCTCCGCGTCCGCGCACGTAGAGCGGGATTTTGTCATCCCGAGCAGGGAAGAGTCGACGCACAGGGCGCTCGAAGTCAGGGCTCGGCTCGGGGCCTGCGAGACCCCAGGGATCGTCGCCGACATCGAAAGGATTCTCCTTTTCCTCCTCGTCCTCCTCCGGAAGCTCTTTGAGGGTGTTCACCTCGTCGGGCAGACAAATCCCCGAAAGCGAACAGCCATAACACTTCGGATCGTCTTCGAGAGGCGGGGGCACCTTGCCGCGCAAAGAGAGCTCACGAGCGCGTGCGACAGCTCTATGGACCACGAACTCGAGATCGGCTGTCTGCTCGACCGCTACCCGACGCCGCTCCGCGGCGAAGTAGATGTCTCCGCCTTCGCACTCGTAGCCATGCTCGCGGAGGAGGAGGACCTGAGCGGCGACCTGGGCTCGTTCGGGGAGATACGGGCCGCGGGCGGGCTCCTTTCCACGCTTATATTCGACGGGACAGACGTTCCTCCCGTCGACCTCGACGATGTCGATCTTTGCGGTGATTCCTAGCCTCTCGGAAGAGAGCCAGACGGAGCGTGCGGAATAGGGGCGCTCGTCCTCTTTCTCTTCCGTGGCCTCGTCGCCGCTCGCGCGGGTCTTCAGGACCTGAGGTTTTGCGTCGACGCGACGGTGCACGGCTTTGCCATCGACGGTGTATCGATTGTCGGCCCATTCCCCCTGGACCCATTCGAGATACATGAGCCGCTCACAATAGAGCACCTCATTGATCATGCGCGCCGGCACTAGGTCGGGGATCGACCCCTCGCGGGGCGGCGCGAGCGGCAAGCTCTTGGCTCGCCCGATCGGCACCTCTCCAGAGATCTCCTCGATTTCGTCCGCGCGCAGGGCTGCGCCTTCCTTCGCTTCCGCCATAGGGCCGAGGGGCTCCTTCTTCCCCGTTGTTTTGGCTGTGGCCACCGCGAATGAACGGCAGCATGAGAAGAATACGGGCGCCCCTGCCGCGGCGAAACTGAACGGATGAGCGATTTGTGCGTCAGATTGCTTCTGTAAGTGAGGAGCGGCAAGGAAGGGGCGGCCTTCAAGACCCGTGGCCCCGCGCGACGCCATCGGAGGGCTGAGATTTGGTTTAGACCGGCCGCGCGGGGGCGAATGTCCCCGTGTAGCCGTCTGCCTTCTTGGTCAGACCTGCCTGGAGGAGAGTCGAGATGCCGAGGGCGCGACGCTCCGCGGTTTCGAGCTCTGTGAGGCGCGGATAGCCGACGAGGGAGCGAATGGTGTCGAGGGTCGCGGGGCTCCCCCAAAGGGGCCAGGTGAACTCGCCATTGAGTCGACGACCTATGCAGGCGGTCATGACGGCGCGGGAGCCCGCGTTCGTGAGAGGAAAGAGGCGGAGCGCACGAAAGCCGAGCCATTCGTGGACCGGGAGAAAGCCTCGCTGATAGCCAGTATAGATGGCTCCGGGCGTGTCAGAGGCTGGGTCCCAATCGAGGGTACGCGGGGCTTCGTAGTCGACCGTCCCGAGGCGGAGAGCCTGTTCGATGCCGTCGGGAGTCAGATGGGCGCGGATGAGTTCGACTTGTTCCAAGAACTGCGCATTGCGCGCGGTCAGGTCGAGGAAGTTTCGCTCGACAGTGAGCTCCATGTTTACGTCGGTGTCGACGGAGATCCCGAGCGAGAGATGGTCCTCTGCCGTGGCGGGCTTCTTGTTGACCTCCGTGACACCATCGCAGAACAGGGCCGCGCCATAAGCGAGTGATTCTTCGTCCTCGGCGCTTCGGCGAGCGCTGGACCACGCGCGCACGACTGCGAGCGGAGCTTTCAGCCCGCCCACTGCCTTCGGGCCTTGTTTCTCTTGCTTGACGTACCGGAAGGTGAGGAGAGGTGATTCGTTCCAGCGTTTGCAGTCAGCGTGAATCACTTGCGCCAAGCTCTCCAAGGACTCGGCTCCGTGCAGAACGGGACGCCAAGCATCGAGCTGCTTCCACGACAGGCGCGGAGCCTGGCCGCCCTGAAGGTGCGCGTCGTCGAGAACCTGCAGGAGTCCGAGCGCAGCCAAGAACCCGAGCGGAGTGCCGCCGTCGATTCCGGATATCGTCAGACCTGAGTCGTTCATGTTGTCGCTCATGGCTCCTCCTTGGGGGATTCTTTTTCACTCTCTCGATGGTCGGCGAGGCGCAAAATTGCTTCGAGCCAGGCCAAGCCAAAGTGGCCGTACTTTCGTGTGAGCAGCCAGAAACGTTCGGCGATGCTTGAGTCGAACCGCTCGAGTCCGTGCGCTGATGAACTCGTGAGTGTCACGCCGTCGAACTCCAGGGATACCGTTTGAGGCTCTGGATCGAGCACCGGTGGCGCAAACGGTCGACACCAGCCGTGATGCGAAGCGACCAGATGAAGGACGAGGTCCCAATCGTACGCCTGGTCTCGGAGCGAGATGCTGTCCTGAGCGAGGGCAACGGACAAAATCTCGTGGCGCATGCCCTTCGGATATCCGGAGCGCTCGCGGGCGCGGTCTCTCGCGGCCTGATCGGTCGCCGCGACGGCTGATTTAGCTAAAAGTGCTGGGGCGGCGGCTTCTTTCACCGGGTCCCCACCATGAAGGAGCAACTGGAAGCGGCGATCGGCTTTGCCGAGATCGTGGATGTATCCAGCGAGCGCGAGATCTTCGGTGAGCTCTTGGGGAAGGCTCAAGGCAACCGCGAAGCGGCGAGCGAAATCGCGGACCCCCTTGAGGTGAGTCGTGAGGGAAACGGCCTCGCCGAGAAAGCTTCCTTCGTCGTCCTCCGTGGACGAGTCGGCAGCGTCGCTCACGATGGGCGCATGTCGGAGCTCGGGTAAGCCGAGAAGTTCGCGGAGTGCCGCTCGTGGCACAGGCCGCTTGTGCACTTGGGCGCGCCACGCGCTGTCCTGGTCCCTTGGAGCCTCATGCAGGAGTTCGACCGTATGAGTCGTGGCGCCGCGATCGAAGTGCGCTAGGGCGACTCGGGTCCAGGCAGGCAGGCTTTCTGCAGCGAGGGTCTCCTGTCGCCATTCGCGGAAGGCTGCTCGCTCCGCAGCCCCGTCGCTTTCGTCCAAATCTCGAGTCAGAATTCGCGGGCCGGCGCGGAGACCTGCGTCCGCGGCCCAGCCCTTTACAACGTCGGGGTGCCAACGGAGCACGGCGCGGCCTTTTTGAAGGAGTTGCGCTTCGTCGCCACGGTCGACGACCGGAGCGATGCTTGCCGGATCCCAGGAAGCGAACTTCTCGTCCAAGCCGCCATACGCGCTCGGCACGACGAGCGTGAGGCCCGGCTTCAAGTCGTCTGCATCTGTCAGCAGCCGCACCTCACCGCCGCGCCAAACGAGCGCAGAGGCAAGCGCTGAGTCTTCGATCTCGGGAGAGGAAGCTCCTTCGACATCGCCGAGCAAGACATCGGCTCCGCTCACCATTGTATCACTGCGCGCCCTCGCGGCCACCACGCTGAGCCATTGTTTCGCCGCCCAGAGTGGCACGCTGAGGGCTTCGAGCGAGCTCGGACGGACGAGCTCGAGCACTTCCCGGAGCTTGGGAAGCGCCTCCTTCGTCAGGTCCCCGGGAGCGATGTCGGCGCGCCAGACGATCTGGACCTCAGCCGTGCTCCTCCCGATGCCATGGAGAAATGGAGCGACAGGCGGATCCGCATGGGGAGCGGGGGACGTTTGCGCCCAACGCTCGAGGTGGCTCGAAGTGAGCACGGGAGCCACGGAGCGCGGCGCAACAAGGGCGGTCTTCTCGCGCGTATCGAGCGCTTGGAGCAATGCGTTCATCGAGTCGATGCCGAAATCGACCACCGAGCCGTCTTGTTCATTCGACTTCGTGGCGACTCGGTTGAGAAAGGTCCAGGTGTCGCGGAGAGCGGTGCCGTAAATGGGGTCGGGCTCGGCTTTCTCATCGACGCTCCCCGAGCCGGCCAGAATGACCGCTTCCGTCGAGCCGAGATCACCCAGCCGATCCAAGCGGCCGAACCGCTGCCGAAGAGCATCGAGGCTCGCGCACTCCGTGATGAGCGCGTCGAAGTCAAAGTCGGCGCCCGCCTCGATGGCTTGCGTCGAAACAACGAGCAGGCGAGGGGAGTCGCTGCTTCGAGTCCGGCCGGCCATGACCTGCTCGAGTACGGCGCTTTGCTTCTCGAGCCGATCCAAGGGGCGCATGCGGCCGGTCAGGAGGCTCACGGTCCAGTCTTGATTCATCGCCTCTTCAGCCAGCGAAGCGATCTTTCGAGCTGTTTCCACGCGATTGACGATGATGGCGATGGCACGAGCGCTGCCTTTGCTGAGGCGTTCCGCTTCGCGCGCGGCGGCCTTGGCCATGGCCTCTCCAGCTTTCACCGGGTCACGGGGCGTATTCACCTGACGGAGCAGAGCTGACTTCTTCCCGATGAGCCGTGAATTGAGACGAGGATTCTCGCGGTCCTTCTCGATGAGTCCGAAGGTGTCGCTCGAAGGGCTCGCGACCGTCGCTGACATGCGCACGAACTGGAGCGGACGGGAGAGCGAAGCGCTCGCTCCCTTCGAGTACCACTTGGAGAGTGCGTCGAGCGTGTCCTCAAAGGGCCGCGCGAGGTGCACCTCGTCCAGCAAGAGCAACGTATCCGAGCCGAGGAGCCCCGCATGCACCGAGCGCATGCGCTCGGAGACGCCGTAGCCGCGAAACAAGAGGCGCGAGCCTACTTGATCGACTGTGGAGGTGAGAATGACGGGTTGGCTCGGAGACTTGGCCCACTCCGACTCGCGCGGCATGCCGCCGCGCAGGATCGCGGGCAAAACAGGGAGCCCTCCGGAGTTGCCCGATAGGTCGCGCAGAGCTTTGGCCGCGTCCCGGAGGATGCCGTCCTTCGCCTCAGCGAGCTTTTTCGCGATAGCCCCGGCACGCTCGAAGGCCTGATCGACAACCACCCGCCTGTCCACGACGAGCACGATGCGACGCGATTGCTTTCGCTCTGCGGGGGGACGCGCAGCATCCAGCGCGAGCGCAAACACGGCGATATCGAGCGTGGCCGTCTTTCCCGCGCCTGTCGGCAAGTCGAGAGTCGAAGGCCAACCAGTCGCATGAACACGTTCGAGCAGCCGCGTCTGCCAATCGAAGGGCTCACGGCCCCAAAGGGCTTGGAAAAAGGCGGGGAAGGAGGAGGGGGTCATTTCTTGGTTGCCTTTTTTGGTCGAGGCGTTCGCTGCGTGGGCGCGAGTCGGTACTTCTGCAGGCGGCTGTTCGGTTTGTCGGGGATGGTCATTTCGATCGCTCCCTGTTCCAGCAAGTTGCGCACTGCGACATGGAGGTGCCCCGATGGCTTCTTCTGACCGAGACGACGCGCGAGGTCAGCCTTACTGAGCGGTCCTCTGGCGAGTGCATCGAGGAGGCGTGACTCTACCTGCGACTCTACCGAGACCCTGTAGGAGAGCCCTTGTGAGAAATTGTGCAGCGGCTGCTGCCCAATTTCTCTGGTCAGTCGCAGCTCCCAGTTCACGACGAATGCCGCGCTCTGCCGCGCAGGGAGCACCGGCGCGTTAGCTCGTGCAGTGATAGAAGATGCCCTCGTTTTGCCGGTGCAGGGACTGGAGGGAGTTGCCCCAAGAAAGTGTTCGCAACCTCGACCCGAATCCGCACGAAAGTAGGCGCTTGCGATGTCGCCTGCCCCGAAACCACATGCTAACCTGACCAGACGATGGCCGACCGAGTCCCTGTTCCAGAGCAACTCCGTCCTTTGGCTGCGCAGCTTGCTGCTCTTTCTTCGGATGAGCGGGAGCTTGTCATCGCCGCTGCGCGAGAGTCCCTGCCTCGGCTTAGGACGGTTCCATGGAGCGAGCTGCGGAAGTTGGAGGGGACGGTCGCGCTCGGCGGAGACGCTGTAGAAGACAGCAAAGCGCTGTACGATAATGCGTGATGTAGTTCTCGATGCGAACGTGCTCGTTGGACTGCTGGACCCGAACGACACCCTCCATGAACGAGCAGTGCGGCTCCGAGGTGAGCTCGAAGCGGCGGGCGACAGCCCGATCATTATCGACTTTCTTCTGGAAGAGGCTGTCTCCGTACTTTGTAGGCGGGCGGCACAGCGTCGTACGAATCCGCCGGCATTGGCGCGAGTGCATGAATTGGTGGCCGATTGGATATCAAATGGCCTTATCGAGACCAACCCGACGGGAGCTTTCAGTCTCTCGGATGTGCTCGACATCACATTTGCATCGCAAGGACGGCTCAATTGCAACGATGCCAAGTTGGTCCTTCTCCAGCGACAGGGGCTCATCGATCTCGTCGCCACTTTTGATGTCGAACTGAAGGCGGTAGAAGGTTTCGAGAGCGTTGGTTGAGTGCGCGCTCAAGTCGAACTGTTCGAAATAGCCGAACAGTTGCTCCGACACGGACCTCGCCACGGTCGAAAGTGGGCCCGCATGCTGGCTCCTCGTTCCCTGGGACTTTCCGAAGAGCTGGGTGGGTTAGGTATGCCGGATGCCCAAACCCAAGCGGTGCCAAATGTCTTGGCTGTCGTCGGCCCCTCACCCCCCCACCTCCAACGAGACATACGCCAAACCCAAGTCCCGCAGCACGAGCCGGTGCCTCCTCTTTTCGTCCAAGAAGCGGTTCATCACATCTTCGCCCGATCCATCGAAGCTCATCACGTCTGGGTTGTGTAGCTTCATAAAGCCAAGGCCGTGGTCGAGCCTAACGATCAGTTTTGTGCCGCTCTCCCACTCGAGGAGCAGCTCGCGGCGATGCTTGGCCTCGCGACTGTCGACAAGCTTGGGAGCGGTGCCGGTGAGTTCTTGGATAGCCTGCTTTTGTTGAGCTGGCCCTTCGAAGTCGTCGCCACACCGCATGGGTCGTTGTCTCGGATTCGCGCTGGTGGTGACAATAGCCCCCACGGCATCGTGGCGCGCCGCACCGATCTCGCCGAGCACCTCCGAAAGCAGCGCGAGGACGAGCGGCGAGCAAATGTACTTGTCTTCGTATTTGTAGGCGCTGAGCGGGCCAGCTTTTTCGAGCACACTCTTGAGGCGCGGCTCCGCTTCAGCGAGAACCGTGAAAAATCGATGACCGAATCCTTTTAGGGTCCCCTCAAGCGCCTTGCCAAATTTCAGTTCCTTGAAGGTTCCCGGCACCGGTTGCTGTACTGACGCGAGCCTTATGAGCTCGCCGCCGACGGGTGCGAGCTGACCCGAGGTAACCTGGGAGACGCAACCATCGGAAGCTGCTGCCCAAAACTCGTCGGGAGCCAAACCTTCATTCCCGGCGACTCGATAATGTTGAGTGGCCAGTTCAAATTCGAGGTGGACTTGCAAGCCCCCTACCTTTGCCGCTTCGGGCACCACCCTCAGTCCGATCCCTGAGCCTTCGAGGTAATCTGCAATCAGATTCCGCTGGTCCCAGTCGAGCCCGTCAAGCACCGCCCTGGGAACGACAAGCTCTACGGACCGGCTCGGGCCGACAAGAGTGCGGAGCTGCGCCCACCCTGGCCAAGCCGCAAAGTCCCAACGCTCGGGTGCGGCCGAGAGATGAACTCGAATGCGACGTGCTCCTCGGCCGTCCCCGTACTTTGCAGTTAGAGCGCGCGGTGAGTCGTATTCTACTCGAGTGCCCTCGCCGAAAACGGCCCGCTCTTTAGGCAAACTGAAGCCCTGAATCGCCGGCCCGTCGAGAAAGGCGAGAGCTCTGTGCCGGTCCAGCTTCTCTTCGACGTCCTGCGTCGAGTAGCTCAGCAGACAATTGTGGCAGCTACGGTCACACCCACCACCTTCCCCGGAACATTGGAGCAGGGCCCGAGCTCTTCTGAACAATGCACCGAATTCGCTCGGAAGGGAGGATACATAGCCTGCGCCCCCATCCGCGGTGTCGTAAAGGATGATGGTTCGATGAATGCTGCCTTCCTGACTCCGGTAGTCGTTGATGGCGCGTCCAATTTCGCTTGTTTCAACTTCGAGGACTTGCGCTGCGGCAAGCTGTAACGCCACAGAGAGAGTGACGGTGAGATTCTCATCTTCAAGCGGCCCTCCCGTCAGTGGGTCCTGAAATTCAAAGTCGAGCACATCCGTGGTGATACTCGCCCCCAGCTCTATGTTCCGCTGCACAGAGAACGTTCCGGCGTGACCCATACACTGACCTGCGTCGTCTCTGTCCTTGGCTCCGCGCAGCGGTCTGTGCCCCGCGAGTGGGCTTCGAACCCCGGGACTTGCGGGTCCGTGCTCCGCTTCGACACGTCCGCACCGCAAGCAGAGGGCATAGCCGTTCCGAGCCGGACCGCGGTTTCGGAAAATGATGTCGCCGTCGTGGCTAAAGCGAAACCGGCCGAGCCGTGGGGAAGGAAAGTGCCGCCACTCGTCGGTGTTCGCTGAGATTCGCGTCTCCACCGATGTCGTGCCCCTCGCTAGCGATAGGTCTGTAGAAGGGGTCGAAAAGAGATCGACGGCGAACCCCGACGGTCGAAGGAACTTCTTTGGTACGACGTCGTTGCCGCATGCTTGGCAGTGCTTTGCCTCGGTTGGTGTGCTCTTCACCGCCCCGCATCGCCCACAGCGATAGTGGAAGCGGAGATCGGCGATGCTCTTCACGTCTTCTCCGGTTGTCGGGATCTGCCAATTCAGCGTCACACCTTCGGACTGGTAGACGAGTCCATCCAACACGATGCCAGCGCCAGGTGCGTACTCACGGAGCGCAATAGCCAATTGCCGTGTTGGAAAGTCACTATACGTTCGGTCCACGGATTCACCACTCGCCTTCTTCGTGTCGCGCTCTTTGCGCTTCATCTGACGCTCTTCAGAAGTCAACGTAACGAGCGGCACGACATTTAACGGAAAACCGTAGGACGGCAGGAAGCTGGAATTGGCCAGGTTAGCGAGAAGGAACTCCTCGCGGTGACGCTTAAGCTGGATTTCGAGCGAACGCCGCGCGGCAGCCAGCGTGCTGTCGTCCGTACGCTCACCCAAAGAACGAAGCTGAGTATCCAGAAGTATCTCTTCGGAACGCCAGCCCTGACCTCGATTTCGCAGCTCGATCCCGGAGAATGAGAGCAACTCGACTGGCTTGAGGTGACCGAGTGGTGAGCCTCTGAGTAGTTGCCCGAGTCCTTGCCGTAGACCTTGATCGCTCCGCGCCGTCGACTCGAGCCACTCAACGTATGTCTCGAAGCGCGGTTCTTCTCCAGCAAAGAGCCATTCCGCCGAGAGCTTGTGCCCCTCCGCGGCCCGCTGATTCACGAACGCGGCGAAGAGCAACGAATTCACATGGCGTCTTACTATGCGTTCGCTATTGAGGGCGACTCGGGGAACCCGAATCGGTGCTTCAAACGGCCAAAGCGGATTGCGGTAGACCGCGAGTTCATGGGGACGCGCGCGGCACATCGTCAAAGTGACAGCCCTTGGCTGCCCGGAGCGGCCAGCCCGCCCTGCGCGCTGCAGAAAGTTAGCGGGTCCTGGCGGCACGTTGTTCATGGTTACCGCCGAGAGACTCCCAATGTTTACCCCCATCTCCATCGTCGTTGAGCAGGAAAGAATGTTGAGATCCTTCGCCTTGAAGCGCTCCTCCAGCTGGCGGAGACGTTGATTCGACTGTTGGGCCGAGTGTTCCGCGGCGCCGAAATAAGCAGGGCCACGCACGATACGATCCGTGAACTCAAACCACACGCCCTTCGCACGAAGATCTCGGACTTGAGCGTCGGAATCCAACCAATTCTCCGTCGCCGCAAGCTCCTCCGACGAGCAGTCAAACGGTCCGCGTTGGCGAACCGCGGGTGGCCTCGGGAAGGACACTTTCTGACATTCGTATTGCGAACGGTCACCATTCATGTGCTCAACGAATGGCGTGATGCCGAGCAATGTCGAAGTGAGGATTCTATTCGTGATAGGGCAAACGTATGCGTCGGTGACCGTGCGAAGCACGACCCTATCCTTGAGATCGAGCTGACGCCCCTGCCCCATGTCTGTCAGGAGCAAGCTCACCTGCGACCACGCAGCGCCAAACAGCGAGTTCACCAGGGCGACACCGCTCCTGTCATCTGGCTTTACGCGAAGAGCAACGGCGAGGGCCTTGGCAAGCTGAGCCCCACTCCCGTCCCTCAAATGAGGCCATCGGACTGTCTTCCCGGCAAGATAGGGACGGTCCGATGCGGTCAGATATCGGGGGTATGCCGGTACCCCCATCAGCCGCAGGTCGCTAGGTTTGATTCTTACGCATGCAGTGGCTCGCACCTGATAAGTCAGAAGAGCTTCCAAGAACTCCTGCCACGCTTTGTTGCCAAAGCTCCGCTCCTTCCACTCCGCTGGCGACTCAAACTGATCGATACCGCGATAGCTCACCTGAACAAGTCCGAGAGTTTCTAGCGAGTTCTGTCTCTTTGGCCGTCGGAAGAACTCACGAAGGAGAAGCAGCTCGGCGAGTTCCTCCTCTGTGCGATCGAAAGCAATGTATCGCTCCCTCAGCTGGTGCCTGATGTAGCTCTTCACGTCGGATTGTGCCGATAAGAACCCGACCATATCCGACCACGACAATTCGCCTCCCGCCATTCCTTGCCCCGCAAGCTCGGCGAGCTGCGCTTCGAGCACGGCAACGAAAGCCTGTCCGCCAGTGATCTTGCGAGCACTCGCGATGGCAGCTCGGAGCCCGACCGCTTGCCGATCTTCCACTTGATGCTGCGCCTGTTCCCACAGGCGGTGGTACACGCTAGCGCGTAGAAATCCGCGCTCCGACTCGTACTGAGTTCTTGCCGCGAAACTGGCACTTCCCTGACGCGAGTCCGTAAACGTGATGAGCTGTCTTCCAGCCGCAGGCTTGATTCCTTGTGCGCCGTCTGCAGGAGGTAGGCTCTCCAACAGAGTGGGAACAGCTGTCGCCAGATAGAAGTCGCCGCCGAGTCGTAGGGGGCGCATGGTTCTCGAGTTTTCCTCGGCGCGAATCCCGCAGCGGGAGCACGTCACTCCCCCTTCTTTGCGAGCGAGACGAAGTGAATGCTTACCCGCGCCACCCGGATAGCCGCCTGTGGCCGGATCGAAGATATCGGGGTCCTGGGCATCCTGCACGGCGTGAGGGCCACAGATGAGTTGCAGGTCCCCACTCGCGATCTCATCCTGCTCTTCACCGTCGTCCCCTGGTCCAAAATCGTCACGGTCAGAGTCAAAGGAACCTTCGACAGGTATCGGCTCGAGCACTTGGTTCCGCAGTTTGGCGACGAGATGCTCCTGGCCGCAGTTCCGACAGATTGCGAGCTCATACACCCGAGCCTCACAATGGACGCAAGTCTGCCGGTGATCGAAGTACGCAGCGCCAAATCCCCACTCATTTGCGTGAAGCTCGGAAGGTCGTCCAGGACATTCGCGGTTCGAACAAACCCAAAGGCCTTCCTGAACGCGATGGAAGTAGTGAGCCCTTAGCGGCATGAAGTAGTTCGGGCCCTGCGCGCCCGCACCAGAAAGGTGGGCATTGCTCGCTAGATCCAGAATGCGGACAGCACTGTGCTCGTCAGTTCCGAGACGATGAGCGATCTCGGTCAGGGGCAGGGGGTTCACTCCAAGATGCTCGCGCAGCTCGCGCATCCTGCAATTTGAAGCAAGAGTGCCGTAAAGCGACTCGGGCCTCTCGCCCTCAAGCTTGGCTAGGTCCAACGGGGCATCGTCAGTCGCGGCACCTTCTAGTGAAGGCGAGACACGGTTCCCCGTGATGAAGCTCACTTGGTCCACATCAACTCCGGCCAGATCAGCAAGATACTGCCGCAATTGCTCGGCTGCCGCAGGGCTGCCAATGGTTGCTGAGGTCGCTACGAATTGAACCTGATCGCTTTGCACGCCGAACGCATGCATCACGCGTCTCAAGAGCAGCGAGATCTCGGCCGCGTTTGAGCCCACGTAGGTGTGAGCTTCGTCTAGAACAATCCACCGCAGCTTTCCCTGGGATGCATCGAGAATTGGCCGATCCAAGCTCCGCAGCAGCATGTACTCCAGCATCGTCGCGTTCGTGACGAGAACGGGAGGAGGGTTCCTTCGAAGCTCAGTACGGGTCTTCACCTCGGTATACCCAGCAGGATGAACGTGAGCTGGGCCGCCCTCTTGGGTCGCACCGTTGTAAAGACAAAAGCGCACCTTCCCCCGTGCGCCAGCGGCCCATGCTTCGAGGCGGTCCTTCTGGCTATTGATGAGCGCGTTGAGTGGGTACAAGAAAAGTGCTTGCACACCGGTCAGGGTTTCGCCTTCGTGGACTGTGGCAGCTTGTCGATATAGCTCGCTCAGGATGGGCACGAGGAAACACTCGGTCTTCCCCGAAGCCGTGCCAGTACTCACAATGGCGGACTGGGGTCGGTGGCCATTCCCCAGCATGAGTGCTTCCCAGGCGCGAACCTGATGCGCATACGGCTGCCTTGTTGCGGGAAAGCGCTCAGAGGCGAGCTGCCCAGGGGGTGAGTCCATGGCTCGAACCAGAGCTGAGTTCACGTAGCCGAGATGCTGGAACTCCTTTTCCTGCCCCTCCCAACCGAAAAGCGACTCGAAGACAGGCGGAGCTAGAAACGACCCTGCTTGGCCCGGGGGCGTCGCAAGGGCTCGCAGCAGAAAGGCACGGAGAGCCGGATTGTGGGGTCCAGCTTGGCTGACAGTTGCACGTGCAGAGCGCTCACAGAGAGTTTCAGCGAGACCCGTGAAGAAGGAATCAGTTGAAGTGGGCATGGTTTTTGTCAACTGCGTCAAGCGCGAGACAGGCCAAACTATCGTTGTAGACGCTATCAAAGTATTTTGCGTCAAAGTCCCGTGTGCGTCGGATCTCAAAAACTAACCCGCGGGTGGGCTGGAGCGCGTACACAGAGATCGCGGCCGCCAAGATCGGGGCCCGTGCTACGTCTCGGCGGAATCCCATTTGGACATTTGGGGTCAAGGCGTCCACCGCCCTTGAGATTTCCAGCCCCAAGAGTTCGATCGTATCCGGCAGTTGAGGGTAGGTATCTTCGGAATGCTGTTGCTCCACCTCTTGCATGGCAGTTTGCGCAAGGAGGCGCGCAATCGAGCGCCGCTGCTCCCCGTTCGCAAACCGGATGCGATTGGGAGGAGCAGGAACACCATAGATAGATCGGCTACAGAGATCCCAGATTACCGAGCGGTATTGCGTGCCCTCTCGGGACGAAAAGCATCGTTCAAGAACAAGGTTGAGAAGTGGACCTCGGCTCTCTTCTGGCACACCAGGGAAAGCGGTATCCCGGTAACAACGCACCGCTTGAATCCAGGCGCGTACCGGGAAGGTCACCCAAAGAAAGTGGAACTGCTCGAAACCGGTCCACAGGTGATCTATTCGGTTCAGAAATGCGCTTCTCAGCATCGCCAAAGCCGTGACGCGCGGTTGCTCCATGATGGCCCGGTTGAACTCGTATGAATCCGCCGGGAATAGTTTCATCGAGTCCAAGAACCCTTGCGCAAAATCCCAGTCCGGGTCTGAGGCGTCCTCGGCCATCCGACTGGCGGCTGCCCGCATCAAGGCTTGGCGCTCCGTACGCGACCGACGCTGAACGATGGCCTCGAGGGAAGGAGCCATTTCGCCCGCTTCGCAGCCTGGCGTCGGCTGGATCGAGTCCCGCAGGAAGTAGACTGGACTTGGCGATGGCAGCTTTCCAGCATGGCCAAGTCCGACTCCAACCGCGTCGTCCGATCCGGTGTTGCATGACGGCTTGGTCTCCGGCGACGGAACAAGAACAAGAGACGGCCGACAGAGCAGGGCGTCGCCACGCCAGCCGGTAACAATCCACGGTCCCGGTTCGCGACCACTCGTGCGAAAGGTCCAGCCACCTGATTCAGTACCTGGCAACTCGTCGCGTTCCGCCATCGCGGGGTCTGTCAGCCTGTGCGCGAAGAGGCGTACTGGCACGTCCGAGTCGTTCGGGCTGCGCAGGGCGATGGGTACATCCGCTGCGGACCTCTGACTCTGCGGCTCTTCATCGTCATATTGTTCCGACCCCGCGAAGTGGCACCAGAGGCGATTTCCATACCAGTGCACCTTGATACCCTGGTGGCGCCCCGCGGACCGAACGACACTGCCTTTGGCTTCGATGTAGAGTTGGGCCGTCGCATCGAGCCCTTCGGATAGCAGGGCCTCCACCAATTGCTGCACGTGGCCCAGCGAGAGTTCAGCAACTCCACCGGGCCCTCGCTGAAGAGGTGCCAGCGCCACTTCGGGCACCTTGTCGGCACGGCCCCAAACGACGTAGTCACCCGCCCTTCCGTTGGCGACGACGCGCGCCCGGATGCCGTGGAGGCGGGCCACGTCCACATGTGCGCCGACCTTCACTGGCGTCCCTGCGGCGTCGACGAACCCAACGAAATGTCCGGGAAAAGGAAGGCGCGCCGTGTGCTCTGTTGCCCCGAAGATGAACCGGAGAGGCACATCCGTACGTTCTGTACGGCTTTCACAGGTAAGAAGGAGACTTCCAGGCCCATCAGTAGCGATCCGCATGCTCATATGCTCGCTGCCCGGGCCGCTCACGACTCGCGCCTGCCCAACACCTCGGAGGCGAATCGAGCCCCGACCGCTGGTCGCATCCGGTTTCAGTTCGAATGAGAACTGCCGAGGAAGAATACTTTCGTTAGATCGATGAATGACTTGTCCTTGCCATTTGACCCGCACCTGCACATCCCCGACGCAGTCCCTATCGATCGCGTGCCACGTCCCAACACTTCCCTTGGGGCGCCACGAGATGGCACTCGTGGAAAGCTCCCTGTCTCCGCCGCTTTCATCTACGAAGAACCGGGGCAGCCCGAGCCAGACGAGGCCCGACTGAAGCGCAACCCGTGAACCTCGCGTGAAAACGGAGAAAGCTTCGTCGTGAGTCGCGTCAGTGCGGATGGTGAAAAGCTCGTCTCCCACCCTGACTCGAACCTTGCCGTGAACCCGGTACAGGAAGCGTTCATCTTCCAGCAACGTTCCCACCAGCGTTGCGGCGCTGTCGTACACTTCGTCCTCAAGTGCCTTCACGGAGGTCGAGTCCGTAGCGGCCACAAGCACCGACTTGCGCGTTGTTGAACACGGACCAACGCTCAGCAGCTCTTGCTCCGACTCATCGTCAGCGAAGACCCATGGCATCTCACCGAGTTCCTGCGAGATGCGCACCGCAGGCCCAAGCTCAGCACCTTGCCGGCTTGCTTGAAGCAGGATTGGTCCACTGACTTGCCCCAGCCGAATGCTGCGACGGTTGGCTTCGAGGTGGAAGAGCGCATCATCAGCCGCGTGCGTAACCGTCGCGAGCGGCGCCATCGTGCCATCGAGACCCACCAAATTGAGCGTAAATCTCTTTGGAAGAGCGCCAAGATCGAGCCCAATCTGACGACTAAGACCAAGCCGCGAAACGAACGAGGGAAGCTCTATCCCTTGAGCAATAGAGTACTCGTCGGAGGTCAGCGACGCCCGCTGTAGCCAGGTAGTCACTGGGATCCCGGTAGACGCCAGGGCTGACGTCGGCTTGGGCGCCTCGAGCAAGCCGGATAGAAGCTTGTGTGAAGTGGTATCATCGACCAGCAACGGAAGTCGCCTGCGCCACTCCGGGCGCTCGCGATCCAAGAATGCAATTCGATCAACCTGGCCGTCACTTGCCGACCGGAGCTCCTTGACGAGGCCAATCAAGTCAATCGAAAGCTGCCGCACGGCATCGTTTCGCAATGACTCGGGGAGCATCCCGAAGCAACGAGGTACAATCTCTGCCACATCCGCACCTGCGGAACCCTCCGCCAACGCGAGCAGTCGCGCGAAGAAGCTCGATATTATGCTGCCTTCCTCTTGCACTAGGTGGATAGGAAGCCCTCCCTCTGCCACAAGCGTAAAGAGCCAGCGCTGCGTTTCGAGGACGACAACAGGCCGCCCCCAATAGTCGAGTCCCTGTTTGATGAAGGGACCCGGATTGTGGAGCTTAAACAGCAATTCATTGACCGGTCGCCAAGTCCACTCGCCCCGCTGGAGCTCGGTGCTGAGGATGCGAGATGCGGCCAGACAGAATGCGGCGGCTACGTGTCGGTCTCGATGCCCACGCTCCAGCTCGTGGCGAACCGTGCGCACAAGCTCTGCATGCTGAGCTTCCGTGTGTCGGAAGGCATAGAGCGGCGAACCAACCGGCGCGAGTTGACGGATCTCGTTCAGCAGGGAGACGAGGGATCTCATGACGGTGCTCCATCCAGTCGCGCCCGCTCGGAGGCTGCCAAAGATTTTCCAGGTTCAACTGCCGTGATTGCCATCCCAAATCCATCCTGCAATCGGTTGATGAACTCCACCGCTCGTCATCACCACACCCCCTGAGATGGAGCGAAGGAAAGCTTCCCCTTCGCTCCAGAAATACGATCCGCACTAAATGCCGCGAAGACGCCTCGTTCGCGCTGCTCATTCGGCCGCCCTACGCTCGCCCATACCAGCGAGCGAACAGTGCGCAGCGTCGCTGGGATGTTCCATAGCATCCAGGAGATCGTTACTCGCTGGCGCGAACGCTTCGACGCGACCGTGATCGGGTGCTTGCTCGGAACAACTGGCAACAGTGCGAATGCGGGGATGGCGAGTGCCTGCGCACCAAGCTCGGTCGAAAAGTCGTCGGTCGTTGTCGGATTGGAGAGTCTAAGCGCGTAGAGCCGCTCGTCGGACGGATCGAGGCGAAGAGTAGGATTCCTGTTGCCGAGTTGAAGTCGGTCGCGAATCTGCTTGCCCTCACCCTTCTTGGGCAACTGGAACGAGTAAGTCCACGTCGAAAACAGAGCCTTCTCGATGTGCTCCGCTTCGACGAGCTTGAGCACGTCGCGCATGGACTGAACGAGGTTCTGATGACTTGCCCCGTTCGCAGCACACAACGTGGATTCGGATGGTTCTTCACCGACGACGCAGGCCAGGCCAGCGAGCAGATCGACTGCGGTCGGGACAACGCTTGCGAGTGCGATCGCCTCGTAGCTCGACCTCGTGAAGTCTGAGGGCTTGTTGATGTTCGCAAGGTTGCTATCGAGATACGGCTGCAGGGCTTTCAGCTTGGCGAGCAACACCTCTGCGAGATGCTCTCGGGCGACTGGGCTGTGCAGCACCGCCGTACCATCCTCCTGGAACGCGAGGCGCGGAGAAGCGCAGGAATTTTCACGCGCGTGTTCATCAAGCAAAGACAACGTGCCGATCGCCGTCAGAAAGCCCCAGAGATGCTGCCCGTCAATTCCGTAGAGGGTTAGTTGATTCACGGTTTGGTTTGCTCCTCTTCGCTGGCGCGGTGATCGGCGAGGCGAAGGATCGCCTCGAGCCAGCAGAGCTCCTGCCAGCCATATTTCTCTACCAGGCCCCAGAACCGGTCGGCGATCGGGGAGTCGAGCTTGTGCAAGCCGTTGTTGGAAGGCGTCGCGGCGAAGTCAATCTTGCCGAACGTCTTGCTCTCATGGTCGTCGAGCGACACGTCGACGGGGCTGGCGTCGATAAGGGCAGGCGCGAAGGGTCGACACTCCCCGTGGTGGCTGGCGACGAGGTGGAGCACGAGGTCGAGATCGGGGTCCTTCCCAGGGTCTACCTTCGTCAGGCGATACTTCAGCGCGTCCAATTGTCCGTGCAGCATCGCCACCGACTGGACGGCATGGAGATATCCGCCACCGGGATAACCGCTCCGCAGCCGGGCGAGGCGGCGCTGCTCCTTCGCTCCCGGCGGCATCGTCGACTTCGCCCAGGGCGTCTCGTCCTTGAAGTACTCGACCTCGCTCCCTCCTCGGAGCATCAGCTGAAAGCGCCGATCGGCCTTGCCGATGTCGTGGAGCCATGCGGCGAGGGCGACGTGTTCGGCGAGCCACGCCCCGAGACCGCAGCGAGTTGCGTACTCGCGCGCGAAGATCTCGACGTCGGCGCTATGTACCGAGAGCGAGACCGCGCGTCCCGCGCAGAAGGAGTCGTCTCCATCCGTGGTGAGTTCCACGCCGTCCTCAAGCGTGTCCTCGGGCTGAAGTGCGCGCCGAAGGTCGGTGATGGGCACACGCTTCGCTTCGAGCACGGTCCACGAGGGCTCGCCGGGCACGACGAACGAACCGCGCCCAGTTGCGAGCCGCAGGGCCCACAAGCGCTTCCACGACGGCCAACCCATGTTCGAGGCGAGAGGAGCGAGCGCCGCCCTGGATTCCTCCATTTCGTCTACCGGCAGCGTAAGCCCGAGCTGCTCGACGATGAGCGGGTGCAGCCGAAGCACGGGGCGCGCGCGTCCGAACAGTCCCGCCTGCTCAGCCCGGTCGCTCACAACTTCGGTCGACGTGGCGTCGAAACAGCTACGGCGGATGCCGCCGTAGCTCGCAGGAACGATGATCGTGTGCCCCGGCTTCAAGGTCGTCGTATCGACGATCTTGCTCTCGTCACCCTTCCATCGGAGCGCTCGTCGACCGGCGGATTCTTGCTCATCGCTGTCGTCTAGCAATGCTCCCTCTGTGTCACCAAGGTCTCGCACCGTCCGGTTCGCGAGCCAAGCCCGCGCGGCGATAAACGGGAGCGACATGGCTTCCAGGCTTGAAGGACGCACCGCTGCCACAATCGCCGTCGCAGCCTCGGCGTCGTCACGCAGGAGCAGTTGTTCCGTGAGGTCTGCGCGCCATACGACTTGCACATCAGCCGGACCCGAAGCTGGCCCGTGCAGCCAGAGACTAACATCGGGGAGCTGGCTCGGCGCGGGCGAGGTTTGTGCCCAGAGGTCGAGGTAAGCCGGGAGCAGCGTTGGGGCGTTGGGCTTGGGCGCGAGCAAGTTCACCAGGTGGTCGGCGGTAGGAATATCAAGCGCGAGGACACCGAAATCGACTTGAGCTCTCCTATGGATCTGCGCCTCGGCCTGCGTCTTCGCATGCCCACGGAGCTTCTTGGCTTCATCCTTGAGGATCTTCAGTTGGTCCTTCAGCTTTTTCGGGCGTTCCTTCTCCTGCTTCTTGAACCACTTGACTGTCTCGGTGATGGCCTTGCCGTAGACCGGGTCGTCTTTGACGGACTTGTCGTGGACGATCACGCCTTCGGCGTTGTTGTACTTTCCAAGGCGGTCTACGCGGCCGAAGCGTTGCCTTAGGCTGTCGAGGCTCGCTGCCTCGGTGACCAGCGCATCGAAGTCAAAGTCCGCGCCTGCCTCGATGCATTGCGTACCGACGATGACGCGCTTCGGACTATCATCGCTTCGTTCGCGGCCCGTCTGGACCGCAGGTCGCAGCTCGCGGAGCACGTCGTCGCGATCGAGCGGTCGCATGCGCCCCGTGAGCAGCGTGACGAGCGCGTCCTTGCCCACTACCTCGGTGAGCTGTCGTTCGATCACACCGGCGCTCTCCAGACGGTTGACGACCACGGCGATGGTTCGATGCCGTTCGAGCAGGTCCTTTGCTTGATCGACGCAGGCCTTTTCCAGCGCGGTGCGATCGTCCACTTCGATGAGGCGCACGGGCTTGTTCGCGTGTAGGCGTGGTCCGAGCGGCGAGTCTGGCGTCTTCTCGTCATCGAGCAGCGCGAAGGTGGGCACCTGGCCGCCGCCCGGTGTGGCCGAGAGGAACGCGTGCGAGAAACGTGTCTTCACACCGTTCGGCGAGAATCGCGTGCGTAGGCGCGCCAGTTGTTCGAGGGTCTGTCGGAACGGATTTGATAGATGCACTTCGTCGAGGAGGAGCAGCGTGTCGTTCGCAAGCAGGCCCGCGTGGACGGGTTTCATGCCCTGGCTCACTCCGTAGCCTTGCATCAGCATTCGTGAGCCGATCTGATCGACGGTCGACGCGATGACGAGCGGTTGGTCGGGCGAGCGCGCCCAGCCATCGTCCTTTGGCATGCCCCCGCGTAGCGTAAAGACGCCGAGCGGCTCTTCGCCGGTGCGGGTCAGGGAGCGCAATCGTTTTGCTACTTCGGCGACGACAGCATCGGTGCTCACTATCAACGCGCTCAGGAGCTTGCGGCCTCGCTCGGCGACCTGATCGACGACGATGCGGCGGTCCACGACCATCGCGATGCGCCTTGGGCACCATCGCTGCTCGTCGTCGTTCGTCGCGTCGAGCGCGAGCGCGAACAGCGCGACGTCGATGCACGTCGTCTTGCCCGCGCCGGTCGGAAGGTCGAGCACGAGCGGCCAGGCCTTATCCGCGACGATCTTCTCGAGCAGGCGCTGTTGCCACGCGAAGGGCTGCTTGCCGCCATGCACGGCCGCGTGGAACGCGCCGAAGTCGGAGGTCGAGAGCGTCGTCATCGCTCCTCCACCGGCAGGCAGAGCCCGAGGCCGAAATAGCGCCCCGCGCCGAGGAGCAGCGGACCTCTCACCGGCTCCGCGAACTGGATGTCGGCGTGTACACGCACGCGCGGCGTCCGCCCGGGCCGCCCGGGCCAAGGCAGGAAGTCGCGAACGTGCTGGGCACCGGGAAGCAACGGCGCAAGGCAGACTTCAACCGAGACAGGGCGGACCCCCACGACGTGCTGGCAGGCCTCCCTGATGCTCTGCTCCGCCTCTAGCGCCGCCTTTCGTGCGGTGCCGTCCTGGTTGCTGCGGAGGTTGCCGGGGTTCTTGTCGAGGGCGATCGGCGTGGCCGTGACGAAGCGCGCGGACGAGCGGGACCACCGTGCCGGGTCGAGGGCAGCCTTCGCGGACATCTCGACGCGCCGGACATGGAACGGCGGCAATGTCCCGCCCGCGAGCGTCAAGTTGCCGCGTTCGTTCGCGCGTTCCTTCTCCCACTTCGCGACGAGGCGCAGCAGAATCTCGCGTTCGTTCTTTGGCAGCTCGCGAGGCAGTACCAGCGCGCAGCCCATGAGCGCGCCATCCGCGTGTTCGTGCTCGACGAACGGTAGTGGGACGAACGCGACGTGCGGCTGCTGCGTCGGGCCGTTCTCTGTGTGGCCCGAGAGCGCCGACGGCAGATTCTGATTGCCATGCACCTCGATGAGCGCACCGCGCAGCGCACGGGCGAGGTCAGTGGCGCGCGAAGCGACGGGGCGAGAGCCGCCAACGCGCTCGAAGATGACCCAGTCGTTCGAGGAGAACACGCTCGTAGCCTGCGGAGAGCGCATCGTGGCTGGGACCGCCGGTCCATACCGCTGTGGACGAGCGGGCAGCACGCGGCTCTGGACGCCCCGATGGTGCTCGAAGGCTCGGTCGAGGCGGTCGAGCTGGCCCGGCCCGACCACACGCAGGACGACGTCACCATCGTCGCTGGGGACGAGCGTCGGCAACAGATCGTGATCGACGATCATGCACCGCCCGAGCGACGAAGAATGGCCAAGTCGCGTCACGCGGGCACATAGGCGCGTGAGCGCTTCGCGATGACCCTTCGGGTCGGCCTTGGGCCAGATGAACGCGAAGGTCGGCGTCTCGGGCAGCGCGACGGGGAAGGTGCGTACCTGACGCATGCGTCGCTCCGGCATGAGCGCGGCGGCGGCCTTGAGCGCCTTGTCTGAGGGGTTGCCATCAATCGCGAGGGCTTCTCTCGTTGCCTTCTCGACCGCTGCCTGCGCCTTCCTCTGCGCTGCTGGCGTCGTGGCGGCAGCCAGCTTCTTCTCGGCGTCGCGGATCGCCTCATCACCACCGAGCGTGACATCGTTGACCGGAACGTAGACGTCCTGGACCTGGCGCCTACCGACCTTCGACTCGGGATCGACGCGTAGCGACGGCGCGTCCTGCTGTTCGAGCCACAGGAGCGCGCCTCGTTCGTTGTTGTCCACGACGTCGTGATCGTGGAGCGCTGCGACCAGCGCGGAGAAAAAGCGCGCAGGATGAGGCGGCCACTCGGCGCGTCCTCGATCGTTGTGCGCGGTCGCAGCATAGCGACCCGTCAGGAGCTCGACCTCGATGGCGAACATCAGTCGTCTCCGTCGTCAGCCCCAGCAGTCGCCAGCTCGCGGCTCTTCTTTACGAGGTCAGCGAGCTTCGCTGATGGCGTAAGCTCCGCGAGCGGCTCGCCAGCGGCCTTCTCAAACGTCACGCCATCGGGCAGTGCTGCAACGGCGTCGGTGTAAAGCTTGATCGCTCCTGCGAGGTCCAGCACCAGGTCGGTCGTGGTGCCGTCTCGACCGACCGCTTCCAGCTTCAGCGCGGAGCCTTTCTTGGGGACCAGCAGGCATCGCGAACGAAGATCGTGACCGCGGCTCTCCGACGCGAGGACGGCGAGGAGCCCGAGCGCAGCAAGCACCGTTTGGGCCTCGGTCGCACCCTTCGCGAAGCCGAGACGTCGCAGCGACGCGAGCGAGAGAACGACGGTGTGCTTCGCCTCGTCGATGGTCACACCGCCAGCGACCGAGTCGATGCTGGGGGCAATGTTGCCGAGCACGACAGCCGATGGCTTCCCTGCTTTTTTCTCCGAGCCGACTTTGATGGGTTCACCCTTGTCGTTTTTCTCAGCTTTCTCAGGATCTGCAGTCCACATCTCATCGCGATCGCTCGCTTTGTAGAGCGGGTAGTCCAGCTTGCCGGTGGTGACGGAATCGATTCGACTAGAAGTCTTGGTTCCCCGAGCGGCGTTGATACCGACGATCTCCGAGACGAGCGCACGCTGGAACTTCACACCGAGACCACCCTTTGGCCCCGTACTGTCCCACATGCCGAATACCAGCCCCGTCGGGCACACCTTGAAAAGAGCCGTCGCGTTCTTCGTGCTCGCGTCGGTGAATGATCTGCCGATCTCCGAGAGCCGGAAGAGCTGACCGTTTAGCAAGCTGTCACGCAGTAGGGCGTCCGCGATGCGGTGGGGGGCGGTGAGCGAGGTAACGCGGCCTACCTCAGGTGCCACCTCGGAAAAATCAACACTGACGACCGGAAGAGCGATCTTCTTGTCATCCCAGAGTGCCTGCAGAGCCTCTTCCATACGGTTCGCTTGGCTTTGCACCGAGTCGATGAGGACGCACGTCACCTCCTGCCCTCCGATGCGACGAGTCTCAAACGCGTACTTGGCCCCGGGCTTCTTGTTCTTGTCGTCGACCGCATGAGTCGGTGGGAAAATCTTGTCTCCAGGACCGCCCGCTGGCTCCAATGTTCCTATTCCTCGAATAGCCACCACGTCGCCTTCGACGAGTTCTCTTAACGTTTTAAGATTCAATGACATCGACTTCTTCTTTCTTGCTCATGATCGCAGTTTCAACTGTTGGCTTGTGGCTTGCTTCCGTTGAAGGGATGAGGACCAGGTGCATTCCGCGAGGCCGCCGGATCGCCTCCCGTGGGCCTCTGTCCGAGTGGCCAGGCATGGACTCACCCCCCATCACTCCCGCCCCCGACAAAACCCCACCCCAAAATACCGCCCCGCTCCGATCAAAACGTGCCGGGCACAAACAAAGAACCTCATCACCTCGTTCACGTCTCCTCCGCTTGCTCGAAGCGCTCTCGCCAAATCGTCATCAGTGGGCTCCAGTCGTTCTTGTCGGCAGCCCTCAGGGCCTCGATGTAGCGCTCGGTGGCGGCGCCTGGATCCGGCGTGGGATCGACGTCTGGCAATTGAAACCGACGCGTCAGCCAGTCGATGAACAAGCGCGTGATGCGCCCGTTGAAGTCCAGAAACGGATGAATGCTGAGGAGTCTGCCTTCAGCA
The DNA here is from genome assembly GCA_023428245.1 of Pseudomonadota bacterium. Lineage (GTDB taxonomy): Bacteria > Myxococcota_A > Polyangia > Polyangiales > Polyangiaceae > NIC37A-2. The sequence continues at coordinate 27,020 of JAEYYX010000127.1, forward strand.
AAAGCAAGCGCCTCGAGGTAGGCGTCGTCAGGCTGGGGTGAGAGCGCCTGAAGACGAGCCTCGAGATCAAGGGCGTAGTTGCGCATATGCTGCGGCACCTCGAAGTACGGTGGCGGCACATGGTGCCCGATGACCACGTCCTTGCTGCGCCAGCGCCCTGCGAAATCAGGCATCAAATCGCCGCAGATGCGGCGACGCATTTTCAGCAGAAGCTCCTCGGCCAGATCGAAATGATCGAAGGCGCCATCGAAAGTGGCTTTCTGTGCAGCCTCGACGCGTCGTGCAAGATGTGGAGCAAGCTCGGCGTAGCTCAGTACACCAAGTTCGGTCGTCAGGTATCGAGTGGCTGCGTGAGGCGGACGAGTTCCTCCTCCAGCATCTGCTCTTCCACTGGCTCCCCCTCGAAGGCCATGCTCCGAGCCACCTTCTTCGGCAGACGGGCGATCCGGATCCGACGCTGCTCCTCGAGCGGGACCCGTCTCCAATTCTGAATGGCCTGCACCCAGTTCATGGCCCTTATTGTGCGAGGGATCGTTCATCGAAGCAAACTCACTCCCGCCTTAGATAAAGGCCCACACCGAAGTCCCGCCCCGATCAAAACCGGCCTCGCCTCGCGTGAGCTGGCGAATCGGGCGCGCGTCACTTGTTTCCTTTCTTGGCTGCGGCGCGTGCCGCAAGAGGCTTGCGTGAAATCGGCGTCCCTTCGCTCAGCCGCTTCACCGTCGTCGATGCGAGCAGCGAGCGCATCTGCACGATCGCGATGGCGTTGAGTTGCACGAGTCGTTCGCCAGGTGGCAAACCTTGATGGATCAGGACGGAGTTGAGACTCTCGATGTTCGAGAGCACGACGAGCTGCTCCAGCGTTGCGTGGTCACGCAAGTTGCCTGGCAGCTTCGGATTCTCCTTGCGCCAATCGGCAGCGGTTTTGCCAAAGAGCGCGACGTTCAGGAGATCGGCCTCAGAGGCGTAGACGAAGGAGGTCTGCGACTTGGTGAGCGTTGGAGGGACGAGATGTTCTTGGATCGCGTCTGTGTGGATGCGGTAGTTTACTTTGGCCAGCATTCGCTGGAAGTTCCACTCGCGGGAAGTGCGAGCCGCCTCGTCATCCTTGAGGCGCTGAAATTCCTTGATGAGGTACAACTTGAATTCGGGACTGAGCCAAGAGCCGAACTCGAACGCGATGTCACGATGAGCATAGGTGCCGCCGTAGCGGCCCGCTGAGGCAAACAGGCCGATTGCACCCGTTTTCTCGGTCCACTTCTTCACCGAGAGGAAGAAGCTGTTGCGGCCGGCCTCACTTCTAATTCCCTCGAATTCGAGGGAATTGAATCCAGGGTTATTGAGCTGCTCCCAGACCCCAAGGAAGAGAACCGTGTCCTTGGCTCGGAGCCAGTTCTCGATGAGGGCGCCCTGACCCTCGAAGTTGCGAACCATGTCCGACAGCGAAATGTAGTCGTGCTCATTGCGCGTCGCGATAGTGACGACCGTGCCCTTCACGACGATGCTGCGGTTCTTGGGACTCATGACCGTATCCCCCCGTCCATCACTCCCGCCCCCGACAAAGCCCCACCCCAAAATACCGCCCAGCTCCGATCAGAACTGGCCCTGGGATTGCTTCCTCGAAGCCCATCTCCACGTGCACACAGACGCGGGTCACGCCTTTTCCGCCTGCGTGCTTCTGCGGAAAGGGCATGTAGTTTCGCGCAGGGGGTGCAGCATCAAAAAGTGAACGCCGAATGATTTCGACCCAGCGGGGCGCGGGGAGGCCGATGCGCTCGCACGCTTTCATCACAATCTCTTCGGCGTTGCGTGCGGCGGCGGAGGCTTCCTTTGGATCGCTCGAATGAAGGTTGCCCGGGTTCTTATCGAGGGCCACGGGTGTGACTGAACCCCAGCGGCGCGACCGCTCGGTCCACGAGTTCGGAGTGAGGGCTTTGCGGGGATCGCTGTCGACCACGCGTTCAAGTTCGAGGGCCCCGACGCGGCCGAGGGTGAGGCGGAGACCGGCTTGCTCCCAGCGGCCAATCGCGCGGAGGACGGCCCTTCGCTCTTCGCTTTCGATGTCACGCGGCAAGAGGACAGCGACGCCGAGCACGTTGCCGGAGGCGTAAGGGGAGGCGACGTCCGCGAGGGGCACGTAGGCGACGTGCGGGCGGTCGAGGGGCTTTCCGGTCGAGTCGTGTCCGCTGAGGACGGCGGGAATCGCGCCGTCGGCGTGGCTAAGGAGGGCGCCACGCAGCGCCCGGGTGATGTCCTCTGTCTTGGAAAGCTTGACGCCAACGCGGCGGCCGCTCTCGCCGGCTATTTCGCGGAAGACGACCCATTCGCCAAACACAGACGAGGCGGACTCGGAGGCCCTTTCACCGCCTTCGAGCTCGTAGCTCTGGTGCACAGCAGGAAGAACTCGAGGTTCGAATCCCCGATGTCTTTCAAAGGCACCCTCGAGGCGACTGAGCTGTCCTTCACTCACAATACGCATAGAAACTCCTTGCTTCGCAGAGGGGCGCCAGCGCTTGAGCCCCGTGTGTTCGGGCGTCTTTCCTTCGATCACTCGACAGGACACAAACGACGACGAGTGTCCGAGGCGCACCATCTTTTGGCTGAGGGCGCAGAGCGACGCCTTCACGTTCTCGGGCGCTTCCGCGCTGGGCCAAACGTAGCGAACCTGGGGCACATGGGGTGCCATCGCGGGCATCGTGCGCGGCTGTCGCCCCCTTCGATCCGGGAGCATCTCCTGCGCTCGGTAGGGATCGCCTTTGCCGTCGTCTTCGAGGATCTTTGCCGTTTCGGCCTGGAAGGCCTTCTCTGCCTTGGCGAGGGCCGTTCCCGCCGATTTGATGGCCTTCTTGTCGCCTGTGGCTTCGGCCGTAGCGAGCGCTTCCCGGGCGCGCTCGAGCTTTTCTTCCACCGCTTTCCAGCCGAGTACGACGCCGGAATAGTTCCCTGGGACGTAGGTCGGGATCACCGAACGCTGTTCCGCGTCGCTGGCTTCGATATCGGGAGCACCTTGCTCTTCGAGCCACTTGAGGGCAGGGCGCGCGGAGGAGGTGAGCTCTTCGTGTTCGTGAGCGGTCGCCACGAGCGCGGAGAACAGCCGCGCCGGGTGGGGGGGCCACTCGGGCGCGCTTCTGTCGTTGAAGCTCGTCGCCACGTAGCGACCCGTCAGGAGCTCGACCTCGAGAGCAATCACGACGCGGTAGGCTCCTCGACGACCGTGAGCTGGCGGCTCTTGCGGATGAGCCCGACGAGCTTGGGTGCGGGCGTGAGCGTGAGGGGCTCCGTGGGCCAAGACATGCCGAGGGCCGCGGCGGCTTGCTTTGCCTGATCGAGGAGCTCCTTCGCCGTACCGCGGTCGAGGGAGAAGGACTTCGCTTCGCCACCGTCACTCGGGAGGAGCTCGAGGTTCAGCGGGCCGAGTGCGTGGAGGGCGCAGCGTGAGCGCAGGTCGTAACCGTTGTCGCGTTGGTAGGCGATGGCCGCGAGGGCAAGCGCCGCCAGCAGAGTTCGGGCGGCGTCCTCGGCCTTGCGGCGATTGTCTCCTTCGAGGCGTTCTCCGTCGGTGGTCGTCGCGAAGCGGAGGCGCCGGAGCGCGGGAAGGGAGAGGACGGTGAGCTGCTCGGCGTAGTCGACGGTCACGCCGCCGGTCTCGGCGTCTTGAGAAGGTTTGACGTTGCCGTGGTTGATGACGGCGGGGGACCCCGCCTTCTCGCCTCCGCGCTTCAGGAGCAGGGGCTGCTTCTTATCGAGCTTCGCCTCGTTGGGATCCGTGGTCCAATCCTGGGAGCCGCCTTCACCCGCCTGCTTGGCCTCATAGATGTCCGTCTTCTCGATGCCGGTCGGATCGATGCGGCTCGAGGTGCGCGTTCCTAGCTCGACTCCGACGCCGACGACTTCACTCACGATGGCGCGCTGGAATTTCGAGCCGAGGCCGCCTTTCGGGCCGGTCGAGTCCCAAAGTCCAAAGATGAGCGAGGAGGGACACAAGGTGAAGAGGGGAGTGGCGTTTGACTGGGAAGCTTCGGTGAAGCGTCGACCGGCGTCGGTGTAACGGAAAGGTTTGCCGTCAATCAGGCTGTCGCGGAGGAGCGCGTCGGCGAGACGATGCGGCGCTTCGAGGGTCGTGATGTATCCGTCCCCTCCGAGGCTCGAGAGGTCGAGGGCGGGGTCATCGTGAGTCGCGCCTGTGAAGTCGACACGAGCGAAAGGAAAGCTGAGCTCGCCTCGGTCGTAGCCGTCGAGGAGAGCTGTCTCCATGCGGTTCGCCTGAGCCGCTACTGAATCGAGGACCACGCAGAGCTTCGGTGCACCCTCGATCCGTCGCCACTCGAGGGCGTACTTCGAACGTCGACGCTCCTCGCGATTCTCACCGACAGGCACAGGGACCTTCACGGCGTCGCCAAACGTGGGCGGGTAGAGCTTGTCGTCCGGGCCGCCCAGCGGCTCGAGGCGAGTCACGGCGCGGAAGCCTGCGGCGGTTCCGGAGACGGCGTTCTTGAGGTCTTCGTAGGTCAGTTTCGGCATCGGGTTCTCTTCTCAATCGGGCGCGGTTCAACGTCCTCAGCCCAGGGTGGATCGGATTTTAGATCAGATCAACGTTATCTGTATTTGGATGAAGGGTTTTAGGGAAACACCGTGGCTGCGTTGACTGCGGGGTCAATCGAGGCCAAACTCCTGTCCGTCCGAACAGTATCCCTGTGCGGACCGAACCTGCCGGCCTCGGGGCTCATTCGGGTCCCCAGCACGCTTCCTCCGGCGCCCGAGGGCGCTCGAGGCCCCATTGACGATCTGTGTTGGGTTGGAGGGTTCGTGCGGTTGTCTCGACCTTCCAGGCTGCTCCGGAGCCTGGGCCCCTTTGTCCGAGGCG
>JAEYYX010000016.1 GCA_023428245.1 Pseudomonadota bacterium
TTTAAACCCGCGCCCCGGCGGCGGGCCCCCGCGGGGGGCGACCGCCGAAGAAACAGCGGCCCGGCCCGCGGCTCCCGCCGCGCACGCGGGCCGCTCTCTTTTTACTTCCCTTTGAATCCGAACAGGAACGCGTCCCGCCTCGCGTCACTCAAGCCGTCCGCAGCCTTGGCCACGTGCGCGACGAAGAGAACTCGGTCGGGGTAGAAGTGCGCCACGCCGTGGTACTCGATCCCGTCCTTGCACACGGTATCGAAGCGCACGTGCGCCGCGCCAAAAGACTCGAAGCGACCGTGCAGTTTGAGCTTCGCCTCACAAGCGAGTCCAACGTACTTCGTCACAGTCCGTAGTTCATTGGCCGCGCTGAGCTTCTTGCCTTCGATCGGCGCCGAAGCGATCACGAACTTCCCCGGCTCGCCCGGCTCGTAGGCCTCGACGGACAACGGATCTTCGCTCTTCACCGTGACCGGCTCCGGCATGAGCTGCGTGATGTTGAAGCCGGGAACAGGGTAGGGCACGAGGCCGGCCGCGGGATCTTCGGACTTCGGCTGCGTCGTATCACCCCAGACCCGCGGCTCCACGCGACCTTCGCGACACTCGACCATGCGCCGGAAGAGCTGTGTGCAGGCTTCGTCCGCGATATTGGCGCAGAGACGGAAGCTCTCAGCGTCCTCCTGACAGGCCAGCGCACCGTGGATCTCAACGGGACACTTCTGCGTCCCTGCGACATAGTCGCGGCAGCTCGCCCGACAGAACTTCGCGGCTTTCTGGTTGCATTCCTTGTCGACGCGAACGCAGGTTCGTTCACAGATCGCCGAAACGAGCTGCGCTGGATCGGGCAGGCTCGGCTCCGAAGAACCCTCCACGTCTCCGTCCGTGCCGGTCGAATCGTGTCCTTCTTTGCCCTCCGCGGCGCTCCCTCGATGAGGGGTCGCCTGGGAGCTCTCATCGCTCGGCGAAGAAGGAGGCGGCTCTCCCTTCGAACACCCGAAACCGCTCACGATGAGCAAGCTGCCACACAGTGCCGTGACGAAACGCCCCGAGGAAACCATGACGCGCGACGATAGCCGCACTCGCCTATCTCTCCAAGAGCTCCCTGGCCCTCACCCGAGAGCCGATTCGACGCTCAGAAGTCGCGCAGAAAGTGGCACGTATAACCACCTGGATTCTTCTCGAGATAGTCCTGATGATAGTCTTCCGCGGGAGTGAACTGTCCGCTCGGGATCACCTCGGTCACAATCGGCGCTTTCCAAACCCCAGAGGCATTGACCTTCTCAATGACGGCGTGCGCCGTCTTCTCCTGCTCGGGTGACGTGAAGAAAATCGCGGAGCGATACTGCGTTCCGATGTCGTTGCCCTGACGGTTTTTGGTTGTCGGATCGTGCATCCGGAAGAACCACTTCTCAAGGAGCTCCGCGTAGCTGAGCCGCTTCGGATCAAACGCGATGCGTACCGACTCAGCGTGCCCCGTGCGTCCCGTTTTCACGGTCTGATAGGTCGGGCTGTCCGTAGTGCCGCCCGCGTAGCCGACCTCGGTCTCAAGGACTCCGTCGACGCGACGGAGGAGATCCTCCATGCCCCAAAAGCATCCACCCGCCAAAATCGCCACCTCGTGCGCATCGCTCTTGTCGCTCATCGAGTCCTTCTCCTTCGTGCTGCTTTCGCCCGGAGTCTCCTCCGCCGACGCCTCGGGGCGCAACCTGCGTGGCTCGCCTCGCTCGCATCCGAGCGCGAGCGCAGCGAGGGCTGTCCCGAGAAAAGCTCGACGACTGTAGCCAGGCCGGAGCGTGTCATTTCGCATGCACCAGTGAACATCTAGCGCATCCCCGCCTCGAGTGCTCACGGCCTCTCCGAGAAAATCGCGCCAGGTGAGCACCTCGGACTGACGAGGAGTCACTCTTTCCGCTATCCTATCTCAGGAACGCATGGAGCCTTGGGTGATTTTGGCGATTATCGGTGCACTCTTCGCAGTGGCCGAGGTGTTTACAGTCACGTTCTTCGCGCTTCCCGCGGGGATCGCCTTTCTACTCACGGCGGCGACCGCGCCGTTTTTTGACTCCTGGCCGCCCATCCTCGCCATCCTCGCGGGCTGGCTTGGACTAACCTATGTGCTTTTCGCGACCCTCGTTTGGCCGCGGATGCGCCCGAAGGCGACGACCGGGACTGGCGTCGAAGGCATGATCGGAAAGATCGCGACGGTGACCGAGGCGATCAGCCACGAATCCGGGGTCGGCTACGTCCAGCTCTACGGCGATAGCTGGCGCGCGATCAGCGAAGAGTCCTTCGACGTCGGCGACAAGGTCAAGATCCTCGCCACCGAAGGCAACAAGGTCATCGTCGGCTCCTTGAACCGATGAATGGCGGCCGCGTCCCCCCGACGCGCCGCGCAGCAGAAAACGCCGGGTCGCGCGGTCATGATGCGAGGACTCTCGATCCTCTGTAGGCTTTCTGGCCATGGCAGTATTTCTGAGCCTCATCGTATTCTTCGGACTCGTGCTCCTTGCAAAGGGGTTCCGCGTCGTCCAGCAAAGCCAGTGCATGATCGTCGAGCGCCTCGGGAGCTACTCTCGGACCCTCTCGAGCGGCCTGAACGTGATCATTCCGTTCTTAGACGCCCCGCGCGAGCTGCTCTGGATCACCGATACCGGCATCCGACGCTCCGCCCGCATCGACATGCGTGAGAGCGTACTGGACGTCCCCGAGCAATCGGTCATCACCAAAGACAACGTCTCGATCAGCATCGACGCGCTGCTCTATATTCAAATCATCGATCCCGTGCGCGCTTCGTACGAAATCGCTCACCTGCCACTCGCCGTCAGCCAGCTCGCCCAAACTTCGCTCCGTAACGTGATCGGTGAGATGGACCTCGACGAGACGCTGGCCTCCCGCGACGTCATCAACTCGAAGCTCAAGCTCATCCTCGACGACGCCACCGATAAATGGGGCACGAAGGTCAACCGCGTCGAGCTCAAGAACATCACCCCACCCCGCGACATCCAGCAGGCCATGGAGAAGCAAATGCAAGCGGAGCGTGAGCGTCGCGCCAAGGTGCTCGAGGCCGAAGGTGACAAACAAGCGCGTATCGCTCGCTCCGAAGGTGAGCGTCAGGAGAACATCAACCACGCGGACGGCGAGAAAGAAGCTCAGATCCGGCGCGCTCTCGGCGAAGCGGACGCGATTCGTGCAGTCGCCGAAGCAAAACGCCAGGCCATCGAGCTCATCCGTCAAGGGATCGGAGATGCCGAGCTCTCGGTTCGATATCTCGTCGCGACAGACTACCTGGAGCGCTTCGGGCGCTTCACGGCAAAGCCCGGCGACAAGATCTACATCCCCTATGAGGCCTCTTCGGCGCTCGGTTCGCTCGGCGGTATCAAGGAGTTGCTCCAGAGCAAGTAAGCTTCATGGTCGCAAAGGTCTCCGAAATCTTCGATCCGTCCGAGTGGGACGAAGTCCCTGGCTTCTCCTTTTCGGACATCACCTACCACCGCGCCAAGCGACAAGGCACCGTGCGCATCGCGTTCCATCGGCCCGAGTGCCGGAATGCGTTCCGCCCCAAGACTGTCGACGAGCTCTACCAGGCCCTCGACCACGCGCGCATGACGGCCGACGTCGGCTGCGTACTCGTCACGGGAAACGGGCCTTCACCGAAGGACTGTGGCTGGGCATTTTCGTCAGGCGGAGACCAGCGCATTCGCGGCAAAGACGGCTACAAATACGAGGGAGCGGACGAGGCAAAGAAGGGCGAAAAAGTCGACCTGGCGCGCCTCGGCCGCCTTCACATCCTCGAGGTCCAAAGGCTGATCCGCTTTATGCCCAAGATCGTGATCGCGGTCGTGCCCGGCTGGGCCGCGGGCGGCGGACACAGTCTCCATGTCGTATGTGACCTGACGATCGCCTCGAAGGAGCACGCGCGCTTCAAGCAAACAGATCCCGACGTCGCGAGCTTCGACAGCGGTTACGGGTCAGCGCTCCTTGCACGCCAATGTGGTCAAAAGAGAGCTCGTGAGATCTTTTTCCTTGGTCTCGAATACACGGCGGATGAAGCAGTCGCCATGGGCGCGGCGAATCTCAGCGTGCCTCACGCCGAGCTCGAAAGAAAGGCTCTCGAGTGGGCCGCTCTCATCAACTCGAAGAGCCCCACGGCCATGCGCATGCTGAAGTACGGCTTCAATCTGCCAGACGATGGACTCGTTGGGCAGCAGCTCTTCGCCGGCGAAGCGACCCGGCTCGCTTATGGTACGGAAGAAGCCGCCGAAGGGCGCGACGCTTTCGTCGAGCGACGTCCTCGCGATTTCTCGCGTTTTCCCTGGCATTATTGAGGGAAGAAGCGAAGGTGACGTTTGCAGGCGGCGGTCGCAATTCGCGTCGTTCGTGTTAACACTGGAGACAAGTGAGCGAGTTCTCCGCGGTTCCTCGACCCACCTCGCTCGTGGGCACCATCATCGCAGAGCGGTATCACGTCGAGGAGCTCCTCGGGGCTGGCGCGATGGGCCAGGTGTACCGCGCCAAACACGTCCACATGCAGAAGCAGGTGGCGATCAAGGTGCTCCACCAGGAGACGCACGAGAACGCAGAGATCGTCTCACGCTTCGAAAGGGAAGCGATCGCCGCCGGCCGCATCAACCACCCGAACGTCGCTGGCGCGACGGATTTCGGCCGGCTTCCGGACGGCGCTTTCTACCTGGTCCTCGAATACGTCCAGGGCCAGAGCCTCGGTGCGCTGCTCTCCGAGACGGGCGCGCTGCCCCTGCCACGCGCCCTCGACATCGCGACCCAGATCTTCTCCGCGCTCGCCGCGGCGCACCGCGCGGACATCGTTCACCGCGATCTGAAGCCGGATAACATCATGCTCGTCGCCCCGGAGGAGCCTCTCACCGGCGCCGGAGCCAGCGCGTCCGACTCCGGTCGTGAGCTCGTGAAGGTGCTCGACTTCGGCCTCGCCAAGGTTCAAAAGTCGGACACCTCCGACACCCAGCTCACCCAAGCCGGCGCCATCTACGGGACCCCTCAGTACATGGCGCCCGAGCAGGCGAGCGGGGTCGACGTCGACAGGCGAGCAGACCTCTACGCCGCGGGAGTCGTGGTCTACGAAATGCTCGCGGGAAAGCCGCCATTTCAAGCGGATCAGATCATGCCGCTCCTGCTCATGCACATGACGGAGCCGCCTCCCCCGCTCCCCGATTCGATTCCGAAGCCCGTGCGCAAGATCGTCTCTCGCTTGCTCGAGAAACAGCCGGACGCCCGTTACGCCTCTGCGGACGAAGTTCTGAGTGCACTCGCAGAGCTTTCGCTCACAACGGGCGACCCTTGGGCGCGCACGACCATCGAGTTCCCTTCGCTGCCCCGGAGTCGAGAGAGCTTCATCGAGCGCGGTCGCTCAAGTCTCAAGTCTCTCGGCGTCGTGCTCGCTCGCCCGATCGAGGTGCGAGGCAAGAGCATGCCGCTCGGGGTTCCGGTCGCGGCCGGCGCGCTGCTCCTCGTGCTCGGGGCGAGTCTCCTCGGCGGAAAGACGGAAGAGCCCTTGGCGAAGCCTGTAGCCACCGCAGAGGAAAAAGCGCCGCCCCCCGCCGCTCCGCCCCCTTCCGCCGCCCCGGAGAGGCGGAAAGAGATCGACCCCGAGCTCCAGAAAGTCCTCGAAGCGGCCAAACAGGGTTCTGACCCTGCGCTCTATGCCCTCGAACTCCGAAAGGACCACGAGCGCACGGACGAAGAATGGCTGGCGCTGACACAAGCTTACCTGATGCGGAAAAACGTCGAGCGCGCTCTCTTCGCCTACGGCCATGCCCTCGACGAAAGCTCTCGTCACTCGAGCGACATGACGATCCTCGGACCGCTCCGTTACCTGGCCGACGACGAGAAGTACGCGGATCCGATCTTGGAATTCGTCGCGGGGCGCCTCCCTGATGTCGCGGCCGACTTCCTCTTCGACGTCTGGTCGAAGACGAGCGCAAAAACGAAAGCGACAGAGCGCGCCAAAGAACTTCTCGACACGAGGGCTGTCCTCGACCACCAGAGTGAGGCGCTCGAGCTCGCGCTCACGCTCCGAGACAACTCTAGCTGCGAAGAGCGCGTCAAGCTCTTGCCGCGTGTCATCCTGCGAGCGGACGAACGCTCTCTGATTCGTCTCCGAGAAATGAAGAAAGACACAGCCTGCGCCAAGCTCGCAGGGAAGACCTTGGACGAAGCGATCACCCAAGCTTCTCTCCGCAAGTCTCCCAGGTTCCCGCTCCTCAAGCGATGGCGCTGGAAGACCGGCGAAGGTCCTTCGCCGAGCGAGAAGTCGAGCTCAGAGCCGAAGAAGAAAGAGAAGAAGTTTGTTCTCTTCTAACGGATTCCTTACGCTGAGAACTCGCCGTCGAGCCGAGCGCGAAGCTCCTTGAAGCGCGAGCGCGCGTCGTCGGAGAGCTCTCCTGGCTTCGAAAAGAGGTCGAGTCCTCGTGCGTGCGGCAGGGACAGCACGCTAGGGCGCGGGGACTGGACCAGGAGCTTGGAATCGCTCCCGAGGAAGCTCTTGATCGAAGCTTCGCCGGACCTCGAGAGGATCTCGGGCAGAAAGCCGCCGAGGATGTCGTGCTCGGAGCCGTAGTGCAAAGGCTCGAGGCCCGCCTTTTTTCCTGCCATCGCCAGCGCCGTGAAGTTCACGTCACTCGTGAGCTCTTGGAGCCCAATGCGGACGTAGGGATCCGTGGAAATCGGTGCGAATGGCGTCCCCTCCGAGAGCGTGCGGAACAAGAAGGCGCCCCGCGCCGCGTTTTCGAAGAGGCGAGCTGCGGACGCACCATGGTCCAGCGTCACGACGAAGCCCGCGCTCAGCCGCGCGCTGATGGCTTGGACAAACCTGTCCGCGTGGAGATTCGCATAGAGGACTGCGCCTGTGTCGATGCGCGCGAGCCCAAAGGCCGCCGCCTCCAGCCATCCGCGCAGATGCTCGGAAAGCCCTCGCAGAGAGCGGGCGGGAACGTAGAGCTCTTCGCAGCGGACCTGCAAAGTTCGGCGTGCCCTCTCGCCCCGAGGGAACTGCGCGAGCTCACACATGAGGGCGGAGAAGGTCGGGCCATCAAGATAGAGCCGCCCCTTGCCTCGTACGAAGGACAAGCGAGCGCGGACGATGGCGTCACTTTGGGCGATACGTCCGGCGAGATCAGCAGACGCCTCCGCCGCCCCGCGGTCGGAGAGGCTCGGGAGCACGAGCGCCGCGAAAACCTCTCCTTCCCGTGTGAAGACAAGTTTGTGAACACCAAGGGTATCGAGCAAACCTCTCGCAAGCACGAGGCCCTTGAGCCCTTGGGGGAAGTCCTGGCCAAGGCTCTCCTCGGGAAAGCGCACGTCGCCGGCCTTGATTGTCGCTGACGCTCCGAGCCGCTCTTTCTGCTTTTCTCGCAGAAGAGCGTTCCGCTCGTAAATCCGGTAGCTTACCGCCTCTGCGAACTCGCCCCAAAGTTCCTCCGCCCCCGGCTCCGCCGGGTTCGCGCAGCGCGCCGCCGCCAAGAGATCGAAGGCGCCGCGCCCGGTGCCAGCGCCAAACTCTACGATCGGAAACGGATCGGAAGCTCTGAGCTCGCCGCGGGCCCGCATGGACCTGTAGAGATTGAAGGCGAGTCCTGCGAGCCAGCGCCCGTAGTCAGGCGAGAATTTCTCTGATCGAGCCGGAAAATGGTCTGAGTCGTCGACCTCGACATGCCGCCCGTAGTACCCCCAGGACGGATCGTGCAGCGCCGCGTCCATGTAGTTCTCGAACGTCAGACACGACTCAAGCGCCGCCGCGATCTGTTTCGGAGGGACGAGCTTCGCCTCGAAGAGCTCGATGTTAGCAAGAGGGGAGGCGCGCCTCGGCGTTCGGTTCGCCTGCCTCCAGGTCAGCGCCTCTTCGGAGGCACGCAAGATGGTCCCGAAATGACCCTCGGTGTTGATCCTTCGTAGGCTTTCTCCCTCTTGGACCTCACTCAGCATCTGCTCCAGATCCAGGTAGGGCCAGAGATCCATCCACGCGCGAAGGACGCGCTGCGCGCGGTTCGCTTCTTCTCCCGCCTCTTCGAGCAATCGCTCGAGCTCTCCCCGGTTCAGATCGTTCCAGTTCAACCCGGACTGGGACCAAGGCAAATGCCCGACTCTTCGCTCCATGCGTTTGACGAAGTCCTCGAGCACCTGTGCCTTCGCTTGCTCCGCTGGGTCTTGCGAAAAATCGGCGCGCAACCGCGCCACACTGGTGCGCGCTTCGATCTCGTGAAGACGCCACCAGCGTTCCCGAGAGCCTGTGCCGAAGCTGGCCGCCTTAGAACCATCCAGAAAGCGCCGCACCCACGGCTCAAAGGAAGCCCCGTCCTCCGTCTCCGGGAGTCCAGCGATGCACGCGCGCGCGGCCTTCTCGGAAGCGATAGCGTCCTCTCCGAGATCGAGCGCCCGGTAGCGACGCCCGCGACAATATCCCTCGAACGCGATCGCCGGATTCGAAGCCAAAGTCGGCACGGAGACAAACTCATCGCCGACCGCAAAGCTCTGGAACGCGGCGAGCTGAGCCAAGTGCACGATAAGGCGTTCCGGACTCACCTCCGTCTCACGGCGGCGGATCGCATTGAGGCGCAGAGACAGAGATCCATCTCGCCGACGCTTGAGAGAAAAGTCTCCGTCGTTCAAGGACAGATCGGCGATGGTTGTGCCACCTTCCTCTTCCGGCTCGTAATGATAAGCGACCGCCGCAACCATCTCGACGAGCGCATCGGCCGTTAGGTTTGGTCCAAGTCCCACTTTCCAATCCGAGCTTCCCCGACGCACGTCGAGACGGACCTGTCCGTCACCAAACGTCGCAGAGCGGAAGCTGAGATCGAGAGGAAGCACATGGACAGGGAACTGGAGAGAAACCGGACCCAGGGCGAGCGCCGGCGCGAGATAGCGATCGAGGCGACGTCCGCGGAAGAAGTCCATGTTCTCCTCGCTCCGTTCAGGAACCAGAAGCTTCTGACGCCCCGAGGGGGATGGTTCGTCCACGGTGCGCGGGATCTGCACGAGGACCGGACCGTGCACACTCTGACAACAGAGGTCCCAGGTAAACACGCCCATTTTGACGGCGTCGACCTCGAGCCCTAGTCGCGCTCCGAACTCACCATGAACGATTTGTTGGAGGAGCTCGATCGTGACGGCTCCCGAAACGGCGCCTGTGTAGTGACAACTGGGATCGCTGGTAACTGGGTTGTCCTTGGGCCAACGACTCGAGAGCAACGAGGACGCATCAACAAGCAAATCTGCCTCTGGCCAGGCCGAAAATGAGCTCAAGGGCGCCTTCACGTCCATCTTCCTTCTCGCTTAGCTGACGCCTCCCCCCGCAGCATCGGCGCTCAGTCAGGGCGCCAGCCTGTTTCTCTTCTCTTGTGTAGTCAGAAGTCGCCCATTGTACTCCAGCAACGCAACGACATCGCTCCGAAACACAGAAGAGGCGAGCTCGCGGAGAGCGTGTGAGCAGGCTTTCTTTCAAGTGAACTCTCTCTCATTGATGATTCACCATTGCGGATCTATCAAGCGAGCCGACGGACTCATCGTCGCACTGGAGGGGAAATCAACATGGCATTGTCTGCACATGCAAAAGTGTTCATTTATCAAGGCATCACACGAGCCCCGCACCGAGCAGCTCCCGCGCTCCTCGTGAGCGCAGCTGCTCTTCTTCTTGCATGTGGCGGGCCTCCGCCCGCTGAATCACCCAAAGAACCCCGAGGGGAGTCCGCTCCACTCGTCACCGATCCCCCGGAGAAACTCCCTCCCGCTGCCTCCTCGGGGGGCAGAATGAGCGACAAGCCCACGACGAACGATGATTGGTGGCCGAACCGGCTCGATCTCCGAGTCCTCCGGCCCGAGGGTCCGAAAGGCGATCCGTCCGACGCTCAGTTCAACTACGCCCAAGAGTTCGAGAAGCTCGACCTGAAAGCCGTCAAAGCTGACATTGAGAAAACTCTCAAGACATCTCAGGACTTCTGGCCTGCAGACTACGGCCACTACGGCGGCCTCATGATCCGTCTCGCTTGGCACAGCGCCGGCACTTATCGTACTTTCGACGGACGAGGCGGCGCCGCCTCCGGCGCGATTCGCTTCGCCCCGCTCAACAGCTGGCCCGACAATGCGAGCCTCGACAAAGCGCGTCGAGTCCTTTGGCCTGTGAAGAAGAAATACGGCCGGAGCCTGTCCTGGGCCGACCTGTTCATCTTGACGGGAAACGTGGCTCTCGAGTCGATGGGCTTTCAAACCTTCGGTTTCGGTGGAGGACGTGAGGACGTCTTCGAGCCGACGGACGTGAACTGGGGCCCGGAGACCAAGTGGCTCGCGGACCAGCGCTTCACGAAGGACGGAAAGCTCACCGAGCCCCTTGGCGCTACACAAATGGGGTTGATCTATGTGAACCCTGAAGGTCCGGGCGGAAAGCCCGATCCCCAAGCGGCGGCTGATCACATCCGCGTCGCCTTCGCCCGCATGGCGATGAATGATGAGGAGACTGTCGCGCTCATCGCCGGCGGCCACACCTTCGGCAAGGCCCATGGCGCGCACAAGCCGAGTGAATGTGTCGGTCGCGAGCCGGAGGCAGCACCGATCGAAGAACAAGGACTCGGCTGGAAGAACAAATGTGGCGCAGGAAAAGGCGCCGACACCATTACGAGCGGCCTCGAAGGCGCCTGGACGACGACGCCGGTCAGGTGGTCTCACGAGTTTTTCGCGAACCTCCTCGACAATGAGTGGGTCCTGACCAAGAGCCCCGGCGGCGCGCATCAATGGACGCCTAAGAGCGCCCCCGCCACGGTCCCGGACGCTCACGATCCGAACAAGACTCATAAGCCCATCATGCTTACCACGGATCTCGCCCTGAAGGTCGATCCGAAATATTACGCCATCTCGAAGCGATTCCACGAACATCCTGAGGAGTTCGAAGCAGCCTTCGCGAAGGCTTGGTTCAAGCTGACGCACCGCGACATGGGCCCGAGGGAGCGCTTGCTCGGCAAAGAAGTCCCCGAAGCTCAGCTCTGGCAAGACCCGATTCCGAAGGCGGACTATCGCCCGATCACTCAGGCCGACGTCAAGAACCTCAAGACGCAGCTTCTCGCCTCCGGCCTCACCGGGTCGCAGCTGATCAAGGCTGCTTGGGCGGCAGCATCAACCTATCGCGACACGGACAAACGCGGCGGGGCGAACGGCGCGCGCATCCGTCTCGCACCTCAGAAGGATTGGAAGGTGAATCAGTCCGTGGAGCTCGACAAGGTCCTGCCGGCTCTTGAGAAGATCCAACAAAAGTTCAACGCCTCAAGCGGTGGTCGCAAGGTCTCGCTCGCCGATCTGCTCGTGCTCGGAGGCTCGGCTGCGATCGAAGACGCGGCCAAGAAGGGCGGCGTGAAAACTGAGGTTCCCTTCGCACCGGGCCGGACTGACGCGACGCAGGAAATGACGGATGTCGAATCCTTCTCAGTCCTCGAGCCGAAGGCAGACGGCTTCCGAAACTATGTAGGAGGCGCCGGACAGCGGACAGCCTCCGAACTTCTCGTAGAAAAAGCCGACATGCTCGGCCTGACGGCGCCGGAGATGACGGTCTTGCTCGCGGGTCTGCGCGTGCTCGACACGAACTATGACGGCTCGAAACACGGCGTCTTCACCACCCGACCGGGCACTCTCACCAACGACTTCTGCGTCCATTTGCTCGACATGGCCGTCGAGTGGAAAAAGTCGGACGACGGGAAGTCCTACGTCGCCCGCGATCGAAAGACCGGTGAAGTTCGCTGGACGGCGACCGAGGTCGACCTGATCTTCGGTTCGAACTCCCAGCTCCGAGCGCTCGTCGAGGCCTACGGCGGGGACGACCAAAAGGAGCGCTTCGTGAGGGAGTTCATTGCCGTCTGGACCAAGGTGACGAATCTGGACCGCTTCGATCTCAAGAAGAAGTAAGGCGCTGCTACCTCGCCTCGAGGAGGCGTAGACCAGCTTAGTTCTTCTCGTAGAAGGTGATGCTCACCCCGCCCGCCGCGCTCCCCGGATCGGAACTCAAGTAAGCGCCCTGGTTCAGCGCGGCGAGGGAACCCGAAGCCCGCGCCTCGAACCAAGGGATCATGGCGCCAAATGGTCCACAATTTCGAACGAGGAGGAACTCTCCGTCGTCACTCTTCAGGGTATAACGAGCGTCGAGCACGGTACTGCCGCCGATCAGCTGATAGTCGGCGCCGCCGGGCAAGATGGTGCCCTGGAAGCGACCGCTGAAGGTCCCGCCGGTGATCGGGATGATGTTTCGGGTGCCGCGTTTGCTGGCTCCGACCGAGAGCGACGAACCGAGTGTGACAGTCTCCGTGAGCACAGTCGCCCCCTTGGACCCGGTGTTCTTCGAACATTCCCAGGGCTGGTTCGGGACGTCCGTTGGATCTTTCAGCGTCACCTTGGCTCCGGTATCGCTGACCTCGCTCACGTCATAGATCTTCAGCTCAAGGGTATTTTTGGTAGCGTCATAGACACGCGTCCCGACAAACTTCCCGGTGTTCAGCCATGCGGCCGAGCTCGAGTTCGGGGCCTCGAAATCCGGAACGATGCGCACCTTCTCGTCGCCCGCAGCCGCAACGCCACAAGTCCGCACGTAGATCACAGCGCCGTCGCTCGTGCGAAGCAAGTTCACCTGCTCGAGCTCAATTGATCCGCTCTTGAGCTCGAGCTCCATGTCGAGTCCGCCCTCGAGGAAGTTCGCGTTGAGCCTTCCGCCGCTGACGGCACCACTCTGGATATCGTAGACGCGACGCTCCCCGTACTGGGTCTCGCCGAACTCATAGATCTCTCCGACCTTGAGACTGACCTCAAATAAGAGCTCCCCGAGCTCCGGATCGACAATCCCCTCCGGCATGCCACAGGCCCAAGACGGGTCAGGCACAATCACAGCACCAGCCGTCGAGACTCCCCCCGAACCATCAGCGCCGCCGCTGCTCCCATCGCCGCCGCCGCTCGCGAATGCGCCGCCCGTGGCGCCTCCCGAACCTGAATCCCCGCCCGCAGCACCGCCAGCACCGGCCCCCGCCCCGGTGCCTCCGCCGCTCGACGCGCCGCCTGCGCTCGTCAAGACACCGCCGCTGCCGATCGCGCCTCCGCTCGCACCACCTGCGCCCTGAGCAGCCCCTCCTGCCCCTACAGCGCCGCCCGCGGCATCACCATCGGGACCCCCGACGGGATCTCCTCCGCAAGCCGAAAAGGCAACAAGCGCGACCGCACTCACAAGGCCCAACGAAACACGAAGCCGCTGCATCCTCCTCGCGTCTTAGTACGCGCCCGACCTCACCCGAGGGGACCTCATTGTCCCTCCGCTCTTGCAGAGAGTTAGCTCGACTGGAACTCTCGGACCGCCGTTCCTCCGGTCCTCGAGCGACGGGGCTCTCCGCGGCAAATGGCACCGTGGGCGAACGCCTCCACCGGCGACCGCCGCCGCTAGCACCCCGAGTGGGCGCGTCGGCGTACCCGACGCATCCGAGATAGTCGCCTGAGTTGTTCCAGTGGGCGAGGCCTTAGTGGCCGCATGTGGGTGCACTGAGGCAAACGCCGAAAGGGGCACGAGCGAGGTGCCCCTTTCGCTCCGTTCTTACGGAATTCTTCTACTGTTATGCAATCTTGATTGCGGCCCCGTTAGACGGGCTTCTCCCAGAGCCCGGGGAGCGCCGACGCATTCCGGTTGAACTGATTGAAGCGCTCGTTTCCGAGTCCTCCCTTCGGATCGTCGGTCTGCAGAAGCGCCTGAGCGCAGGTCAAGTAGAGGTCAACCTGGGGACGCTCGTTCAAGCTCTGGAAGGTGCCGTGCTTGATCCCGAGCTTCGAACCGCCGAAGAGGAAGCCCGGCTTGGGCTTTCTCCAGTGGTTCGCCTGAGCGACCTCGGTGACGTAGGGGATGACCGTGTGATCGAGGAGGGAGCCCCCGAAGGCGTCCTTGGTCATCTTCATCTTCACGAGGAACTCGGCGAGCCGCGTGTTGTACCAGGTCTGTACGTTCGCGAGGAACTCGTAGCGATCCTTGTCAGCCCCTTGGAGGCTCGCGACATCAGCGTCCGCCGCCCCCGAAAGGAACCCACCACCGTGGCTCACCGGGTGGTGCATGGCAATTCGGTTCGGGTCGCTCGGCCACATGCCCTTGAAGGAGACGTGGTTCGTGCCCGGGGAGAACTGGAAGGTCGCGACACGAATGATGTCGCACTGAAACGCGGCCAAGATGAGCGCGAGGTGCGCCTCGGCGACGGCCTTGTGCACCGCGGAGTCGTCGCTGTTCACGTTCTCGAGATACTGGGAGTTACCCTTACCACCCGAGAGGTCACGAGACGGTTCCATCGGAAGCGTGCAGGAGGGACCCTGATTGCCAAGTTCACCATCCTCGATCTGCTTCGCGAGCTGGTTCTCGACCTTACGAATCGACTCGGCATGAAGGTCGATTTTCGACTTCTCGTTCGACGGTGCGAGACGCCCGAGATGCTCGAGTTCGTCGAGGGAGTAGTCGAGGACGCTCTTGCGCATGCGGAGCGCACGAAGCGCCGCTTCGCGGTTCGCGGCGGTGTCTCCGCCCGGCATGAACCCGGTGAAGATGCTCGCGTACATCTGCGCCGGGCTGAGCTGAGGCAGGAGCGGTGTGTACTCCGTGATTGAGCCGCCGGGACGAGCCGAGTTGATCTGGCGAGTCGTGTAGCTATAGGAGAGACACTGCGTCGAGGTCTCGTTCGAGTCGACGCGCGCGTCACAGATAGCGTTGACGTAGCCGACGCCGTCCCGCTGCAGACCGGGCACGTTCTTCAGGAAGATCTGGTCGAAGGACGGGCCACCGGCGACGCCGTCATCGGGCTCGCCTGCGTTATTGCGCGTACCTGCTGCGCTGCAGCCGGTCGTCATGAACGGGGTACCCGCTTCGTGACCGCCGCCACCGGGACATTGCAAGTGGTCGTCGGAGAAGCCGAAGAAGACAGTCATGTCCTCGCGGAGTCCCGCTTGTTCGAAGGGCATGATGATCGGCGAAGCGACGTAAGAAGCTCCGGTTCCAGTCGGGAGGAAGCGCCGGCGAAGCGTCCCCACAGGGAAGTGAGTCAGGAGGAAGCGCGAAGGCGACTCGGCGCCCTGCGCCATGGCCTCCATGTTCTTAAGCAAAATCTTAAGACCGAACGCCCCTCCGACTGCGCTGAAGAAAGATCTACGGGCGAAGCGATATGAAGTCACTGTGCGTCTCCTTGAGTCCGTTGGCTCAGAACCGCTGAGGTAGCGACTACCTTCACGAGCGAGCTGAATGTTCCGTCTGTGGCAGCAAATTTGTCCGCGACACGCTTCACTGCGCAGCTCTCGATGTTCGCGGCTCCTGCGCTCACGTCAGCGAGCGCGTAGTTGATCAAGTTTTGGCCGATACACTTGCTAAAGGCGCCAGATTCGGCGAGTCGCTGTGCGACCTCGACGACGCTGTTTGCTTCTCCACCGCCGATGATGTCGGGGAGCAGCACGGAAGAATCAATAGGCCTGCCGTGGCTATCGACCTCGCGATAACGCCCGATCACGTCGAACCTGTCGAGGGCAAGTCCGTATGCGTCGAAGGTGTGGTGACACTCAGCGCAAGCTGGCGTCGAAGCCCGAAGGTCGGCCATCTCTCGCTCCGAAGCGTCAGGCATCGTCTCGCCGAGCTTCTCGATGATCCCGAGAACAGCATCGTCGGGGGGCGGAGTCTCGGTGCAGAGGAAGGCTGCTTTGATCAGGAGACCTCGTCCGACGACCGAGGTGTGGTCGGGGCGCGAGCGGTTCGCGAGGAACCCCGCCTGGGTCATCAGGCCCGTACGGTTCTCAGGCAGATCGACCTCGTAGAACGAGCCTTCGACAAGCTTCGCGCCGGGCGGCGGGAACATCTCGAAGCCGTAAACGGGGGCGAGCTTAGCGTCGACGAACCCCTTCTTTGAGGTGAGCAGGTTATTCAGCGGCCCGCTCCAGAGCATCTGACCGAGGAACAGCTCGGCTTCGCGATACATCGAGCGGCGCATATCACCGTCGAAAGCATCGTCCTGGATGATCTGCTTCTCGAGGTTCGGGTAGGCGAAGTAGGAAAGCATGGCGCCCTCGATGTTCACCTTTGCTTCCTGCGTCTTGAGGATTCGATCGACGTGCGCCGAAATCGTCGCCTCGTCCACGAGCGCACCTTGTTCCGCTGCCGCGAGCAACATCGCATCAGGCGTGTTGTCCGTGAGAAAGTAGGAGAGCATGCTCGCGAGTTCGTTCTGCGTCACGGCCGCGCCGCCGGGAGACCCGAACTCGGTGCGGTAGAGGAACTGGGGCGCCTGGAAGATTGCGTAGACGCCGTACTCGATGGCCTCCGCGGTCGATGCGCCGACTCCCTTGAGCCCCGTCGTATAAAGAGCGCTCAGACGAGCCTTCTCGTCAGCTGTGAGGGCACGCCGGTAGCCTTTTTCGGCCAGGTTGAGGAGATACTCGAGAGCGCAGTCATCAGTCGGATTTGCTCCACAGCCCGTGACCTTATCGATGTTCTTCGCGACGAAGTCTCCCGCTGCCTGGGCGATACGGTCTGCCGTGTCCCAGCTCTGATCGGTGAAGGAGTTTCCTTCACGCGGGCTTTGAAGCGGCGGGAAGGCGCGATGTTGTGCGTCGACGAGCTCGAAGGTCTCGACGAGGTTCGTCTGGAGCGTTTGGTCGATCAGCGTCGCAATCGAGTTCGCAACCTGGTTGAACGAGAGGCGAACCAAGCGCTTCGAAATGATGCTCTCGTCACCGACGCAGTCCGTCGCCTGCGTTCCACCGCCGCCGTTCTGACCTGTCCCGCTTCCGCCTGCACCCGGTCCCTGCGTACCTCCGCCCACACCTGGACTAGCCCCAGCGCCAGTTCCATCACTGACGCTGGCGTCATCGAAGGGACCGGTCAGCTCAGCCGACGAGCATCCTGCAAGCCATCCGAGCGCCACAAAAGGCGCGCAGGCGCCCCAGAAACTCCGGCGAAGAAACCCGGACGAAGCCGTCCGAGCGCGAGGTTCGTTTCTATCAGAGAACATATTTTAACTGACCTGGGACAAGGTGCACGACACTTGGGACCACACGCAGTGTGCGTGACCGCTTCATGCATCGGGAGAGGAAACGGATCACCCATAGATTGCGAAAAGTTGCCTCTAAGCGAAACATCAGGCGGAAATTCAGAAACGCCGCCCCATGTGACGGCGTGAGCCAACACTTTTCAGCCGAATCCGAGAAGGATGGGCGTCGTCGCGACGGCGACTCTTTCTCGGGAGCGCAAGATTGTGGGCGCGCGTCGCACGTGTGGGCAGATCTGCTGCGCTCGAGGGTAGTCCCAGCGCGCCTTCTCTCTTCAGTCGCTCACGAGCGGTCGCTCGGAGCCGGTTCGAAAGCGAGCGGCAATCGAATGATGGCTCGGGTTCCGCCTCCTGGTGCGTCGGTGAGCTCGAGGGTCCCGCCGTGTTTTTTCACGATGGAGTGGGTGATCGAGAGGCCAAGGCCAGTTCCGGACCCTACGGGTTTCGTCGTGAAGAAAGGATCGAGCACCCGCTCTCGGAGCTCCCTCGGGATGCCAGGGCCCGAATCCTGGACGACGATGAAGTAGGTCGCGCCCTCGGCGCCCGCCGAGATATGGATCGTGCCAGGGCCGTCGATGGCATCCGCCGCGTTCGACACGAGGTTCATGATGGCCTGGTTGAGGAGGCCCGGCATACAATCAACAAGCTCAGGGGCGGCGATCGCCCGAGTCACAGTGATCCGGTCGGAGAGCCTGTGGGCCAGGATGGTCAGGACCGAGTCGATGCACTCGCGGATGCTGACTCGCTTCCTTTCTCCTTCGTCGAGGCGAGAAAAGGTCCGGAGCCTGAGAACGAGGTCTTGGATCCGCTCGAGCCCCATGCGCATCCCCTGCAAGCGATCTTTGGCCTTCTGAAAGCTCGTCTGGGCCGGCTCGAGGGTCGTCTCTCCGAGGCGCGTTTCCACGTCGCCCAGGCTATTTTCAGCGGTCTTGAGGTGGCTCAAGACAAAGGCCAGCGGATTATTCACCTCATGTGCCACTCCGGCCACGAGAGAGCCGAGTGAGGCCATCTTGGCGGACTGCACGAGCTTCGTCTGAGTCTCCTGGAGCTCGGCATAGGCGGCCTCGAGGTCGCGATTTTTTTGCTCGAGCTCTTCAACGAGCCGAGCCCGCGTCTCGGCGAGCTCCCGCGCGGCCCGAGCTTCAGAGGCTTCAATCTCGCTCTTCAGGAGTCGCTCTCGGACGCGTCTTGTCTCATCCTCAAACTGACGCCGGCGGAGCTGCGCTCTTACGCGGGCCTTGAGCACCTCGAGCTCGACTGCTTTCTGGACATAGTCGTCCGCCCCCGCCGCCAGCGCTTCGAGCACGGACGCGCGGTCCTCCCTGGAGGCGAGGAGAATGACCGGAATATCACGGATCGCCGGCGATTCCTTCAAACGGCGACACACCTCCTTGCCGTCGAGGCCAGGCATCGCTGCCGAGAGCAGGATGCAGTCGACACTCTGAACGCCGAGGAGCTCGAGAGCTTCTTCGCCCGAGGGAGCCGCAATGACCTCGTAGCCCTCACCCCGAAGAGCTGCCGCGAGCTGCTCGCGATAAGCTGCAGTTGGATCGACCGCTAGGATTCGCTTCGGAGCGAGAAGGCTTGCCGTCTCTTCGTCGCTCTTCGGAACGGCCGCGGTGCGCAGCGCCGCGCCAAGCTTCGCCAAGATGACCTCGAGCTCTTCGTTCTTGTGAACGAATGCGTCCGCGCCCGCGTCGAGGGCATTGAGCTCGGCATCGATGTCCTTCGCTCCTGTCAGGAGCACACACGGAATTCCGCGCAGCGCCGCATCAAGCCTGACCCGACGGATCACCGTAGGCCCGTCAATGCCCGGCAAGAGGCCATCGACGATGATGGCTCGGGGCCGCTGCGCCGCTGCGAGCTTGAGACCCTCTTCTCCCGTCTCCGCGACGATCACGCTGTACCCCGCTTCCCGGAGGGCCTCTGCAAGAGTCTCCCGAAAAGTTCGGCTGTCGTCGATGACGAGTAGAGAGCCGAGCTCGGGATCGGCGACGAGGTGGCCTTGTAAGAGCTCCCTCACCTTGGCGATCAGGAATGTCTTGTCATAAGGCTTGCCGACGTATTCGTCGGCGCCCGCCCCAAGCCCGCGGATGCGCGAGGCCACCGCCGCTTCGCTCGACAGCAGGATCACCGAGACGCGCTGGTTCTGCCGCTCTCGAAGCTCGCGCAAGAGCTCGAGCCCGTCTCCGTCCGGAAGCACGAGATCGAGGACGACAAGGGCAATCGGATTCGATTCGAGAGCGCGCCGTGCTTCAGCAAGAGTACCGCAAGGGACGGCAGGAATCGTCGCCTGCTCGAGTGCCTCGACCAGATCCATGCGCACGGTCAAGCTATCATCGACGACGAGAACCCTCTCACTCACCGCCAGCACCTCCTGCTTGAAAGAGCTCCGCGAGCCGCGGTCCAATTTCCGGGAGCCCCCAGACGTGAGTAGCGGCGCCGAGCAGAGCTGCCTCCCGGGGCATCCCATAGACGACCGAGGTCGCTTCGTCCTGCGCGATGGTGAGCGCGCCCGCGTGCCGCAACGCGAGAAGGCCTGTCGCTCCGTCCTTGCCCATCCCAGTGAGCAGACAGGCCACAGTCACCGGCGCCGGACCGCGCGCTACCGATTCGAAAAAGACGTCGACCGATGGACGGCACGAGTGCCGCTCGGGGCCAGACGAGAGCGCGAGCCTCTCGTTTTCGATGAGTAAATGTTGATCTGCTGGGGCGAGCCGGATCACTCCTCCGAGCTGAGCGAGGCGTTCCCCCCCCTTCGCGTAGCGCACCTCCCGCCCGACCTGCGCCTCGAGCCAATCTCCGAACGACCGAGCAAAGGGGGCAGCGATATGCAGCACGATCAAGATCGGAGCCGAGAAGCTCTTCGGGAGCGCGCGCAAGATCTCCACAAGGGCGCTCGGTCCACCAGTCGAGACCCCAATCACGAGGAGCTTCGGGGTTTCGCCGGAAGCCCGATGGCCATCACTCGTTCGTGGCATGTGCGACCAGCCGCCGAGCCGCGCCCGCACGTGGGTGATGACCTTCACGCGCGCCACGACGCGCAAGCTGCTCAGAAACTGCCGCTCCCAGACGCCCGGCTCTTCCTCCCCGCTCGGCTTCTCGAGCACGTCGACGGCGCCCGCCGCGAGCGCATCGTAGGTCTTGAACATCTCGCCGCGATTGAAAGAGGCGGAGACGACAAGGATCGGCGTCGGGAAATGCGCCATGATGAACTCCGTCGCTGCCAGACCTGTCATGACGGGCAACATCATGTCGAGGGTGATGACGTCCGGTCGAAGTCGTTCGCACAGCTCGATGGCGGACTTGCCGTCTCCAGCCTCCCCGACGACCTCCAACCCCGGATCGCTTGAGATCACCTCAACAAGACGGGCGCGCACCGTCAGCGAATCTTCGACGACAAGCACTCGAACTTTCGTCATCGGCCGAGGAGCCTTTCTATGGTTCTGAGCAGGCGCTTCTGGTCGAAATCACCTTTGACAATATAGTCGCTCGCGCCCGCTTTTTGTCCCCTGTCGAAATCCTCCGGGTCATTTCTCGAGGTGATCAAGATCGCCGGGACGAGCTTGAGCTCCGGATCTTGGCGCGTCAGCGCGACGAACTCGAATCCGCTCATCCCAGGCATTTCGACGTCGACGAGGAATACGCCGAAGCGTGTCGCACGCGCCTTCTCGAGCCCTTCCTCTGCCGACGTCGCAAGCACGACCTCGTAGCCCGCCGATTCAAGGATGCTCTGCTCGAGCATGCGGGTGGTGAGCGAGTCATCGATGACAAGAATCGGGAGCCGCGGTGCCTCAGGTTTGAGCTCTCCGGGCAAGAACGCGAGAGCCGAGCGCACGAGCTCGCCTGGATCGAGCACCATGCGGGGGTTCCCTTCCCCGTCCAAGCTCACGTGGGCCACCACAGGCGCTACGAGGGCGCGGAGTGGAACCGGGGTAAGCACTATATCGGTCGTGCCGAGCAGCCCGTCGACCCCGAGCGCGACGGTCTGACCCAAATAGCGGAGTACGACCACCGCACCCAGGAGCTTCCCTGAGTGAGCCTCGGGGAACCCGAGCGCACGTTCGAGCGGCAGGAACGGCACGAGCTCTTCGCCCACCCGGAAGCGGTCACCTTGGGCCGAGCGGCGCAAGTCGGCAGGATCGATCCGCTTCGTCTCCACGAGCGCCTCAAGGGGGAATGCAACAGTCTGGTCGTGGACGCAAACGAGCAACGCGCGCAAACTCGCGAGCGAGAGAGAAAAGCGAAGAGCAACCTGAGTGCCTTGGCCCGGCTCACTCTCCACAGAGACCTGACCCCTGAGCTTCGTGCTCACCTCTGCGAGAACATTCAAGCCCACCCCCCGCCCAGCAAGCTGGGTGACCTCCTGGCTCGTCGAAACTCCGCCGAGCAAGAGCCGCCGCAGCAGATCCTCCCGGCTGATGGCCGCGCCTTCGGCGCCCGTGAGTTCACCGCGCTGGGTCAGCGCCCGCCGCACCCCCTCCACGTCGATCCCTCTCCCGTCGTCCTCACAGGTGAAGATCACCTCAGAGCCGCGCCTCTCGACGCCGATGCGGACCAGACCGGCCCGAGGCTTCCCAAGCCGAAGCCGCTCCTCTGGCGCTTCAATGCCGTGAGTGACAGCGTTCCGCGCGAGGTGATGAAAGGCATCGCGGAGAGGCCCGAGTACACGCGCTTCGAGCCTGAGCCCGCCACTCGAGAGCTCGAACTGAACGTCTTTGGCGAGGGTATCCGCCGCGTCGCGCGCCACTCTCCCAAGGGAAGCCAAGGCGGCGTCGACAGGAACCAAGCGCAGCCGCGCCGCTCCTTCCCGCACGTCGGTTAGCTCCTGGTCGACTCGCTCGGCGCGATCAACGAGCGCCGCCAGGGAACGCTCGAAGCCGCTCTGAAGCTCGAGCGCCAAGTTGAGTTCGGGGGACTCGCTGCGCGCTTCGCGAGCTCGTCCGACCGAGAGGCGGTGGGTCAGGGAGGAAGAGAGACCAGCTAGACCCCGAAGCTCAAGGAGCTCTCTCTTGAGCGCCGCGAGCTGAACCCCTGCGGTGCCGACGGACCGATCGAGAGCGTCCATCTCGTCCGCGTCGACCCGGATCGAGCGAAATGTGTCCTGAATCAGGCTGGCCGTGGAGGCGGGCCTCATAGGCTCGTTGGAGGCCACAGAAGGCTCCGGAGCGGAAGCATCGAGGGCCTCCACGAGGCCTTCGATGCGATCGATGAGCGCGAAGAGAGAACGAGCGCTCTCCGCGTCGAGGCGCCGCCCGCCTTCACGCAAGGGGGAAAGGAGATCCTCGATCTCATGGGACGCTTCGGCGATCTCGAGTTGTTTGACGACCCGCGCCGCGCCTTTCAGGGTGTGGGCGAGCCGGAACAACCGAAGGACCAGGCTCGCGTCGACAGCCCCCTTCTCGAGCTCGAGCACACCCTGGCCCAAGCCCAGAGCGAGCTCTCGGGCCTCCACCCGAAAATATTTGTAGGGGTCACTCGCCAAGGGGCTTCCTTATCTCGAGCTCCCGCGTGCCTCGGATTGCACGACCTTAAGGAGCTCCCGAGACAGGCTCGCGAGCTCTGAAGCGGTCTGAAGCGTCTGAGCGGAGCTCGCCTCGCTCTCCCGGCTCGCCTGAGCCACGTTTGCGATGGCAACGTTGACCTGTTCGACGGCTGTCGATTGCTGCTTGGTGCTCAGCTCGATCTCCCGCGCCGCTTCGGTCGTCGTCGAGACCATGCTCACGATCTGCGCAAAAGAAGCGGCGACGTCCGCGAACTGCCGCGCTCCTGCCTCGACTGCCTTGTTCCCGCCCTCTGTCGTCATCACCGTCTTATTCACCGCTGCGCGGATGTCGTCGACGAGCTGACGGATCTCTTTCGTCGAAGCGCCCACTCGATCAGCGAGCCGCCTGATCTCTTCCGCGACGACTGAGAACCGTTTTCCGCTCTCCCCCGCCCCCGCCGCCTCAATGGTGGCGTTGATCGCGAGGATATTCGTCTGCTCGGCGAGCTCGTTGATGAGCTCGAGGATTCCGCCGATTTGCTGGGACTTTCGACCGAGTTCGAGCATGTGAGAGACGATGAGGTCGACCTGTCGTTGGATGGATTGAATCGACTCCGTCGTGCGCCCGACGAGCTGAGTGCCGCCGCCTGCCGTCTTCGCTGCGTCCTCGGCGATTGTCGAGACACGGCGAGCGCTCTCGGCGATCTGCTTCGCCGTCGTAAGTAGCTCGCTGATGGTCGTGGTGATCTCCGCCATAGCTGTCGCCTGTTCCTTCGCGCCGGTGACCTGCTGGTTGGCGGCGGCTTGGAGCTCTGAGGAAGAAGTTTGGATGTGGCGGACGGCCGAGCCGATTTGCACGCGCAGGGAGCTGGAGATCCAATAGCCGACGAGTGCAATGAATCCCGCTCCGACAAGCGTTCCCCAGAGGATCACGTCGCGCGCGGTCTGAGCGCTCTTCTCCGCTTCTCTGTGCCGCCGCTCGAGGAGCGTGAGTTCCTCGCGCTCCATATCAGCAGAAACAACACGGAGCTCGTCCATGAGACGCTTGCCGGTTCCATCGAGGATCGCAGCCTGAGCTGCTTCGAACCCGTCGGCGCGGCGAGCGTCAATCGCGCGCAGGAGCGCGTCGAGGCGCGCATCGATGATCGGCCGGGCACGCTCCAAGTGCCTCTGCTGAACGGGATTGTCCTCGGTGAGCTCTTTGAGCTCCTTGAAGTTCTTGTCGATCTCGCCGAGGGCCCGCTGATAGGGCTCGAGAAACTCATCTTTGCCCGTAATGAGATAGCCGCGCTGTCCCGTCTCTGCGTCGACGAGGGTCGAGAGGATGCGCGCGATGCCTTCACGGACGCTCGTTGAATGGGTCACAAGGCGGTCATTCTCGATGAGGTGCTCGGTCGTCTGATATCCGAAGAACGAAACCAACAGCAGCATCAGCCCCGCAAACGCGAAGCCCGAGGCGAGCTTCTGCCCAAATGTCCAAGATTCACCCATCGTTCACTGGCCCTTTCGTTCCTCTTCCCGAACCATCCCGCGTACAGACGCGGCGATCGCGGACACGTCAATCACTTGCCTGAGTTCACGCTCCCCGCGAAGCGCTCCCCGGATCCACTTTTGCCCTTGGCTCGAGTAGGCCCCGAGCTCCTCCGGACGCCGCTCCAGGTGCCCCTCGAGTTCAGAGAATGCGAGACCGATCGCCTCGACGCCCTGACTCAGCGCGATCCAATGGGGCGGCGTCTCCGGCCTCACCTCGCCGAACAGAGTCGCCAAATCGAACACCGGCACGACCCGACCGCGAATCCCGGCGAGTCCGAGCAGCGCAGGCGAGCGCGCCGGCACCGGCGCAATGCGCGCCCCAGCCTCCGTCCCTCCAAGCTCCCGGAGCGCGAGAGCATAGGGCCGCCCGGCGACACGAATCGCCAGAAGCGGGACAAGCTCGGGTCTCTCAGCCTCGGGCGCGGCGAAAGACTCGTCGAACTCCATCCGAAGGCGCTCGATCCGATCCTTCACCCGAACCTCTCTCCCATCCGCGCAAGCTCCGTTTGACAGAGATTCGTCAGCGCATCGCGGGAGAATCCTCCTCCAAACAGAACAATGCGAGAGGTCTCCTCGCGCGCGAGCAGTCCGCGCGCCCGAGCCAGCTCGCGCTTGGCCCTGAGAAGATCTCCGGCCCGCTTCGCGAGGAGTCCCGCGTGGAGCCGGGGCATAGCGAAGGTCGGATCGAGGTGAGCCGCGATGCTGTCATGCTCCCGCGCGCCCTCCTCATCTCCTGCGTGCTCCAGGCAGAGAGCCTTGAGGTAGTGGGCCCCGGCGTTCAAATCATCCAGGGCCATGAGCTTCTCACAAGCCCTCTCGGCGGCCTCGATTTGACCCCGGTTGGTCAGAAGCACCGCGGACAAAAGGAGCGCGGTCGGCTCCTCCGCAGCATCGGGAGAGAGCGCTGCCAGAAGCGTAAGTGCCTCACTGAACCGCTCCTTCTGCATCAGCGCGAGAACCTCCGCGAAGGGGTTCCTCTCTTTGTAGAGCGAGGGCGCAGAAGGCGAGCTTCGGAGCGCCCCTTCGAGCTCCCCTCGTTTGGCAAGCACCGAAACTCGCTCACTCGCCTCATGGATCTCTTCAAACCAGGAGCCTCCTCTAGAGGAGGCCGCTGCAAGCTCATCGCGCTTCGTCTCTATTCGCTCTCCTTGCCCCTCGGCGAGCTCCGCTCGAGCTGGTTGCTTCTGGTAGTAGAAGACTTCGTGCGTGTGACAGAGATGGTAGTCCAGAGTGATACCGCGCAGCGTCTCGGCATGTCCGAGGAAGAGATAACCGCCAATCCGGAGCGATGAGGCGAGGCGGTCAACGACAGTCTTCATGAACTCCGGTGACAAGTACATGAGGACATTGCGACAGAAGATCGCATCCGCCTCGAAATCCTCGAAGGGCCAGGCTCCTGGCTCAATCAAGTTCTGCTGGCGAAACCGGACCATGGACCGGACCTCGGGCGCGAGCTCGTAGCTCCGCTCGCTCGCGCTAAAGTACTTCTTCTTCAGGTCCTCGGGGAGCGCACGCAGCGACCAGACGCTGTAGTGCCCCTCCGCCGCCTTCTTTAGCATGAGCGGGTTCAAGTCGAAGGCGACGATCTCGAGGTCCCAGCGCTCGATGTCCGGGTATCTCTCGCGAAGCGCGATCGCCAGAGTGTACGGCTCCTCTCCCGACGCACAGCCCGCCGAAAGAACGCGAAGACGACGATTGCTCCGAGCAGCCGGTTCGGCGACTTGATCCAAAAAGGCAGCGATCTGATCGTAGCTGCGATAGAAGAAGGTCTCCGTGACAGTGAGCAGAGTTCCGAGGGCTTTGGACTCTGCGGCGCGGTGCTCCGGGGCTCGGAGACGCGAGATGTACGCATCAAAGCCCGAAAGGCCGAGCTCCTGGACCCGAGGCCATAGGACTATGCCGAGCTGATCGATACGGTCGGCATCGAATCCGAACCCGATCAGGTCGCTGACCGCGTCCCTGAGACGCTCGAGCTCCCCTCGCCCCCGGTTCATGATGCGCTCGTCTCCGCGCTCACCAGATCGAGGAGCTTCGTCGCTTCGAGGACCAGGAGGAGCTCCCGATCCGCCAAAGACAGCGCCGCCAAGATCTCACCGCTTGCTTGGGCCACGAGCGGCGGCAAGGACAGAAGAGAGCTCGGGTCCGGCTCGACAATCTCGACAACGGTGTCGACGGCGAGCGCTACACTCCTGTCCCCGTAGTCGAGTGTCACGAGGCGCTGGAACTCTCCCTCGCCTTCGCGCCCGATGAGCGCGCCCAGATCGAGAACAGGAACCGACTTGCCCCGAATGATGGAGAGCCCGAGGACTGCCGGTGGAACGTCCTTGAGCACTTCAAGGGGGCGCGGGCGCATCGTCTCTCGCACATAAGAGAGCGGAATGCCCACCCGATGGCGATCCGCGGTCACCAACAACATCTTGCCCCTCCGATGCATCCCAGGTCGCCTGTCCAAAGGGTACGGCCCTTGGCTTTCGCCGGGCAAGTTCGCCTCCCGAGCGTCGGATTCTGGGGACTTTCCTAGCCTCACCGTTAGCTTCGACCTCATCAGAAGCGACGAATGAAATGCCAAAGGCATCCCTTTCCGCACACCGGCGGCCCCACCGGCTGTTTTGGTGAGGCTCGCCGACGGGGGAAAGTGGAGCTTCAGAGATCGAAAGGCACAGTTTCTCGATCCTGGGCCGCGGCGAGCCAAGAGCGAACCAGAGCAAGGTGATCGGACTCGTCTCGAACTGCCTGTTGGACGTCCTCGAGCTCAGCAGTTTGTTTGGCTTCGACCAGAAGTTCGAGGAGCGTGTCCCAGCCCTCGTTGTCGGCCAGCTCAGCGAGCAAGGCTGCTTCGAGAGACTGGACCAAAGTGGTCCTCGGATCGACGGACACAGCCAATATGCCAGCTGACATCGTCGCGTGAAGGTTCGCCGAGGGCGTGAGCACAGTCGGATCTCCACCGATGCGCCGGATAATGCTTTCGATGAGACGAAAGTGAGAATACTCCTGGAGGACGATGCGCTCGATCTCTTCGATCGTCGGCCCACCGGGGAACTCCCCTTCATGGCGCAGCTTTCCGAGAATCGCCTCGTAGAGTCGAGACCCAGTCCGCTCGAAGGCGAGCCGCTCCCCGAGCTTATCCATCAGCTGGAACGGCTGCTTCCCGAGAAGCTCATGAGCGACAGCCTTTACCGCGCCAGCGATGCTGGGGGGCGGCGGCACACTACCCATCGGGTCTGACTCTTCCGCATAACGAGCGCGAACCTCGGCGACCGGGGTCGTGTCCGATTCGGCCACGACCGAGAAGTTCTGTGCTGCTTCGAGCATCGCCTCTGCTCGTCCCTTCGACGTCGCGATTCCCGTACGATTGATGCCAATTTCTGTGGTTTCCATAAACTTTTTCTCTTTCGATGTGCGCTCGTCGAGCGCCCTCTTCTTTTGATTCCACTGGCGGCACTTCACGCGCGCCGCTCCCCGGCTCACACCCGAGGTGCCCTTTACGGGTGTTCACTGGCGACGACTCTGCCATCACCTTGTGGCGGAGCAGAGCCTCATCTGCCTTCACTCTGCTGAGTAAGCTTCACTCTGCCGAGTAAGCAGAGACCCCACCGAAGGTAACCGACCCCGGCGCTGCGCGAGCGAGCTCAGTGCCCGGGTGCCAGACGTACCCTGCCGCCACGGTCTCCGACGGAGAGCCGTCGGAGTTGAGGTGGAAGCGCTGCTCGAGGCTCGCCTCACTTTCGAGCTCCGGAGCCACGAACTCGTGACCACGCGCCCGGAGGTGAACCTCGGCCTCGAGGACACGCTGCACGAACTCACGATGGCTCACGTACTCGATGGGCGCGGGAAGCGACGAAGAGAGGACCTCTGCGGCGTCTCGGCGCTCTACCTTCTCGAACAGGTCGGCGACAAAGCGGAGCTGGCCGAGCTCATATTCGAGGAACCGTTCCCAGATCGCGCGCACCCGCGCGTTCCCCTCGGACTCGACGCAGCTATGGTAGTTGTAAACCTCCATCGCCTCATGCAGGAGCCATTTCTCGAGCCAAGTCTCCGTGGTGTCGCTGATCGACTCGTACTGAGTGACGTGCTGTTCCTCGATCGACGCGATCTCGGCGTAGAGTTGACGGGCGAGTGGATCCGCAAAAGTCGGCCCCACTGTCATGTAATAGTCATGAGTCATATGCTCCCCAGCCATGATGGTGAGAGCGTGAAGCTTCGTGATGAGCTCGGCGGACTTCTTGTTGTAGGGCTTTCGAAGGTCGTCTTCAGGCGCGCGGTGTTCCACAATCGTCGCGCGGCCCGGAACAATGTCCGAATAGCTTTGAATGATGGCGTTCGCGTCTTTGCCCTCGACGCGGTCCATGAGGGCCGAGTAGCGGTAAAGGTGGTCGAAGTCCTCAAGCAATCCGAATCGATACACTTGAGCCAAGTAAGGATCGGGCTCTTTCTGGGCCACAGCGGCGGTGACCTCGATGGCAACTTGTTCAAAGCCGATCGTAGTCTCGAGTGGTGATTGATCGGCGGGATGGAGCCAATTGACCATCGTCTGCTGATGTTGCTCGATGCGCCGAACTCGAGCGAGCGCAAGCTGAAGGTCGGCGTTCATCCGAGCGCAAGCGTGACTGAAGCGGAGCGCTTCCGCCTCGATACCGTTCATCAAGATCACACGTACGCGAGTGAACGCGTCGTCGTCGAGCTTGCTGTAGGTCGGTTGGA
Source organism: Pseudomonadota bacterium (assembly GCA_023428245.1). Lineage (GTDB taxonomy): Bacteria > Myxococcota_A > Polyangia > Polyangiales > Polyangiaceae > NIC37A-2. Next base: position 28,762 of record JAEYYX010000016.1, read on the forward strand.
CCAGCTCCTTCCAAGTGAATTTCTGTTTTTCTAAGGGAACACCCTTGTCACGCAGCAGATTGATAGCCATTGATTCTCCTCCGCGCGGAGTCGAGCAATGCACGTGCCAGTTCGTTCGAAGCCGAAACTCCCAGCTCCAAGGCAAATTGGGGCCGAAAGGCGCTCTCACGCCCCGGACCCTCTACTGATTTGCCCCGAGTGAGCGCTCGCGCTCACTCAAATCGGCTTACCCGAAGTCGCCGTCGATGTCTTCGCCACGAGCGGCTTGGCAGCCTTCTTCGGGAGGAGCGGCGTCGTACTCGAGACCGCAGCGCACGCAGCGGTGTCGCCCCAGCTTCGGAAGAAATCGAAAACGATGCTCGTGACGTGGTACGAGACCAGGTTCACCCGCCGCCACAGTTGCGCGATTTTCCATAATTGACCTTTTCGAGGGCGTTACCGCCCTCATGTTCCTGCGCACTGCTCGCGCGCGGAGGCCAATCAAACCGAAACTCAACCGGCAGCAGGCACCATAGCCCCTTCCATCATGTTAGCAAGCTCGGATGAATTTCTGCGCGCCCATCGAAATCTATTCGATGAGAGCGCTCCGAAAACGTGAACTATATCGTACGTTCCCGCCCGCTTTTTGGCGCACCATCCGACGTCACGAACTCTGTCAGACGATCCCCGGGACAAACCTCCCATTTGTTTCCAAAGAGTCGTCGTCATTCAGCGCGTCCTCCCGGGTAACAACAACGAAACCCGACGTGGGGTCCGGCCGCGTCCCGCGCCATCGTCGCGAAAGAGGAACAAGCAAGCTCCTCTGCGTTCCAGTTCCGAAAGGAACCGCCTCGCACACGGCATTCGGCGCTCGGATCGCTCGTATCAGCGCAACTATCTTCCCATTCGGCGACGTTGCCCGAGAGATGATTCAAGTCCGAATAGCCATCGATCACGCTGCGGCATTCTCCCGGGCCGTTCGCCGGACGAATCGTAGGACTCGTCCCGCCCCCAAAGACGCACTCCCCAAGATCATCGAGACCGGGCGAGTAGGTCCGGCGAGACCAAGGAGCTGTCGCCGCGCAAACATGACTCCAGGCGCTCTCCTCAGGAGAGCTCTCTGAGCTGAGATCGGAGAACGGCGCGGGCGCGTCGATGGCCCCTCCGGGCCCAAGGCCTCCACAGAGCCGCCCGCCGTTGAAACGACAATAGGCCGTCGCCTGGCACCAGTTCACACAGACCATCGGCAGGTCACGATCACAATCCGAACACGCCTCTACGCATTCGCCTCCTCCGGCTTTGCACTCGAAGCAAGCTCGGCAATGGCTTGTCTCCCCTGCGCACCTCGGATCCATCTCCGCCACATCGGTCCCGCCACAAGCGCCTGCCAGCTCTCCAGAGAACGGCGAGAACTCCCCGGATTCCCTGTCTTTCTCTGATTGCTCAACGAACTCGAAATACTGCTGCAGAGAGATTTCATACTCGTCCAGCTCCACGGAGACACAGCCGTAGTTCATTGAGCATTGTGAAAACTCACCTTTGCAGTCAGAGAAAATCTTTTCTGATTGCTCTTCATTGCAGACGTAGGCGAGCAGCTCGTTGTAGCGACCGATACAGCCCCGTTCTCCTGTCGCGCAGACCGGACCGCCCCCCCCGCTCTCATGGTTCCCGCCTGTCCCTGTGCTCCCGCCGGACGCCGCCGCTCCCGTCCCTCCTTCGCTCCCGAGAGCACCACCGGCCCCCGGCTCTTGACCCACCGGTGCCCCAGCCTCGCCTCCTTCGCCACCTCCAGAAACACCTCCGCCCGCCAAAAACTCCTCGAATCCCCAGAGAGCTTGACATCCGCTCAGCGCCATCGCGAGCAGCCCCATCCACCGCGTCTTGGTCAAAGTGTCCCCTCGGACCCCCTCGCCACCTCCACCGCGAGCGAGCCCCCACTCGTGCATCAGAGCACGAAACCGACTCCTCGTGCAGCTCTTACTCTTCGTTCACATTGATTCGCCGAGGGGCATTGCCTTTACAAATGCGCGGCCTTTCTAAATGCGCGCGCTCGCCTCTCGCCGTAGCGCTGGGCCACTACCGTCTGCCGCTCTTTCAGGGCGTGGGTCATGCGCTCATGCGTCGAGGTGACTTCTCCTGCATCGAAGAATCTCAAGCGTCGAGGTGATGCTGTAGCGAGATGTGGTCGATTTTTCTTTACGACCCTTTCCGCCTCGTGTTAACTGGGGACTAACTGCCTTGGGTGCGGGAAAGCAGAGATGAGGGTGCTCTGCTCGTGTGAATAAATTTCGGGGAAACGGGGAGTGCAGAAATGCGACGACTGTTGGGATTTGCTCTGCTCATTGTCGGATGTAACGGCGACCTTTCGGGCTCGGACGGGACCGGTGGCACCGCCGGTGCGGATGGCAACGAGAGCGGCGGTCGCGTCGGAAGTGGCGGTCGTGCAAGTAGCGGTGGTCGCTCTGGGAGCGGAGGAAAGGGAGGCGGAAGCGCGAGCGGCGGCGCCGCTGGCGACGCTCCCGTGGATGAGCTCGACTGTCGCAGCGCAGAAAATTGCCCTGCACTCCTGGCGGCGGAGGTCGAAAACTGCGCCTACGTGGATTGCGCCCGCATGGAGAAGGGAAAATGTACCCTTGTCGCGAAAGACGTCGACGGCGACGGAGCCCCCGAAAGGTGCCGCTCGAAACACCCGGACATCTACGTGTTCCGCGCGCCCGGCGACCGCGACGAATCGAAACACCCCTGGGACTGCGGACCGTACGACGCTTCGATCCATCCGAACGCCTGGGACGGGCCCGTCGGCGAGAACCACGACGCCTGCGACGGAATCGACAACAACTGCAATGGCAAGATCGACGACGACCTCTTTGGCGACGCATCATGCACCTGTACAGGCAAAGCCACACGTCGCTGCGCCCTCCTCGATGACGGGAGCGAAAACGAATACCTCTCAGCTGTCCTGAGGGAGGAGCGCACCATCCAGGGAACATGCGAACTCGGGACGACGACGTGCATCAATGGAAAGTGGGGACCGTGCCAGGACGCAGTTGGCCCCCAAGAGGAGTCCTGCGACTTCCTCGACTTGGACCGCGACTGCAACGGTATCGAGGCCATGGACGAACTCGATCGCATCGATCCCCTCACCCAGGTCGAGTTCACCTGCGACTACGACGCCGACGGTCAAGTTTCGAGCAGCGCGATACGAGCCCGCGCCTGCATTGAGAACAACGGCGAGGACACCCCTGTCGGAATTGGGGAAGCTTGTGGAAGATGGTTCATCTCTACGACCGTGGATCGCACGAAGTTGGACTGCGATGATAGCGATCCGACCCGAGGAGTTGGCTTCCCGGAGTACTGCGACGGTATCGACACCAACTGCAACGAGATCGCCGACGACCTGGACCCGAACGTGATCCTCCCGACCGGCGGGAGCAACGTCGCCGGCTATTCCTGCGACGGCTCTCGAGTCGTACTGAGCTGCACCTTAGGCTACGGAGACTGCGACAAAGCGGCGCTCGATGGCGGAGTCGCGAGCGGATGTGAGACCGACCTCCGCACCATCGAGCATTGCGGAAGCTGCACGAACAGCTGCACGTTTTCCTGCTCCGGTCCTTTGAGTGCACTCGCGTGTGCGGAAGTCGAATCCTTCTCCCTCGGGAGAGGTCATACTTGCGCCAAGGTCTCGGACGGTCGCGTCGCCTGCTGGGGCAATGGTTCTTCAGGCCAGCTTGGGGATGGCGATGTCCTCGGAAGGGAGACTCCCGTCACCGTCCTCGACCTCGGGCAGAGTGTCGCCTCCGCCACTCTCGTAGCGGCAGGAGGAGCGCATACGTGCGCCATCGTCGCGGGCGAGGTCTACTGCTGGGGAAGCGGCGGCCATCGCCAAAACGCCTCACCCACTGCTCAGAATCGGCTTCGACCCGAAAAGCTCTTGATCTCCGAAGTGACTTCGTTGAGCGCTGGCCTCGAACATACTTGCGTCGTCCTCGAGTCCGGGAGCGTCGAATGTTGGGGGAATCAGCTCGATGGTCGGTTCGGTATGGGCCAGCTCGTCCAAGTCGGCGGAGAGCCGGTCGAGGATGGCGTGAACGGTGCGCACCCCGCTCTCGTCAACGTCTCCGGAATCATCGATCCTGATAGCGGAGGTATCGACGAAGACGACATCGGCGCTGGTGGCACGGGAGGCACGCAGGCACAACGCCCCTTTATCTCTGCGACCCAGGTCGCGGCCGGCGCCTATCATACCTGCGTGCTTGAAGACGAAAGGGTGTACTGCGCGGGTTATAACGGGAACTTCCAGCTCGGCGTCGGCGAAGACGATGACATCTTTCAAAGCCTCTACTTCGTGGAGGTCCCTGGCCTCGACAACGTGAGCCAAATCTCGACGCACTCTGACACGACCTGCGCCCTACGCCTCGGTCAAGTCTACTGCTGGGGATCGAATGATATGGGCCAAATCGGGCTCTCATACGACGATGCCGACGCTGTTGGTGTCCCCCGGCTCATTCCCAGTCTCACAGGCGTCACAGAGATCGCTGTCGGCGGGTCATTCGTCTGCGCCCGTGTGGAGGGCACCATTTTTTGTTGGGGTGAGAACACCCAGGGCCAGCTCGGTTACGCGTCGGACCCAGATGAAGATTTCCCTCACTCGACGACCCCTGTCGCGATCCCCGGTGTGAGCGAAGCCTCAGCCCTCGGCGCTGGAGCAACTCACGCCTGTGTCGTCGTTCCTGCCGGGCTTCATTGCTGGGGAGGGAACTCTTTCGGGCAGCTCGGTCGCGGGTCTCGCAGCTCCCAAGCATATCCGACGCCCGTCCTTGTCACGCCCCTCGGTCCCCTCCCCGGCCCGTAGGCGGGACAGCTCGAAGCTTAGTCTGACCTCTGTCTTTGTCGGCTCCGTTCCTCTCACTCTTTTAGCGCTAACGGAGCGGCCCTTGAAACTCACTCTTCACTATCCAACCACAGGAGCATGTCATGCCTTTTGAACAAAACGGTGAGATTAAGATTCACGTCATTCCGAAGCCCCACCACAGCTACGACTTCACGGTCATCAAAGACGCCTCCGATGTCGTTTTCCGAGGCACGCCTGACGCAGACATCATTTGGAACATCGTCGCCTGCCCGAAAATTGAGTTGAGAGACGAGTCACAGACGGTCCCCGTTCCCCCCTCCGTTCTCCGGAACCTCTTCCTCCTGAAGCAGAAGGGACGCGACAATAAGAAGGGTACGCTGACCCTCGTGGAGTCAAAGCTCAACGAGCTCAAGACCAGCTCGCCTCACAACTTCAATCTCATCATGGAGACTTTCGAGGCGTGCGGAAGCCTCTTCCTGATGGTCAGTACCGACTCCCCAACCAACTACGACCTCAACACGCACCTAGACAACGAGTCGCCGCCGCGGGCTGTCCTTGCGGACACGAACCTCAACGCCGGCATGATCATCTAAGGGAGGCGCTATGGGAACGAACTTTACGACTGCCACGCTCAACGCGATCAAAGAACCTTTTGAGATCGTAAACGAGCGTGCGAACATCAACTATCGCGGCGAACTAGACGGGAAGATCCTCTGGGCGTCGGCGAACTCCCACTTCGCGCGACTCCTGAACGCTGATGGAACCCCTTGCCAATCGGCCGCCAGCATCACGTCGCTCAAGAACACGTTCCAACTGGAGCAGCGGACGCCTGGCAGAAACAAGGAGGGTCGTATCCACATGGACCTCAACTACTTCAACAATGCTGGCGACTATTGTAACGGTCGCGGGATCTCGGACAGCGATCGTCAGGCAATTATCGCTTGTTTCAGGAACGGGGGGCTCCTCTACTTCTGCGTCGCCAAGGACGAGCGGCACGACGTTGGCCTCGACCTTTACGTCAACCTGCGCTGCGAGACATAATTCCCCCCTTCGAAGGAAAGGAGGTAAACCCTTGCCCGTGTCGTCCGCCTCCCTCCTCGGGCTTCTCCTTGTCCTCGTTGCCCTCGGCTGCGAAGGACAGAAGCCCCCGCCTACTCGACCGACTTTGCCCGCCGTCACCACTGCCCCGACTCGAGCGTCTCGACTTACGAGGAGGGATCGGGGAAAAAGCGCGTCATCGGCTGCGGAGAAAGTGAGCTCTATGTGTACGAGTGCGCTTCGCGACCGCCGATGGGACGCTCTGAGCGTACATCCTCGCCGATGCCCGTCTTGTGATGAGGGCAGGTGATCTGAGGATCGGCGCGTGGCGGAGCCGAATCTCGAGAAGCTGAAGGCGGAAATTTTGAAGGCGCGTCGCGGGGGACGTGGTGC
>JAEYYX010000024.1 GCA_023428245.1 Pseudomonadota bacterium
TCCATCTGTGACACACCCCTAACCCACAAAACCTCACCAAATCGAGGCTTCGTATAACCTCAGAAAGTAAAACCTTGCCCACCCCCCCCCCACCTTTTTCTATAGTCCGGAGTCGGAGGTCTTGCGATGGAAGGGAGCGAGGGGTCACCAGAGTCGGAACGGAGCGCTATCACAGTGTTCATGAACGCCCACCACCTGAGCCCTCAAGAAGCTCGTCTCGTACGTGCTTCCCTGCGCGAGCTCTCGAACGAGGAGATCGCCGATGAGCTCGGCTGCTCGCCCTCTACCGTCCGAACGTATTGGTCGCGCATCTTTCAAAAGATCGGCTGCTCGGAGAGACATCACGTCCTCGCACGCATCGCAAACTTCCTTGCTGTACGCATGCGTTCCGGCTCGTCGTGACGGTGTTCGCGACGCCTCACGAAAGCGCGCCGTCCCGCCAAACAGGAGAGCCGGTCGCCCGCCGAAGCGGAGGACCGGCTCTTCTCCGGCAACAAAGCGCGGGTGTTACTCCGCCGCCGTGGGTGTCCAGCGCAGGCGCGGCTTGCGCGCGGCACGCGCTTCGTCGAGGCGGCGGATGCGCGTGAGGTGGGGCGCAGACTTCACCAGTTCAGGCTCGGTCTCCGCTTCCTGGACGATGCGCTCGAGGGCGTCGACGAACTGGTCGAGGGTCTCCCGCGATTCCGTCTCCGTCGGCTCGATCATGAGCGCGCCGCGGACCACCAGCGGGAAGTAGACGGTCGGAGGATGGAACCCGTAGTCGATGAGGCGCTTGGCCACGTCGAGCGTCTTCACGCCCGTCTTCTGTTCGAGCGCCTTGTCCGAGAACACCGACTCGTGGAGCGAAGGCGTATCGATTCCGAGCGGGAACAGGTCCCGCAAACGAGCCGTCAGATAGGCGGCATTCAAGACAGCCTTCTCGCTCACGTTCCTGAGCCCTTCGGCGCCAAGCTCTCGGATGTACGTATAAGCACGCACCATCATGCCGAAGTTCCCGTAGAACGAACGAACCTGGCCAACGCTCTCGGGGCGATCGCTGTCGAAGAAATAGCTCCCGTCCGAAGCGCGCGAGGGGACCGGCCCGGGCTGAAAAGGCGCAAGCTTCGCCTGAAAAGCAACAGGTCCACTGCCAGGACCGCCACCGCCGTGCGGCGTCGTGAAGGTCTTGTGCAGGTTGAACTGCATCACGTCCACGCCGATGTCACCGGGGCGCGCCTTGCCAAGCACGGCATTCATGTTGGCGCCATCGCCGTACACGAGCCCTCCGCGTTCGTGGACCATACGGATCAGCTCAGGCAGAGCCGCTTCGTACAGACCAAGCGTGTTCGGGTTCGTGATCATGAGGCCGGCGACGTCGTCCCCTGCCTCATCGAGCGCCTTCTTCAGCGTCTCCGGCTCGACGATGCCACGGGGGCCCGCCGGGAAGGGGACGGCGACGAAGCCGTTCAGCGCACAAGAGGCAGGGTTCGTTCCGTGAGCGCTCTCAGGAATGAAGATCTTGTGAGGAGATCGCCCCTGGCTCTGATGATACGCGCGCATCATCATGAGCCCGGTGAGCTCACCTTGCGCGCCTGCCGCCGGCTGCAAGTTGCAGGCGTCCATGCCGACGATTTCCGAGAGGATCTCTGAGAGTCGGACCATGACCTCGATCGCCCCCTGCGCCAGATGAGGCGGGGTGAGCGGATGGATTCCGGCGAAACCGGGCAAACGCGCGGCCCACTCGTTCACCTTCGGGTTGTGCTTCATGGTGCACGAACCGAGCGGATAGAACTGAGTGTCGATCGCGAAGTTCCACTGGCTGATGCGCACGAAATGGCGCACGACGTCCGGCTCGCTCACCTCGGGGAACCCCGCAGCCTGCTCGCGAAGCAGAGAACCCAAGAGGGCTCCTGGATCGCGATCCGGCACGTCGAGCGGATCGAGAGAGACAGCGGAGCGACCGGGGACGCTCCGCTCAAACAGAGGGGGTTCGTCGAACTGCAAGCCCGACGAGGCAGTACCTGGCATTACTTACCCTTCTTCTTCTTGGCGGCTTCTGCCTCGGCCTTCGCCTCGGCTTCGGCTTGTGCCTTTGCCTCTTCCTCTTCGCGCTTCTTCTTCGCGATCTCGCCATCGTCGGCGACGAGCGTCGTGTCACCGGCGGAGCCATCGAAGCCCGTCGCGCCTACGCGCGCTTCCAGGTCCGTCGGGCGCACGCTCTGCGGATCCGGCTCTTGGTTCTTTTGCTTCACGCTGTCCCAGGGGTTCCCTGCGTCGTGCTCGCCAAGACCCCATTCGCCGCGGAGCTCGTGGGACGCGTCCTCACCAACAATCACATACTTGAAGTAGCCTTTGCCCTTCGAGCTCGCGTTCGGCCCCACAACACCGACCTTGTGCTCGACCCACTGAAAGCGAAGCAGATCGCCCTCGATCTCACCGTGCAACTCGCCCCACTTGTCGCCTTCGGTGTTGCGCCACGCGCCGTTCACCGCCCCACCAGACTCCGTGAGGTGGAGGAAGCCGTAGCGTTGGTTGTAATAGACGCCGCGCCACTCGCCTCCGTCAGGCATCGCTCCGGCCTGCACCTGGGCAACATTCGGGTCTACCTTGGGCCCACACGCCACGATCGCGCCAGAAGACAATAGAGCGGCAAGAGCCAGAGTTCCTACACGGATGGTCGTTCTCAGCATGGGCCGGACGCTATCACGAGCCGGGCGCCGACGTACCCTCGACTTTTTGGCGAAGCGCGCCGCCCAGCTGGGCGCCCAGGGCTTCGGCGGATTGCCAGTCGGATGGAAATTTCGCTCGAGCCTCCATTCGCTCGAGGCCGGTCTGGTCCGGGCGGGCAAGCAGGGCCCTCAACCAGATCTCGTCGCCCTGCCGAACCGCGTAAGCGGCGACCGGAGTCTTGCAATCCCCCTCGACCGCGCCGAGCACCCCCCGCTCCGCAGCCACGAGGTGCGCCGTGTCTCGATCATGCAGGAGAGTGAGCAGCTCGAGGATGTCCGGGGCGTCCACCCGGTACTCGATGGCGAGAGCGCCCTGGCCCACTGCGGGCAGACATTGGGCGACGGAGAGCGTCTCGGAGAGCTCATGGGCGACGCCGAGCCGGTTCGCGCCAGCCTGAGCCAAGAGCGTCGCGTCGACCACCCGATCACGACATTTCTGGATCCGTGTCCCGACGTTGCCTCGAATCGGAACGACCTCGAGATCGGGACGAAGCAGCTTGATCTGAAGTGCGCGGCGAAGAGAGGAGGTGCCGATCGGTCGGCCCGCGTCGACCTCAGACAGGGGCCGACTATCAAAGGTCACAACCGCGTCCCGCGCATCTTCCCGTGGAGGAATACAGCCGAGAGCAAGCCCCGGGTGCAGGAGCGGCGGCACATCTTTGAGGGAGTGGACGGCGATATCGGCTTGGCCGTCGAGCAGCGCTTCCTCGATCTCCTTCAGGAAGAGCCCCTTCCCGCCCACCTCGGAGAGCGGTCGATCTTGGATCTTGTCGCCGGTCGTCACGACGTGGAGCTCCTCGAACTCGATGCTCGGATCGAGGGCCTCGAGGGCCCGTAAAGTTTGTCGACACTGAGCAAGGGCCAGCTCGCTCCGCCTCGTCGCGACGACGATCTTGCGCTTCTTCATGTTTCCTTGGCTGTGAGAGAGGCTCGGGCTCGTTCCGAAGGAAGGTCTTCGGTCCTCGCTTCCTCTTCGGTCTCTTCGAAAGGGGGGAAAGCGCTCGTGTGCTGGGGACTCGAGACAGGTTCGAGCTCGAAGAGCTCCGTGAGTGCCCGCGCCCATTCGAGAGCTTCTTCGGGCTCGCCACTCCCGGCTCCTTCGCGGAGACGCGTACTCGGAGCGTGGAGCAGGCGATTGACGCCAGCCTCCAGCATCCGCTCGATAGCCCCCCTCTGTTCAGGCTGAAGGTCACGAAGCTTCCCGCGGAGGCTCCGCTCAAACTCAGTCGAAAAGGCCTCACGGGCGCGATCGCGGAGGGCCTTGATCGTCGGCGCAACCTGAGCCGCGCTCTTTCTCTTCTCGAAATCGAAGAGGACTTCTTCGACAATCTTCTGGGCGCGCTCGGCCTCGAGCGCTCGCACGTCCCGGGACGCCTGAGCTGAGCTCGAGAGATCATCGATATTGTAGAGGAAGACGCCTTCCAGATCTCCAACACGCGGATCGATGTCTCGAGGAACCGCAAGATCGATCAGAAACAGGCTGCGCCCGCGGCGCTCGCGATGGAGCGCGGTCATCGCAGAGAGAGGGAAGATCGGGACATCCGCGCTCGTACTGGACACGATCACGTCAGCGGCTCGCACAACGTCCCCGAGGTCCAGGATCGAGCGATACTGTGCGCCGAGCCGTTCGGCGACGGGCAGCGAGCGCTCCTCCGAGCGGCCCACCACGGTCAAGTTTGCCCCTTGGTCGCGGAGCAATTTACCGACCATTTGTCCCATCTCTCCGGTGCCGACGAGCGCTGCGTTATGTCCTTTCAAGTTCCCGAAAATGCGCGCGGCGAGATCGACAGCCACAGTCGGCACCGAAACCTGTCCTGCTCCGATTTCCGTCTCGCTGCGGACACGCTTGGCGCTCCGGAGCGCATGCGGGAAGGCCTGCCCGAGGATCGGGCCCACGCTGCCGCGCGCCACAGCGCGCTCATATCCCTGCTTGAGTTGACCCAAGATCTGCGCCTCGCCGACCACCATCGAGTCGAGGGAGCTCGCGACTCGGAAAAGATGGCGGAGAGCGGCGCTCCCCGAATACTCATACAAGTGAGCACCGAGCGCCGGCGAATCCGCGATGATCGCTTCGCGCAGCGCGGCCGTGAGTGGGGGCGAGTTTCCGCCCGCAGCTCGCTGGGCCGCGGCGTAGATTTCCACTCGGTTACAGGTCGACACGAAGAAGATCTCGCCCACCGCGCCCGCGCTCAAGAGCGCCCGGGCAAGCTTGTCCTCTCGCCCCTCATCAAGCGTAAATTGCTCACGCAGCGCGATCGGAGCCGTGTGGTGAGAGAAGCCGACGACCGCGATCATGCGCTCCAACTCCCCTGGTCTTTCTCGAAGGTCGCATGCTCCGCGGGTTCGTCCTCGGCACTCCGAACCAAATAGGAGGCAAGCAGAAGGAGGACACAAAAGACGCCCGCCAAGGTCCCAAACGCGCTCTTTTTCCCGCGATGACCGAGGGCCCCCCGCCAAACGAGCACGGTCCCGAGGAAGAGCCAGGAGATGTAGCCGAGCACCGCTCGCCCCAGAGACGCAGAGCCCGCGTTTCCGAGCTCCGAAAAGAAAATTCCTCCAGTTACGATCCCGAAGGTCAAGAAGGGGTAACCGAAGATCAGAAAGCGAAAGGCGAGCAGGTCGAGGGAATCCAGCGCGGGCATCCCAGCCGGAAGGAGCGCAGGATTCTTCAGCTTCAGACTGCGCTCGACGTAGAGGTAGAAAGCAGAGGCGACTCCGGCGAGCAAAAAGAGCCCGACCCCGAGCAGGTTCGCGGTGACATGGAGCGCAAGCCAGAACCGAGAAATGGGCGGAGCCCAAGCCGGAGTCGACAAGAACTGCGCGAGCACGAGGAGAGCGAGAGCGATGGGGCCCGTGAGGGCTCCGAGCGCCTGGACCTGATAGCGGGGCTCGGCCCACAGAAATCCGGCCGTCATCACCCACCCTGCTGCGCTCACTGCGAATTGCATGCTGCCGACCGGATCGTTCTGAGCGATGAACGTCGACCAAAGGATGAGCCCGGCGTGGGCCACCCCAGCCGCGAAGAGCGCCCCTCGGGCAACGCGGAGCGACGAAGACGCCGTCTTGCGGAGCAGCGCGCCGAAAAAGAGGGTGCTTGCCACCGTGTACCCGATGACCGCAATCAGAAACGCGATAGTCGCCGCGGCGTCCATGGTGTTAGCGAACCGGGGTCGCGATTTCCCGCGGGGAGTAGGGGCGCCGATTCATCGGCTACTTCTAGCCCACAGACGGGCGGAGGGAAAACCGACCGCCCCGCTCAGTAACCCGCCACAGCTTCGAGCCGCTCCCCCGGCACAAGTTCCCGGCTCGATTCCGAAACCAGGCAGAGAGACGTCTCCTCTTCGGTCCGGATCACCGTCACCTCGCCGATCACCTCGTCGGGGAACTTCTCGTCGTCGCCGTGGAGCGGGGTCGTCGTCGCGGGGGCATCCTCCGGCAGGTCCGTCTCCGCCCGAAGTCGCTGATGTTTGGCTCCCGCCCGAAGATTGCGCCGCCAGATGTCGCCGCGCGTCACGGCTCGCAGTCGATTCCCCGGGACCAAGCCGTCTTTGTTGCCCCGGTCGATGAACACGACCTGGTTTTGGCCAAAGTAGACGTGCGGGTGGATGCCCATGAGCACGCGCGCCTCGAGCCCGGCAGTAGCTGGTTTGGGCGGCACCACGTCAAAACGCCGACCGACCGGTCCGACCTTGAGGCCCCGTTCGACTACATCGATGGATTCGATGAGCTGCCCCCGGGCGACCCGCTCCTTCTCGTTCCACCCATCGATCCGCACAGTGCCGTAGACTTTGACGAGGCGCCCCTCTGGAGTGCGCCCACCGGGCACCTTGGCGGGAGGACGGAGATCACGAAACACGCTCAGCCGCTGCCCAATGCGCAGGTCGACCCCGTCGTTCATCAGCATGTACACGGTGCTGCCTTCGCTGAGCATCATTCGATCCTCACGGGCTCCGACCAACTCTCCCCAAACGTCCCGCTCGGGATCGCCGATGTAGCCCTGGTCGCGCAGGAAGATCGTCCCTGAAGGGACTGCCTGACCACTACCGACCCCGAGGCGGCTCTCGCGAGAACCACTCGCCGCGACAGCAGCGAAAGGCTGTCCCCCAGGGGGGGCGGTCCGCAGCTGATCGCCCGGATAAATCCAATGCGGATTCTCGAGCTGAGGGTTGAGGCTCCAGAGCCGCGGCCACTCGTGAGGATCTTGGTAGTAGGTCTGGGAGACCTGCCACAATGTGTCCCCCTTCTTGACCATGTGAAACTCGGGGACCGGTCCACGTGCGCCTTTGCTGCGCTTGATCTCGCCGCCGACAGGAGCTCCATCCTCGCCATAGGCCGCGTCGGCGCCTTGGCCTGACAGAATGATGGCGCCTTGGCCGGAACGATTCAGATCGAAGCCATCTTGGTCCCTGCCGTCGACGATCGGCCGGGAAGACGAGGGAAGGTACGAGTTGATCTTCTCGAGATCGACGTTCGGATTGTAATAGGGCGAGGCTGAGACGACCGGGCCTTGGGTGCCCCCGGTGGTGACATCAGCTCCCCCCGTCTGCTGAGCGTCTTGCGCAGAAGCGACCGAAGCGACGAGCGACGCGAGAGCGATCATCCCAGATACCGCCCAGGAATGGCTCGAGCAGAAGAAGGTGTTTTGCCGAATCAATTGTTTCATGGGGAGGTGTCAGGCGACTTCTTGGTCGCACCTTTCTGTCGGGCGCTCGCAGGCGAGCTCGAGCTCTCGGGAACGGTGGATTCTGGGTCTTCAGACAGCCGAACTCCAGAGTTCGGCGGCGGAACCGGGTCAGGAACCGGCGGAGCCATCACAATCTCTCCTTCGGCGTCCCCTTCGGCGCGCACCACGAGCCGGGACTCGGGGCCCCCGGTCGTGCTCGTGTTCTTTGCGTCCGAGGGGGCCAGCTTCACGACAGGGAGAGCAGCCAAAGGCTCATCGTGCCTGCTGCCCACCGTCCGCTCTTCGCACTTCTCCGCCTTGGCTTGGGCGGCGTCCCGCTCGGTCAAGGCGTCGGCCAGACGCTCCTCGAGCCGCGCCATCTCCGCGCGTAACTGCTCCAATTCTGAGTCATTTTGGGGCGCTCGAACCGTCGCTTGGGGGTCCGCAGCACAGCCCACGAAAAGCACCGTTCCAAGGGCGACGAGCGCACGCTCGAACGAGGAGGGGGGACAATGACGGAACACGGCTCGTAAATTCTAGGCGGACCCGAGCGCCGGGCCAAAATTGACGCGGACCGGGGGACATCCTAGGTTGAATTTCGTGGATCCGATGCCAGAGGTCGATCGGCCGAGCAGCGCGCCTGAGACCGGTCCCCGCTTTCGTCGGCAACGCAGATTCCTCCGTCGCCGCAATCGCGATCTCATGGTCCGCCCCCGGCGGCTCGACCTGAAGAAGACCCTGTTTGTCTTGCCGAACGCGGTGACCCTCGCGGCGGTTTTCTGCGGCTTCAATGCGATCAGGGTCGCGGCCTCCCCCGGAGCGGGCACGGACGAGTTCTATACAGCAGCCATCCTGCTGCTCTGCTCGATGTTCTTCGACCTGATGGACGGGCGGGTCGCGCGCCTCACCAAGACCCAGAGCGCCTTCGGTCTGCAGATGGACTCGTTGGCTGACGTGATTTCCTTCGGCGTCGCCCCCGCGCTCCTCGTCTACCAGTGGGTTCTGCACCGCCTACCGACCTGGGGTGTGCTCGCCTCCTTCTCGTTCATCGCCTGCGCAGCCATCCGACTCGCGCGCTTCAACGTCATTTCCTCCGACGAGACAGGTCAGCCGACCAAGCCAGGCAAGTACATCATCGGGCTCCCCTCCCCGCCTGCCTCCGGCATCCTGATCTCCCTCGTCGTAGCAAACCACGCCGTAGACGGAGCGCTCGGCGATCCCCGCTATACAGTCGCGATCGGGATCGGTACTGTCGCCCTCGGCCTCTTGATGGTCTCGACGGTGCGCTTCCGCTCCTTCAAAGACCTCAAGCTCAACCTGCGAACCGTCATCTTGGTCCTGCTCGTCATGGCCTCGAGCGCCTTCGTTTGGCAGAGGTTCCATGCCAAGTTCGTCCTGATCTGGCTCCTCACGTGTTACGTGACGATCGGCGTCGTCGAGACGCTACGCGGGCTCTTCCTGCGCTCGCTCGGAGCCAAAGACCCGCGCGAAGTCACGGATGTCCACTAAAGCCCTCTTCCCTCAGGCTACGCTCATTCTCATCGCTCTCAGCGTCGCCGCGCCCGCGTGCCGCTCGGGGTCGTCGGAAACAACCAAAGACTCTTCGCCGATCTCCGAAAAGAGCGCGCTGGATGTCGACCTCAACGACCCGAACCTCGCGTTCGTCTGGGTCGACAAAGAGGGGAACTTTCAGACCACTACCGACCGCAGCGAAATCCCCGACGGATCGAAAGACCCAGTCAGGATCCTGGGCCTGAGCGAAGGCTCGAGCGACCCATCCCGCGTCATCGTCACGAACCTCACGGACGGCGGCGACAAGACCAAAGCGCGCACCATGTCTCGCGATGAGTGGGAGAGCCAAGGGAAAGCCCTGCGTCAGGCGCGCGTCGACGCAGCTCGTCCCCGTCCCGTCGAACGCGAAGAGGTCCAAGAGGGCGCACTCTCAGCGATCATCTACGGCGCGAGCTGGTGCAAGCCGTGCCACATGGCCGAGGAATACCTGAAGAAAAAGGGCGTTCGTGTCACGATGAAAGACATCGAGGAAGAACCCGGCGCGAGCGCGGAAATGCGTCAGAAGCTCTCGAGCGCTGGTCTGAGCGGAGCGTCGATCCCGGTCTTGGACGTCGGCGGAACCATCTTGGTCGGGTTCAGCACAAGCGCCGTGGACAGGGCCCTCGAGCGCGCGCTCCGCAAGTGAGCCCGCTTACTCGAAGACAACAGTCTTATTGCCGTAAGGAAGGATGCGATCGTCGAGGTGCCACCGGACGGCACGCGCGAGGACGACCTTCTCGAGATCGCGCCCTTTGCGCACCAGGTCCAGGACGGTGTCCCGATGGGAACAACGAACCACATCCTGTTCGATGATCGGCCCCTCATCGAGGACCTCAGTCGCGTAGTGCGCCGTAGCCCCAATCAGCTTCACTCCGCGTTCATGAGCCTGATGGTAGGGGCGGCCTCCGACGAACGCGGGCAAGAAGGAGTGGTGGATGTTGATGACGCGCTCGGCGTACTCCTTCACGAAGGCGGGGGAGAGAATTTGCATGTAACGAGCGAGCACCACCAGGTCGACCTTGAGCTCAGCGAGCAGGGAGAGCTCCCGCTCCTCGACGGCCGCGCGCGTCTCTCGGGTCTTCTCGAAATGGTAGAAGGGAAGGCCGAACTGAGCCGCGACAGGGCTCAGCGTCGTATGGTTGCTCACGACCCCGACGATCTCGCAGGAGAGCTCGCCTGAGCGATGCCGAAGCAGAAGATCGTAGAGACAGTGATCGTACTCGGAGACGAAGATCGCGACGCGCTTCTTGCCTTGGTCCGGGAAACACAGCCGAAGTCGCATCCCGAAGCGAGATGCGACCTCGGTGATGGCGCGCTCGAGAGTCCCTCGGTCGGTCATCAGCGTCGACGTGTCGAAGACGATGCGCTGGAAAAACTGACCGAGGGAACGATCGGTGTGCTGATCCGAGTCGAGGATGTTCGCGCCGTGCCCCGCGAGGAGCTGGGCCAAAGCCGCGACGATACCCTTCGTGTCGGGACACGAAATGAGCAGCGTCGCGAGCTGGTCGGCGTTCAAACCGGAGGCAGAAGGCGCGCTCTGACTCACGAAACCACGATCCCAGGCGGGGGGAACGCCGAGCAGCACTCGCGAACCTCAGCCGCCACCCGCGCCAAGAGCGCCTCATCTTCGGGGGCGCTGATGACTTCTCGAACCCAGCTAGCGAGACGCTTCATTTCGCTCGGACCGAAGCCGCGGCTGGTCACGCTGCCGGTGCCAATGCGAATACCCGAGGGATCGAAGGGCTTGCGCTGGTCGAAGGGTACCGAGTTCGAGTTGCAGACGATACCCGCGCGATCGAGAGCCTTAGCGGCAACCTTGCCCGGCACGTTGTTCCGCGTCAGGTCGATGAGCACGATGTGATTGTCGGTGCCGCCGGTGACGAGCGAGAAATCGTAGGAAAGAAGCGCCTCGGCCAGGGTACGTGCGTTGTCGACCACGTTCTTTGCGTAGGTCTTGAACTCGGGTGCGAGAGCCTCCTTGGCTGCGACGGCGATGGCAGCAGTGGTGTGGTTGTGGGGGCCCCCCTGAATGCCGGGGAAGACCGCCTTATCGATAGCTTTGGCGTGCTCAGCTTTGCAGAAGATGACGCCGCCGCGGGGGCCACGGAAGGTCTTATGCGTGGTGCTGGTGACGACGTCCGCGATCCCCATCGGGCTCGGGTGGGCCCCACCGGCAACGAGACCCGCGATGTGGGCAATGTCTGCGGCCAGGATCGCACCAACCTCATCAGCGATCTCGCGGAAGCGGGCGAAGTCGAGCGTCCGCGGGTAGGCGGAGTGTCCACACCAGATCAGCTTCGGCTTGTGCTCATGGGCCAGACGCCGGACCTCATCGAAATCGATGCGATGGTCGCCCTGCCGGACGCCGTAGCCGCGACTATTGAAATACATGCCGCTGATGCTCACGTTCCAGCCGTGCGTGAGATGACCTCCCGCGGGCAGCGCGAGTCCGAGCACCGGATCGCCCGCCTTCAAGAAGGCCAGGTAAACAGCCAAGTTCGCGGGCGAACCGCTGTAAGGCTGAACGTTCACGTGCTCGGCCCCGAAGAGCTGTTTCATCCGATCGATCGCGAGGGTCTCGATCGGGTCGATGAACTCCTGACCCTCGTAGTAGCGCTTCCCCGCGTACCCTTCCGAGTACTTGTTGGTCAGAATGGACCCGGTTGCTTCGAGCACGGCGCGGGAGGCGTAGTTCTCGCTCGCAATCAGGCGGATCTTATCAACTTCGCGCCTCTCCTCGCCTTTGATGAGATTCCAAATCTCGGGGTCGCGAGCAGCAAGCGGCGGATCGTTCAGTGTGGCCAAGGGATTCCCTTTCGAAGGTTTCGGGTAAGCGCGGGCGGGTCGCTTTTTCGAGCCCTGCCCTGGTGGAGCCCAGCGTGGGCAGCGCTATAGACCGGGTGCCTATTGGCCTCAACATGCCAGGAATTTCCGTTCTCGTCCTCCGAGGGTATGCTGCCGCGAGCAGCGACCAGGTGGTCCGCGATGTCTTGGATGAGCCCCGATGACCAGCGCTAGACAAGGAAAAGGCGTGGGCCGAGCCAAACGTTCGGAGCATCAACCATTGAGTGTCCCCCTGGCGACGGAGGATAGCGCCCCTTTCTCAGAGGCCCCGCCCCCGATCCCGAACCACACCGAGGCGCTCGCCGCGGATCTGCCTTCGGACGAGCCGACCCGAAAACGGGACTCGGATGCGGCCCCTCCCGTGCCCACGCTCGACAGCTACGCTGAACTTCTCGGGAGCGCCTCCACTGCAACGGGCCCCGACGCCAAGGAGGTCCAAACAGCCCGGGACAACCGGGTAGCCCCTGCCCGCGCCGCTGCTCTCGACGAGCCCGAGCCCGACCCGCCCACCATCGCCCTGCCGGGCCCTATCACTCGCACAAGCGCACCTCCGTCGATCCCGAGCGCTGCCGCCTTGAGCGGAGCGCCTCCCCTCGCTGCGCGCATCCTTGAAGCCAACACGCAGGCCCTGAAAGGAGACGTGATCGCTTCGCGTTATCGCGTCGACGCGGTGCTCGGCGAAGGTGGCATGGGCATCGTCTATCGCTGCACTGATCTCACAGCGAGCGAAAGCGTAGCGCTGAAGCGCGTCGTTGTGCCCGACACCGAGCACGCCGAAGAATATGTGATGTGGTTTTACAAGGAGGCGCGTGCGCTCGCCGCCTTGGATCACTCCTGCATCGTGCGGGCCCGTGACTTTGGGCGCTTGAAGGACGGTTCGCCCTTCTTGGTGATGGACATCGCCAAGGGCACGAGCCTCCACGATCTCGCGCACGCCGGGCTCAACTGGCAGAACATCTATTACATCACAGATCAGATCTTGAGCGCGCTCGCTCACGCTCACGCCCGCGGCATCGTCCACGGCGACCTCAAGCCGTCCAACGTTCTCGTCGAGGAACGGGACGGTCAGCCGCCGCTCGTACATGTTCTCGACTTTGGTCTCGCCTGGCTGAAAGCCGACACTCACGACGAGCGTCTCGACGGCGAAAAGGCCCCCGAGTTCAAGCCTCACGCAGGCGCCGGAACCCCCGGTTACATGGCGCCGGAACAGATCCAACACGAGCAGCACCACGTCTGCGGCGCGACAGACCTCTACGCCCTCGGCTGCATCTTGTATCGCCTGATCGGACGCACCCCCCCCTTCACGGGCAACGCCAAAGAGCTGCTCCGAAAACACGCCTACTCCGAAGTTCCGCGCCTGATCCCCGTCTTCGAGACGCCCGTGGAGCTCGTCGATTTCGTAATGCGCCTGCTCGAGAAGCGCCCCTGGTCGCGCTACGAGTTCGCAGCCGAAGCGCGGCGAGATTTTTCGGCCTTCGCGCCCAAGCGCGTCACGAGGGACGGCTTCATTCTCCCCAAAATCCGCTCCGCTCCGGTCCGGCCCCTTCCGGAAGGCCAAGGTCGCCCTGGGCGCAATCCGAACCTCGACGCAGAGACGGAGCGCACCACCAGCCTGATCAGCATCCGCCAGTCCCCACTGGTCGGCCGCGAGGACATCAGGGCTCAGCTCCGGTCCATTTGTGACGAGGTGATCGAGAGCCCTGAGCCGATCCAACGTCTCGTCTTGCTCGTGGGCCCCGCAGGTGCAGGCAAAAGTCGCATCGCCGAGTGGCTCTGCCAGACCGTGCATGAAGAAGGGACCATGGTCCCGCTCATGGCCCGTTATAGGCCCCTGCGCGGACCTCTCGACGGCGTCGTGGGCGCAGTGACACGTTACTACAACTTCGAGCGCGCTGAGCGCGCCGCCATCGAACGTTCGCTCCTGCAGCGCTGGAACATCAAGAAGGCGGACCGCGAAGGGCGCACCTGGGTCGCGGGTGCCGCTGAGTGGTTCCGACCCAATCCCCAGGGTCCCGACGCTCCCATCGGACCGAGCGGTGTGCGCTTTGCAATCGACTCGGTCGCGACGCGCCGGACTGTATCGCGTCATGTGGTGCGCCGGGTCGGCCAAGGGCGCAAGCTCCTCTTCTGGCTCGATGATCTTCATAACGCCTCCGACAGCACGTTCGAAGGCTTCCAGCGCATGTCCGTCGAAGATCGCGACCAGCCGTACATGATTGTCGGCACCGTGCGCGCGGAAGACGTGCACCTCGGGACGCCCTCTGCCGAGAGGCTGAAGAAGCTGGTGGAGCAGATGGGCGGAGTCGCGATCGACGTCCCGCCGCTTGAGCCAGAGACGACCCGAGAGCTCTTGCGACGGTCGCTCCCTCTCGAGGAGGACGCCGTCGAAGAAGCTGCCAAGCGCAGCCGCGGAAATCCCCTGTTCGCGCTTCAACAGCTTCACGCCTGGGCCCTCGACGGCAAGATGGTCCAAAAGGACGGCGTCTACAGCGTTCCTCCTGATGCCTTGGCGGTGCGCCCGAAGACGACGGCCGAGCTCTGGAAGGCCCGCCTCGACGCGGTTCCCGAGCGCTACAGGCTCGCCGCTTACGCGATCGCGGCCATCTCGAGCGACCTGCGCCGCGAAGTGCTCCGGCCGCTGCTCGAAGATCTCGGGCTCGCGGCAGACGAGTGCATCTTTGCGCTGCAGCGCGCGGAAGTCCTGATCCCTAGAGGACCAGGACGCTACTCATGGCCTCATGCTCTGCTTCAGGAGTATCTCTCCGCGGAGCTCGCTCAGAGGCCCGATCGAACCCGTATCTATCGAGCCGCCGCCGACGCGCTCAAACAACACCCTCTCGCCTCTTCACGCCGCGTCGTGCGCCAACAGGTCATGAACCTGATCCAAGGCGGCGATCCAAACAGCGCGGCGGCGCTCCTCTTCGACTTCCTCCATGCGTCCTGGAACGGCGCGCGTGAGCCGCTCTCGACTCTGAGCGACCTCGACCTGCTCAGGGGTCGCCTCCACGGCGAAATGCGGGCGCACCAAGATCGCTGGCGATCCGAAGCCCTGCGCCACGTCGGTCGGACCACCGAAGCCCGCGACTACGCGGAGCGGGCGCGGGCGACGTTCCGCGAGCTCTCTCTCCCGATCGATGAAGCAAACGCGATGCGCCTGCTCGGCCACATCTTCGCTGAGCTCGGGAATCTGAGCGAAGGTAAGAAGCTCGCTGAGTCAGCGCTCGAAACCTTCAAAGGTGTCGGAGACATCCTCGGCCAAGCCCAGGCGGAATCGGTGCTCGGGGAGATCGACTACCTGCTCGGCGAACCCGAGAGTGCCCGCGCCTTCGTCCTCTCGAGCGAGCAACACTTCGCCGAGAGCGATCAGCCGCTCGGACGCGGTCTTTGTCTTTTGCTGTCGAGCTGGATCGAGCACAGTGAAGGCGCTGTCGATAAATCGCGGCGCATGGCGCTCCGTGCACGCAGCGAGTTCGAGCGCATCGGCTACCGGCTCGGCACGGCGCAGGCGGACGCGTCCCTCGCGCACGTCGAACACCGCCTCCAGAACTTCCACTCCGCGACGCGCGGCGCCGAGGAAGCGCTCGCCGCCTTTGAATCGCTCCGCACCCCCCGCGGCCAGGCCGCTTGTCGCCGCCTGCTCGCTATGATCGCGATCGACACTGATGAGGCTGACGAGGCGGAGCGCCACGTCGAGTGGGCCGCGAAGATCTATAGCGATATGGGAGATCCGTGGGGCGTGGTCGAGTCGAAGGTGCTCGAAGCCCAGGTCGCCCTTCTGCGGCGCGATTTCGAGCTCGCGGAGGCCAAGCTCGCCGAGGCCAGCACTCTCGTCGTCGAAGAACCCGAGCCGTACCAACACCGCCTCCTCACCGAGGCCTGGTGTCTCCGAGAGAGAGGTGCCCCCGACCTCGGCTCCGCGCGTATCCGCGAGGCGATGCACCGCTTCCCGAACCGTCGCCAGATCGGCGACCACACCCTGCATCTGCTTGGTCGACTGAGCCGGTACAGGTGGCCGGAGGGCACAGTGAGCCTGATCGCCGAGTGGCGGTCGGAGCTCGTACAGCTCGCACGCCTCACCGCGGCGGACGAACGCTGACGCGACGCGGCCCGCGTTCCTAGGGACAATTTTTGGTGTAGAAGCCCCCCGATGAGCAAGAGTCCGATCCAAGAGCGCGCCGAACGAGTCCTGGTCGGTGGGGTCAACAGCCCCGTCCGCGCCTACCGCGCGGTCGGCGGAGATCCTCCGTTCATTCGCAGCGCCTCAGGCGCGCGCGTGACGGACGAAGACGGCAAGACCTATATCGACTACGTTGGTAGTTGGGGTCCGGCCATCTTGGGACACGCGGCGCCAGCCGTCTTGGACGCAGTACGCGAGGCGCTCGGGCGCGGTCTCTCCTTCGGAGCACCGACGCTCGGAGAGGTCGAGCTGGCCGAAGAGGTCACGCGCCGCATGCCTTCGATGGAGATGGTCCGGTTCGTCTCGAGCGGGACGGAGGCCACGATGAGCGCGCTCCGTCTCGCCCGTGGATTCAGCGGTCGCCCTCTGATCGTGAAGTTCGCGGGCGGCTACCACGGGCACTCTGACTGCCTCCTGGTGCAAGCGGGAAGCGGAGCCGCCACTTTCGGTCACCCGGATTCGGCAGGCGTGCCTGCCGAAATCGTCAAGCACACGGTGAGCGCCCCCTATAACGATGTCGCCGCGCTCCGCGCGCTCTTTGCAAGTCACGGCCAGCAGATCGCCGCGGTCATCGTAGAGCCAGTCGCGGGCAATATGGGCTGTGTGCCGCCGGAGCCGGGGTTCCTTGAGGCGATCGTCGAGCTATGCCGAGAGCACGGAGCGCTCTCGATCTTCGACGAGGTCATGACTGGTTTTCGCGTCGCACCGGGGGGAGCTCAAGAGCGCTACGGCCTCTGCCCCGATCTGACCTGCCTCGGAAAAATCTTGGGCGGCGGGATGCCCATGGCTGCGTACGGCGGACGCCGCGATGTGATGCAAAAGTTAGCTCCGCTCGGCCCCGTCTATCAGGCGGGCACCTTGAGCGGGAACCCGCTGAGCGTCGCCGCCGCCATGGCCACACTCCGCGGCATCACGGGGGAGACCTACAAGCACCTCGAGACCCAAGGACAGGCGCTCGAAACCGGCCTCAACGAAGCACTCAAGAGCGCAAAGGTCCCCGGAGTCGTGCAGCGGGTCGGCTCGATGATCACGCTTTTCTTCGCCGAGCACAGGGTCACGAGCTGGGAGGACGCGAAAAAGGCCGACACCCAAAGGTTCGCTGAGTTCCACCGCGGCCTTCGTGAGCAAGGCATCTACTGGCCTCCATCCCAATTCGAAGCGGCGTTCCTCAGCGCCTGCCACGGCCCCACCGAAATCGAGGCCACAATCGTTGCGGCCCGAACCGCCCTCGGCGCCCCATAAGGGAAGATCTCCCGAAAACCCTCCGTACCCACTCGAATACCCTCGACTTCTCACCCACCACCCGTCTTTATGAAAAAATCCCGACTGGCCCCCGGCGTTCTGCTCGTCTCAGCCTTCACCCTTGAGGCCTGCTCGTTCAGTGCGAGTACCGGCGCTTCGACCTCGGGCTCCGCCTCAGCGAGCTCCAAAGACGGCACCAAGAGCGAGTTCAAAACGAGCGCCCATTTCCAATCGGCGCCGCGCGCAAGCGGCATGGGGCGCGCGACGAAGAAGACGGACTTTCAAGGGAAGAGCCTGGTGAAGGTCGGCGGGAAGTTCTCGCTCACGGGGTCGCTCAGCGGCTCAGCCTCCGGGAAGGCAAGTGGCTCCGGGTCACTCAGCGGGAGCGGGAGCGGGAGCGCGAAGGGCTCAGGCGGAAGCAAGGGGAGCTCTGGCGACTCGAAGCCGAAAGAGAAGGAACCGAAGGCCCCGGTCGTCGAGACCCCGAAACCCGACAAGCCGAAGACCGAGCCCAAGCCCGACAAGCCGAAGACTGAGCCCAAGCCCGACAAACCCAAGACCGAGCCCAAGCCCGACAAACCTGAGCCCACAACCGCGCCGCCGAAGAAAGATCCTCCGGCCAAAGATCCCGATCTGCAGAAGGATCCGCCCAAGAAGCCGACGCCCTCGGTGACCACGCCTGAGCAGGAGCCCGAACCGACTCCTGAGCCCGAGCCTCCGGTCGACGAGCCCGAGCCTACCGAGATCGAGCCGATTGATCCGCCGGAGGAGCCCCCGCCCAACGTCTTCGGCTACGCAGAGCCGGTGCGAGGCTGCTTCGAAGGAATCGTTTACCCGATCCGCGCAAATTCTCAGCGCCTCCCCACCGACTTCACCAAGCTGAACCCGATCAGCGTCGTCTACGCCTGTGAGTGGGACATTCCCGCCCGCGATTGGAGTCAGGGCTTCCCAGGCATCGAGAACAAGTTCGAGTGGTTTGCGATCCGTTATTCCGGTTCGTTCCACGTCAGCCAAGGAGGGCGATGGAAATTCCGCATCTCGAGCGACGACGGAACCAAGCTCTACATCGACGGCAAGCTCGTTCTCGCGAACGACGGAGTCCACCCGCCGCGCGTAGGAAGAGCGACGGTCGAGCTCAGCCCCGGCGACCACGATATGGTTCTCGAGTATTTCCAGGGACCTCGCTACCTGATCAACCTCCAGCTCTACGCGACCCCGCCAGGCGGCGAAGAGGGGATCTTCTCGGTCCGATAAAAACGCCCTGGGCCGCCTTTTCCTTTCGCCCTTCATCTGGGAGGCTCAAGAGGCATGAGCTTCGAGCAAGAGTCAGACGATCACGCCATCCGCGCCATCACCGATGACGCCTCGTTCCGCGTGATCGTCGCGCGCACCTCCCATACGGTTCAGGGTATCCTCAAGGCACAAGAAGCGCCCTCATCGATCGCAACCTCGCTCGGTGACCTCCTGACAGCGACGGTCCTGTTCCGAGAGACCATGGCGCCCGGGCTCAGGGTCCAAGGCATCTTGAGTGCTCAGGGTGGCGGAGCATCGCTCGTGGCCGACTCGGCACCCGAGGGGCGCACCCGCGGACTCATCCAGAATCGAAGTGCGCTCGGCTCGACCGAAGTGTTCGATAGGCTGCGCATGATGAGGACGCTGCACAACGGCTCCATCAGTCAAGGTACAGTTCATATCGAGGCCGGTGGCTCAACGACCCAGGCGATGATGGCCTACATGCAGAACTCCGAGCAGGTCGACACCATGCTCGCTGTGAGCACCCGCATCCAAGGGGACTCGGTTGTGGCTGGCGGCTACATGGTTCAGCTCTTGCCCGAGGTGGGCAAGGCACCGCTGGCTGTGATGGCGGAGCGGCTCGAAGACTTTCGAACCATCGATCACCTGCTCGGACCCGGATTTTCGCCCGAGGAACTGCTCGGAGAGCTCCTCTACCGAATGCCTCATACCCGGCTCGAGACCACGCCGATCGCCTTCGAGTGCTGGTGCAGCGAGAGCCGTGTGCTCGGCGCGCTGGCGACGCTACCTCGGGAAGAGATCCAGTCCATGATCGACGACGGACAAGTCCTCGAGATCGGCTGCGACTACTGTCACAAGGACTACCGCATTCAACCGACAACCCTCGTCGGGCTCCTCCAGCAAAGCTGAGTCGGTTTCCGACTTGACCTTTCCGCACGCGCAGCGTCACGACGCGGCGTCATGAGGACGCCGCACGGGGCGCGAAGTCGTGGGACCTTCGGAGCGCGGTGGATGCGAGCCCCATCATGGGGAGGGTGAGGAAGAAAGAGGCGACGAAGAAGCCAAAGTACCCGATAGCTTGAGCGACGTAGCCGCTGACAGCCCCGGAGACGGTAAAGCCAATCGTCATCACCGCAGTCAGGAGCGCGAACTCACTCGCGCGGTGTTGTCCGTGACAAAGACGCATCACGAACACCATGAGCACCGAAGCGCCAAGCCCTGCTCCAAACTCTTCGACGACGATCACAAGCGTTACGGCCCAAAGGTCGAGCTCGTGGCTGAGGAGTTCGCCCGGGACGAGCGCCAATACTGCGTAGAGAAGATTCAGGATGTTCTGGGCCAAAATGAAGGGCCAGAACCAGCGCTCGAGGCCGTCGCGCGCGATCAGGCGACCCCCGACAATGAGCCCGAGGAAAGAGACGATCACCCCGATCGTTCCGTTCAAGGTTCCGTACTCCGCCTTGGTGAGTCCCACGAACTCACTCAAAAACGGCCACTTCATCTTCTGCAGGA
This sequence comes from Pseudomonadota bacterium, assembly GCA_023428245.1. Classification (GTDB taxonomy): domain Bacteria; phylum Myxococcota_A; class Polyangia; order Polyangiales; family Polyangiaceae; genus NIC37A-2. The sequence continues at coordinate 19,952 of JAEYYX010000024.1, forward strand.
ATGACTCGCCCAGGCGGAAGCTCACAATGAAAGCGAGGACCGCGAGGAAATGGGGATGGATGAGGAGGCGCGAGAAGGCGCCCTCGCCACGGAGGTTCTGAAGGCGGCGGCGCGACACCACAATTCCAAGGGCGAGCCCCGTCACGAGCAGCCCGCTCCAGACGAGCATGGCACTGGGGCCCGTCAGCGCGTTCCGGACCGCTGGCACCTCATAGGAGAGAAATGTGAGAAGAGAGGCAAGCGCGATGCACCCGAAAAGCCAAACGAACCACCTCCTGGAACTCTTCTCTTGCGCATTGGGCCCCACCTGGCTCACAGCGGGCGAAGCCGCTCGAACCTCTTCGAGGCGCCGGAGCACCCGCAGATGGAAGAGAGCGAGGGCAGCAAGCACCACGGCGGCGGCTGAGAGTCCAAGCGTCCAACCGATGGCCGCAACCAGTGCGAGTCCCGGGCCGCGAACGATGATGGATGCGACCTTGTATGCAGAGCTCCGGAGGCCGACGTGGCGAGCCTGTTCCTCTTCGCTTTGCGCTTCGAGGTAAAAGGCGTCGATGGCGACGTCGTGGCTGGCGGATGCAAAAGCCGCAAAAAGAAAGATCGCGGAGAGCAAGACCAAGGTCAGCTCGGGGCCGAAGCCGTCCCGAAAGAAAACGACGCCCCCCGCGGCGACGAAGAGACCGAGGAGAGCTACTTCGAAGAGGAGAATGAAGCGGCGCATCGAAAGCGTCCGCTCCATGATGGGAGCCCAGAGGAACTTGAAGTTCCAGGGCAGGTGAAAGAGCGAGGTCAGTCCGACGCCCGCGAGACTCGCTCCCATGTCCCGAAATAAGATCTCGGCGAGGGAGTTGATGATTCCGTAGGGGAAGCCTTCTGCAAAATAGGTCGACGAGATCCAAAGCTCTGGCCGGACCCGGGCGCGGCCCTCCTCCGGAGGAACTTCTCTTTCATCCACCTCTCTCCCGGGTACCACGTTCGTTCGATCTGAATCAAAAAACGTGAAAGCCCGCGCCCGCTTCGGAACAGGACGAATGGGGAGTTTTCCGCTAAACGAAGGGCGTATGGCGCGCTGTCCGATGTGCAGTACCGAGCTTGGCCCCGACCTCTCGCCGGCGAGGCCCTTCTGTTCTCCCCGCTGCAAGAAGCTCGATCTCCAGAACTGGCTGGATGGCGTATACCGCCTCCCGCGCGAGCTCGTTCCCGAAGATTTGGCCGGGCTGAGCGACGACGAACAGGCAGAACTCCTGGCCCGGATCGCGCGCAATCAGCCGGAAGGGTGAGAGGCGGGTCCCCCGTCTTGCCCGCCTCTCTCGGTCCTATCGATTACCAGGTGTGGACGACGCCGACGGTCCCGCCGAGAGCGATCGGTGCGCCGCTCGCGAGACCGATGTCGAGCGCAGGAGTCAGCTCAACCCCGATCGCCGGGTGTACCTTCCACACGAACGGAGACTCCAAGCTGATCACGCCGGTGGTGAAATTGTTCCCGGTCCCGCCGATGCCGTAGATCCCGACGCCCAAGCGGGGCCAGAAATCCCATGTGGCCGAGAGGCCGAACCTGTAGCCGACGCGCGGTAGGACGGACCACTCGACAGCTTCGTTTCGACCGTTGTAACCGAGGCCCGCGCTTCCACCGAGTGAGAGACCGTCGATCACGAAGTAGTCGAAACCAATGCGTGGGTTCTGCTGGAAGGTCTGACCGGGCGCAAAATTGTAGGCCGTAAGCAAGTGCGTCGAGAAGAAGACATCCCCTTGCTGGGGGAATGTCAAGGACAAGCCCGTAAGCCGCTCGGCGGCCAGAGCCATAGAACCCTTCGGCGTTGTGCGGAGAGCTTGAGCCTCACGCGGGGCAGCGAAGGTGACAGCGCCCAAAAGGGCGGCCAGGATCGGAGCATATCGGGAGAGTTTTCTCATGCGATATCTCTTACAACCAATTCCGCGGGCCCGGCAAGTGTGTGGTGGGTTTGGATGCCCTACAAAAATGCACACAAACCCGAGGCGCGAAGCCGACTACCTACTCGGCCGCGGTCTCTTTCCGCCGAAGGTGCACGAGCCGTTCCTCCTGAATGCGCTCCGCCTCATCCGCCGGAGCTACGTCCGAGTGACACACCGCCTTACCATGCTCATCGCCCAGGGCGCGCTTCGTCTTCGAGGCCAGGCGGTGAATCTCCGTCGCTGAGAGAACCCCCCGCTTCTCGAGAATCTCCCGCTGCTCGGGAGTCAGAGCCTTCGACTTGAGAACACGCTCACGCTCGAAGCCCTCCGCCTTGCCGCTCGCAAACTCTGCGATCTCTTTCGAGATTCGCACCGAGCACCAGTCGTGCCCGCACATCGCGCAGAAATCGGTGTCGACGTCGAGATCTTCGTCATGGAAAGCGCGCGCGAGATCCGGATCGAAGGACAGCTCGAACTGCCGCTCCCAGTTGAGCGCCGCGCGGGCCCTTGTCACGTCGTCGTCACGATCGCGCGCGCCGGGGATACCGAGCGCCACATCCGCGGCGTGAGCTGCGATCTTATAAACGACACACCCCTGCTTCACGTCGTCCTTCTTGGGAAGGCCGAGGTGTTCCTTGGGGGTCACGTAGCAGAGCATGCTCGCGCCGTGGTACGCGGCCGCGGTCGCACCGATCGCGCTCGTGATGTGATCGTAACCGGGGAACATATCGGTCACGAGCGGTCCAAGCACATAGAAGGGCGCGCCGTGGCAGAGGCGTCGCTCGAGCTTCATGTTGTACTCGATCTGATCGAAGGGGACGTGTCCCGGACCCTCGACCATAACCTGACAGCCCTTCTTCCAAGCGCGCTCCGTGAGCTCACCGAGCGTCTGGAGCTCCGAGAGCTGCGCCAGATCTGTCGCGTCCGCGAGCCCTCCGGGCCGAAGGCCGTCACCGAGCGAGAACGAGACGTCGTACTCCCGCATGATGTCGCAAATCTCGTCGAAGTGCGTGTACATGGGGTTCTGTTTCTTGTGGACGAGCATCCATTTGGCGAGCAGCGAACCGCCGCGGCTCACGATCCCAATCAAGCGATCTTTGACGTACGGGAGGTGCTCCCGGAGCACGCCCGCGTGGATCGTGAAATAGTCGACCCCCTGCTTTGCCTGATGCAAGAGGGTCTCCATGATGATCTTCTCGGTCAGATCTTCGATTTTGCGACCGATGATCATCGAATAGATCGGTACAGTGCCGATCGGCACTTGAGAGTTCTTGATGATCGCTTCGCGACAAGCGTCGAGATCGCCGCCCGTCGAAAGATCCATCACCGTGTCCGCGCCCCACTTCTCGGCCCAGCGCAGCTTCTCGACCTCTTCGTCGGTGCCCGACGAGACAGGGCTCGCGCCCATGTTCGCGTTCACCTTCGTCTTGCTGGCGCGCCCGATGCACATCGGGGGCAGCCCGTAGCTGAGGTGCACTCTGTTGGCAGGAATGATCATTCGACCCGCCGCAATCTCATCGCGAATTTGTTCGGGTGTGAGGTGCGGTTCTCGCTCAGCGACGGCACGCATCTCCTTGGTTACGACGCCGAGACGAGCGAACTCGAGCTGAGTCTTCGGCTCGTAGCCGGCGGGAGCAACAGCGAACTCGCCTCTGCGCTCAAAGCCCGGCGGAAGAAAGTCCCAAGCTGTCTTGTCGCTGGGCGCGGGCATCCCGGGAGTATCGGGCGAGGAATAGGTCCGCGCCTGACCGAGCGCAGCGGCTTCGGCAAAAGAGCCCGGGTTCGTTCCCGCGCGAGTCGAGGAGGGGTTCTGTGCGCCGCGGAGAGGAAGGGGGAAGGACATCGCGGTCCGACTCTATGGCAGGGCGGCGATTTGTCGAATGATGCGCTCGGGCCTTTGCAGAAATGCTGTACCCGTAGCCACTTGGGCGAACTGCGGCTATGGGGAACCGAACCCGTGACCCTCGCGCGCATCAGCCGCCGCCTCTCGGAAAAAGTCGACGCCATCGACGTCGGGAGCGCCGCCGCCTACGTCTACAATCCCCTCGACTACGCTCGGGTGCCCCACGAGAAGTACCTCAAACTCTACGGGCAGGGTCGGCGCGAGATCGTGCTGCTCGGGATGAACCCCGGGCCATTCGGTATGACGCAGACTGGGGTCCCGTTTGGCGATGTCGCTATGGTCCGGGACTTTTTGAAGGTCGAGGGCCGAGTCGGTCGACCCCCGCTAGAGCACCCCAAGCGACCGGTGACTGGATTTCAGTGTCCGAAGAGCGAAGTGAGCGGGACGAGGCTCTGGGGCTGGGTTCGAGACCGCTTCAAGACCCCGGAGCGCTTCTTCGAGCGGTTCTTCGTGGTCAACTACTGTCCGCTGGTGTTCATGAGCGAGACCGGAGCCAACCTCACTCCCGACAAGCTTCCGAAAGACCTCCAGTCTCAGCTCCAGAGCGTCTGCGATGAGGCGCTCACGGAGATCTGTCGAGTCATGCAGCCCGAATGGGTGATAGGGGTCGGAGCTTTCGCGATGAGGCAAGCGGAACGAGCCCTCGCCGGCACAGAGGTCCAGATCGGCACGATCCTGCATCCAAGCCCGGCCTCGCCCCTCGCCAATCGAGGTTGGGCGGCTGAGGCGGAGAAGGGTTTCGCTCGCCTGGGCATTGGCCTCGGCGCCTGACCTGGATTTCCTCGAAAATTGGGGACTTATCCCGGGATGATATGTGCTCGGGAGCGTGTTAAGAGGCGCACGTGCCGAATTTTACCTGGGATGTAGGCCCCGTAGCCGTTGAACTGCCGAAAGGCCCGCTCCTCCTTTTTGTGGGCGGGATCGCAGTCTTGATGCTCCTGTTCGGGCTGATCAAGAAACAGAACGACCTCACGACCTTCGGGCTCTTTATGGGCGCGGTGATCGCGGTCGCCTCGAGCTTCCTGCCAGACCCCCTCGCAATCCGCTATTACAGCTTGCTCTTCGTGGGCGTCTTCCTCGGAGGCTACGCCCTATTGAACTGGCAGATCGTACGCGGCGGAGGCAGTCCCGAGGTCGCAGGCGATTTCATCATCTATGGCGTCGTCGGTGTCTTGGCCGGTGCGCGCCTCGGCCACGTCATCTTCTACGACTTCGAGAAAGCTCTGGACGATCCTTCCTGGGTCCTCCGCATTTGGGAAGGCGGGCTCGCGAGTCACGGCGCGGTCATGGGCCTCATCCTGGCCATGTGGCTGTTCACGAAGAAGCGAGGTGTTCCTTTCTTGGAGGGCGCCGACCGTTTCTCGTTCTCCGCAGCCCTCGGCGCGACCTTGGTTCGCGTCGGAAACTTCTTCAACTCGGAGATTGTCGGCCGCGTTGTTCCCGACCAGTCCTGGGGCGTTCGTTTTCCCCGTTACGACGTGGGAGTCGCCGAGGCGCCGCTGCGCTACCCGACCCAGGCCTTCGAGGCTTTCCTCGGCATCTTCGTCCTTTTCTGCATTTGGCTCGCGGATCGACTCGCGGGCAAGGAGAAGCGCCCGCGCGGCCTTTTGATTTCTACCTTCTTCATCGTCTATTTCAGCGGTCGTTTCATTGTCGAGTTCTGGAAGGAACACCAAGTGTTCGATCCGAACGCGTTGTTCGATATGGGACAGTTCCTGTCAGTCCCGGGCATCCTTCTCGGCGCCTTCGGCATCGTGTGGTCGCTCCGTGAGAAGCAGCCTGTCGGCTGGCCCTCCGACGAAGAGGACGATGCTGAAGAAGACGAAGAAGAGGAAGAGGAAGAAGACGACGACGGTCGGGACAACCTAGCCGACGAGATCGCCGAAGAACTCGCCAAAAAACACACCCCCGACCTGAACGACCAGACCTAGAACACGTCTCGAGAGTGGCACGGCTGCGCTCTCGTCCGCCCGGTCTCACGACGCGCCAGCAGCCGTAGCTGGATAGCCCCCCCTCGGTCCTTCCCGTCGGGGGGCTTTTCACATCTAGCAGTCGAGTCGAGCTCACTGACTCAAGCTCCGACAGGACACCTTGACCATGATGCACGCGGCCCTTCCTACACAGCGCGCGCGACAAGACGGTGTGGCAATTCGGCACGCCTGAGTGACTTTTGCTCTCTACCAAATGCCCATGATCGTCGAGGGGGGTACGCTTTCCCCGGGGCGTCCGAATCGTTTGTTACCAAAGCGCCAGCGCCTGGGCCTGGCACGATTGATGCTGTGCTCTTCGAGCCGAGGAGCAAAGAATCACGATGACGACACGGATCCCACTGGGTAGGCCCCAAGGAACTCTTGCAGACGCCGTTTGGCGCGCCGTTACAACCCAGGCGCCCTGCCCCATCTGTGGCGGGAACGCCGGCTGTTTCGTTCACGAAGAAGACGCCTTCGCTTCCTGCGTTCAGCACGCATCGGACTGGCCTCTCATCAACGGCACATGGCTCCATCCCCTCGCGGCCCCGGGCTCCCCACTCGCGCAGGCGGGCTGACCGGTCTTCGGAATTTTCCGCTCCGATGAATCAACCTGTTCCCTCGCTAGCCCCCGCTCGCGTTGTTCTCTCTTCTCTCGACGAGGACTCCATCTGGGACGATCCAGAACATCTTCGGGGCGAAATCCTCCCCGAAGTGCTCCTTCTGGACCACGCCGAGCGCCTCGGGGGAATCCACGCCGGGCTCAAGACAGACCGCGGCCGACCGAGCCCTCTGCGCCGCCGATTTCGCAGAGTGCGGCAGAGCATCCGCGAAGCCTATGAGATCCTAGCGGTGGGAGCAGAGCGGCGACGAGATCCCTCTCCCGCTGAGCTCTGGCTGCTCGACAACGGCCACGTCGTCGAAGGCCAGCTCCGAGAGATCGAAGAAGATCTGCCTTGGGGGTACCTCGTCCAGCTGCCGCGCATGAGCCGCGGCAAGATGCGTGGCTACCCTCTCGTCTACGCGCTCTGTCTCGACTACCTCCGCTACACGGACTTTCACGTCGACTTCGAGACTCTCGAGCGATTTGTGGCCGCCTACCAGAAACAGCGGGCGCTCAAGATCGGAGAGATCTGGGCTATCCCGATCATGCTCAGGCTGGGCCTTGTGCTCGCAGTCGCTGCACTCGCCACATCAGAGGCTCAGGCAGTCGATCGCGACCAAGCCAATGCCTGGGCACGCCGCCTGCTCGGCGAAAAAGACCCGCTCGATGGAGAGCAGACCGCACGCAGCGAAGACCCCCAAGAAGCACTGGCCGAACTGAAGAAAACGGCTCGCAAGCAGACCCCAAGCGACGCGTTCCTCGTGACTTTGCTGCGCCGGTTGCGTGAGCATGACGAGGCCCCGCCCGAAGCCCTCGCTTGGATCAACGAGCTGGCAGAGAGGATGGGAACGTCTTCCGAAGCGCTCACGCGGCGCCACCACCTCAAACAGGCGGCAGCTCAGGTCTCGGTCGGCAATGCGATCACGAGCATGCGCTCGATCAATACCCTCGACTGGAGCGTGTTCTTCGACAGTACGAGCTTGGTCGAGGAGATTTTGCGGCGCGACCCGAGCGGCGTCTACTCGAAAATGGACGCCGTCTCGCGCGATCGATACAGGCACGGTATCGAACGGCTCTCGCGAGCGAGCAAACAGAGCGAGCTTCGCGTCGCTGAGTCTGCCCTTAACTTGGCTATCCTCGGCCAAGGCACAAGTGAAGACTATCGCGCCCACGTAGGCTACTACCTCAAAGACGACGGCCAAACTGAACTCTGGCGTGACCTCCGTTACCACGCGGGCCTCGCTCACCGCGTCGAGCGCTTTGTCCGGAAGCACCCTTCCCTGCTCTACTTGGGCAGCGCTGCGCTCATCACGGCTGCGCTCGGAGCCCTCGCCTGGGCCGCGCTCGCAAGCGCAAATGCGCCTCTTTGGCTCAGGGCGATCCTTCTTCCGGGCCTGCTCCTCGCCTCGAGTGAAATCGCTGTGGCCATTGTGAACGCAGCAATCGTTGCGATGGTTCCTCCGCGCATCTTGCCGAAGTTCGACTTCGATGACGGTGTTCCGGAAGAGTGCGCGGCGATGGTGGTCGTACCGACGCTCCTCGGCAACGAAGCAGAAGTCAGGAGCCTGCTTGAGGAACTCGAGGTCAGGAGTCTCGCGAATCCTGATGAACATCTCACCTTCGCGCTCCTGACGGACTTCCCCGACGCGGACGTCGCAGAAACGGAGAAGGACAGAGAGCTCCTCGAGCTCGTGCGCGCGGGCATCGAAGAGCTCAACAGTGAGACGCCGCGACCCCGATTTTTCCTCTTCCACCGCTCGCGCGTTTGGGACGACAAGGAGCAGCGCTTTCTCGGTTGGGAGCGAAAGCGCGGCAAACTCCACGAGTTCAATCAGCTTCTACGCGGGAAGGATGACACCACCTTCTCGGTGGTCACTGCGCCCAAGAGCGTGCTCGAAGGAATCAAATACGTCATCACCCTCGACACGGACACCGAGCTGCCGCCAGGTGTCGCTCGCCGCCTCGTCGCCACCATCGCACACCCGTTGAATCGCCCGTGGGTCGACGCACAAGCTGGCCGCGTTTGGCGGGGTCACGCCATGCTCCAGCCCCGCGTTGGCACCTCACCGATGAGTGCACGGCGCTCGATCTACGCGAGGCTCGCGGCAGGGCCGCCCGGCATCGATCCTTACACGACGGCGGTCTCCGATGTGTACCAGGACTTCTTCGGCGAAGGCTCCTTTGTAGGCAAAGGCATCTACGACGTCGACGCATTCAGCGCCGTCATGGCCGGTCGAGTGCCAGAAAATCAGCTCCTCAGCCATGACCTCTTCGAGAGCATCTACGCCCGCGCGGCGCTCGTATCCGACATCGAAGTTCTCGATGAACAACCCGCTTCCTACGCCGTCGCAGCTGGGCGTCAGCATCGCTGGATCCGCGGCGATTGGCAGCTATTGCCCTGGCTCTTCCCCAAGACTCCGGCGGAGAATGGAACGAGACGCTTCGACTTCCGCGCCTTCGACACGTGGCGCGTCGTCGACAATCTGCGCCGTAGCCTGCTGCCGCCCGCGCTCGTGCTGTTCATGGGGGCCACCTGGGCCATGGGCCTCAAAGCCTCCTACGTCAGCACGCTGCTCCTCGTCTCGGTCTTCTGGGTGCCCGTGTTCGGTCGACTCGTGTTCGCCTTCGCTCGAGCCGATTCTCAGCTCGACTGGCTCGGCGGACTCGGTGGAGATCTGAAGAGCAATGCCAAGCAGGCTTGGCTCTCGCTCACTTTCCTCCTCGATCAGACCTTCGTCAGTCTCGACGCGATCGTTCGCGCCCTCTACCGCCAATTCTGGAGTCGCCGCCACTTGCTCGAGTGGGTGAGCATGCGCGACGCAGCGAGCCGTAACCAAGACAGCGTGCTCCGCGTTCCCCGTCTACTCGGCTCAGCGCTCCTCGCGCTCGGAGTCATGGCGCTATTGATCGCGCTCGAAGCTCCCGCAACTCCCATGGCTATCCCGGTGCTCTCCCTGTGGGCGCTCGCGCCTTGGATTGCCATTTGGGTCAGTCGGATCGAACCGGAGCGACCGGTCGAGCCGTGGGGCGATGCGGAGGCGCTCGCTTTCCGCCGCATCGCACGCAAGACCTGGCGCTTCTTCGAACGTTTTGTCGGCGACCTTGATCACGATCTTCCGCCTGACAACTTCCAAGAACAACCGCGCGGCGTCATCGCTCACCGCACCTCGCCGACCAACATAGGACTCTATCTGCTCTCGGTCGCCGCCGCTCGAGACCTCGGCTTCATTACCCAAAAAAGCGCCGTGCGGCGCTTTCAACGCACGCTCGGGACCCTCGAAAAGCTCGAGAAGCGAGAAGGGCACATTCTCAACTGGTACGATACACGGACGCTCGAGCCCCTCGAGCCGCGCTACGTCTCGACCGTCGATAGCGGGAACCTCGCCGGCTATCTGATGACGCTCTCGGAGAACTGTCGGGAAGCCAAGAGTACTCCCCTCGTCTCCGAGCGTCTTTTCCTCTCCACGCTCGACGCCCTTTCCCTCGCCGAAAAGGCCGAACGAGACCACCACTCGCGGACCGACTCAAGCTCCCTTGAGAGGCGATTCATCGAGCTCATCGAGTCTCTTGAGGTGAGGCGCAGGAACGGCGAGCCTCTTGTCGCCCTGGTTTTCGAAGCGGTGCGAGAGAGCGAAAAGCTCCTCTCAGGATGGCAGCGAAAGCAAAGCTCTCCCGCCGCACGGTCATGGGTCGAAGCGGCGCGCCGGGGACTCAGTGAGGCCATCGAAACCTGGACCGAGTTTTCTCCCCATCTCATCTGGCTCGAGGCGGCGGGCTACTTCTCGAAGGCGAGCGAGCAGGAGTCGACCGAGCTCCGAGAGCTTCTCGAACAGTCGCAGCGCCCCGCGCGTTTCCTTGAACTCGCGAGCCGGCTTGGGGAGCTCGCTTCTGCACTCGCTCCGAACCTCGCGTCCGACTCTTCCGCTCTAGAGCTTGCGCCTGCTCTCAGCCGAGCCCAACGCAGGACCGAAGAGCTACTCCAAGAGCTCGACTCAATCGCCGCTCGTTCTGATGCGCTCGTGAGCGAAATGGACTTCAGCTTCCTCTATGACGAGGAGCGCTCGCTCTTTTCCATTGGCTACAACGTGAGCAGCGCTCGCCTCGACAACTCCCACTACGACCTGCTCGCTTCCGAAGCGCGGCTCGCCAGTCTCGTCGCGATCGCCAAGGGCGACGTGCCGGTTAAGCACTGGTTCCGGCTCGGACGACTGCGCGCGAAGTTCGCGAGCGCGCCTGGCCTGCTCTCTTGGAGCGGCTCGATGTTCGAGTATCTGATGCCTTTGCTCGTAACGCGAAGCTATCCGGACACGCTCCTCGATCAGACCTACCGCGCCGTGATTGAACGCCAGATGGAGTACGCGCGCGAGTTCGGGGTGCCTTTTGGCATCTCGGAGGCGGCCTACAACGTCATGGATCTCGGTATGAACTACCAGTACCGGGCCTTCGGCGTGCCAGGACTAGGCCTGAAGCCAGGTCTCGGAGATGACCTCGTCATCGCCCCTTATGCGACAGCTCTCTCGGCTCTAGTTCGAGCGCGCGCGGCGGCGCGCAACTTCGAAGCGCTGGCTTCTGTCGGCCTTGAGGGTGAGTTCGGCTTCTACGAATCCGCCGACTACACCAAATCGCGGCTCCCGCCGACTCGAAAAATGGTCGTAGTCAAAGCCTATATGGCTCATCACCAAGGCATGACGCTCGTCGCGCTTTCCAATTTGCTGACGGATTTTTCGATGCAGCGCCGCTTCCACGCGGATGCTCGCATCAAAGCCTGCGCACTCTTGCTCGAAGAACGCATTCCCGTGCGCGCCGGCGTCGTGGAGCCGGAGACAACTCGAACCGCTTCGCCTCTCACCCAGACCTTCGAGCAAGAAACCACCGAACACCTCGATCTTGCACAGATCAGAGAAAGCACGCCGCGCGGACACCTGCTCGGCCAAGGAGATCTTTCTTCCTGGATCTCCGCGGGCGGCGAAGGTTTTTTGACTTGGCGCGGCATCGACGTGCAGCGCTTCCGGGAGGACGCCAGTCTCTCTCGTGGCGGCATCTTCCTCTACTTCCAGACGCCGAGGAGGAAACCGTGGTCGAGCGGGCATCTCCCCACACGTTCGGAGCCGAGTCACTACGACGCCATTTTTTCCGTGGACAAGGTAGAGCTCTCGCGCCGAGACGGACAGATCGAAACGCTCACGGAGATCACGCTATCGCCTGAGCACCCAGCGGAGATCCGACGTGTCACTCTCACAAGTCACTCAAGTTCCCCGATCCGCGTCCGCGTCACGAGCTTCACGGAACTCTCTCTCACCTCAAGGAGCGCTGACGTCGCTCACCCAGCGTTCCAGAAGATGTTCTTGGAGCTCGAGTTCCTCCAGAATCGTCCAGTCCTCATCGCTCACCGCAAGCGACGCTCAAGCCACGATCCGCATGTCTGGATGGCGCAGATGCTCGTCGGCCTCGATCCCAAGATCGAGGTCAAGATCGGCACTTCCCGCGCCGCCTTTTTGGGAAGAAACGGCGATCTCTGCGCTCCCCGCGGCCTCTCTGACGATACCTGGCAAGAAAGGCCTGGAACCCTCGATCCAGCGAGCATCCTTCAAGCAGACCTCGAACTCGAGGCCGGGGGGCAGGCGCGCTTCTCGCTCGTCACCCTGCTCGCCGAGTCCAAAGACGCGCTCCTCGCCGACGTTGAGCATTTCTTCGACTCGCACAGCGTAGCGCGCGCCTTCGAGTTCGCATGGGCTGACGCGCGCGTCGATCTCAGGCACCTCGGCATCACCTCATCCAAGGCTCATCGCTATCAGCGACTCCTTTCCGCGGTCCTCTTCCCCCAGCCGGGGCTCCGTGAAAATAGCAGCCCTCCCATTAGCGCCCGGGGTCGCGACGCACTCTGGTCTCAAGGCATCTCAGGAGATCTCCCGATCATCCTTCTGCGGCTCGACGCTCCTGAGTTCAGCGATCTGTGTCGCGATCTCTTACTTGCGCACGAGTATTGGCGCCTGCACGGCATGGCCACGGATTTGGTCATCCTGAACGAAGAAGCCGCGAGCTATCTTCAGCCTGTCCAGGACGCGGTGTTGAATCTGATCCGATCGACCCCCGCTGAGGGCCACGTCGATCAGCGCGGCGGCGTTTTCGTCCGCAAGAGCGCGCACATCAATGAAGAAGACCTCAAGTTGCTCGCGACTGCCTCTCGCGTCGTACTCAGCGCCTCCAAGGGTTCCCTCGCCCATCAACTTCGGGCCCTCACGGTGCCCGCTCAGAACGAGAGCGTTCGTCCGCTCCCGCTCAGAGTTCCCCTCGCCCCTCCGAAATCGGCCGAGCGGCGCGAATACGACGAGACCAATCCTGCGTCGGTTTCTCAAGAGGACGACGGCCAAAGCGAAAACGCAGCCGGACTTCTCTTCGAAAACACGATTGGGGGCTTCGAGCCAGAAACCGGAGCCTACCGGATGCGAATCGGAAAGGACAAACGGCCGCCCCAGCCCTGGAGCAATGTGATCGCCGGACCAAACTTCGGCACACTTGTTACCGAGTCGGGCTCGAGCTTCACCTGGTTCCAAAACAGCCAGAAGAACCGGCTGACGCCTTGGTCGAACGATCCGACGCTCGATCCTTCCGGGGAGCTCTTCTTTGTCCGCGACCTGGAGTCAGGCACGTTCCACAGTCTCACGCCGTCCCCTGCCGGAGGAGACGCGACCTATGATGTTATCCATGAACCAGGCGTGACGACGTTCCGCCACACGCGAGATGGTTTGAGCGAAGAGTTGAGCGTCGGCGTCGATCCGGATGACCCGATCAAAGTCTGGCGCGTCCGTCTCGAGAACAGTTCGTCCCGTCCCCGAAGACTCCGGATCTACGCTTATGCCGAGTGGGTCCTTGGGCCCAATCGCGAGCAGCTCCGCGTCTCGACCATCACCTATAGCCGCCCCGATCTCCGCGCGCTTCTCGCAAGGAACCCGCTATCGCCATTCCCGAAGTCCTGGGCCTTCTTGGTGTCGACCGAAGATCTTCGCTCCATGACCGCCGATCGCAGCGAGTTTTTCGGACCCTTTGGTTCGCGCGCCGCGCCGCTCGGCCTCTTCGGGGGCGGGCTCTCTGGGCGCTCCGGAGCCGGACTCGATCCCGCGGCCGCCCTAGAGCTCGAGCTGACCTTGGCCCCCGGGGAAAAGCGCGAGCTGTCGTTCATCCTCGGAGCGGGAGACGATGAAAGACAGGCTCATGAGCTCATTGCCCGATACAATCAACTCACCGAAGCTTCCCAGGTCATCGAACGGAGCCGCGACCAGTTCCGCTCACTCTTCGGGCACATGAAGGTTCGCTCTCCCGATCCGAGCTTCGACGTCATGGTCAACCACTGGCTACCGTACCAGGTACTCAGTTGCCGCTTCTGGGGCCGATCGGCCTTCTTCCAGTCCGGAGGCGCCTACGGTTTCCGAGACCAGCTCCAAGACTCGATGGCGCTCCTCCAGCTCCGCCCTGACCTCACCAAGAAACACATTCTGCTCGCGGCTTCACGCCAATTCCTCGAGGGCGATGTCCAACATTGGTGGCATCCGGATACCGGCGAAGGGGTTCGCACCCATTGCTCTGACGACCTCGTTTGGCTCCCTTGGGCCGCAGTCGAGTACGTTACAGCCACTGGAGACAACCTTGTCCTCGACGAGCCCGTAGGGTTTCTCCAGGAACGTCTGCTCGAACCCGGGCGGGACGATCTCTATAGCATCCCCCCCGCCGCGGCCGAGTCTGCGCCATTATACGAACATTGCGTGCGCGCGCTCGAAGCAGCCGCCACCCGTGGTCCTAGTGGCCTACCGCTCATGCGCGCGGGAGATTGGAACGATGGCATGAATCGAGTCGGCGAAGGCTTCCGCGGGGAGAGCGTATGGCTCGGTTGGTTCCTCGCGCACACACTCGCGCGCTTCGCTCAGATCGCCGAAGAGCGCGGCGACCGGGCGCGGGCTCACTTTTTCTGGAGCGAGTCAGAGCGCATCGGTCGTGCCATCGATGAGAGCGCATGGGATGGCGCTTGGTACCGGCGGGCGACCTTCGACGACGGCACTCCCATCGGGTCTCATAAGAATGCGGAGTGTCGCATCGACGCCATTGCCCAATCCTGGGCCGTCATTGCTGGCGTCGGACGCGCCGACCGCGCGCGGCGCGCCCTCGACTCCTCACTCGAACACCTCTGGCTCCGGGATGAGAAGATGATGCTGCTTCTAACGCCGCCCTTCAAAAGCGGAGAGCCCGATCCTGGCTACATAGCGACTTACCCTCCAGGAGTGCGGGAAAACGGAGGCCAATATAGCCACGGCGTACTTTGGACAGTACTCGCCCTCCTTCTCGAAAGGCGAGGCGAGGAAGCGTACAAACTGTTCCGAGACCTGAATCCCATCTCCCACACGAGCACGCCCGCCGAGGTCGAGAAGTATCAAGTCGAGCCATACGTCCTGGCGGCTGACGTCTACGCAGAACCCGAGCACGTCGGACGGGGCGGCTGGACTTGGTACACCGGGTCAGCGTCCTGGATGTATCGCATCGCAGTCGAGTGGATCTTGGGATTACGGCGACGCGGGGATGAAATCTTCCTCGATCCCTGCCTTCCCCCCGCCTGGCCCGAACTCGAGGTCGACTACACAGCCGCAGGCAGCGGTACGCTGCACATCAGGCTCGAAAACCCGCGCGGCTCGACCCACGGTATAGCGCGCCTCTGGGTGAACGATGAACCTGCACTGAGCTCGAGCATTGCCCTGCCGAAAGCCGGACAACACACACGGATCCGTCTGGAGCTCGGTTCTTCCCTCGGAGACGCCTGAGGGTTCCCGCGTGAGAGCTCGATCGCAGACGCGTGAGAGCTCCTTCGCAGACGCATGAGAGCTCCTTCGGGCCCGTCACGCGTCCTTTGATAGAGACGTCTTCTTTTGAGTACCCGCGGGTGCTTCGGTCAGCGCGGGAGATCAACTGCGTCGACGGTTACGGGAGCCCCGCCCCCCAGGCGATCCCGAGGGCTCACGGGTGAGGCAAAATAGTCCACCCACGCGTACCCTTTGTACGCACAGTACGCTTCGAGATCGCGACGAAGCAGCCGGAGCGCCGCCGCGATCACCACAACGTCGTCGAGCGCCCCGAGGCCAAGCAACGCATCCGGGATCACATCAGCGGGGTTCACTGCATACAAGAGCGCGCCCGTGAGAATCGCGAGGGAGCCCCAAGGGATATCCCGGTAGCGACCCGCACGGAAATCTTTGAGAAGTTCGAGCGCCAATGCGACTTGGTTTGCCGTTCGGTGTAAGTTGTCTGGGATGCGCTCAAGAGGAGCCCCCAGCCGGACCCGGGCGTTGAAGCGCGCCATGAAGAGCTTTCCGACCCGCTCTTTCCAGGGCGCCCGGTCGTGCGCTCCTGTGGTATCCGCTCGAGAGAATGCGTCCGCTGCGATCGTGTCCATGCGATCAGAGCAAGCAAAGGAGGTGCCATTCCGCGGAGCGCTCTCCTCGTGGCCCTGTTTGGCGCATTGCCTAGGTCCAGAATGCCCGTCGTCGCGACTCGCTCGGGCGAAGCGGTCCGCGAGCCTCGACAGCGGGGTCACATAAGGTCGAGCTTCGGCTCGGAAAAGGAATCATGAAGACTCTGATCACAGGTGGCACTGGATTCGTAGGGAAAGGGCTTGTCAGTGCGCTCCGGGACGCGGGGGAGAAGCTGATTTTGCCCAGTCGCTCGCCCGAACGCGCCTGCCTCAGCTTTCCAGAGGCGCAAATCGAGGTCGTCCCTTGGGACGGTCGAGCTACCCTCGACCTTCGAGGCGTGGATCGGCTCGTTCATCTCGCGGGGGAGCCGGCTGTCGGTCGTCGCTATACGAGTGCCCTCAAGCACGAGATCTGGGCGAGTCGCGTCGAGAGCGCACGCGCGCTCACCGAGAGTATCCGACAAGCGGGAAATGATGGTCCCAAGGTTTTCGTCTCCGCTTCAGGTGTCGGCTACTACGGTCCTCGGGATCCGAATGAGCTCTGCACGGAAGGCGATCCACCAGGAGACGATTTTTTGGCCCGCGTGTGTGTAGATTGGGAGCAGGCGGTCCGTGAGGCGGAGTCGCTCGGCGTCCGCACTGTGAATCTGCGCTTCGGAGTGATCCTCGGGAAACGAGGTGGCGCTCTGACCGTGATGGCGCGTCCCTTTCGAGCCATGGTCGGCGGACCGCTGGGCGACGGACGACAGATGTTCCCTTGGGTGCACGAAGAAGACACAATCCGTGCCCTCATCTTTGCGCTCGAGCGCGCAGACGCGTGCGGCCCCCTGAACCTGGCTGCGCCCGAGTTCGTCTCGAACGAAGAGTTCAGCGAGGCCCTCGGACGCGCACTCCATCGTCCGTCAGCGCTTCGCACACCAGCCTTCGCTCTGCGCGCCCTGTTCGGCGAAGGGGCCGATCCTCTCCTCACCGGTCAGCGCGCTGTTCCCGCCCGGCTCACAAACCTCGGGTTCACGTTCCGCTTCCCGACGCTCGACGAGGCTCTCCGAGACTGCCTGTCCTGAGCTCAGGGGGAGCGAATCGCCGAGCTCAGCTCGACCATGAGCAGCCGCGGGATCAGCTCGCGGAAAGTGCCGCGGCGAGCTCCGCGAATTCTTCTTCGGCGAGCTCGCTCGAACGGCTCATCCGCTCGAGAATATGCTCAGTCGAACCCAGGTATGCCAAGGCGCAAGTCGGATGAAGAAATCCGGAGGGATTGATCATGCCGTCTTCGACGAACTCGAGCGCGATGCGCAGGGAGCCAGCCGCGATCGCCTCGCGACAGTGGCGACATTTTGCGCGTCCGGTGCTCGCCCGCTCGACGTGAGCGGGACGGGTCCAGCGAGGGTGTTCTACACCGATCGCCGCGAGCGCCTTGAGCTCCTCTACGAGAGGAGCCTCGGGCTGGCTCGACTCCGGATCGGCGAGCGCCTCTAAGAGTTCAGCGCTCCGTCGCTCGGCGCCACACACGAGGTGAAACCAATGAAAAGACTCACCGTCCCCGAAGGCGTTCGGGACGCTCGCACCAAATCGAAGGTTTCCCTTCTCGATCGACTTCTTGCAGGCGCGGCACTTGGCGCGTCCGCTCGGAGCTGGTTCGATCTTGTGCGGCACGGACGTTACACCGTCGGGATAGTGTTCTCGACCGCACGCACGGCGTCAGCGTCGAAGTCGACCGAACCCGCACCTGCCGAATCCTCGATGCTCTCGGCGCGACGCGCGCCTGAAATAGCGAAGGTGGTCGGGGTCTTGTTGATCATCCAAGCTAGAACCAACTGATAAGGGCTCAGGCGACGACGACGCGCCTGATCGCTCAGCTTGCCGAGCGTTGTCAGGGTCGGGGCGCCGAGGGTCCCCCCAAAGGGCGAATAGGCAAGGAAGGCCTTGCCGTTCTGGGCGCAATAGTCGAGGACGCCGTTCTTCTCGACCTCACGCGCCAGCGGGTGCCAGCGGTTCTGCACGACCTGAATCCGACCGACTGCTTCAGCCCGCTGGATCAAGGGGACATCGGCGTTGCAGATGCCGACGTGTTTGATCTTGCCCTGCTCTTTGAGACGAAAGAGCGTCCCGACGCTCTCCTCGTAAGGAATCTTCTTGTCCGAGGAATAGAGGAGCGCGACATCGAGGGCCGACACTGCCTGATTTCTGAGGCATCGCTCGACGCTCTCGATGAGATATTCAGGGGAGGAGTCGACACACCAAGCGCCCCCCGGTCGCCGGAGCCCCACGGTCGTCACCAGCGTCACTTTATCGCGTTGTCCTTCGAGCCCACGCGTCAATAGTCGTTCATTGTGACCGAGCTCATTGTCATCGAGCGCGTAAGCGTCCGAGGTCTCGAAGAGCGTGATGCCGAAATCAAGAGCGGAGTCGATCACCCGGAGCGACTGATCCTCGGGAGGTCTGCCGGTGATCGAAAGCAGCATCCCACCGAGCCCCACCACGCTGACTTGCGGGCCCTCGGGACCCAACTGACGCATCTTCATCGGGCCGAACTCTACCAAAGGCCGCGGCAAATTTCGCCCCCAAAGTACATAACCAGATATAATCACTTGATTTTTTCTGCTCGATCGGTCCTAGATTTCTGCTCGATCGGTCCTAGAAATGACCCATGGCTTGCCCAGATCCCTCGGGGGAGAAAAGACCTTTCGAAAAAAGCCGACCCGGGACACTCTCTCGTCCGAAACCGTGCAGACGAGGGTCATCATCGTAGGCGTTGGAGGGATCGGCGGAGTGCTCGCCGCAAACCTCCTGGGAGAGCCGATCGACCTAACGGTCGCGACCACCAACGCCGAGATCCGCGCCGCGTTCAAGAGCGGCACGGCGCATTTCGAGGGCAAGAACCTGCCAGCGCTCCCCGAGGCGAACGTCCTGTCTCGCGCCGATGAAGCAAGTGAGCCATTTGATGTCGCGTTTGTCGCTGTGCAACCGAACGCCATCGACGACGTAGCGAAGAGCCTCTTGCCAGTCCTTCGCCCCAACTCCGAGGTCATTACCTTGTCGAACGGACTCTGCGACGAGCGGGTCGCAAGGGTGGTCGGGATCGAGCGCGCACGTGGCGCAGTCGTTATGTGGGGAGCCCGCATGCCGCGCCCCGCCGAATACGTGCGAACTTCCTCCGGTGGCTTTCTGGCCGGCGTGGTAGACCCGGAGGGGGGCGCTCTCAGCCTGGCCGCCGAGCAACTCCTCGAAAAGGTCGGCCCGGTGCGTCGAACCCAAAACCTCCTCGGTGCTCGCTTCTCGAAGCTCGCGCTCAACTCTGCGATCTCCACGCTGGGCACGCTGGGAGGAAAGACGCTCGGGCAGATGATGCTCGCTCGAAACTGTCGGAGGGCAGCACTCCTCATCATCGCCGAGGCGGTGCGAGTCGCGCACGCGGGCGGGACCGAACTCGAGCAGGTGAACGCCTTGAATCTCGAGTGGCTGGCCCGCGGTCGTGGTCCTCTTCGCCACGCTGCGCTGATCGCTGTCGGTCTCCGCTACCGGAAGCTCCGCTCGTCGATGCTCGCGGCCGTCGAGCGCGGACGAGCTCCCGCTGTCGACCATCTGAACGGTGAGATCGTGCGCCGCGGTCATGAGGTTGGTGTGAACGCCACCGTCAACCAGCGAGCCATCGACCTGGTTTGGCAGATCGCCCGCGGCGAACGTCAGGCTGGCGACGCAACCATCTCCGCGCTCTTACAAGGGAGCCAGGCGTGAGGCGGCTCCTGCCTCGACGCAGTTTCGTCGCTGCCACGCTCCTTTTCGCCTGCTCGAAAAAGCGCGTGGCCGAGCTCCCGGTGCTCGGCACTCTGCCTGAGCTCCCTCTCACCGACCAAGAAGGTCAGCCGCACAAGCTGACGGACTATCAGGGCAAGTTGCTCCTTGTCGCGTTCTTCTTCAGTCGCTGCCCCAGCATCTGCCCGCGCCTCATCGCGCGCATGCAGGAGATGGAGCGGGCCCTCTCGGAGGGGGCCCGCCCGTTCCATCTCGCTGCGATCAGCGTCGATCCCGAACACGACACGCCCGAGGTGCTTCGCAAGTACGCTAGCGCCCGAGGCATCCGCGCCGAGTCCTTCAGCCTGCTCACCGGCGACCACAGCCAAATCGCCCTCGCAGCGGAGGAGAACTTCAAGATCGGCCTCGAGGGCAGCTACGACCCCCAAAAGCCCGGGCTCGGCATCACCCACGGCTCCCACGTCATCCTCGTCGACCCCCAGTCGCGCATCCGCGCCTTCGTTCGGACCTTCGACGACGACGCTATAAGAACGCTGCTCGGGTACGTAGAGGCCCTCGAAAGCGCCCCTTGAGCCGCCCGCGCCTGTCGTGCCATGGTCGCGCTATGCGCTGGTTCGCCCTGCTTTTTCCCCTCGTTACAACGGCCACCGCTTGCGTCCCCGAGGCGCCCCCCAAGGCAGCCGAGCCCGGGACGGAAGACCCCAAAGCCGAGGTCAAAGACGTTCGTCCCCGCGATCGCGAGCCCGTGCTCGATGAGGTTCTCGAGGCTCATCTGATCGCCGAAAGCGTCGACGGCGTGATCGCGATTCTGGACACGAATGATGGCAAACTCCGCTGCAGCAATCTCGAGCGCTGCCAGAAACAATACAGCCCGGCCTCGACCTTCAAGATTGCGCACACTTTGGCGGCGCTCGAAGAAGGTATCCTGGAGAACGCCGATTCGCCGATGAAATGGGACGGGAAGGAATACACCGTCGAGGATTGGAACCAGGACCATACGCTGAAGAGCGCGATGAATGTCTCCTGCGCCCCTTGCTTCCAGGGGGTTGCGCGCACGCTCGGCGAGGAGAGGGAGCGCGCGTGGCTCGAGAATCTCGACTACGGCAACAAGAGCGCGAGCGGCCCGCTCGACCGGTTCTGGCTCGAAGGCGGCGGCCTTCGCATCAGTCCCATTGAGCAGATCGACTTCTTGTATCGGCTCGATCGCGCTGAGCTGCCCGTGAAAGACAGCTCGCGGCAGACGACGCTCGACGTGCTCGTGAAGAGCGAGACCGACACGTACACCCTGCGCGCCAAGACGGGTGCTGCCTGCGATCCGGTGACCGGTTGGTACGTAGGGTATCTCGAGTCCGGAACTCGCCGCGTGTACGTTGCCGTCGCTCTCGAAGGAAAGCGTGAGGGCGCTGACGCCGCCGTGGAGCTGAACGCCGCTCGCCCCCTCGTCGCCTTGCGCGCTCTGCGCGATGTGACAGGTCTACGAATTGACTAACGGGCCTCCGGCCCCGAAAGGAGCTCTTGAACCGCTCCATGAGCCGCTTCCGGACAGCGCTGGGTAAGTCAGGGGGGATGGAGGTTTCCACCGGGGAGGAGGTCTCGCACCTCGCGCTAGGGAAAATCCGCCGGGAAACCGGTAGGTTCGGGTAGGACATGCCTCCGTTCTGATCGGAACTTCGTCCAAGGTTCTCGGTCGCGCCCCCTGACAAAGTTGTCCGACTCGAACCTCGCGAAGAGAACTGCTGTTCGCACCCCGCACCGTCGCCCATGAGGCAGGACTCGACAAAATGGCTCACTCGAGATCGTGAGCCCATGAAGGAGCCGCATGGCTTGCCCCGTGCAAGAGCGCGCTCTCGAACGAGCCTCCCCCGACGGCCTGAGAGCAGTGTAATTGGAACCGATGGTCGAGTCGCTTCCTGACTTAACAGAAGCAAGCGAACCCTGTAGAAAACCGGCTGCGCTTGGAAAAGCCCAAGCTCAGGTGGAAGGGAACTCAGGGAACTGTCGTAGTCCGAAGGTTCCGTCGGGGGTCCGAATCTCAACAATCCCCACACAATCGTCTGAACCAATTGCTTGTCGGCGAGGACGCTCAAACAAGCGAAGAAACCAAAAAAGAAAGAAAAGAAGAGGTTTTCAACATGGCAGTTTTCAAGAAACTCGGATTCTTTGGGGCGCCGCTCCTCGTCATGGCAACTGGCGCTTTCGCGACCGCAGCGTGTGACAAGGACTCGCTTCCCGGCGGCGACATCTGCGGCGATTGTGGCGACGTTGCTACGGGCGACATCGGTATCTCCGGTAACGCTAAGCTCGACGGCTTCTTCGCGGCTGTTGCGACCCTGAACAAGTCGGTCCTCACGATCAACGCTGACTTCGAGCTCGGTCTCAAGAACCTCGAAGCAGCCTTCGGTCTCGAGGCAGAGGGCAACATCTCGGCTCGCGTCGACGCGCTCGTCGCTGCCATCCAGGCGGAGATCGAGGCCAACGTCGGAGCCGACGCGGTGCTCAACGTGGACATCCAGCCTGCTCAGTGCTCGGCCAACGTCAACGTCGCTGTCGAAGCCCAGGCTCAGTGTGAGGTGAAGGGTGGCTGCGAGGTCGATCCGGGCAAGGTCGACGTCGAGTGCTCGGGAAGCTGCACCGGAAGCTGTTCGGGCGAGTGCAGTGGCGAGGTTCAATGTAAGGTCGAAGCTCCCTCGATCGAGTGCTCAGGAACCTGCGAAGGCTCCTGCGAAGTCGAAGTGAACGCGGAGTGTTCAGGGACCTGCAAGGGCGAGTGCGAGGGTGAGTGTTCGGTGAAGAATGCCGACGGTTCCTGCAACGGTTCCTGCAGCGGTACCTGTAAGGGTTCCTGCAGCGCATCCGCTTCCGGAAAGTGCGAAGGCAAGTGCACCGGCTCCTGCACGGCTGATCCCGGCAACGTGGATTGCGAGGGCGAGGTCAAGTGCGAAGGTAAGTGCGAAGGTAGCTGCGAAGGCGGTTGCACTGGTGAGGTCGTCCCTCCTTCGGCCGAGTGCGATGCTTCTGCGGATTGCCAGGCACAGGCCAAGGCTCAGGCCAGCGCCAGCCTCGAGTGCACTCCTCCCCAGATCAACATCGGCTTCGCCGCCAAGGCAGACCTCGACGCAAGCGCTCGCGCTTCTTTCGAGGCCAAGATCGGTGCGCTCAAGGTGAACGCCCCCGTCATGCTCAGCGCCTTTACCAAGTACTCCGCGCTGTTTGACGGCAAGGTGAACGGTGAGGTTGCGTTCGATCCGTCGCCGGTCGCTACCGTCGCCGGCGAGCTCAACGCTGTGGTCAACGCTGGCATCGACGGCAAGCTCTTCGCTGATATCCCGGTCGGCCGCATCAACTGCGTCCTCCCGGCGATGGAAAGCTCGATCTCGCTCCTCGGCAAGATGACGAGCGAAGCTACGGCTAGCATCCAAGCCCAGGGCAAGTTCGTGACCGCCTTCGCTGGTGGCTTCAAGAGCTAATCTCGGTTAACCATACGCGCATGGCTTCGAACCCATCGCGCGACGCCCGACGGCTGCCCATGTGTTTGGCAGCCGTCGGCGTTTTGTTCTCCGTCTGGCTCTGGGTGATCCACGTCCGAACCTACGTGGCCCCGCGTTCGGGCAGCGTCTGCTCCATTAACGATACGTTTGACTGCACGCGCGTCGCTGCATCGAAAACATCAGTCCTGCTCGGCCTGCCACTGGCTGCCTGGGGTGTGGTCGCCTTCAGCGCGCTTCTCTTCCTGATCTGGCGCCGCTCGAAGCTCGTGCTTCCGAGCGCGGGCCTGATGGCTCTCGGGGCGGTGGTTCTAACTCTCGTACAGGTCTTCCAGATCGGCTCGCTCTGCTTCGTCTGTGAAGGAGCTCACGCCGCCTCGCTCGCCCTCGCCGTCTTCGTCTTGAAGGATCGGGCCGAGTACACGCGAGACTGGAAGGACGAGGCAACCCTCAAGTACGGCGTGCTCCTGCCTGCCTCCGTACTCCTTTCGCTGTTCATGTTCTTGCCCCGCTATTGGGGTGCGTTCAGCTACAAGGCGCCCCCTCCCTTCCCCACGGGCCGAACCGACGAAGGGTTCCCCTGGATTGGGGCGGAGAACCCGACCCTCACGATTCACGAGTTCACCGACTACCGCTGTCCCCACTGCGCCCACGGCTCTGCCCGGAGCCTGCGCAAGCTCGCGACCCGAAGCGACGTGCGCATCGTCCGACGTCAGCACCCTCGCCTGTACTGCACCGTGCCCGCGGCCTGCGAAGCGGTGCGTGTCGCTTATTGCGCCGAGGCTCAAGGGAAATTCTGGCAAGCGGACCGCTATCTTTTCGAGAACCTCGATCCCCGAGAGACCCCTGACCTGGCCAAGATCGCGCAAGACCTGAAGCTCGACCAAGCCGAACTCGGGCGCTGCTATAGTGATCCTAAGGTCCAGGAGCGGGCGAACGAGGAAGCTCGCGCCGCCATGAGGTCCCGGATCGTCGACACCCCCGGCTACATGATCGACGGCAAACGCATCAAGCTCGAGGAGATTGAAGAGATCTTTTGAGACTCCCTCTTGGGGTGAACTCGAGCGCCGGCCTCAGAGCTCACTCAGTAAGCAACGCCGAGGAACAGACGGACGTTCTGGGCCGTCTGCAGACCTGGCATGGAAGCGCCGGTTGCGGTCGTCTCGTTCGAGAGGTACCCAAGGCCGCCCATCGGGAACAGCACGCCGTACTGAATCATGGCGAAGAACCCACCGAGCTTCGACGGATCGTCGTTCAAAGACCCGTCCTTCGCTTGATAATAGGCCGTCGCGTTCAGCTCGATGCCGAGGTCGGGCTGGTGACCCGGAGTCTGCATGAACTGAGATGCGCGAGTCCAGATGGCCTCTGCGCGTCCTCCGAGACGCATCCCGTTCGCTTCTCGGAAGAAGTCGTACTGCACCGTCGGCTTGATGTAATAACTGCCTTGAACGCGGCTGAGGATGTGCCGGTTGAGGATCATATCGACGCGGTACCCAGGATGGAACCGGAAGGTCGAGATGGTGTTGTCGCCGTTCTGCGGCTGCATCCCGTTCAAACCGGGCACGAGGCCGTCGACGTCGGCGTCGCCGCTCGCGTAGCCGATATTGAGCCCGATCTTGAGTCGATCCTCGATGAAGAGTTGGCTCGCTTCGGCCGCGAAACCCCACTGATTGACGCGCATGTTCGCGTCCGCCTGAGGTCCTGAGGTACTCGAGAGCACACTCACGCTCTGGTAAGTGCCCTGACGAGTCACCACTTCCGTACCGAGACGGAACTTCTTGTACTTCACCTCGGCGTAGAGATCGGGCGTCCAGATATCCATGCCGCGCCGGACGTAGCCGCCAGCGCTCTCGCCTGGCTGACAGTCGAGGGCCGCAGCGCCGTTCGCACAAGTCGAAGACGGCCCCGAACGATCGTTGGCGATACGCTGGAAGGAATAGGTCAAATAGAGGCCACCGCTGATGACGACACCGTCACGAGCGAGGATCCTCCGCTCGAGCTGAGGATCGACGCGGCGGAACAGCATCAGGTTCAGCGCTGAGGCGTCATCGAACTGTGCCAGGTCGTAAGCGGGCTTCCCCTCTTGGACGAAGGCCCGGCTCGTCGCACCTTCGTAAGGGAAGTCCCAAGCGAGCGCGCCGTGGAGACCGATCGACGGCAAACCGGTCGAGACCATGATGCGGTCCACCGTCGACTGATGATCACCGTCGATGTCGTCGCCAGCGTTGTGCAAGAGGCCGAGACCGAAGTGATCCGGCATACGACCGAAACGGACCTGGCCAACAGGAGTCTCATACTCGGCCCATGCGCGCTTCACGTGCACGCTGTCGGAGAGGCTGTTGACGCCAGAAACGGGCGCATCCTGCGTCCAGCTCTCGCCGCTGACGGGATAGTATCCGCTGCGCTGCCCGACAGCGTAGCCACCGATATCGGGATAATTCGAGTACCCCTGGGCCGTCGAGCCCATCACGAGGTTATCGAGAAAGTCGATCTGCGAACGGATGCGGAGGTTGTCCGAGATGATGATGGTGGGCTCGACGCGGAACCTCAGGTTGGCGCCTGCTTGGGCGGAGTTCGAACAACCGCGATTCGCGTCCGCGATGTCATTGCTCGATCCAGTTCCTGCTTCTTGAGGCGTGCAGGCCTCGGCGCCGTGGGTCGAGCCTGAGACATCCTGGTAATAGTCATCGAGCGGACGCGGCCACATCGCGCTTCCCGGAGGATCGATCCGACCGAGCGAGAACTGGCTGAAGAAGTCGGCACGCGTGCGGAAGTAGCCGTGCACCTCGAGAGCAGGCCGCGTATGCGTCCACCAGTCCTCCGCGAAGATGCGATCGGCGTCGATATCGCGCGACGTGTCCGCCTGTTCTTCGCCGTAAGATGACTCGATCGGCACATCGACGGCGGGCGCGGCCGTCTTCTTGGCACGGCGCTTTTTCTTCGGCTCGGGCGCCGGCTCCTCGGCGGCGGGAGCTTGATCTTCAACCACAGGCGCGGCGTCTGTGGGGGCCGCTTCGACAGGAGCGGCAGGAGTCTCACCCGGAGGCGCCTCGGATGGATTGCCTCCGGTCTCGGGAGTGGCTCCGGGGTCGGCATCTTGCGCCAACGCAGGAGAAGCCACGAAAAACGCTGCGACGAGCGCAGGAGCACTCGCTTTGGACAAGGCGGAAAGGGATCGTGTAGTTCTCATGGGCCCAGAGGGTGCGGGCCACTCGCGCGCCGCCCGCGGTCTTTCGCACGCACCCCGGGGCCCGTCAATGCCCGGGAAATCCCGTGCCCGAGCGCGACAAAAGCCCGTTGCGAGGAGCTGCTCACAATGAGAGCCTTGACGAGCGTGGAGGGCCCACCCCCGCGAGGCGCGGGGTGTCCGCGCCATCATTCGGCCGCCCACGAACAACCCTATGCGCCAAAGTCTCCCCATGAAGTCTGGCCGACTAAGCTCGAGAGCCGTCGCTCTCCTCCTCTCTCTCGTCGTTGCATCGCCCGCGCTCGCACAACAGTTCGAGTCCGAGGTCTCGGCGGAGCGCTTCGATCCCGCCCCCGGCACCAACAATTTCCTCACCACGCGCGGCGCGCGCATGGATGGTAACTTGCGCTACACCGTGGGCCTTTATGGCGCCTACGGGAACGAATCGATCATCGTCAGGACACGCACCGTCGATGCAGCGAACTCGGTCCGGTACGCGGTCGTCGAGAATATGCTCACCGGCAGCCTAGTCGGGAGCCTCGTCATCATTCCAGAGCTTCAGGTCGGTCTGAAAGTTCCAGTCACCTGGGTGAGCGGAGCCGGTGTACCGGGAGCCGTCGGCCAAGGCCCCCTGCGCGAGCCGATGAACACCGTCGGACTCGGGGACATCCAGCTCGAAGTCAAAGGACGGTTTTACGGCGACGCGAACTCGCCACTCGCGCTCGGTGCTTACGCCTTCGTCGGCGCCCCGACCGGAAATCTCACCGCTCCCGGAACATACATTGGCAACGCATCGGTAGCCGGAGGCGGCGCTGTCATCGTCGACTACAAGACAGGCCAGCTCGGCGTCGCCCTGAACCTCGGCGGCGTCTACCGCGAAGAGGCCCAAGTGGGCGTTACGATGCTCGGCGGCGAGGCGCGCTACAGCTTGGCCGCCTCTTTCGAGGCGACTCCGATCCTCAGGATTATCGGCGACGTCTTCGGGAGCACAAACTTCTCCTCGGGACCCGCGACCTCCCTTGAAGGCGATCTCGGCATCCAGATCACGCCCATCAGCTCGAAGATCTCGATCACAGCTGGTGGCGGCGCCGGCATTCTGCGCGGCATCGGGACTCCCGCCGCCCGCGGTTTAATCGGCATCATCTACGACTCGAAGGTTCTCGACCGCGACGGCGACCACATCACCGACGATCGAGATGCTTGCCCGGACGATCCGGAGGATCTCGACGGATTCGAGGACGGAGACGGCTGTCCCGATATCGACAACGACAGCGACGGCATTCCGGACAGCGCCGACAAGTGCCCAAACGCCCCCGAAGATCTGGACGGGTTCGAGGACAAAGACGGCTGCCCTGACCCAGACAATGACGACGACGGCATCCCCGACGTCAACGACCATTGCCCGCTGGAGCCCGAGACGAAAAATGGCTTCGACGACGCCGACGGTTGCCCCGACGTCAAGGACACAGACGGCGATGGCGTGCTCGATGATGAGGACAAATGCCCCGAAGAGCCCGAAGACACAGACGGCTTTGAGGACACAGACGGCTGTCCCGATCCCGACAACGACGGCGACGGCATTCCGGACACGGAAGATGAGTGCAGCGAGCTCCCCGAAGACGGCAAGGGCAAAGGCGCCGAGAAGACGGACGGTTGCCCGATCGACGCGTGAGACGAGGGTGAGGTTCTCGTGACCGGGATCCAAAGAGGAGAGGCATCGAAAGACAGAGCCTCTCCTCTGCCCACGGTTCAGTTCGTCTCAAAGTCGATCGGGCCGCCTTTCCGGGACGGGACCAAGTGTTTCGTCCGCGATCTGACCAACCACCTCGAGACCGTACGCCCACTCGTGCTCGGCACCTCGGAGGATTCTCCCGAACTCAAGGCCGAGCGGATCTCGCTCTACGAAGGAGGACGCCATTTCGCGCCTGGTTTGCGCGACAACATGACGGCGTTCCTGTGGCTTCTGACCCGCTCGCGGGCCAATCTCTGGCACTTCGTGTTCGCTCCGAACCCTCGCTCGAGCCAAATGGCCCGCGCGCTCGGCTGGCTCAGGCATATCCCCACTGTCCAAACCGTGGCGTCTCCGCCGCGCAGCTTCGATCATCCCGCGCGTCTTCTGTTCGGCCATCGCGTCGTCACCCAGAGCCGCTGGACGCGCGATCGCTTCTTCGACGCATACCGCGCGCTCGGCCAGGAGCCGCCTCCGATCGAGGTCATCCCGCCGATCGCT
This sequence comes from Pseudomonadota bacterium, assembly GCA_023428245.1. Classification (GTDB taxonomy): domain Bacteria; phylum Myxococcota_A; class Polyangia; order Polyangiales; family Polyangiaceae; genus NIC37A-2. The sequence continues at coordinate 48,464 of JAEYYX010000024.1, forward strand.
CCGGCAGTCCCGATTCCTTCGCCCGAGGCCACTCTTCGCGTCCGGAGCGCTCTTGAGGTCAGCCCGGACGACGAACTCCTCGTCTACCCAGGGGACCTCGAGATGAGCCAAGGCGCAGACCGAGTCGCGCTCTTAGCAAGGGAGCTCGCGCAGCGAACGACGCTCAGACGACCGACCGTCGTCTTCGCCTATCGGAACAAGACCCCCCGCGCTGCTCTGCGCGCCCGAGAGCTTTCCGAGACCCTCGCGGGGACCGGTGCCCGATTTCTCCCCGAGACATCCGATATCCACGCGCTCCTCCGTACTGCCACGGCGATCCTGTTTCCTGTCGATGACCTCTACGGCAAGGTTGACATGCCGATCGTGCTGCTCGAAGCAATCCGCCTCGGCACCCCCATCGTCACGAGTGGGGAGGGCCCCCTCGGCGAGCTGACCCGCGCGCACCACCATCCCTTCGAAATCCCGACCTGGCTCGAGACGCTCGGCGCGATCCTGCGCGGTAAGGACCGCGAGCCTCCCCCCAGGGATCTCGGTCCCCACGAACCCGAAGCCGCGGCCCGCGCCTATGAAGCGCTCTACGAAGAGCTGCTCGCCCCGAGGAAAAAGGGCCAGTCCGGCTGATTTTTCGTGCTCCGAGCGGGCCACGCTCGCGCCGAACCTGTGCTAAGCGAGGGTCCCGCTCCATGGCGAAGACCACCTCCGAAATCCGTAGCGCCTTCCTCGAATTCTTCGCCCGAAATGGGCATGAGATCGTTCCGAGCGCGTCCCTCATTCCCCAAAACGATCCTACGTTGCTCTTCAACAACGCGGGCATGGTGCAGTTCAAGGACGTCTTCACCGGACAACAAACTCGTCCCTACAAGCGCGCCGCCTCGAGCCAGAAGTGCATCCGCATCAGCGGGAAACACAATGACCTGGAAGAAGTCGGCCCTTCGCCGCGGCACCAGACCTTCTTTGAGATGCTCGGGAACTTCTCCTTCGGCGACTACTTCAAGGAAGAAGCGATCGTCCTTGCCTGGGAATTTCTGACGAAAGATCTCGACCTGCCGAAGGAGCGCCTCGCATTCACGTACTTCCGCGGTGAAGAGGGTATCGAGCCCGACTATGAGGCGCGCGATCTCTGGAAGAAGGTCACCGGCTTCGGCGACGACCGCATCCATGGGCTCGGCATGGCAGACAACTTCTGGTCCATGGGTGACACCGGTCCGTGTGGTCCGTGCAGTGAGATCTACTTCTTCCGCGGGGACAACCCGAGCGCTCAGCCTTTCTCCGACGAGCAAGCGCCCGACGGGAGCGGCTGGATGGAGATTTGGAACCTCGTCTTCATGCAGTTCGAGCGTTCACTCGTGGACGGTAAGGGAGTCCTCGCGCCTCTGCCGCGCCCGAGCATCGACACCGGCGCCGGCCTGGAGCGTCTGGCAAGCGTCGTACAGGGGGCGAACTCGAATTACGGCGTCGACCTCCTCCGGGGGCTCGTGGAGCTGACGGCAGAGATCGCAAAGAAGCCGTACGGCGCCTCGATGTCGCCGGACGACGTGAGCATGCGCGTCATCGCCGACCACGCGCGCACCACGGCCTTCTTGATCGCGGAAGGGATCCTCCCCGAGAAAACCGGACGCGAGTACGTACTCCGCCGGGTCATGCGCCGCGCCATTCGCCACGGGCATCGCCTCGGCATCCGCGAACCCTTCTTGCACCTGGTCGCAGACCGAGTGGTTGATACGATGGGCGACCACTACCCGGAGCTCCGCGAGCGCTCTGAGCTGATTCGGAGCGTCGCCGAAGGCGAGGAGGTCCGCTTCCGCCAGACGATCGAACGCGGGCTCGGGCTCTTGGATGAGAAGTTTGAGAGCATGGGCCGCGAGGGCAAGACCGAGCTCGACGGTCGCTCCGCCTTCATGCTCTTTGACACCTATGGATTCCCTGTCGACCTCACCGCAGTCGTATGCCGCGAGCGCGGGCTCACCGTCGACATGGTGGGCTACGACGAAGCGCTCAAAGAAGCGCGGGATCGCTCGAAGTTCGACGGGCCAGGAGACGCCGTCCAAGGGGTCTACCGCGAAGCCCTTGCCCTCGTTCCCGGCGAAAATGTGACCTTCACAGGCTACGATCGCGACGCCGATCAATCGTGCATCGTGGCGCTGATCGTCGACGGAAAGCTCGTCGATGTCGCTGAACCCGGTAGCGCCGTTGAGGTCGTCACCGAGCGCACCCCCTTCTACGGCGCAGGCGGCGGCCAAATCGGCGACCAAGGAGAAATCCGCGTGGGAGAGGCACGCGTCGCGGTCGATGATACCGAAAAGCCCCTCGCTGGCCTCGTGGTCCATCAGGGCAAGCTGGAGGGCGGCTCGCTCCGCGTAGGCGACGAGGCAAAGCTCACGATCGATCGCGAGCGCCGCGAGGCTACCCGCCGGAATCACTCCGCGACCCACCTCGTCCACTACGCCCTCCGCAAGGTGCTCGGCGGCCACGCTCAGCAGAAGGGCTCCTTGGTCGGTCCAGATCGGCTCCGCTTCGACTTCACGCACAATAGTCCGCTCGAACCCAGTGAGGTCAAAGAGCTCGAGCAGATCGTGAACCGAATCATCCTCGAAAATCACCCCATCCGCACCGAAGTGCTCGGCATGGCTGAGGCCAAGACGCGCGGAGCCATGATGATCTTCGAGGAGAAGTATGGCGACACAGTCCGACTTCTCACGATGGGGCCTTCTGTCGAACTCTGCGGCGGAACGCACGCCCGCGAGACGGGAGAGCTTGGCCTCTTCAAGATCACGAGCGAACAAGGCGTCGCTGCTGGTGTGCGTCGCCTCTTCGCGACGACCGGCCTCGGCTCCCTCGCCTACGTGCACGACTATGAGGCGAAACTCCGCGGCGCCTTCGAACTCACGAAGGCGACTCCGGACACGCTCACCGAGAAGATCGAGAAGCTCCTCGAGCGCCAAAAAAAGCTGGAACAGGAGGTTCAGGCCCTCGAGAAGAAGCTGATCACTGGCGGCGGCGGCGGTATCGATGCCCTGCTTTCCCAGGCGCGCGAGATCGGGGGCGTGAAGGTGCTCGGGGTACGCGTCGAAGTCACGAATCGAGAGGCGCTCCGAGAGCTTGCTGAACAGCTCCGCGACAAACTCGGCGACGCCATCGTGCTTGTCGGAGCACCGGACGGCGACAAAGCCTCTCTCGTGCTCATGGTCTCTAAGTCCATCACCGACCGCTACCGGGCCGGCGACCTGATCAAGACTGTCGCCTCACACGTAGGGGGCAACGGCGGTGGTCGCCCCGACATGGCCCAAGCTGGCGGACCGAACGTCGCGGGTCTCGGCGACGCGCTCGAAGCGATTTACGGGGTCGTACAGGCCTAAAGGAGAGCCCCTCGTGACGACGATTGAGGTCACCCGCCGCATCGAGGTCTCAGCACCAGCCCTTTGGAGCTACCTCTCGACGGCGAGCGGCCTCAGCACCTGGCACGCGGACGTCGTCACCGGCAGCCTGCGCGAGGGTCTCTTCATCGCGAAGTATCCGACGCTCGGCGCCGAGCTCCCCCTGAAGGTCGAGAGCCAAGCGCCGGGCCGCATGGTCCTCTTACGCGCCGGGCAGAGCCAGGTGAGCCTCTCCCTCGAGTCGACAGATCCGGCGACCTCGCTCGTGCGCATCAGTCACGCAGGCCTCGAGCCGACCGACGATCTTGGCGGCTTCCGCTCCTCCTGGGCGCTGGCGCTCGCCCTCCTCGATCTCGCGGCCACGGCTCACGCAGGCCAATCGCGGAGCGTCTTGTGGTTCTTCGAGCGCGTACCCGTCCCCGCCGCTCTCGCCCATTACTACTTCTCGACCCGCCAAGGTCTCGCGGCATGGCTCGGTGAAGCCGCTGCCGATATCGGCCCCGCTGGCAGCCAGGTGAAGATCCGTCTATCCCCCGAATTGACCCTGACCGGCGAGGTTCTCTGCCACGAACCGGGTCGCGATCTCTGTTTCTCTTGGCGCGAGCTCGATAGTGCCGCGCTCACATTCCGCACACTGCCCGCTGGCGCGAGCGAGCGCCAAATCGCAATCTCCTATTCGAGCTTCTCGAAAGCTTATCACGAACGACCTCGCCCTGAGCTTGCGGCCGCCATGAAGCGCCTCAGCGAGCGCCTCCGTAGCGTGGGAAGAAGCTAAGAGCTTCGAGGAAGGCTCGAAGGCCCGCTGGGTTCGACGTTGTCCCTGGTCCGGGGATGCGCCTTCCTATGACCCGCTGCCCGGTTTGTGATGGTTCGCGTGTTCCATCACCTCCGCCTTGAGCTCGGCCGAGCCTTCGCCCGAGCCCGGGGAGCGCCCGCTGTCGCTCGCTCTCTCCACCGAGATCGCTCCGACAGTCGCACTGTGCACCGCCATCCACGGAGCGCGCCGCCATCCACGGAGCGCACCGCCATCCACGGAGCGCACCGCCATCCGCACTGTGCACCGCCCTCCACGGAGCGCGCCGCCATCCACGGAGCGCACCGCCATCCGCACTGTGCACCGCCATCCGCACTGTGCACCGCCATCCGCACTGTGCACCGCCCTCCACGGAGCGCACCGTCATCCGCGGAGGGCGCCGGACCGCGTCTGGGCGCCCGAGAGCCCGCGCCCCCCAAGCGACCCAAAGGCCCTTTTTGATCCGGCCCACGGTCCAGGACTCGTTGCTTGGAAGACGGGCCGAAGATCGAGGTTCGAAAACCCTCCTCATCCTACACCGGGCGGGCGCTCCCGTTGACCCTTCGGCCAAGGTTCTTTTCCGCGGTTTGCGCATCATCCATTGCTTCTTGGACTGTTGACCATTGGTCCGAACATTTCGTGAGCATTCGATGTGCACGAACCTCCTTGGTGGAGCTTGACTGATCGCTATAGAGTGGAATGTGAGTTGGTTCGCAAATTTGACCCATCTTCCAGTGCAGTTTGTTGATTAAGAGTATCTCGCAAGAGCCGTTATCCCTGAAAGGGAAGACTTGAAGTTCAGGCTGTGAGGAGCTCGGCCTGAACGAACGGAAATCCAATGCCCCGCGCCGAACCTCCCATGTCCCATGCATCCATCGAGGCACTACTCCGCCGTGGCCTCGATCACTACGGACGGAACGAAGTCACGGAAGCCGTCGCGCTCTGGCGCGAAGTTTTGCGCATCGACCCTTCGAACGAGCAAGCGGTCGACTTCCTCCAGACAGCCGGCTTCATTCCGGAAAAGCCCGAAGCTCAAGTGCTCCCCTTCTCCCGGGAGTCCACGAGCGCTCGCGCTCCATCTCCTTACCCACCTGCGCCGAGTGACGCCAGCAGCGCCTCGCGGTTCCTCTCGCTCGCGCCCGACGCCCCGAAACAGCTCATCACTCCCGACGGTGACCTCGCCGATCCGGAGCTCAAGACCCTGCTCATCGAACGACGCTTCGAAGACGCGCTGCAGCGTCTCTATGCCCTACGCTCCAAGCGCCCGCGCGACGAGGGTCTCTCGCGCAGCATCCAGCTCCTGCGCGAAAAACTCGCTGATGTTTACTCGGAACAGTTGGTCCACCTGGACCGAGTTCCCCGCCTGACTTCGGCCGCCGAGAGACATGCCTTCAGCAGCGACGAACGTCACATCGCCGCGCTGATCGACGGCATCTCCTCCTTCGGGGACATTGTCGCCGCCTCCAAGCTCGGCAGGGTGCCCACGCTGCGCATCCTCTGCCAGCTCCAACAAGCGCACCTCATCACGAGTTCGTCCTCGAGCATCGCGGCTCCCCGACACGTCGGACCCGTGCCGGGCGCCTCGAAGGCGCATACGCCGTCTGCTTACCACCCGCCCTCCACCAAGTCCGCATATCATCCGCCCACGCCTTCGGGACGCCCGACTCCCGCGCCCTCTTCTTCGTCACCGGTGCTCACGCCGCCCTCCTTCGACGAACCGCCCCCTTGGTCTCCACCTCCGCGCGGCCCGAATGCCCACGCAGAGAGCGAACCAGGCCGCTCATCGGCGCCAATCAGTCCTCCTGTCTCCTCCCCCGAAGCCCGCGCGGCGGCCGCCTACGAAGCCCGTTTCGCGCAGGCGATGCATTTTTACCTCGTGAGAGATTTTGAGCGTGCCATCGAGCTCTTTCGCCAATGCGAGGCCGAGCGTCCAGACGACCCAAGACCACGGCACAATCTCAAGGCGATCCAGAACCGCATGGGCAAATCATGAAAACTGTTGCAATTGTGAGTCAGAAGGGCGGAGTGGGAAAGACCACTCTCGCGTTGAATCTCGGGTTCTCGCTCGCGAAGCTGGGACTTCGGGTGGTGCTCGTCGACGCCGATCCACAAGGAGGTATCGGCCATTCGCTCAAGGGCTCCGGGGAGTCACCTGGGCTCGCTGGCTACGCAACCCACGGCACACGCGTCCGCGACGCGCTCCTGCGCACACGCATCCCGGAGTTCAACATTCTCCCGGTTGGTGACGTCCCTCCTGAATACACGCAAGATTTCTGCTCCCAGTTCGCCGACGGCATGGTCCTAGCGACAGCAATGGATGATCTCTCGGCGTTGTTCGACGTCGCGCTGATCGACACTCCCGCCGGCTTCAATGGCGTGACTCTGGGCGCTTTGCGGGCCGGCGATTTAGCGCTCTCTCCCGTCCAGGCTGAGCCGATCGCGCTCCGCACCCTGCCCCAGCTGCTCGCGGTGATCGGAGCGCTCCGGGAGCAGGGCGCACACGTCGAACTCGCTGGACTCGTGCTCTCCATGCTCCAACAGCGAAACTCTGATTCGCTCGCGGTGGCCGAGGAAGTCTGGTCGCGACTGCCTCCGGAGCTCGTGTTCGAGACGACGATCCCCCGCGATCCAGCGGTCCTCGCCGCGAGCAGCGCCGGGGTCCCGCTCGCGCTCACTCACCGCTTACATCTTCCGCCCGTCGCGCTCAGCTTTGACCAGCTCGCCGCTGAGTTTGCACAACGCACAGGACTTCTCACCGGAGATGCTGATGAGCCGCTCAGCCTTTTTGCCTGATTCGGTCCGCTTGCGGGGCCTTCTGCACGGACTGCACGCGAGGCCCGCGCCCTCGACGCCGCGCATCCCTGCCTCAGGACACTACCGGACCCTCGACAGCGAGCCCTCTCCCGCCCAGAGGCCCTCCTTCGAGATTCCCCGCATCGAACCCACGGTCCCGCCGAAAAAAACGCTGTCGCCGAGTCGACTACCCGAGCCGACCGTGCGGATCCCTCTGAATGGCTCGCTCGACGACCGTTTCCTCGCTTTCGCTGCCTGGGCCAAAGAGGCCACCCATGCCATCTCCGTATTTGTCACCGACAGCGAAGGCCTATCGATGATGCCGTCGACCGTCACAGAGGACTACCTCGCGGTCGCCGCCGAGATCTCCGCGGCCCAGCGCAAGCTGAGCCAGCTCCTCAAGGCGGTCGAGGGCGGCAGCACGCGCCTCGAACTCGGGTCTTCCCCGATCGTCGGGGTCCGCGTCATCGAGCTCATCTCGTGCAGCACGGACTTCGGAGATTTCACCATCGGCCTCCTTCTCTCCGAGCAACTTGGCTCAGGTCTCACCAAGGGCCTGCGCGCTGCATTGCGGTCGTATTTAATGGCAGACCCGACAAACTAAGGCAAAAACAAAATGGTTCAGAGTGTGCAGCAAGTAGTCGCAGGGGTACCTTCCCTGCGTGGAGTGATCGTCACGGCGATGCCGGACTGTCTCCTCATCGACTCATGGATGAGGGATAACGAGAACTGGGCTTCCGAGGATGTTGCGGCCTATTTCGGTGACCTGATCCGCGCCAACCGCGAGGGACTCAAGGCTCTACAGGCTTGGTCCGCGGAGATGGAGGTGACGATCGAGTCGACGGACATGCTCCTCGTGCTCCGTGAAATCTCGACAGACTTCGTCGTCGGGTTCATCTTCGAGCGAGCAACCCCCCTCGGAATGGTGCGACTCCACGTGCGCCGCTCCATGGGAATTTTTGCCGAAATGTTGCCGAAGGTGCAGCCTGAGCAGCGCCCGCGCGCGCTCCGGGTCGCCGATTTCTTGGCCCGCTACGCGCCCGATCCTCACACCGCGCTCCAGCGCGCCGCTCTCCGCTCGGGCATCCCGCTCGAGCTCCTCAAGTCGCCGGAAAGGCTCTCTCCGGAACAACTCGAAATCTTCGAACGATCGGTACAAGACATCTTGGGGCTTGAGACGCTCAGCCTGTGAGTGCATCATGACGGAACTAAAGCTCGGCACCCATCGCACCTTCATCCCCGAACAGGAACTCATGTTCCTGGCGGACGAGCCAGTGGTTTACCATTGCCACCACTTCAACCTCTTCCTCGACCAGACCATCGACGATGGCCTAGGAGCGGCGGAGGGAACACTCTTGCGCACCGAGGCCTCGGCCGAATTCTCGTATCGCCTCCTCAAGAACCTGTGCGAAAGGACAAACGCCGACACGCCCCCCGAGCGACTTCAGCTCGCCCGGGAGCTCTTCCGTCAGCTGGGCCATGGCACGCTCGAGATCAACGCGGACGCCGATGGCGGCCAGGTCATCGGGACCCACCTTCACTACGGCTTCGCCTGGCAGGAGAAGTACGGAAAGAAGGTCAAGCGCCACTATCCCGCGGACGCCTTCGCCGCCGGCTTCGCTTCCGCGGCCGTCGAGATCGCCTTCGGACTTCCCCAGGGTTCGCTCACCGCAAAAGAGGAGCAATGCTTCGCGCTCAGGGATAAGAACTGTGTGTTCAGCCTGAAGCGGAGAGTTCCGCCCGTCCTCGACGGCGCATCGGTCGATGCACAGTCGACACTCGCCGTGGTCGGTCCTCCCGAAAACGGGATCGGTGAAGACGTCATCCAGCCTATTGCCCAAGGCCTCAAGGAATTCACCGCCGGAGTCGCCGGGGACGAGCGAGGTCTCGTGCAGGCGTTCGGGGTGTTCGTCACGATGCAGCTCACGGGTTACTACAATCGCGTCTCCTACGACGCTGTCAGGCGCATCGAAGCCAAGGCGCCACACTCCGTCGGAGTTCTCGAGGAGCTGCTTCGCGAGTCTGGACACGTCTGCGTGTTCAACACCTTCGGGGGGATCTTGTTGTCTCCCGAATGGGAAGGGCTGGTCGGGCCACTCACGGACGATCCTCTCGACATCTTGAAGTGGAGCATCGCGATCGGACGGGCGCTCGGCATGGGGCGCTGGGTGATCGCGGAGTTCGAGGCTGACCGGCGCTTTGTGGTGCGGACCTCGAGCTCGTACGAGTCGGCCTATTACCGGACTCGCTACGGCCTCGCGGATCGCCCCGTCGAGTACCTGTTCCAAGGGGCAGCCCTCGCCATGGCGCAGCTCGCGCACCGCGTGAAGTTCACAGAGAAACCGGCGCTCACGCCCGAGTATTACCAGTCGCTCTTCAAGGGAGGCGTGCCGTGGCAAGCCGAGCAAACCCGCTCGATCGTCTGCGGCGACACGTTCAGCGAGATCGTCGTCACCCGAAAATGATCGAAGACAATCGAGACGCAGGAGAGCCCGCGCCAAGCTCTGGTCCCGCCGAGGTCCAGATTCGGGCGGGCCATTCCTGCTATCGCGGACTGACCTGGGACTGTGAGCTCACGCCCCGAAAGAGCATGGACACGATCATCGCTCACCTTCTCTCGCTCGGGTTCAAAGACGAGTCTCGTGGGGCTCGGGTCCGCGAGCTCGTGCATCCCCAGGGTCACCGCGTCATCCTGATTCCGAGCACCGGCCGCGTGCAGCTTCGTTTGCACTTCCTCACGCCGCTCGAAAAGCAGCGGGAGGTCGCCGAGAACTTCGCCGGGTTGCTCCTCGGCGCGGCGCGCGCCGCGTGAGACCGCCCAAGTCGCCTTCGAGCGTCAGGCGCGCGGCTTTGTACCGACGGCGATCAACGCCTGGCTCGTCACCGCGTACGGGCCCTTTCCTTGTCGCTCGTGGAAGCCTTGGACCAGGACGTCGCGAAAACGAACCTTCTCATCGTCCGTCATCCGTTCAAACAGGCTCACCGAGGACGGAGTCATCAACGGCAAGAATTCGGCGAAGAGCTCCGCCTTCTCAAGAACCCAGACGTGGGTAACGCTGACGACGTGCGCGTTCGAGAACCCTTGAGCCAAGAGGCGACGCTTGAGCTCACGCTCACTCGCGAGTTCGAGCCAAGTCGGGGTCGACTCGGAGGGTACGGCAATGTCCGCGAGCATCGCCGTCTCACCGACGAGGCGCATCAGCTCGACGCGCGCGGGCAGCGCCCAGGTCGCGATCACGGCCTGGCCTCCGGGCTTCGTCACGCGGAAGAGCTCGGCGAGTCCGCGCATGTGATCGGGGAAGAACATCAGTCCAAAAAGCGATGCCGCGACGTCAAAGCTGTTTTCGGGGAGCGCGAGGTTCATCCCATCCATCACGGCCGTCTCGACCTGGGACAAACCTCGCCCGATACAGTGCTGTCTCAAGGAGTCGATCATTTTCGGGGAGAAGTCGGTCGCGAGAACCTTCGCTCCTCGCTCCGCGGCGGCGAAAGTAAAAGCGCCAGTTCCCGCAGCAACATCGAGCACTTCCGCGCCGGGCCCGAGGTGTACCAAGCGAGCAGCGTCCGTCGCGAAAGGTCCCGTCACCGACTCCGCGAAGACAGAATAGGCATCCGAGCACTCACACCACGCGCTCGAATATTGTTCGGGCGGACGCGAGCCTCTCTTCCAAGACGACGAGGCGCGTTGCGGTTCATCATCGAGGCTATCGTCATCGTCGTCTTCGACCGGTTCTCGACGCACACCAATGCGGAAGGTTCCGCTCGGGCTTGCGCCCTCGAGCGCCACAGCATCCTGAGCATGTCCTGAAGTTTGCTTCCTGGTTACCCCTGACATCTCGAGCGATCCTTTCGGTAGTTCAATAAGCACAGAGTAGCCCATTGGCGCCAACTCTCAACTCATTTTTCTCTCACAATCTGTAAACCAGCGAGCGCCTTCGCCAAATTTTTTTTGGTGAATTTTTTTCAAGCGGGCTCTTTAGGACGCGCTCATCACCTGTCGCAGCGCATCACGTTTCTCGCGCGAAGCCTGTTTCGTGTTCGAAACCTCCTTCGCGCACGGACAGTTGTCCGAACGTTCGATCGGCCGTTTTCGGCTCCAGTCTCATTCAGAGAACTCTTCAGGAGATCACGAGGAGACGATCTGTTTTCACTCGCGCGAACCCTGCGAGAGATCTTCAGACAAAGGCAGCTACGGCATGCGTATCAATTTGAGAAGGGGACCTGCTTCGAAAAGTGAGATGTCGATGAACACCGGTCGGCCGTTCAGTCGAATTTCCTAATTTTTACCTAAAGAACTGACTGTTCATCCGACCAATCGTGTCTGCAAGAATCAATCGCGAGAGGCAGACGCGAACAGGGAAGGGTCCGAAACGAAACGAAGCGGCGAGCGCGGAGCGCGTGGAGCGCGGAGCGCGTGAGCACTCCTGGAACGCTGATCGGCACTTCGCGGAAGGATGGTTCGACGAAGCGCGGAGCGCGGAGCGCGTGGAGCGCGTGAGCACTCCTGGGAACGCTGATCGGCACTTCGCGGAAGGATGGTTCGACGAAGCGCGGGGAGCGCGCGGAGCGATAGCGGCAGGCGGTGAGGAAGATTGAAGGCTCGGCTTCGCTCAGGTGGATCCGATGGACCGGGGCCAAAGAAAACCCCGAGGCTTTTACTCGGCGTTTTTGCAGCAGCGCACGCCGAGAGAATAGTCCGCGTAGGCGGGGCCGTGGTTCTCGATCTTGGCTTCGCAGCCCTCTCGCGTGCCGCGCGAATAGAAGCCGCCGACGAAGACGCCTTTTTCGTCAGCGATCCACTCGTCGAGATTCCCGACCATGTCGAAAATCTGATCGGAGCCGTGCTTCGAGGAGCATCCCGGAAGCGCTCCTGTCAAAAAGAGCATCGGCTTCTCCCCTTCCTCGCGCACCAGGTGTAGCCGAGGATCCAGGTGCCCCACCGACGAATTCCCGTGGAGCTCAAAGGCCGGGTGCATGTTCCGGAATACATTGCAGCGGCCCGGCTCAAAATTGTCCCCATAGGGGTGTTTCGTACCGCGGTCCGAGCGACAGGCCCTCGTCCACTCGGCCTCGCTGCAGAGCCGCTTTCTCGCCGCCTGGCAGGCGCGATCTGCTACGAAATAGCTCATGTACCCCTGAGGCAAGACGCCTGGAGCGCTCACTGCCCTCGGCGAAAACGTTCCGCGTTGGATCTCGGGAACTTCGGGAACCGAAATCTCGCGGGCGCGCGCCGGCCCCTGACGGCCCGCCTCGATGGACCAATACTCGTAGGCGACGCGGAGGAGGCGCGGGTCAGGAGGATAGAAGGGAGACAGAGGCTGCCCCGTCTTGTCGTCGACGAGGTGCGCCTCGTACCGATCGACACAGGTCCTACCAACCAGGGCCATCTCACTCGGACACGCCAGACGCGCAGCCCGAGCTACCGTCGTCGAACCCGGCGACAGGACAAACCAGAGACTTCCGAGGACCAAACACGCGCCTGTGATGCGGAGCGCGCTGCGCGAAGAGAAGAGCGACCTTCGCATCCCTTCTTACGCCGAGCCCACAGTCCGCGCGGTGAAAGACATCGGAGTCAGGCCAAGGCGCTCGTAGGCCTTCTGCCAGGCCTCGCGCGGGTTCGTCTGGAACACGACCTCCGGGTCGACGGAGCTCGGGAGCCAGGCGCCTTCGCGAATCTCGCCTTCGAGCTGATCGGGACCCCAGCCCGCATAACCGGCGAGGCCAATCACCTGAGGCACCTCGGCTCCCTGAGCCAAGGCCTCGAGAAAGTCCTTCGAAGCTGTCGCGTAAATGCCCGGGGAGACCTGGAACTGGCCCTCGACGCCAGGCAAACGCTCAGCCTCGGGGTAGATCAGCCAAACCTGGCCCTCGAGGACCGGCCCGCCTCGCCGCACCTCCCCCGGACAAGGGTGCTCAGCCTCGGAGATCCCTGCTCTTACGAACAGCTCACTCATCCGCATCACCCGCGCGCCGTTCAGGATCCACCCGAAGGCGCCGTCCTCATCGTGCGATGCGAGCAGGACGACCGACCGTTCGAAGTTCGGGTCGCCAAGCGGCGGCGCAGCGATGAGGAGTCCGGGAGCCAGTTTTGACATTTCTAATAGAGAATGCGCGTCCGAATGCTGGTGTCGAGACCTTTGACTTGCTCTTTGACCTCTTCGGAGAGCTCGCGGTCGAGATCCATGACCAAATAACCAAGGATCGGATCTGTCGCCAACACCTGGGCGGCGACGTTCGCTTTGGTACCGCTCACGATACCATTGATCGCCGTGAGAACACCCGGGACGTTCTTGTGAACGTTCAAGATTCGGTGTTTGCCGGACAGGAGTGGCTGACCGATCTGTGGGAAATTCACGGCACCTGTAGTCATGCCGGCGTTCAGGAAATCAAGAAGGCGCCCAGCGACCTCAAGCCCGATGTTGTACTGGGCCTCTTCGGTGGAACCGCCGATGTGCGGCGTGAGGATGACGTTCTTGAGGCCAACCAGCTCCGACTCGAAGCCGGGCCCGTTGCCCTTCGGCTCCTTCGGGAAGACATCGATGGCAGCGCCGGCCAGTTGGCCAGCCTTCAGTGCTTCGGCGAGCGCCGGGATATCGACGACGGTGCCGCGCGCCAGGTTCAAGAGGTAAGACCCCTTCTTCATCTTCGCGATGCGCTCGCGGGACATGAGGTTCTTCGTCTCATCCGTCTCAGGCACGTGGAGCGTCACGAAATCGGATTCGGCCAGTAACGCGTCGAGATCGAGGATGGGTTTGTTGTTGCCCATCGGGAGCTGTTGCTCGATGTCGTAATAGGAGACCTTCATGCCGATCGCTTCAGCCAAGACGCCGACCTGGCGGCCGATGCGGCCGTAGCCGATGATACCGAGGGACTTGCCGCGCACCTCAAAGGATCCCGTCGCGCTCTTCTGCCAGACCCCTTGGTGCATATCGCGGATGTTGTCCGGGATGTGCCGGGCGAGTGAGACCACGTCACTGATGACGAGCTCGGCGACCGAACGCGTATTCGAGAAGGGCGCGTTGAAAACGGGGATCCCGCGGCGCTTGGCGGCCTCGAGGTCGACCTGGTTCGTACCGATGCAGAAACATCCGATAGCGAGTAAACGATCCGCTTTCTCCAGAACGGAGGCGGTGAGGTTCGTCTTCGAGCGAATGCCGATGATGTGCACATCGGAGATGCGCTCACGGAGCTCCTCTTCACCGAGCGCGCCCGAGAGCACCTCGAGATCGAGACCGTCAGCACGAAACAAGGCGCGACCGCTCTCGTGAATGTTCTCGAGAAGGAGGACCTTGATTTTGTTCTTCGGATACGACGTCTGGGACATGGGGCCCTGACGCTAGGGAACCTTGCCCCCCACGTCACCAGGGGAACGCCCAGGTGATCGGGAATATTTCATCGAAGAAAGATTTGCGTCGCGCTCACAGTTCCTCTGGAAAACCGCAACCAGGGTCGTAGTCTGCCGCCGTCTGAGAGCGAACCTTCCTTCGCCCTTCACAGTCCGCCTTGCATGCAACCTTCCCTCCTTCTTTTTACCGGATGGTTCACACTCGGGGCGCCGGGGGAACACAAGCCGGAGGTCCAGCTCGAGGTCGGCGCAGCCTGCGGCACCGCGGAGGAATTCTTCTCGATTCTGGCCCACGAGCACCAGCTCTCCCCTACGGAGCTCACGTTCGAGCGCGTCACGATCGCTCCGGACGGCCAGCAGTTTCGGCTCGACTGGAGCGACGCGCAGGGAATCCGCACCTTGCACGACCCCGATTGTCGGACCCTCTTTCGATCTCTCATCGTGATGGCCGTCGCCTCGTTCCGCGCCCAGAAGCTCGAGGAGCCTCCGCCAACGGAGCCGAGCGTATCCGCGCCGGAACCCGCCCCGGAAGAGCAGCCCCTTCCACCGCCCACTTCCTCCGTCGAAGCGGCGCCTCCCCTCGTCCCCGAGACGCCTCGAGCCCCGTCGGCCCGCTCTCCCCGAAGCTCCACGCAGGTCTCACCTGCCCGAAGGGATCTCGGGAGTGGAAGTCCCCTCCACATCGGCGGCGAAGGGTCTCTCGGCATCGGCGGAGCCGTCTCCCTTTTTCCCAGCCCCGCATTCTTCGCGGAAGTCTCGGGGGCAGCCCTTGTCGGTTCGGGAGGCCTTAGCCTCGCGCTCCGCTACTTCCCTCCGAGTTCATCGACGCTCGCTGGTCCCGTCGGGATCCAGCTCGACGCCTGGGCGGGGCGCGTCGGAGCCCTCTTCGAGCCGATGCCTCGCTTGCGCGCCGATCTCGGATTTTCCGCCACCTACCTCTTGGGGGAGGGTCTCGGGGTCCGCAGCCCTAGCCGAGACGGCGTCTGGCTCCTCGCGCCCGAACTCGACATTTCGGCCCAAATCCTGGCCAGCGGAACCTGGGGCGTGGATGTCGGACTCCGGGGCTGGGTGGCCTTAAATGCACCTAGGTTTGAAATTGATGGCGAGGGAGAAATTTATAGAGCTCCGCCCGCAGGGGCGGCCCTGTTTTTGAGGGGAAAGATCCAAGGTCGATGACAGATTGGAGCGGTTCGAGCGATTCACGGGCGGTCCATGATCAAAGGTCTGGTTTCCCCAAGGGCACTCGACGCGCCGTCCGAAGAGACGAGTGGGTCCCGCGCGCGCCATGACCTTTCCTCGGTCTACGCCGACCACTTCAAGTTCGTCTGGCGCTGCCTGAAGAGCCTCGGTGTCCCAGAGCAGCAGCTCGATGACGCCGTCCAAGAGGTGTTCCTCGTCGTCGGCTCGAAAATCGATAGCTTCGACGGGCGCCACGAAATCACAACCTGGCTCTACGCCATCGCCCTGCGCATTGCGCGTCGCAGTCGAAGGCAGAGCGCGAGGCAACGCGCCCGTTTTCTCTCCGCCGAAGACGCCGCCGAACAGAGCACAGACGACGAGAGCCACGCGCTGACCCTCGAGAAGAGACAAAAGCTGAGCCTCGCGCAGCGCGCCCTCGAAGAGCTCGACGAACCGAAGCGTGAAGCTTTTGTACTTTCGGCCATCGAAGGCCTGTCAGCGCCGGAGATGGTGCCGATCCTCGGTGTCCCTTTGAATACCGTCTACTCCCGCATCCGCGCGGCCAAGAAGGCCTTCACCGCGCGCGTCCGCGAGCTCGAACAAGCTCCCCAGGCCGAAGATTAGCTCTCAAGGAGATCCCCATGCCTCAGCGAAAAAGCGACATCGACGAACTGATCTCGGCACTCCGAGGCGATTTGCCGACCGAAACGGATCAGGAACGGGTTCGTAAGCAGCTCATCAGCGCTGGGCTCTTCGTCGGCGCCGCAAGCGCAAGCCTGGGAGCCGAGGCGGCGGGTCTCGAAGCGGGCGGAGCAGGACTCGGTACTCATGCACCGGAAGCCACGACCCTCGTCGGGAAGCTCTGGGGTCTCACCACGACCACTAAGGCCGTGCTCGTGACCGTGGCTCTCGGCGGCGGCGCCCTCGTCGCTCCGGGATTTTTGTCCGGCTCCGAAGAGCCGTCCTCGGGGGCACAAGTACACGAAAGTCTCTCTGTCGAACCTCCCGCTCGAGCGCACGCGAGCGAGCCTGTGATGCCGACGGAGGTCGAACTCCCGAAGGCTCCGGAGTCGCCTCGGGCGGCCGAACCGCCGAAGACCCGAGCCCCTTCCTCTTCGAAGCCGAGCCAAAGAACACTCGAGGCGAAGAAGCCAGAAGCCACCGGCAGCTCATCCTCCGTGATCCCCGCAAGTGAGCTGGCGGAAGAGACACGACTCATGGAGAGCGCTCTTTCGGCTGTGCAGCGCGGCGATCAAAAAGCCGCCGAGCGCTTCCTTACTCTCCACAACCAGAAGTACCCGCTGGGAGCTCTGTCTCCCGAACGCGAGCGTCTCCGCGCGCGCATCTCCGCGCAGCACGACTGACACATCATTTACAAACTTATCTCGGGAACCGAAGAACGAGAGCACTGAGAGGACAAACAATATGGAAAACTGGCGTAAGATCCTACGGGAACAAGGAGAACAAGGCCGAGCCCGCGTCCTCCAAGCTTTGGGGTGGGCACTTTTGGTTCCGGCTTTGCTCGGTGCCAAGGGCTGTGAAGTCGGACGCATCGGCGACAACAGCGCGAGCTGTGAGAAGTCGAGTGAATGCTCCTCGAGCGAGTTCTGTGAGTTCGACAGTCAATGTGGAGGCGAAGGGACCTGCACCTTGCTCCCCGACGCCTGTCCCGAAATTTACGCGCCCGTCTGCGGCTGCGATGACAAGACCTACGAAAACAAATGCGCAGCGAACGCCGCTGGCGTTTCCGTCGCAAAGAACGGCAGTTGCGACGGTCCCGAGCCCAAGGTCTGCGGCGGGCTTGTCGGCGCGAGCTGCGGCAAGGGCGAGTTCTGTCTCTACGACGACAAAGCGAGCTGTGGCGCCGGAGATCAAACGGGAGTCTGCACCAAGCTCCCCGAGCTCTGCACCCTCGAGTACTCGCCGGTTTGCGGCTGTGACGATCAGACCTACGGCAACACCTGCGCCGCACACATGGCCGGCGTCTCCGTCGCGAAGAATGGCGCCTGCAAGGACGGCGGTGACGTCCTCTGTGGAGGTCTCAGCGGCGCCGCCTGTGACAAGGGAGAGTTCTGTTCCTTCGAGGAAAGCGCGCGCTGCGGTGCGGGCGACCAGACAGGCGTTTGCAGGCCGCGCCCGGACGTGTGCCCCGAGATCTACGCGCCCGTCTGCGGCTGCGACGGCAAGACCTACGAAAACGAATGCGTCGCCCGCTCGGCAGGAACCTCTGTCTCTTCGGAAGGCGAGTGCAAACCGGCGGGAGCTTCCTGCGGGAGCCGCGCAGAAGACGAGTGCGGTGAGGACGAGTTCTGTAACTTCCCGCCCTCAGCAAACTGTGGCTCGGCGGACGGTCCTGGAACCTGCACGCCGCGCCCGGAGGCCTGCGACGCTGTCTACGATCCGGTCTGTGGCTGCGACGGAGAGACCTACGGTAACGAGTGCGAAGCGCAGATGCACGGCGTTTCCGTGAGCGCGCCCGGAGAATGCGCCGAAGAGGAAGTCTGCGGCGGCCTAATAGGCAAGACTTGTCCGAAGGGAACCGTCTGCGTCTACGAGCCCGAAGCCGCCTGCGGCCAGGGGGACCAAACCGGAACCTGTGAGGCTCTCCCCGTGGCTTGCCCCGACATTTACGCGCCTGTTTGCGGCTGCGACGGTAATACCTATTCGAGTAGCTGCGTCGCTCACAGCTACGGCGTGTCGGTGGCGTCGTCGGGCGAGTGCGAAGACCCTGGCAAGGTGTGTGGTGGACTCCTGGGAATTAGCTGCGAAAGGGGAGAATATTGTCACTTCTCCCCCGAGACCCAGTGCGGCAGTGGTGACCAACAGGGCATCTGTCGCCCGATCCCCGAAGGCTGCACGAAGGAGCTCAATCGGGTCTGCGGGTGCGACGGCGTGACCTACGCCAACCCTTGCATGGCCGCCGCTGCCGGCACCTCGATCCTCTCCCTCGGCGCCTGCGACACCAAAGAGCCCTGCGGCGGAGTCGCGGACGTCGCTTGCGCCGACGGATACTACTGCAACGACCCCACCTGCGGAGATACAAACGAGGCTCTCACGGGGCAATGTTTGGTCATCCCTGACGCCTGTGACGCGGTCTACGATCCCGTCTGTGGCTGCGATGGGAAGACGTACTCCAGCGAGTGTGTCGCCGCCGCGGCAGGGATCACCGCCGCAAAGAAGGGGGAGTGCGAGGAGCTACCCGAGGAATGATCCGGAGCGAGCGCCGCGGAAGCGGCGCTCGTGAAGGTCCGAGAAGCGGCACCGGAACCCCTCCGGTGCCGCTTTCCCTTTGGACCGCCCTGCACCACCGCCAGCGTCCTATTTTCTGCGCCGCTTTTCTCGGAGCTGCTCTGAGACGACTCACATTCCGCGTGTCGCTCTCCTCGTCCTCCCGCACCATCCCGCCCCCCTCACCTCGCGAACGCAGACGACAAAATCGCCCACAAGAGCGCGGAAAAATGGCCCGCGGCACTTCGATATCTCATTTTGAGATTCGCGCGTTCCCTACCTCCACCGACCCCGCCATGACCCGCGAGAGCCGGCTATGAACGACGCTGCAAGCCTCTCGCTCGCGCCCGCTCGAAATCGCCAAAGTAGCGATCGGTTGGCGCCGCTCGCCCTTTCACGTACCTTCGTCTCGGAGTGATCGACCTCGACGCGGCGACTGAGAAGCTTCTTTCCAAGAGCCGTGCAACTGCGATCCGCGCGTTTTCGCTCAGCGCTGGCGGCTTCGTTTTGTTCCTCCTCGCGACAGCCTGGCTCCGCGACGAACCGTGGAGCGTGATCGTCAGCTACGTCGCTCTGCTCGGAGTGTTCGCGCTCTGCCTGAAGATCTACAAGGAGCACCCGACCTGGGCGGGGACCCTGGTCTGTCTCGGCCCGCTCGCGCTCATCACGGGCATTGTCGCGGTCCGCGGGGGTATCGCGAACCCGCCGGCGATGCTCGCTTATATGACGCTGGTCGTCCTGGCGGCGCTCTGTGGCGGCTCGCGCGGAGCCTTCATCTTGAGCGGCCTCGGCTCCCTCATCGTGGGCGGATTCGCGCTCCAGGGCCCGGCCCTGACCCACATGGGGCATTTTCAGGCCTGGGCTGAGATCACGTTCCAGCTCGTCCTGGTCGCGGTGATCACCCACGTCCTGCTCCGAGCGGTGAGCGATGCTGCCCGGCAGACCTTGCGCGCTGAAGCGGAAGAACACAGCGCCCACGTCGCTCGTCTCGCTCTCGAGGCCCGCGTGCTCGAGTCTCGTTCCCTCGAGGCCGTCGGACGTTTGGCGGGAGGCGTCGCCCACGACTTCAACAATCTACTTACTGTGATTCTGAGCAGCTCGGAGAATTTGCTCCGCCAGCAGGAGCTCTCTCCTTTGACCCGGGAGGAGTTGCTCCGGGTGGAAGACGCCGCGACCCGCGCTGCCAAACTGACTCAACAGCTCCTCGCGGTTGGGCGGAAACAGCTCCTCTCGCCGGTCGTCCTGTGTCCCGCGGAGAAGGTCCGGGAGCTCGAGCCGCTGCTCCGGAGACTCTTGCCGGCAACAACGGAGCTCGTCCTCGAGCTCGATCCCTCGACCGACAAGATCAAAGTCGACGAGTCGCGCCTCGAGCAGATTCTCTTGAATCTTGTGACGAACGCGAGCGAAGCGATGCCCGACGGAGGTCAGATTCGGATCGTCACTGAAAGCCGTTCGCTCAAGGCTCCTCTCGTCTCAGGCCCGGTCGAGATCCCAGCAGGCGACTACGTGGTGATTTCGGTGAGCGACACGGGCGCGGGCATGAGCCCGGAAGTGGTGCAGCGGATCTTCGAGCCCTTCTTCACTACCAAGGGTTTCGGCACCGGGCTCGGTCTCGCCACCGTCCTCGGCATCGTCCAGCAGAGTCGCGGCTACGTCGACGTCGAAAGCGAGCTCGGTCGGGGCTCGACGTTCCGGGTCTACCTGCCTCGAACCGTCGAAGCGAAGGCTCCCGCCGAAAAGCGCTTCAGCACTCGCACCTCATCCTCCGCTCATATTCTGCTCGTTGAGGACGAAGAAGCCGTGCGCAACGCCACCCACCGCCTCCTCGAGTCCCTCGGCCACACAGTCACTGATGCAAAGTCGGGCAAGGACGCGCTCGAGGTGTTCGCCAAGAGCGGCGACGACTTCGACGTCCTGATCTCGGACGTCATCATGCCCGGCCTGACCGGCCCCTCCGTCGCCGCCGAACTCTGGAGAAAGCGCCCGGACCTGAAGGTCCTCTTCATGTCCGGCTACCCCGCCGATCAGCTCCCTCTCTCCGAGCCCCTCCCTCACCAGAGCCGTTACCTCCAAAAGCCCTTCAGCCGCACCGACCTCGGCGCAAAAGTCGCCTCGATGCTCAGCGACTCCGAAGTCGCCCTCACCGAACGCAGCCGGTGAGCCGCGCGTGAGCGCAGCCGGTGAGCCACATTGAACGCAACTTGCTCGGGCGAATCTCCTCACTCACATACGCCCCTCATCGACACAGCCTGCTCATCGCCGTCCCGCAGCAGAGTCGACGCGGCCGACTCGCCGCCGCTCGGCCGGCGGACCCGCCTGCTTCCGGCCGAAAGCAGGCGTCCCTTGACGAAGGACCGTGAACCTGTCCTACCATGTCGACATGGTGTTGGGGATTCGTTCGCTCGTTCGGCGAGGGGTGGCGTTGGCTATTGCTGTTGCTGGTTTCGTACCTCTCGTACTCGCTTCTCCCGAAGATGAGAGGATTTTGGACTTCGAGAGCCTCAGCGACTGGACCTTCAGCGAAGGCTCGGGGACCGTGAGCCTGAACAACGCTTCGAGCTCCGGGGCTCATTCCGTAACGCTCAGCGGCGCTGGCTTCCGACGCATGACGAGCGCGAACGTGACGACGTTCGGCTCGGGCGACACGAGCGTCATCCAAGTCGACGTCCGCGTCGACGCTGGAGCGCTCCAGAGCTGGGAGTCGGCGGGGCTCGTCGTGAAGATCCCGTCCCGCGGCATCCACTGACAAGACCTCGGCATGATCGGCCTCGGGGGAGTCCAGCCGGGCGCCTGGTCCACGCTCTCCTTTCCGGTCCCGGGAGGTCTTCGTGAGAATCTGCAGAGCACGACGCTCCAAGATATCCAGCTCGTCCTCGCTGCGAACACGAGCTCCGCCCCCGTCAGCTTCGACCGGATCCGGCTCCTGACGCCGCCCCCTGGAAATCCGGCTCCGCCGCGCCCGACGGTCACCCCACCACCGACGAGCGAGCTCGGAAAACCCTATACGCCGCGCTTTCTCGCTTGTTCGACATCGACGACCACGGTCACGGACGTCGACGCCGAGTTCGAAGACATCTGGGCGAAGCGCGAGACGCCCTGGGAGGGGAAACGCACGTCCCAGATCCCGAGCGTCGGCCTGCGCTTCTCCGGCCCAGTGAACCCGAGCATGGTCAACGCTTCCTTCTTCCCGCGCAATGTGAGCGAATGCGGAAACAGGATTCAGGCGGCGGCTGTCACCTCTCCCGCCCTTTGGCAAGGTTCGACGACGTCCCCTGTGACGAGCCGCCTCTCCGCCAGCGACTACAACGCGATCGTGCTCGGCTCCGTCTCGGGCACGCCGAGCTCGGAAGGACCCATCGCCGCGGGCGGTAGCGTCACGTTGAGCAGCTTCTCCTTGAACGGCTCCGCTCAAAGACCGATCGGGCTCATCGTCGGCGGAGCAGTCTCGCTCTCGAACGGCTCAGTCCACGGCGACGTCCAAACGGCGAATCCCTGGACCCCTCCCGAAACCGTCTCGCTCACCGCGGGAACTCCGATCCTCGGCGCTGACGGCCTCGTGAGCGCGACGATGCTCAGCCTGTCCGAGCTCTCCGCCGGACTCGGCAGCTCTGCCACCACAGGGACGACCGAGAACGCCTGGGGCGGGCTAACCCTGACGGGCAGCGGCGCGGAGCGGAACGTCTTCGAGGTCTCCGCGGCCGATCTCGCGGCCGCCTCGAACGTCACGATCAGCGTCCCGAGCGGCGCCTCCGCGCTCATCAACATCCGCGGCACCTCCGGCAGCATCAAGAACAAAGGCTTCAACCTCCAGGGCATCAGCGCCGAGCGCCTCCTCTGGAACGCGCCCGACCTCGTCTCGGTCGAAATCGCGAGCGTCGCCTTCCCCGGCTCGCTCCTCGCGCCCCGCGCCGACGTCGTCTTCAACAACGGGAACTTCCGCGGCACCCTCGTCGCCTTCTCGCTGAACGGGAGCGGCTCCTTCTCCTTCGCGCCCCTCGACGCGCTCTCCGTCCTCGGCGAAGGCGCGAGCGACCTCGTCCGCTTCTTACCAGTGAAGAAGCTCCGCCCCGAGTGTGAATATACGTTCGAGATCGTCGCGAACCAGGCCCTCAGCGACGCTGGCAACTGCCTCGACAAATGGTTCGTGGTCCGTTTCTTCACGCGCCCGGACGGCGCGGGCGTGATGGATGACTTAACCGAGCTCCGACGCACCGAAAACGCGCCCGGTCTGACCGCCTTCGCGCCGCGCAAAGGCGTCTACGTCAACGCCGAAGAAGCCCTCGTCCGCTACAAGGAGGCGATGGGCGTCCCCGTCGACGACGCCCTCGAGCTCGACGGGACCCAAAGGAGGCATCCGCGGATCCCGGACGCCGAAGTCGTCCGCGCTCGCCAGTACCACGAAGGCGTCTTCGTCCGGAGCCCCGGCTACTTCGTCGAGCGCTACGCGGACGGCCGGCTCATCTACGCGCGCGGTCGCGCAGTCGTCCTCCCCGAAGACTCGAGCCCGCCGACCCTGAGCCGCTCAGCGGCCCGCTCCGCTGCGGCCCCCTATGTCCTAGAAACTGGCGGTCCGGGGACTACGTTAGGCCCCGAAGAGACCATCACGCTCCGCTACGTGAACGGAAAGGGAACGCCAGCGAGCGAGGACTACGAGCTCGCTTGGAATGTCCCCGTGATGTCCGGAGACCATCGAGTCGGGGAGATCGACATTTCGGCGACGACGGGAGGGTTGGTGCAGCATTCAGTCTATAGACTATTCGATCACCATCCGAAGTATGTAGAGCATATGCAGTCATTGTCATTCCAAGGCATGACGCCAATCCTTTACACAAATACCGACGGGACGCTTTCTTCCTTGGAAGGGGTGGAGCTCACGGACGCGTCCGGAGACGTGTGGAAAACCTTCGCGTCAGCGGATCCAACAACAACCCCGCCACTCGCCCTGACCGCTGGATACCTCGTCACCGCCGACGTATACGAAAGGGACGGTATCAATCACGATCTTGACGGGGACGGGATGATCTCCTGGGGCCCCTCATTAGATTGGGAGACTCGTTCGGCGCCCCTGGCCGCACTCTTTGCTTCCGTTCGTCCTGCGGAACAGTTCCTCCTCGAATATCCGCTCGAGTTCGATGGGGATACCTGGAAGGGTATTGATGGAACCGGTCTTCACGGTGTTACCGTCGAATATCAGCTCAACGCGAGCGGAAATTCCGCCAATGCCTTTTCTCGCAGACCCAGCTCCGCAGGAGCGATCCCGAAAATCCAGTACGACGAAGGCCCGGCACAAGAACATCCTCTCCCATACCCGACGACCGGGTATCATGAGTTGGGGCATGCAGTTTTCGATTGGGTCCGGGAAAGGAGCGGGCAAAAAGAGCTCAAGCACGAATACGAGACCGGAGCCATTCTCGAGGGACTCGGAGACATTTTCGCTTCGTCAGTAAGTCTCACTCAAGGGTCAGGTTCCGCTCCTTGGCCACTCATCCGAACCCTTCAAGGGTTCGAATCATTCAACCGCCATACGGGCGAGCCCGAGACGACGGGAAATCCGGACTTTTATAAGGGAGCTCGGTACTGCGTAAACGAAGCTGGCTCCTGCGGCGGATCGCACCACAATTCTACGATCCTCAGCCATTGGGCGTACCTCCTGACGGTAGGAAGCCCCGGAGCTGGCCTCTGCAACGTTCCCGTCCCTACGCTCGGAACCAGTCTAGCAGACGCACGCAACGTCTTGATGCAACTTCTCTTCGACTCGATCCCCGACCTCGAGGAGACGGGCCGGTTCATCGACCTGCGCGACCTCACATACAAGCGGGCATCACAGACCAGCGAGGAACTAGCGAAGGCCATTGGTTCCGCTTGGCTCGCGGTCGGTCTCGGCAGTCCGACGAGCCCCATCCCTGGAGATGGCGCCGAAAACGTGAACCCCTGGGACGCGAAGCTCGAGTTCATCGCGTCGCTCCCCGGTGAATACACGGTCCAAGTCGCCGAAGACGAAAACTTCACAAGCGAAGCTCAGACGAGGTCTGTCACAGCGGAGGAAGCAGCTTCGGACGTTTCCGCCAGCTTCACATTGAAACCGAAGACCCGCTACCACTGGCGTGTCGCGCCGGGGCGACTCTCGAATCCAGCCGAAGGCTGGAGTCAGTGCTCGCTCGGGACCTGGTCCTTCACGACGGCCGACCGTGCAGCAACGATCTCGACCCTAGATCGAGAAGGCGACCGATACATCACGGACTTCTTGGGCCTGGTCAAGGTCGAGCTACCTGAGGGGGCAAGTAAATTGGGTCTCCAGTTCAGCGTAGAAGAGCCCCCCGATTGCGAAGATGCTCACGACTACGTGGCGTTCTCGAACCCGGGAGAACAATACCTCCTCTTCGGGGACGCCTTCGATTCGATTCCCAGTTTTGTCGCCCCTGATGGCCGCCCACGCCACCCCCCTTATGACGCGGACGGCCCGACGCTCCCCGCCCAGTACTACGTCACTTCAGGAATTCCGCTTTCTTCGGCACAATATGTGAGGTCCATTTTCGACACCCTTCTCCCGGAAACTGTGGGCTACCTGACAGTGACCCCCATGCGAAACAGCGAGCGAGGTCAGTGCTCGACCTTCGAGCTCGAGACATCAGAGCTCGGTGCGTTCGCCAAGATCGGTCGAGACCCCGACTCGGAGACCTGGTATTATCCCCATTTCATCGAGCTCGATCACACCACGGGCAAGCCTCAACAAGGACTAACGTTCACTCCCTCCGCAGGGGCTGTCGAATACGAGGCAAGAATCAGCAGCGTCAAGGGCACCTCTGTCCCGCCGAACCCGGATACCGATCCGACGACCATAACGCGCATGGAGTCGTATCGCCGCAGCCCCGGTTGCGGTCTTCACTTGGACGACGGGGTCTATACATGGACCTTCGATGGCTGCGAAAACGACAATTTCCTGAACCTTTTTGGTCGAGGGGTTCCGCTTGAATCGAATCAATACCGATACTTCGGCTGGGATATCCGGGCTCTCGGCGAGAAAGGGCAAATGCGCCTTTCTGCGACGGACGGCATGGCTTCGGCGGGGGGACTACCGTTCACGTTCGTCTGGGACGGGCTCGCGTGGCATCCGCGAAATAGAGTCGCACCGCACATGTTCTTCGAAGGCACGGACAATCCGATTTGGCTCTACGCTGCCACGACGCTCGCTCCGGGAAGGTTTGCCAATATGCGTCGGCTCTTCCCGGAGCTCGAGGACGACCGCTTCCCTGCTCCCGAAGACTGGCGGGACCTGATCCTCGCCACCACGGTAAGTTCGATTCGAGAACACGAGGTACAGCTTTGTATTCCGAAACAGCTTCCGTTCATGGACCGCGTCGTAACCGATGTACTGACGGTCCGGGGGATCGGTGGGGTCGATGAAGAGGTCGTCCACCGAGAACGCGTCACGTTCGAAACGGCTCAAGGCAGGAGCGGCGTCGATTGTTATCCTTTCATCATGAACACGAGGAATCCCCCCGACGATCAGGTCGCGATCATCGTTCGGGGGCTCGCTCCAGGCTACTCGGCCGCTCCCCAGGGATTCTTCGTCTCGGATATGCATGGCGATATGGACGAAGGGGAGGACGGGCTGGACGAAGACGAAGGCGGAGATGACGAGGGTGAAGACAGGGATGACGAGAACTGCCTACAGTTCGTCCCTCCACCTGAACCGGCTCTGAATCAGCCGTACTCTCCCTGTACTTCGACAGGCGAAATCCTCGGTACCGACTCGATCGGAGGTACACAGATCAGCCTAGTTGGCGCTAACTGTCCCGAAACGGCTCCCGCAGTCGTTGATCTGAGCTTCGGCGTAAAGCCGAACTCCATGGTAGCTGGCTACTTTGTCGGCGTCTGCGGCAACCCCGGTTCGTGCACTGCTCGCGCGGTAAAGCGCGGAGAGCAAGCGTTCGGAGGCTTCACACCCGAAAGGCTCGGTATCAAGTCTGACAACAACCGCTACACGTTCACCATATACGCCCACGACGGTTGCGGAAACGTGAGCGAGCCCCTTGCGGCGCAGCTCGACTATATTGGCGCAGAGTGCATTGAAGGTCGGAATGGCTCCGCCTGCGGTGCATTTTGCAATAACTGCTGCGGCGACAGTCGGTGCCAATACGATTGCTTCGATCCTCAATGCTGCGCCTGTGGTCGCCCGCAAGCTGACGAAGCCAAGGGTGAATGCCGATCCGTAGGACTGTCCCCTACATGTGGGCTACCCGAAGAATGAAATGGCGAGATATTTGCCTCTGTCTGGCCTTGTCCACCATGATCGAGGGATGCGGTGGGCAGGCGGAGAGCGGATCACCTGCTTCGCGGAAGGCCGGCATCTCCTATCGCGTTCTCGCAGTCGTAAACGATCCACACCTTTCGGTCGTTTCTTTTAACGATCTTGCGCACCCCCACACAATTGAGATTCCGCTCCCCTCCGCGGCCTATCGAACTTACGCCCTCAACTGGAATCACGACGGAAAACGGCTCGTGGCGAAGACGACGAACACCGACGTCTCGAAGTCGTTCTTGTTCTCACTTTCCTTCGAGAACTGGACGGCGACGAAACTGCTTTTCTCTTCGGCCGACCCACTGACCTCTGCATGGCTCAGCGACGACAGGTATCTAGTGGTATTCGATGATAGGTGGAACCTCCTGGACGTCAAAGCGAACCAGTACGACGAAGGGCCAAGCTCGGAGCGCAGATTGCGGGCGTGGTTCGGAAAAGACAGCGCGTCGTATCTGGTTCAGAACAACACAAACTACTATTGGTTTCACGCTCAGCGTGATCCCGTTGAAGTGCGTTCTGACCGTCCACTCTCAGTTTTCGCCACTAGTGATCCAAGCAAGATGCTTCTGAGCTATCTTGGAGACCCTCCACCCGAAGCTTCGGTCTACGACAATTTCTGGAGCATGAAAGGGGTGGCGCAGACGGATTGCACACCTACCGATGTCTCGGGTCAGGATTGCCTCCCGCGGTTCTCACTTGCCGACGGAATTCTCGGTACGTCGCTCATCCTCATTCAGGCTGTTTCGCGAGGTGCCGAAGGCATTTGGCAATCCATTTTGGTTCGCGAATTCGGGAACCATCTTCCACTTTCTACGAACGCACAGGACCCTGGAGTGATTCATGCCTGGGGACCAAACGGTGGAGAGCGATGCTTCCCCTTGGTCTCCCAGAGAATCTGGCTCTACTGTGTCGATGGTGAGGATAGGGTCCACCTCGAACGTCTCGAGGTGACACCGGAGGGCACAAACTCCGTATACTCGACTGCCTTGGAACCAATCGCTGATACGTTCCGATCTCCCTTCGTCGTCGGTGGTCTGATCTTTGGTCACGAACCAAGCGAAGACTACAGCCACCCGGAGACTTGGAAGATGCTCGATCTTCGAAAGGATCAGGTCGACTGGGAGCCTGTGGATGCAAGAGGCGAACTGATCATGCCTTTGGGAGAACGCGGCGCTATCTTCATTGATACGCAAGGCGATCCGGAAGACCTCTCGCGTGCTTGCGCACCGTGTTCGTTCACGGCCGTGAAAGATATCTTCAATCCCTCGAGTCTGATTCTCACTGGTACGTTCAACGCGCCCTTTGCGCCCGCCTATCCGGATCTGCAAAAAACGTTTTGGCCCGCCCCCGATGGCAGCGGAGTCCTAACACTCGAAGATGGAGTGTTGTTCTATGAGAATTTCTCCGCGCCCGGCGTACGTTTTCCGCTGACGGAGGTCGCCGAGGGCTCCTCGATCTACCTGCCGCCGACCTGGGGGGACTAGTGGCGACGAAGAGGGCAGCGCAACTCTTCATCCAGATCTCGACTGCAATTGCCCTTTCGAGTTTCCCTCTGATTTTCCTCGCCTCCGACGACAAGCCAGCCTCCTTGAACCTCCCGCCCTTCGAAAAGGAGCTTTACCTGAGCGTGACTGCGAAGTGGGCTCCGGACGACTGCGTCGACGTCACCGTCGTCACGAACCTCCCCGAGGGGACCGTGTTCGTCGTCGGGGGGCAGCCGAGAGCCAGACCTGGAACCCTGCGTCCTTTCGAGCCCGTCGATCGAGTGTTCGCCTGGACAAAGATGACTCCCGTAGCAGTCGTGGCGCCCCGCATCGACATCCCAAACCTCTTCTGTGGACTTGTCAAAGCTCGTCACCAAGGCACAAAGCGTGACACCAACGGTCTCCTGCTCGCGGCAAGCGTTTCCTCCGGTTCTTTTTGGGGACTCTCTTATGACCAGACCGGAAGGCAGACGCTCCGCATCGGTCGCGACGGAAACCTGCTCCGAGGCCCTCTCACTACGACCCTACCAAATCATATAGATGGGAGAACTGTAGTTTACGCCCACTCCAAAACCTTCATCCTCGAACCCCTCCCGATGCTTCCGGAAGAAGAAGAGAGCGAACCAAACGACGGAGCTGATGTCGAAGCTGAGTGAAGGAGGAGCGCTCCGGATGATCGGATCATTTCTCGCGGCCCTCGCCCTGTCGAGCCTCCCTCTCATCTTCGTCACGTCCGACGACAAACCCGCCTCCCTGAACCTCCCGCCCTTCGAAAAGGAGCTTTACCTGAGCGTCACCGCGAAGTGGGCTCCGAACGACTGCGTCGATGTCACGGTAGTAACCAACCTCCCGAAGGGAACTTTGTTCGTCATCGGAGCTCAACCGAGAGCCAGACCTGGAACCCTGCGTCCTTTCGAGCCTGTCGATCAAGTGTTCGCCTGGCACATGAAGCTTCCAGTGATTGTCACGGGGCCGCGTATCGATATACCGAACCTTTTCTGCGGAATGGTCAAGTCTCGCGGCGAGGGTAACTGGTGGTACACAAACGGGCTCCTGCTCGCGGCGGCCGTATCGGCCACTTCCTTCTGGGCCACTCAGAACGAGGGGCAAGAGCTCAACATCGGCCGCTACGGAACTCTCCTCAAAGGTCCTCTCGCTAAGCCGTACCGTGATGAGGGTACGCTCAAGGTGAGCGCCGAATCCAAGACTTTCATCCTCAAGCCCCTCCCGCTCCTCCCGGGAGAAGAAGAGAGCGAAGAAGAAGCCGAAGATGAGTAAACGAGGAGCGATCCGATACGCTTTCGGGCTCATCGCCGCGCTCGCCCTCGCGAGCCTGCTCCTCCTCTTGGTCTCTTCAGACGACGCGCCCGCGTCTCTGAACCTCCCGCCCTTCGAACAGGAGGTCTACCTGAGCGTCACCGCAAAATGGGCCCCGGACGACTGCGTCGACGTCGCAGTTATTACGAATTTGCCTCGCGAGACCGTCTATCTTCTCGCGGCTCAGCCTCGACCCAGAAAGCCCAGATCGGGAAGCCTGCCTTTCCCGATGGATCGCCTGGTAGTCTGGACAGAAAGTCTGCCTTTCGCGGTCCAGGAAACGAGAATGGATCATTCCGGTATCTTCTGCGGCCTCGTTCGGGCGAGACGAGACGGTAGGCCCCTCGACACGAACGGTCTCCTGCTCGCCGTCAGTGTTGGAAGAAGCGCCCACTACTATTGGAAGAACCTCCAAACCGTTCAGGCAAATGCCAAGCAAGAGCTCCGAGTAGGAAGAAATGGATCCGCGCTACGCGGTCCCTTGACCGATTCACGGACCATTGATGGCAGGACACGCACCGTCTCTCGCTCCAAAACCTTCATCCTCGAACCTCTCCCGATGCTTCCGGAAGAAGAAGAGAGCGAAGAAGAATCCGAAGATGAGTAAAAGAGGAGCGATTCGACTTACCCTTGTGTTCACCGTCGCGCTCGTCCTCTGCGCTTGCGGCGGGCGCGCGTCTGACAATACCGCGGAGAATCTAGGCGTCGCCGCCAGCGACGCGGGGATCTACTTTCGCGCCGTCGCGGTGTTCGACGCAAAGGGCACGAGGATTGTCACCTTCAGCGACCCGTCTCGCCCCAAAACTTTCCCACTGGCTCCTTCCGACGGCACGGAAGTGCCAAGTCCACGATGGTCGCCGGATGGTCGTCGTCTGGCCTATGGTGTTGGGATCGGCGAAGGTCGCTTTGCATGGTACATCGCCAAGGCTCCCGGTTGGGTAGGCGAAGGCGCTCCTCTAGTTGAGTCGACTGGCACCGTGGTTTGGTGGATCGGTATGCGGCTCGTCGTTGTCGACGCCGACGGATGGTCGTTGTTCAGCGAGGACGGACAGCTCCTTGGGAGCGGACCGGTGGCTTCAACCTATGAGAGAGCAATTACCGCACATGGCGCCCTGATAGTGCCGGTTCCAACCGGCTATGTCTGGCTGCATCATTCGAGGGAACCCCGCTGGATCGACCTCGAAGGCCCGGCGGATTTCATCCCCGTCGATGATGGCAATCGCCTGCTCGTGGGAGTAGCTCTCCCAGATCGGGCCGCTCAAATCTCGACTGAAGACATTTGGGCCGTCGATGAGACGTACGCCCCGGATTGTATTCCATCTGTCCAACACGATTGCCTACTGAGACCCTACGAGCCCAAATTCGTGCCCGATACAAACTGGGTAGTACTGGACGTAGGTACCCGAGGCGCAGGCATGTTGTGGTCGTCACTCGTAGCCGTCCCTTGGGGAACTCCGTTGACGCTGAGCCTCGCGGCTAACGCTCCTGGCGTCCTGAAGACATATGGCTCCGCCGGGTGGCCAACGGCAGATATCTTCGTCGGCCAGACGATGTGGCGAGTACCGATCGAGCGGGAGGAGAGGGAGCTCCCACTGGAGCGGATTGATTTTGCGCAGGGAGTGGAAGATGCAGAGATTGAGACGCTCGCGGTCCTCGATGCAGGGTCCGCATATTGGTCTACCACCGTTCAAGACACGGTCTTTCTTGCGCAACGCGTGGAAAACAACAATCCAATCACGGGCATTTGGGACAAGCTCGACCTTGACGCATTGGTCCCCCGGTGGGAGGAGACGTCGATTCGCGGCGAGTACGGTAGCCTTTGGGGGTCAACAGGCTTTCTCACCGTCCAGGCAACAAGTGCTACGCCGCTGAACCTTACCCTTAAGTGCAACCCATGCATCTATACGGTTTTGCGTGAGCTTTTCAAACCAGGTGGGGCTAGCGTTACAGGCGAGGTTGCGAGCGATGAACCGCTGTCCCTATTTAAAATAGGCGGTGTTGTGGTGCCCGCCCCCGACGAGAGCGGAGTTCTCGTTCGGCACAACGGGATGTTGTATTATCATGTGTTTGCTGCACCGAGCGTTCGCTTCCCGCTCGTCGAGGTGACCGAAGACGCCGTGTTCACTCCGGCACGAACATGGGGAGATCCGTGAAACGAGCAAGAGCGCTTCGAGTCACGCGTGCGCTCATCAGTGCCCTCGCCCTCGCGAGCCTCCCCCTCGTCTTGGTCTCCTCCGACGACGAGCCCGCCTCTCTGAATCTGCCGCCCTTCGAAAAGGAGCTTTACCTGAGCGTGACTGCGAAGTGGGCTCCGGACGACTGCGTCGATGTCACCGTCGTCACGAACCTCCCCGAGGGGACCGTGTTCGTAATTGGCGCACAACCGAGAGCAAAGCCTGGCACGCTCTATCCTTGGCAGCCCGTCGATCAGGTGTTCGCGTGGACCAAGATGGTTCCCATTGCCGTCACCGCCTCACGCGTCGACGTTTCAAACCTTTTCTGTGGGTTTGTCGAAGCACGTCGCCGAGGTGGAAAGCAAGACACCAATGGACTCCTGCTCGCAGCGAGTATCTCTTACGCATCTTTCTGGGGTTTTCCACCCGGTCAAATCGAAAAGCAGGCCCTCCGCATCGGCCGTTATGGGGCCCTTCTTCGGGGCCCCTTAGTCAGACCACACGTCATCGACGGCGAACATAGGAGGGACGCCGAATCCAAGACCTTCATCCTCGAACCTCTCCCGATGCTCCCGGAAGATGAAGAGAACGAAGAGGAAGTCGAGGATGAGTAAAAGAGGAGCCCTTCGACTTACCCTTGCGTTCACCGTCGCGCTCACCCTGTGCGCTTGCGGCGGCTTGACGAGTGTGGACTCGGGTCCCTCTCTCACGGACGCCGCTCGAAAGGTAGAAAGGTCCTATCGCGTTCTTGCTGTTGAAGACAATCCAAGTCTCACGATCGTGACCTTCGACGACCCGGCCAATCCGCAGCGTATCGAGACTCCTCTCCCTTCGATGGGCTATCATGCATACGACGCTGAGTGGAGCTTTGACGGTAACACCTCGCGGGCGCCCGTCGTGTGAGTCAAGGGTCGGGAGAGCATCGTCGGTCGCATGAGCGACAAGGAAATTGAAGAGCTGCGCACGCTCGTTCGTTCGGAGAGGCGCACGCGACGAGGTCCATTTTCGGTGGAGCTGCGTGAGCGGCTGAATGCATTTCTGAAGGAGCGGTGGCGAGCCGGTGAGTCCCTCCGGAGTCTCGCCAGGGAGCTCGGACTGAGCGATCACAGTTCTGGCGCTCTCGCTGGGGCGTACATCCTCGCCGATGCCCGTCTTGTGATGAGGGCAGGTGATCTGAGGATCGGCGCGTGGCGGAGCCGAATCTCGAGAAGCTGAAGGCGGAAATTTTGAAGGCGCGTCGCGGGGGACGTGGTGC
>JAEYYX010000043.1 GCA_023428245.1 Pseudomonadota bacterium
GGCTCCGAGTGCGCCGCCCAGCGCGGCTCCGAGTGCGCCGCCCAGCGCGGCTCCGAGTGCGCCGCCCAGCGCGGCTCCGATTACAGAGCGCAGTCTGAGCGACGCGGCGCTGCCGCCCCCGGTGCCAGAGCCGCCCCCGGTCGTTCGCCCTCCTTTCCCAAGGATTGCGCGCACAGAGGCCTCTCCTCGAGCGATCCAAGCCTCCGCTTCGGAAGCTCCCGGTGCTTCTGCAGGGGATGCCGCGGCGCCCCGTCCGGAGTCCCCGCGCACACGAGACGTGGAGGCGAGCCGGGCGACGGCCGAGGAGCGAGCGCCGAAGGATGCGGCGAAGCAAGAGGGCGCAGCCCGAAGCGACCCCTCCGCCAGCGGCGCACCGATTCGAGGAGAGGCTTCGGCTGTTCGAATTCGGACCACGCGCGCCTCTGACGCGCGCCCTGATCGTTCCGAAGCGAAGTCCGATGAGCCGCCGCGCTTTCTGTACGAGGCGGGCGAGTGGGTCTGGACCGTCGACTACGGTTGGATTTGGATCCCGAAGGATCTCACTGTCAGCTCATCGGGTGGCGAAAGTTTCGCCTATCTCTATACGCCCCTTTATGGCTGGTCCTGGTACGTCGCGCCTTGGGGCGCCGGGCCGTACAGGTGGGGCTCCTGGGCGGTGAGCTCAGCGATCGGTATGGCTTTCTGGGCGGAGCACCGGGATGACTTCCTCAGGAGATCGAAGCCGACGGCCGGCCGAAGCAGAGCGGGCTACGTTGCGCCTGGGATGCGAGGCGCGCACGGGCGCGCCCGAGGGGATCGAGACGAGCGTCGGGCGCGCGCCGCTGACCGTTCACCGGAGCAGGCGCCCCGAGCAGAGCGGCCCCGGGAGCGCCATGAGCCGGGTACAGAGCGTCGTCGCCCGCCAATTCGGGGCGCCGGGAGAGATTCTCGTTAAAGAGACGGCGCGGGCAAGGCCCGGTCTTCGTCTCGAGGGTGGTGGTGGTGGAGTCGAGGGGGATCGAACCCCTGACCTCCGCACTGCCAGTGCGGCGCTCTCCCAGCTGAGCTACGACCCCGGATAAGTTTTCTCGGCCTGAAGAGTTCGAGCCGAATCCCCTGCGGGTTCAGGGGCCGCGGACACTGCCACGACTTCTCCGAGTTGGCGAGAGAAAAAGTGCTCTGACTCGGAGGGACAGGGCCTGCTTTGCCGCTCTGGCGCCGAAATCGGCCCCGCGCGCGGTTACTCAGCGGCTTGGGACGCCCCGGCGGCAGTGGCTTCGTCGCTTGTGCCCCGCGCGACCCAGTAAATCGAGCCGAGAAGCAAGAGGGCGATGCCCAGCAAGGTGAAGCCGAGGGGAGTTTGGGGTTCGGCCAGGGGCGGAGTCGCGTCGTGAGCGTGAGCCATGTGGAGGAGGTCTCCGTATCGGGGGATCGTGGGATCGGTCAAGGCCCGAACCTTGACGCTATTTTTGGGCCCGGCGTAGGCTCGACGGCGAGATAGGGTATGACGCAGCCGCTTCGGCCGCCGGGTGCCCGAAGAACAACGGCGATGGCGACACAGCATCAACAACAGCGCTACCGAGTCATCGAGCGAATCGCGGCGGGTGGCATGGCGGAGGTCTTCCGCGCCGAGAGCGCGGGCCTCGAGGGCTTCAAGAAGACCGTCGCCATCAAGCGCGTCCTACCGAACCTCAGCGAGAAGAAGCAGTTCATCAACATGTTCCTGGACGAGGCGCGGCTCTCAGCCCACCTCGGACACTCGAACTGCGTTCAGGTTTTCGACATTGGTAAAGGCGACAGCGCGTACTTCATCGTGATGGAGTACGTGGACGGCGCCGACCTCAAAGCGATCATGGAGTCGCTGAAGTCGCGCGGTCAGATCATGCCCGTCGAAGAGGCATGCCTCGTCGCGGTGCGCATGTGCGAAGGCCTCGCTTACGCGCACGAGCTGAAGGATGAGAAGGGGCGTCCGCTCAACATCGTCCATCGGGACATGTCGCCTCCGAATATCCTCATCACGCGCTACGGTGAGGTGAAGATCGCTGACTTCGGGCTCGCCAAAGCAAATTCTCAGCTCGAAGAGAGCCAGCCGGGGGTCATCAAGGGGAAGTTCGGCTACTTATCCCCGGAAGCGGCTCAGGGACGCGACGTCGACTCGCGAACGGATATCTATGCCGTAGGCATCATGCTCTGGGAGCTGCTCGCGGGACAGCGCCTCTTTCTGGGCGCGACGGATCTCGAGACGGTCAAGCTCGTTCAAAGGTCCGAGGTTCCGGATATCCGCACCATCAACCCGAACGTGCCAGCGAACTTGGCAGCCGTTTTGGCACGCACCCTGACCTTACATCCCGAGACGCGCTATCAGACAGCCCGAGCTCTCGGCGAAGATCTCAATCGCGTCCTCTTCTCGCTGTCTCGAGCAGTTTCCTCGTTCGATATCGCGAAGATCGTCACCGCGGCGCAAACCGAGATCGCTTTCGCCAAGAATCGCAAGGCGATGCGTCAGTCGATCATCGGGACCATGATCGACGAAGCGCTCATCGAATTTACGTCTCTCGACGCGGGCGGCGCCTCACCGAGCGGTCCAGGCGCGAGCGTCTCGCTCACCTCGAACTCCATCGTCGGCAAGGTGCCTTCGGCGCCGGAGCAGGTCGACTGGGGTAGCAGTCTCAGCCTCCCGAAGCCTGAGCCGGAGGCCCCCGCGCGGCTGCCGCTGAGCGCTGAGCTCGGGAACCTCTCGGCCCTCGAGGACGAGAAACATCACTCTCATCACGCCGGGGAAACCGGGGGACGAAAGACCGCAACCGCTGTTGCTCTCGCTGCGGTGGCAGCCCTCGCGTTGGGACTCGGCTTCGCTTACTTCGCTGGGCTGATTCCGCGCTAAGGATCGTCCGCGCCACTCGTGTCTCACGCGTGCTACTTCAGCGCGCTGCGCGAGATCACCGGCTCGAGCCCTCCCGAAAAAGACGAACGCCCGGGCAGCTGAGAGGCACGCCGGGCGTTTCGTTCATGGAAGGGCGAGATTACTTCTTGGCACCCTTCTCGGGCGACTCTTCTGCCTCGTCGTCGGCATCATCGTCGTCTTCGAAGTCTTCGTCGTCATCATCGAAGTCCTCGTCGTCTCCGTCGAAGTCTTCGTCGTCATCATCGAAGTCCTCGTCATCGTCGTCGTAGTCGTCTTCGTCGTAGTCGTCCTCTTCGGCGTCCCGTTGCTCCATCTCATGAATGAGCTCGTCGACGCTTTTCGTCTGCGCTGCGCGCTCGGCCTCGGCCTGCGCTTGGCGACGACGTCGCTCGGCCTTCTCTTGGAGTTCGCGCTCGCGCTCGGCTGCGCGCTCCTTGGCTCGCTCGGCCTCTCGTTTCGTGCGCTCCTGGGCCACCCGGTGCAAGATCGCGGGCTTGGGCGCGACGAGGATGGCCATGGCGCGGCCTTCCATCGTCGGCGGGAGCTCGACGTTGGCGAGATCCTCGGTGCCCTTGATGAGCTCCTCGAGCTGACCCCGAGCCATCTCGGGGTGAGCGATTTCGCGTCCGCGGAAGCGGCACACGACCTTGACCTTGTTCCCGGACTCGATGAAGCGGCGCATGGCCCGGAGTTTGACCTCCATGTCATGCTCGTCCGTCTTCGGGCGGAGCTTGATCTCCTTGACCTCGACGTTCGACTGCTTGCGCTTTGTCTCGCGCTTCTTCTTCGATTCCTCGTACTTGAACTTGCCGAAGTCGAGGATCTTGCAGACTGGCGGGTTCCCCTTGGGATTGATCTCGACGAGATCGAGGCCGACCTCTTTCGCGCGCCGAAGCGCGTCCTGGGTCGAGATGACGCCGAGGTTCGTTCCGTCTTCAGCGACGACCAAAACCTCCGGGACGCGGATACGGTGGTTCACGCGGATTTGGGGGCCACGGGGTTCGGGACGAAAGCGGCGACGCATTGCCATCTGAGGTTATTGGGGTCCTTTCAACGATCGGTTCGAGGTCAAACTACAAAAACAAAACAGGACAGCGCTCAGGCGCCGTCCTGACGAGAGGCTGCATTTCTGCACAAGGGAAATAGAACGTCTTCCGAACGGGCTGTCCCGTTCGGTTCGCCTCGAAGCACCCTCCCTTGCGCTCCCATGGACATCTGCCAGAGGGCCGACATCAAGAATTCGAGGGCGGAAGGTTCATAGGAGGGCGTTGGGCGGAGACTGTAGGCGCGGGCAGGATTGAACTGCCGACCCCTACCGTGTCAAGGTAGTGCTCTACCGCTGAGCTACGCGCCTAGGAATCGGTCTAAGAGCCCAAAGGTTTTCGGGACTCGAAGGGCCCCGGGATTACCCCCTCCCTCGCATCCTGTCAAGCGGAGCCTCGGGGGCGCCCGCCGAAATCAGTCCGAAATCGGACCGGCCCGGTCAGGCCTCGTCCCGCTCGCGGTCCGAACCGCTCAGGCGGGGGGCGGCGCCGTCGTCCGGCGTCCCGTCTCCAGCGAGCCCTTTCTTGAACTCGCGGATGCCCTCACCGAGTCCCTTTCCAACCGCGGCGAGTTTGTTCCCGCCGAACAGCAAGACGACGACAAATCCAACGATCAACCAGTGGCTCAAGCTCATGGCGCCCATGACGCGTTCCATCTAGCACCAGGACCCGAACCGGTCACGCGCACAATGTCGTCATCTGTTTGCTGATGGGGGGCTTTGCCGCTAGAAGCCCGGACCCTAACGTCAGCTCACGATTCCGAGCCCATCTTCCGGAGATTCCCCGTGTCTTTCGCTCTGCAAACTCTCGCGCCGTCGCCGGGCCAAGCGACCACTACCACTGCGCCGAGCACCCCTGGCCCCGCCTCCCCGCAGGAAGCACCCAGCGGCCTCGGCATGCTGCTGCCGATCCTGATGTTCCTTCCGCTGATCTTGATGATGTTCTGGTCATCCAGGTCGCAGCAGAAGAAGCAACAGAAGGTACTTGCCGAGCTGAAGAAGGGCGACTTCGTCCTGACCCAGTCAGGCATTCGCGGCAAGCTCGTCGAGCTGGGGGATCGCTTCGCAAAGATCGAGGTCGCTCCTGGGATGAAGATCGACGTGCTCAAGTCGGCCGTCCTCGGCAAGGATACGGCCGAGACGGGCGCCCAGCTCGAGAAGAAGTGAGCGGCGATGAATACGATCCTGATGTCGATCTTCGGGGCGCTGGCCCTCTTGATGGTGGTCGGCGGCCTAGCATCGCGGCCGCTCCGCGGGCGTCTGTGGGCTGGCGCGGTCGCCTCGGTGTGCGCGGCGCTCGGTGCGCGCAGTGACTCGTTCTGGACGATGGTGAGCTTCGGGCTCATCACGCTCTACTTTCTGATCCTAGTGATGCCCTCGGGCGACGTGCGCTGGCGCGCCCGCTTTGGCGTCGTGCAGGTCGTGACGCTCCTCGCGCTGATCGTACTCTTGCCGACGATCCACAATCTCACGGACGGCAAGATCCCGGTCCACCCCTATATCCTTGAGCGTGTGGGTCCGCGGCTTGTCGCGGGCCTCGATATTCGAGGCGGTCTTCGCCTCGTCTATACGGTCGACGTCGCCGAAGCGATCAAGGACAAGCGCAACGTCTACTACGAGGACATGCGCAAAGAACTCGCGCGCCTCTACGCCGATCATAGCGGCGACGAGTCTCCGACCGAGGAGACGCTCGCCAAGCTGCGCGAGAAAGTCGAGCTCGAGAAGCCCCGCGATCGCACGAACACGATCGTCCTCCGGCTCAAGCCCGGGACCGACGCCGGCAAGATCGACGCGCGCTTCCGCTCTCTCTTCCAGCCGGACGTCGAGGTCCATAAGCCCGCTGACTCGACCTTCGAATTCACGATCCGCGAGGCCGCTGAAACCGCCATCCGTGAGCGCGCCGTCGCTCAGGCCAAGGACATCATCCTGCGCCGCGTCGACGCTCTGGGTCTTCGGGAAGCCTCAGTCTCGACCCGCGCCGAGGACATCATCGTTGAGGTGCCCGGTGAGGACGAAAAGGCCTTCGCCGAGATCCGCGAGCTCATCAGCCAGACGGCTCGCCTCGAGTTCAAGATGGTGGATGACGCTTCGCGCTTCTTCCAGGACTTGAGTCGGACTGTGACAGACGACAGCCTTCCCGAGGGCCTCGAGTTCCGACAAGAACGAGTCTCTCTCGGCCAGGACAGCAATGGAGAGCGCCTCACGGGGGTGTCGACCTACGCGCACCTGCCGATCAAACCGGGCCAGAAGAAAGAAGAGTGCTTCCAAACCCTGAAGGCATGGGCCAGCACGCTGAGCCTGCCTGAGGAGCGCGAGGTGGGCGTGGAGCTCGAGCGGGAGCTCGACGAGAGCACGCTGCAGGAATCCGAGGTCGGCTGCCGCACCATGTTGCTCATGAGCCGCGCGGACATCACCGGCGACATGATCCGCGACGCTGCCGCGACGCCTGACCAAGGTTCGAATCGTATCGGCGCCGGCTGGCTCGTGCAGCTCAGCTTCACCGATCAGGGCGGCAAGATCTTCGATCGCATCACCGGCTCAAACATCGGTCGCCGCTTCGCAATCATCCTCGACGGTAAGATCGAGAGCGCTCCGACGATCCAGTCGCGCATCTCCGGCGGTTCCGGCGTCATCACCATGGGCTCTCAGGACCCGGAGGTTCAGCTTCGCGACTCCCGGAAGCTCGAGCTGGTGCTTCGCTCCGGTGCTCTCCCGGCGCCGATCTCGCCGACCAACGAGCAGCGCATTGGTCCTTCGCTCGGTCGCGATTCAATCGTGCTCGGTCTCCAAGGCGCCGCCGGCGGCGGTCTCTTGGTCGTCATCTTCATGGCCATCTACTACAGCTGGGCTGGGGTGATCGCGAACATGGCGGTCGGCTTGAATCTCTTCCTCCAGCTCGCGATCCTGGCCTCGTTCGGCGCTTCGATGACGCTGCCCGGTATCGCCGGTCTCGCGCTCACGATCGGTATGAGCGTCGACGCCAACGTGCTCATTACGGAGCGTATGCGTGAAGAAGCACGCGAGGCACGAAGTCCGCGGGCGATCGTCGAGGTCGCTTACGACAAAGCTTTCAGCGCCATCATCGACGGCCAGCTCACTACGGTCATCGCCGGCGCGGTCCTGGCCCAGTACGGGACGGGTCCTGTCAAAGGCTTCGCCGTGACGCTCATGGTCGGTGTGCTCTGCAGCATCTTCACGGGCGTCTTTGTGACCCACGTGGTGTTCGACTGGTGGGTTCGAAATTTGGGCAAGAAGGGGAAGCTCTCACTCGGCTGAGCGCGCTCGGAGGAAAAGCGATGAATATCTTTCCCGTAGGTACTGTTTGGGACTTCATGAAGAACCGGACCCTCTTCATGGGGATCAGCCTGGTCGCAACGATTGGTTCGCTCGTTGTCCTCGTCTATCCCGGTCCTCGCCTCGGCACGGATTTCCTTGGGGGTACCGAGGTCGAGCTCGCCTTTGAAAAAGAGGTCACCCCGGCCCAGATCCGCGACGCCGTAACGGCGGGCGGACTGTCGTCCCCGGACGTCATCCGCGTCGAAGACCCGAAGAACCCGCACCGCTATCTGATCCGCGTACAGGATGTCTCCGAGGTTTCACCGGAAACCGTGGAGCTGATCGAAAAGAGGCTGTGCCTCGGCGATGTGGCAAACGATTGCCCTGTGGGCGCGACGGAGGTCAAGGTGAGCCCCGGCGGTGAGAAGATCACCGCCCGCTTCGAGGCTCTTCCCGAGATGAGCTGGGTTCGTGAGCGCCTCACCGGCATTTCCGGCATCGTGCTCAAGAGTGGCGATTCGAACCCTAGCGTCCAGAACGCCCGGGATTTCCGGGTCGAGATCGCACTCGAGAGCCGCGGTGACCAGCTCATGGCCGCGCTCCGCAAGGGCCTGCCTGAGGGAAGTGTTCCGAGCGACGCGCTCCGCACCGAGTGGATCGGTCCGAAAGCCGGCAAGCAGCTGCGCGACTCAGCAATCAAGAGCGTCGTGCTCGCCCTCGTTTTCATCACGGCGTACGTGGCGATCCGCTTCGATCTCCGCTTCGCGCCTGGAGGCGTGGTCGCCCTCGCCCATGACGCGATCGTGACGCTCGGTGTGCTCACTGTCTTCGGCTACGAGCTGAACCTGACCACGGTCGCAGCCATCCTCACGATCATTGGTTTCTCCATCAACGACACCGTGGTCGTCTACGACCGCGTGCGCGAGAACATGAGCAAGCTGCGTGGTTCGTCCATGTACCACATGATCAACGTGAGCCTTTCGGAAACGATGAACCGAACCATCATCACCTCAGGTACGGCCATCTTGGCGTTGCTCTGCTTCTTCATCTGGGGAACCGGCGTCCTGAAAGAGTTCGCCCTGACTCTCATCATCGGCATGCTCGCGGGTGTTTACTCGTCGATCTACGTCGCCCTCCCGCTCACCGAGATCCTCGACAAGAAGTTCTTTGCCCAAGGCAAAGGTGGCCCGAAGAAGGGTCCGGCGGCCGCTTAAGTGGCTTCGGGCAGTCCTCCGCCCAAACTCCGCTCGAGGACAATAGGCCTCTGGCTCGAGGCGCGCGGAGTTCGGCAAGAAGGAGCCGAGTGGGATCGATACATCGCGCCGCGCCTGGCGCATCTGACCAGGCCGGACGCGATGGCGGATCGGGAGCGGGCGGTGACTCGCATCAGCGAAGCGCTGACGCGCGGCGAGACGATCGTCGTCTTCGGCGACTATGATTGCGACGGGATGACCGCGACAGCCATCCTGAGCGATGGTTTGCGGAAGTTGGGCGCGCGGCGGGTCGTGCCGATCTTGGCGAGCCGTTTCAGCGGGGGTTACGGGCTTTCCGGGGCGGCTCTCGAGCGTGTCTTCGAGGCAGATCCGGGCCTTGTCATCACGTGTGATTGTGGCTCTTCGGACCACGTCACCTTACGCCAAATTCAGCAGCGCGGACTCGACGCGATCGTCATCGATCACCACCTCGTTCCCGAAGAAGCCCTACCGGCCTTCGCGTTTCTGAATCCGCATCGCCCCGAGTGTGGCTTCCCTTACAAGGGGCTCGCTTCCTGTGGGCTCGCGCTGAGCGTCCTCGCCGGAGTGCGCACGAAGCTCGAGCGCACTCTCGACGTGCGCGACTGGCTCGACCTCGTTGCGATCGGAACCATCGCGGACGTCGCGCCCCTCACCGGAGACAATCGAGTCCTGACGCGCGCCGGGCTCAGCTTGCTCGCCGAGGGGAAGCGGGTTGGCTTGCGGGCTCTCTTCGATGTGATCGGGATCGAAGCGGGACGGCGCCTTTCGGCGAGTGATGTCTCGTTCCGCATCGCGCCCCGATTGAATGCGCCAGGGCGCCTGGGTTCCGCCGAGATCGTGCTCGACCTCTTACTCGAGACGGATATGGCTCGCGCCCGCGAGCTCGCTTTGGCCATCGAGTCCCAGTGTCAGGCGCGTCGCATCGAGCAGGACAAGATCCTGACCGAAGCAGAGGAAATGATCGCGGAGGCTGGGCAAGAGAGCGCCCTCGTTCTCGGCAAAGAAGGCTGGAATCACGGCATCGTGGGCATCGTGGCGGGACGGCTCGCGGACCAGAAGGGCCTGCCGACGGTAGTAGTGGGCTTCGAAGGAGAGGTCGGTAGAGGCTCGGTGCGCGGCCCCGCGGGCTTCCCGTTATTTGATGTCGTGTCCGCCTGCCAGGGACATCTCGAGCGCTTCGGAGGACATCAAGCGGCGCTCGGGCTCGAGGTGCGCAAAGAGAATCTCGAGGCCCTCCGAAGAAAGTTTATCGCTGTTTGTGAGAGCTATACCGACTACGAGAAGCCTCTCGCCGAAGAGCCGCTCTTGGTTGCGCCGGAAGATCGGCTCGGGGACGTCTTCGAAGATCTGTGTCTGCTCGAACCTTGCGGTGAAGCAAACCCGCGCCCGACTCTCGGGGTAGAGGGTGAGATTCTCTCGGCTCGCTCCGTGAAGGGGGGGCACTTGAAGCTCGAGCTCCGGCTTCCGAGCGGAGCGCGCGTGACGGCCTTTGGGCCTGGTCTCGGGGCGCAGGCGGGCGAGCTCACCGGGCGCGCCCGGCTCGCCTGTGAGCTCCGAGAGAACCATTTCCTCGGCTCGACGAACGTCGAGCTCTTGGTCCGCGAGTTGCCTGTGCTCCTTTAAAGGAGGATGGGCGAAGGCGCGCATGGGGCGGTGACACTTGCTCTGCTTCTCCGCGGGGGCGCCCCGTTCGGGGGCAATCAAGGCGGCTTTGGCACAGTGGGCCAAGAGCGCTGACAGAATGGTCCGGGGGACGCCCCCTCGACCCTTTCGCTTTCCTCACTCGCCAGCACGCGGAAGCCGGGCTTTGCCCACCGATCGGGACGGTCGTCACCGGGCTGTGAGTGGTATAGGATTTGCTCGAGGCTGAACCATGGCACGAGCACCCCGCACCTACCGCGCTCCGATCGTCGTCACTCTGGCCGCGGCTCTAGTACCCGCCTGCGGCTCAACCACAACCGATGACGCCGATGGTCCGGGGGCGGGTGGGGCTGCCTCGGGAGGGCGGACGAGCTCGGGCGGTCGCAGCAGCGGAGGGAGCGGCGAGATTGCGACTGGCGGCAAGGGAAGCGGTGGAGCGGCTACGGGTGGTCTTGGCGGAGACACCGTGAGCGGAGGCTCAGGGGGGGCCATCTCGATCCCGAGCTGTCCTGAAGACTACTTCTTTCCTTCAGTGTCCTGTGTGCCAGGAGTGCGCTGCGCCATGGTCACCGATTGCACGTCGGGGGAAGAGCGTTCTTTTGAGTTCACGTGCAACGCCACGGGCGACTCGTTCAGGTTCCAGCCTCCCGGGAACTGTGAAAACCCGTACGAGTATTGTGAGGGAAATGGGAACGCGCTCTGCGTCGACGAGACCTGGCTCTATCAGGGTCAAGGGGGAAATCCTCCAGCGCCTTGTCCTCTCGAGCTTCCTGATGAAGGAGCTGACTGCAACGCAGGGGCGGGCTTTGGTGCGGACCGCGACGCTTGTGGGTATCCCTGCGGAGACGCATGGACGGTGACAGGCTGTGTCGCGAGCGGAGATCCCCCTTTTGGTCCCGGGAGCTGGGTGAGTGACGGAGCTTGCG
Organism: Pseudomonadota bacterium; assembly: GCA_023428245.1. Lineage (GTDB taxonomy): Bacteria > Myxococcota_A > Polyangia > Polyangiales > Polyangiaceae > NIC37A-2. The sequence goes on from JAEYYX010000043.1 coordinate 11,005, forward strand.
CGGCCGGAGGAGCGGGCGGCGATTGAGCGAGCTTTCGGACGCTGCTGAGCCGACCGAGGCAGTGCGGGTCGAGTGGACGCGGCGCATCGAGGCCGAATACCGCTCGAGCGCCCACTCTCAGCACCTCACCCTCTGGCTCATCCAACTGGGCGCCCCGAGGGAACTCATCGACGACGGCCTCCGTATCGTCCAAGATGAGCTCGATCACGCCGAGCTCTCGGCCGACGTGGCCCACGAGGCGGGCTCTCAGGTCGCGCCCGCGATTGTCCAAGAAGATCTTCTTCTGAAGGCGCCAGCGGGGCCCCTGGAGGAGCGAACTCTCTTTGCGACGCTTGAGGTCTTTTGCCTGGGCGAGACCGTGGCCGTGCCGCTCTTCACGGAGCTCCGCCGCGCTTGCTCGGTCCCGGTCGCGCGCCGCGCTCTCGATCGGGTCCTGCGCGACGAGGTCCGCCACCGCCAGTTTGGCTGGGACTTGCTCGATTATCTCCTCGAGACGCGGCCCTCGCTCCGCGAGACTGGTCGTCGCATCTTGCCGCTACTGTTGACCGGACTCACGAAGCGCTACGGGAGTAGCGCGAGCGCCCTCGTCTTGCCCGAAGAGCGAGCCTGGGGCCTGATGGCCCCAGGCTCGTACCGTGAGATTCTCGAGGCGACGTTCGAGAAAGAGTACAAGCCGCGCTTCCGCGAACGCGGTCTTTGGCCCGAGTTGAATAGCTCGGGCGAGGAGTGATAGAAGCAAAAAGTGTCGTCGTTCGATTTCGGCAAGTCGCTGAAGCGAGCTCGGGAGCGTTTTCAAAAGCCCGAGCCGCGGGCGCCTCGCCTCGCGCGAAAGAACACAAAGATCCCGAGCTTCTCGGCGGGATTGCTGCCTCTCGAGGTCCGGGATTCTCTGTACAACCTAGGGCTCCGAGAGAACTCGCGTCGAACGGTGCCGGGCGATCAGATCGCCTTCTATTGTTTCAACTACGGGAGCCCGAGGGCCTTGAGTTTCGCTGCCGGACTTCCGACAAGCTGTCTCAGGAGCGCCTTGGGACGACCCGGATTTCGTCCGAAGAGTCGAGCTCTCCTCGAGGCAGTTCTGAAGTTCCGCGAGGACGAGTGAGTCGCTTACCCCTCGAGGTCATCCCAGCGGTCGTCGCCAAGGCAGTTCAGAGCGAAGACTATTGGTTCTTGATAGGAGGGCAGGCCGTTCGGTGCTTCGTGCCTTACCGTCCGACCCACGACGTCGATTTCGGGGTGAGCAAGCGGTCTCAGTTGAAGCGGCTTCTCCGGCGACTCGAGCAAGCAGGTCAGGTCGCCCTCATCGAGAAGAGCGCCGATACAATTCACCTCACATTCGAGGGCGTGGATATCTCGATCTTTCTCTTGCCGGAGCTCGCTGCGCACGCTGAAAATCGAGCGCTCACCGTGAACGGGCTTTTGGCGACGAAGGCTCACGCGATCCTGGACCGTGGAGCCAGGCGCGACTTCTTTGATCTCTACGTGCTGCTCGAGACCCATCAAATGGGTCTCGGTGATGTTCTTCGGGCTCTCACTGAGGTCTATGGGGAGCCAGTGAACCAGGGGCTCATGCTCAGGGCCCTTGGCTATTTCGAGGACGCCGCGGCCGAGGCGCCCCTTCCCGGCGAGGGGCGAGGCGATTTCAAGGTTGTGCAGGAGTTCTTTCAGCGTGCGCTTGGGGCGCTCGTCGTTCCTCCTCGTCAGGGCTTGAAGATTCAAGCCAAGAGCTCGCTCGCACCGCGCCCGCCCCGTGCGAAGAAGACTGTAGTGGATCCGAAGAGGAAGCGCAGTTGAAACTGAGAGCGAAGTGGGCGCTGGTGAGTGCAGGAGAAGGCTCGGCCGGGCTCATTCGGAGGTGATGGACCGGGGCCAAAAACACCGAATGAGCTTCGGAACCGAAACGGGTGGGCTTTTCGAGCGAGCCCACCCTGAGCGCTCTTAGCGAGCTCTTCTCCGCGCGAAGTGGGGTTCGGCGGCGAGCGAAGTCCAGTAGTCGAGGAAGCTCTCCTGGCTCACGACGAACTCGGGGCGGACGGTTTCGCCGAGGCAGGCCTCTTCGGTGCCGAAGACGTAGGTCTTGAGCTGAGCGGAGAGACACTCACCGACCTCGGGGAGCTGCGCGAGCCCCCGGGCGAGCTCTTCTTGGCTATTGAACGCGACCTGTGGCGCTACATTCGGAATCGCGCCCGAGGAGTCGATGGTGAGTCCAGCCTCGTCGGCTCGGTGTTTCCCGACCTCATCGAAATGTTCAAAGCCGAAGCCGAGCGGATCGAATTCCGCATGGCACTCTTGGCAAGGACCGCCGGACGCATGGAGCGACTCGTAGCGCTGCCGCGTCGTGATCTGCATGCCTGGCTGGATGTCGGGGAGAGGCGGGATGCCCGGCGGCACCTCGAGATGTTCGCGGCAGAGCAGCTTCTCGTATACGAGCACGCCGCGCTTCGTGGGCGAGGAGGCTTCAGGTGAGGCCATGCCCGCGAGGATCGAACCTTGAGCCAAGATGCCGATGCCCTGTCCTGCCGGACGCTCGACCGCCCCGTACTCGCTCGGAGGAGAGGGGAAGCCATAAAGCGAGGCGAGGCCGTTCGAGGGGAAGGTTCGAGGATCGGTGAGGAGGTTCTCTACCGTTCCCGTCTCACTGAAGGATACCGTTTGAATGAACTCGCGGGTCTCGCGCACCATATCAGAGCGCAGATTGTTGAACTCTTGGTACTTCGGTCGAGTGACGCTCGAGACGTGTGTGTATTCGAAGACGGACTCAAAGAAGCGATGGAAGGCATCGCGCCCCGCTGGGCTCGTCGCGAGCGCTTGTGCCTCTGCGCGGAGCGCTTCCGGGCCGTTGAGCTCGTTCTTTGCGGCCTTTTCGAGGAGCTGCTCCGAGGGAGGTCCGCCCGAGAAGGTAAAGGCGAGAGCGCTTGCGATCTCGTATTGAGAGAGCTCGCGATAGTCGCCGTTCGGGTTCCCCAGTTCGTGGCGGTAGAGGGTCGGAGTCGCGTGAAGGAGGGCGCGCGTGATCCAGGAGATCGCGGTCGGGAAATCGGTCTTCGCTCGTGCGCTGTCGAAGAAGGTCAAATACTTCTCCGCTTCGTTGCTCTCGAGGGGCCGTCGGAAGAGGCGGGCGCCGTACTTGGACACGAACTCCCCGGCACAGGACCTGTCGGCTGCTGCGCTCGAACAAGGCAAGAGTGAGCTGAGCCGCGAGCTCACGGCAGCTCCGATCGATGAGCCGGTCGAATCGAGCTCCCGCGCGAGTTGTTTCGTGACGAGCAGGGAGGCGCTCTGATTGTCGAAACCTGTTCGGCTCACGGAATCCGGACTCAAAGACGACTGCCAGCTTCCCTCGATTTCGGGGAAGGTCGCGCTGATGAGGGAGCGGAATTCACGCACGGTGAGCCTGCGGAGGGTCGCCCAGCCTGAGACTGAGTTCGCGCACATGGACAGGGCCCCATCACAATTGCCTCCCTCACAGAGAGGAGGATCGACGGCCGCGTCGCGGCCACCGCTGCCTGTCGTGCCGCCGGTATTGCCTGAGGCACCGCCGGTGCTCGCGTCGTCTTCTGGACTCGGCGCGCCGCAGGCGGCCGTGAGGCTCAGCGAGGCGAGAGCCGCCATCGATGCGAAGAGAGAAGTGACCCGGCTCATGCTTTCACCTCCATGAAGGGCGCGCTCGAGCCGCCGAAGGACATCGCGGGAACACCCATAGCTTGAGCCAGGGTGAGCCAAAGGTCGGCGGCGGGCCGATCGGCTGGATTGTCGTCTTGCCCGCCGATCTTGTGCAGGGTGTGGAGCTGTCCCGTCTTGAGCGCACCGCCAGCGCCGCCGATCGTGATGATCGGCATATAGGAGAGCATCCCCATGATGTCTTTGGTGCAGGTCGTGTGCCACGCGCCTTCGCCGATCTCGCTACAGAGAAGAATCGTCGTGTTCTCGAGGACGGTGTGTCCCGGATCGGCCGGATCGTCGACGTCGAGCGCCGTGATGACGTTGTCGACGAGCTTCTGGATGAACCAGCGCTGAGCGATCGCGAACTCACGTCGGGGTTCGAGAGCGAGCCCGTTGCCCGTCGATTGAGGCCCATCGTGGGAGAGATCGTTGTGATGAGAACCGGTGATTCCCATGCCTACGAAGGTCGAGTTGATTTCACAGACGGAGTAGAGGTTCTGGAACGCGACGACGGGCCGGATGTTGCAGACCATGGCGGCCGCTGCGATTTGGAGATGGGCCGTCATGATGTCGGCGAAGTTCTCCTCCTTGAGGAACCACTCATCGCTTTGTGATCCAGCCTTGGCGCGCAAAGCGTCCACGGCAGGAAGGGAAGGAGCTCCCCCGCAGGAGCTCACGTTCCCATTGCCGCCGCCGTCGAGAGACGCCTTGAGGGATTGGATCGACTCGAGATGAACCTGCAGCTTGGACCGCTCGCCCGGGAGATCGGTGAGCGTCGCCTGAAGGCTCTCGATGTCGCTCGAGGTGAGCGCGTAGAGCTGGCTCTGGAGCTCGTCGGTTGTGCTCGGGCCTGACGGGCCCGGGCTCATTCCGCCGAAGAGTTCGCTGTAGGCGACGAGCGGGCTTTTCTGGGGAATGACGGCTTGTCCGTCCCAGAACACCTTACCGCGGATATCGGGTCCGAAGATCGGGTGCGGGACCGCGCCGAGGGCGAGAGCATCGTAGCCAAGCTCGCGGGCGATGAAGTGTTCGATCGTCGTGCGTGGCGTCTGCTCGTCGTTGTTCGCGGCATGCAGGCCCGAGAGGAACTTATTGACGTTCTCGTGCGTGCCGCCGCCGGGATACTTGAACCCTTGGTAGACGTTGATGAGGTTCTTATAAGGCTCGAGCGGCGCGAAGACGCCCTCGCCACCGGAGATGAGGGAGTAGTTCGTCCCTTCACCGACAGGATTCGAGTGCTCGGGGGGAACGCCGTGGGGCACGTAATAGACCATGAAGCGCTTGGGTCGCCCGGCCGTTTGGGCTGTCGCGGAACGCACGACCTGGTAGGCCACGGGCGCCGAGAGACCGAGCCCCAGCACTTTCATGAAAAGCCGTCGCTCGAAGCGCTTTTTCGCGCGCGCGGCAAAGAAAAGGTCCGACATGATGACGAGGAGCTTTGCACGGGCCTTGGGCCCGCGAGCCAAAAAGGCGGAAAACTGCACGAAAGCGGTTTCCGAAATTGAGCCAACGACGGAAGATTACAGGAAGGGCGTATGAAGAGTGGCTTGATCAACGACGCGGCCGCCGGGGGGAAGGGGAGGGTGCAGACCGTGGCGAGGTGGCCGTCTTTGGAGTGATCCGGGGTGATCCGCTGAACGTGATGTTCGGACGCTATCTCGGTACGAGCGGAGGGTTCAATGTCCGGACTCTATCGTTCGATGAGTGAAGAGGGTGGGGCTTCTTTCGGGGAGCCCCATCAATAGCGACAGACCCCGAAATCGAGCTCGTTCCCCTCGTCATCGGTCGCGGGGAAACAGGTATGGCGGCCGATATCGCAGACCAGGAAGGGGTCGGCGTCCAGGGGACAGGCCTGTTGGCAGAGCTCTTGCCCTGAAAAGGTCGCGCCGAGGCAAATGCTGCCGCGCTGACATGTTCCCGTGTCCTTGCAGGGAGCGTCTCGCTCCGTTGACCCGACCTCGATGCACTCGGTGTGATCGTCCAGCCACTGGCAATAGGTGCCCACTGGACACTCGTCGTCGAGCGGGTCGCACTCGCCGAGCTCGGTTGCGTCCGCTCGGTCGCCCCCGCTCGCTCGGTCGCCCTTCCCTCCGCTTCCCGGCTCAGGTTCGTCCTGGCTTGTGCTCCCGGCGGAAACAGAGCCGCCGGAGGCCCCCTCCGGGTCGCTTACACTACTTCCTCCGCAAGCGGCGAGGATCAGACCGAGCGAAAGGATCGTGAGCACGGTGATGGAAGGGCCCTTCATCTCCTCGAAGGTACACGAGAAGTGCCCGCGGCACGAACTCGCCCTCGAGCGGGGGCGAGCCAAGCAGCGCGAGCCCATTTCCGCGAAACGAAACGTCTTGAGCGGGGCCGGTGCGTCGACTTCATCGAGACTGTCCAGTTCGTAGATGGACTCGGCCGAGTCATCGAGACCAAGAAGGACCACCTCCGGGACTCGGGGACCTCGCTCGAGGTAGGGATGACCGTGAGCGGGAGGATAGTGTACGACTCTGCAGGTCGACCCCTATGGATTGGCCAGCCCATCTTCAGCACCGAACCCGCGACGACCTTCGTCTTCCAAGACACACCCCTGAACCGCACCACCATACAGCACGACGCTCTCGATCGCCCCACGAGCATCAGCGTGCCGTGGGACGAGGCGGTCGCGGGGGGAGCGGCGACGACCACGATCGAATACGGTCTCCATCAAGCACAGTCGGGGGTTCTCAAGCACGGAACGACCGTCACCGAGGATTATGGCCCACCCGGAGCTCGAACCATCACGCTGCGCGACAGTGACGGCGAGGTCGCCGAAGTTCAGCAGTTCAACCAGCTGGCTGGCCAGCAGGGCCTCAGCATGCTCGTGACGTCGTACGTCACCAACCCGATGAACGAGCTCACCCGGGTCACCGACGCGAAAGGGAACGTGACCAGCGCTCTCTACGACGCGCTCGGCCGCACCCGCGAAATGACCTCCCCCGACTCCGGCCGCACCGTCTTTACGTACTATCCAAACGGTCAGCTCAAGACAAAGGAGACAGCCCAGCTCAGGGCGAAAGGTCAAAAGATCAACTACGTCTATGATCGGAATCGCCTCATAGTCATTGACTATCCCGATCCCGCAACGGACGTCACGTTCACGTATGGCACCTTGATGGAGCAGTCGCATACACTCGCCAACATCGCCGGCCGAGTGAAGAGCGAGGTCAGCGAGGCCGGCTCGAGGGTGTTCGCCTATGATGAATTAGGTAACGTAGCGACGGAAAACAAGACCTTCTCTCACAAGGTCGACACGACGAAACCCGACTACACCTACACCGTGCGGTACAAACACGATTCCTTCGGCCGCTTGCTGGAAACGCGATTCCCCGGAGCGGACAAAGAGGTCGTCAGCTACGCGTATGATCAAGGAGGAAATCTCCAGAGCGTCTACGGGCAGAAGCTCGGCTTCACGCCAGCTCAGCTCAATGAGCCCCCTCATAGCACGTACCTGACGCATCGAGGGTATGACGAGTTCGGGAAGGTCACCCGCGAAATCAGCGGAAACCTGACGAGAACTCGCAACTATTATCAAGAAAAGTCGCATCGACTCGCCGTTCGCGAAACGACGTTCCAGGACGACGCGCATCGGAGCGACCCAAGTCCTCGGACTCTCGAGTACACGTTCTACCAATACAATGGACATGGAGATTTGGTCGCGATCAATAAGGCCGCAGGTCCGCACGACAGCGGAGCTTCAGTCGGAGTCACGCCAGTTCTCTACAACTTCGAGTATGACTATTTGCACCAGCTGACCCACGCGACAGGAGAGTCTCCATCGAGCACGACGCAGAGGAGCCGCTTCGTCCTCGATCAGCAGTACGACGAAATTGGCAATATCATGCTGAAAGACCAGTCGTCGTTCAGCGAGACGCAAAACCAAAGTGGCGCCTGGGTGAGCACCCCTGTCCCCAACCAAACCTACCGCAACACCTACACCTACGGAGGCGCGCAGCCGCACGCTCCGAGTCGCATCGCGACTCAAGGCGGACTCACCATCGACTATCAATATGACGCCTCGGGCAACCACACACAGCGCACGAGCGTAGCCGGCACCCGCAATGCGACGTGGACCGACGACGACAAGCTGCGCAGCATGAAGCGAGCGGCGGACAGCTACGACCTGATCCGTAACTACTACGACGGACAAGGCAACAAGGCCATCGCAGTCCACCCCGGAGCCACCTCCACGGAAGAAGTCGCTTTCCATCGCGGAGACCTGACCATCCGCGTCAACGGCGACAATCAATACGTTACGAAGCACATCTACGCCGGAGGAGAGCGACTCGCGAGCAAGATGGACGCGGCTTGGTTTACGAGTTCGCCCATCCAGTACTACGTGAGCGACCACTTAGGCTCAGCGCACTACACGCTGGACGGTCACCAAAACCTCCTCAGCCACACGGAGTTCTTCCCGAGCGGCGAGCTCTGGATCGACCAACTCAACCAGAACTACAC
>JAEYYX010000091.1 GCA_023428245.1 Pseudomonadota bacterium
CGGCAGGTCGCCCCCCGCGGCGGGCGCCGCGCCGCTTCCGGAAAGAGCGCCCCCCGAGGGCGCGCCCACGCCACCACCGCTCTGAGCGGCGCCGCCAGTCTCCGAATTCGAAGAGCCCCCCCCGGGCTCACCCGTGTCCGAGGCGCTCGGAGAACAAGCGACCTGCAGCCCGTAGGCGAGGAACGTCAGCGTGAGCCCGCGGAAAATCCGGGGTGAGAGCGAGGTCATCCGTTGCACATCGTAAGATGCAATCGGCGGCCGACTTCATTTCGAAACCGCCAAAAAGCGACGGACTACCCGCGGTCCTTCAAGCTCAAATGGTATTTTTCGGTGCGGCGGTGCGACTCCTAGGGCAGGCACCCGGCGACGATTGCCGAATACCCCCGTCATCGGTGGAGCAGCCGAGCCGCCTCGAGAATCAGAACCCAGCGCCGAAGCTCAAGTAGGGCCACGGATAGATGATAGATTGACCGTTGACGAACATCGCTTGAATTCCGAAGCCCACGCGGAACTGGAAACCGACCTTGTCCACGGGATGAAGCCGATAGCCGCCATAGAGCGCTGCGATGCCTCCGGTGCCGGAGAAGGACACGACGTTCACGTTGTTATGTTGGGCCCCGCTGTAGAGGAACACACCGCCACCACCAACCTCAAAAACGTTCTTTGTGTCCCGAATCCCGAGAAACGAAATCATCACGGGAACCGTCACGACCATCGACGAGTTTGCTTGGTTCGTTCCGCCCCAGCCGCTCAAACCAACACGAAGCCCGACCGTGTTGCCCACGATCCTCTCATAGTTCAGCGAGTAAGCGACACCGGGTCCCATTAGCTCCGCAAACACGCTATTTCTGGCGAGTTCGCCGACAGGTCCCGACGGCGGAGGCGGAGGGGGCACGGAGGGAGACGGAGGCGGCGGCTCCTCTGCTGGAGGAGGCGTTGTCGCGACAGGCGCCGGCTCCGCCGCCGGCTGGACTGCGCTCTGCTCGGGGGCCGGTGCTCCCGCTGGGGCCGGTCCTTGAGCGGGGGCCGGCGCTGGGGCCGGTGCCGTCGCTGATGTTGGTGCTGGAGCGGGGGCCGGCGCTGGGGCCGTCGCTGATGTTGGTGCTGGAGCGGGGGCTTGACCTTGCGTGTCAAACGAGGCCTGAGGCCGAGACGCCTCTTGTGCGTGCGCAGTCACCGAAGAGACCAAAAGGGCCCATGTGAGTCCCAGTGTGAGCGCCGTCCCGCGCCCTGCTGCTTTTCCCCAATCAGCGATAAGTCCACCTAAGTTCTGATCTCCCACCATATGAGGCTCATCATTGCAGAGAGGGCACGTCAACACAAGCCACGCCTCGTCTCACAACGACTGAGGCTCGTGAGCGTGATGGGATTCCCTCTCTCGGGGGGCCTTCGCGGGGTCTCTATGATGTCGTGGGTCCAAGCATGGAAGCTGTTCTGTTCGGGAAAAGGCGAGGGAAAAGCTGTGCGCTCACACGATAGAGGACAGGTAAGACGATGAGGGAGAGGAGCGCAGCGGAGACGGTCCCCCCAACAATCACGACAGCGATCGGCCTCTGCGTCTCCGCGCCCATCGCCCGGGACAGCGCCGCAGGCAGGAGACCGAGGGCCGCCAGGGCCGCCGTCATGAGCACGGCACGCAACCGCTCAAGGGAGCCGGCATAGACGGCGTCTTCGAGGGAAGCTCCGAGCGAACGCCGCTCCTCAATGGCTGACACCACAAGTACCCCATTGAGGGCCGCTTGACCGATCAGAGCGATGAACCCGACCGCCGCGGCGATCGAGATCGGCATTTCCAAGGCCCAGAGCCCTAGCGCACCTCCTACCAGGGCAAATGGGATGCTCCCCAGCACCAAGAGCGCCAAGGCCAATGAGCCAAACGTGTGAAAAAGGAGTCCCAAGGTCAAGAGCAGCGCGACAGGGAGCACAAGCAAGAGCCGCTGCATAGCTCGCTCCTTCGACTCGAATTCCCCGCCCCACTCGAGGCTCATCCCCGGACCAAGCATGACTCGCTCATCGACAACTGCTCTTGCCTCGTCGACAAATGACCCAAGGTCACGCCCCCGCACATTCATGCGGACGCCGACGTACCTTTGGCCATTTTCCCGCTGAATCGAGGAGCGTCCGTAACCGACCGAAAGGTCACCGAGCGAGCTCAGCGGAATCAAGTCTCCCGAAGAGGTGGGGACCCGCAGACGCTCGATGGCCTCCATTGAATCCCGCTCCGGCTCAGGGAAGCGCACCACGACGCCAAAGGAGCGCTCCCCTTCCCAGAGTTCGCCTACAGCCTTTCCCCCGAGCGCCGTCGCGAGGAATTCTTGCACCCCGTCCATGCTCAGTCCAAAACGCCCCATAGCTTCCCGGCTCGGAGTGAAGCGAAGCTGAGGAACAGTTCCGCTCTTCACGATCCCGAGATCCGCAGCTCCCCGAACCCCATCGAGCGCAGCTTTGGCGCGAATGGCGGCGGCCTGAAGCTCGTCCATGTCATTTCCATAGATCTTGAGCGCTACCTGCCCCGATTGGCCCGAGATGTTCTCGCTCACATTGTCGCGGATCGGCTGCGAGAAGTTGACGTCGAGGCCAGGCACAATCGAAAGCGCCGAAGACATCTTCGTGATGAGCGCGCTCAGGTTCGGCGCGTCAGGCCCCCACTCCGAGGCGGGCCTGAGCTTGATGAACATCTCGAGGTTGTTCGAGAGTTTCGGATCGGTTCCGTCCTCGGGGCGGCCGAGCTGGGTCATGCGCGCTTCGACTTCCGGGAACTCGTCGATGATGGACGCGAGACGCGGAGCGAGGCGCCTCCCTTCGGTGACAGAGATGTTCGAAGGTAACGTGAACGACACGTAGAGCGCACCTTCGTTCAGCTCTGGCAGAAACTCGCTCCCTCGCCTCTCGAGAATCATGCCGCTGCCCAATAGGAGCATCACTGCGGTCGAAAGGACGAGCGCCGGTCGCCCGAGCGCAAACCGCAACGTGGGCGCGTACAAGCGGCTGGCTGCGCGGAGCACCGGCGAGTCGCGGTGTTTGGTGGGCTTCCGGTAGGCGAAGGTCGCGAGCACGGGGACCAGGGTCACCGAAAAAACGAGGCTCCCCGCGAGAGCCGCGACCACAGTATGAGCAAGCGGCGAGAAAATCCTGCCCTCGACGCGTTCCAGCAAGAAGATCGGCAAATAGGCCGCGATGATGATCATCAAGGCGAACACTGTCGGTCGCGCCACAGTCCGGATCGCTCGGCGAATGCGCTCCCGAGGAGTTTCGGCCGGACTCTCGGGAGGGCCCGACAGTCGGTGGACGATGGACTCGACGATCACCACGGCTCCGTCGACGATGATCCCGAAGTCCACCGCGCCCATAGAAATCAGGTTCGCGCCCATGCCGCGAGCGCGAAGGTAAATGAACGCTGAGCAGAGGGAGAGCGGGATGATGGCGCAGACAATGAGGGCCGCGCGAAAATCCAAGAGGACCACGAGCAGGACCAAGAAGACCAAGACGGCCCCCTCGATCATGTTGCGCGCTACAGTCTCGAGCGTCTCACCGACGAGCTCCGTCCGGTCGTAAAAGGGCCAAATCTGAGCGCCTCCTTCGAGCGCCCCGCTGTTGATCTCGGCGACTTTTTCGCGAAGCCGAGCCAAAACCTCGCTTGGATTTTCCCCCCGGCGCATCAGCACGATGCCCTCCACGACATCGGGATCGTCGCCCCGCCCCACGACACCCTGACGCGGCGTCCAGCCTTCGCGGACGCTCGCCACTTCTGAGAGCGGAACCGGCGTCCCGCCTCGAGAGGCGACCACCACACGTGAGATGTCTTCGACGTCCCGGAACAGACCTTCACTCCGGACGATCAGGGCCTCGGCCCCTCGCTCTACGATACCCCCCGAGGCATTCTCGGAGGCTCCCTCAAGGGCATCGACCAATTCACTCATGGTCAGACCGATCGCGGCGAGCGCCTTGGGGTCGGGGTGGATTTGAATCTCTTTGACGAGGCCCCCGAAACTGACGACCTCCGCGACCCCCGGAACCCGCATGAGCCGGGGGCGCACCTCCCAGTCCTGGATGGTACGGAGCTCCAGCGGATCGCTTCCCGGAGCTCGCAAGGTATACCGGTAGATTTCGCCGATCGGAGTCGAGAAGCTGCCGAGTTCCGGAAGAACACTCGCTGGAAGCTCCGCCGCACGAAGACGCTCGAGGGTCTGCGCCCGCGCAAAGAGCGCATCGATGTCGTCCGCAAAGGTCAGCGTCACGTAAGACAGACCAAACAGGTTCACCGATCGGACCCGCACAAGTCCCGGCATACCGTTGACGGCGCGCTCGAGTGGAATCGAAACCTGACGCTCCACCTCTTCAGCGGGCTGCCCCTCGAAGCGGGTGATGATGTTGACCTGAGTGTCCGTTGGATCCGGAAATGCCTCGATGGTCAGCTTCGAGAGAGAAAAGCCGCCAAAGACGAGCGTCACGAGCGCGAAAAGCAAGACCGCCCCGCGGTTCTGGAGCGAGAAGAAGACGAGGCGTTCGAGCATCCTGGAGCTCTCAGTGATTGATGTCGAGGGCGTTCAGAAGGAGGAGCGTTCCGCTCGTCACCACGCGCTCGACGGGCAAGAGCCCCGAGAGCACCTCGACAGCATCCCGGGTCCTTCGGCCGAGCTCGACGACCCGCCGCTCGAACACTGCCGGCTCGCGCTCGACGAAAACGACCGAACGCGCCCCATCGCTCACCACCGCAGCGCTGGGCACGATGACGACCTCACGATCCCGAGTTCCCCCGAATACAACGTTGACGAAGGCGTTCGGACGCAGTGCGCGCGCTTCATTCTGCACAGAAATGCGCACGGGCACCACCTGACGCAGCGGATCCACCACCTCCGAGACACTCTCCACTCGCCCTTCCACCTTCACGGCGGCGCCGCCGGTCCCGAGGATCCGCGCCATTTGACCGACCTCGATATCCCCCGCGTCTCGCGGGGCCACATCCGCCTCCACGAGCACCTGATCGAGGTCGGCTATCACGACCAGGGGCACCCCATCTTCGGGCGCGACGTGCGCTCCCGGGACCGCGCTGAGCGCCACCACGGTCCCAGCCCGCGCCGCTCTCAGCCAGTAGGTCGTTTGCCCGGAAGGTTCAAGAGCGAGCGCCTGAAGCCGCTCGACGGCCGTGGTGGCGGCGAGGCGAGCTTCCTTGAGCTCGCTCCGGGCCACGAGCAGATCGCTCTCTGGCGCGATGCGCGAGGCTACGAGTTGCTCGAGACGCTCGACGAGCGCTTGTTTCGTCTGCACGGCAAGGCGCGCCGACTCGACGTCGCGCCGGAGAGTCGAGAGCTCTGCGGCGCGAATCTCGACGAGCCGCGCGCCCTTTTCGACCTTGGCTCCGAGACGCACAGGCACGCTCGCGACGCGGCCCGAAAGCGGCGCAAAAGTCGGCGATGTCAGAGTCGCGACCGTGGTCACGCGTCCAGTGACGGGCGGCAGAGGAAGCGCAGGCTGAACGGCGACGGGGGCCACCATAAACTTCACGGGGCCGTCCAGCTGAGCCGAGCTCAAGCGGACTGTCTCTTCGGAGGTGATCTGAGGCGCATCTGAGGCGCCCTTTCGAGACGGCTTCTGACAACCCACTGCGCAGAGTGCCAAGGTGGCGAGGGCCCATGAGGACATCACAAGGAACAATCGGGATCGATACATCTCTTTGCCTTCTTCAGGGGGACTTTGGCTTACCGACCTCTCTGATGAGCTCGAGCGCCGCTGCGTAGGCAACGCCGAGGCTCTCCACCTCATCGAACAACGATTCGCTCACTGCTCGGCGCGCCAAGATGACGTCGGTCATGGGCACAAGTCGCCTGTCAGCTGCTAAGGACAGCTCGCTCAGCACGGCGCGCGCCTTGGGCAAGATCACTTGGTGCAGCTTCTCCTGCCGGGCTTTCTCTCGAACCAGGGTCTCCTGCAGGGGCGGCACGCGCGCCTCGGCTCGCGCTCGGCGCTTGTCGAGCTCAGCGCTGAGATGGGAAGCGCGAGCCGCCGCAGCCTTCCTCTCCGCCTGACCCGAATCCGAGATGAGAAGCGGGAAGCTGACGCTCAGGTTGAAGCTATTTTGCTGGTTGCCCGAGACCAGGAAGCGGTCGTGGACATAGCCGAAGCGAATGGTCGGATCGGGGATCTTGAGCGCCCGAGCCCATTCGGCTTCCGCCTGGGCTGCTCTGAGTTCAGCACCGAGCGCCATAAGATCCGGCCTCTCGTCAGGCTCGCCTCGCAAAGGCGAGCTGGAGATCCAACGATTCAGAAACGCTCTTGCGGCTTCGGCATCGCGGAATGCTTCGCAGCGCACTCCCACGACAAGGGCACATTCGGAAAGGAGCGCCGACTTGGCCGCGAGAGCAGCCAGCACCTGTTGTTCGAGGCGCGCGAGATCGAGCTCGAGCCGGTCGAGCTCGATGCCCGGTAGAGACTGAGCATTGACTTGAATTCTCGCAACCTCGACGAGCTCTTCGCCCGCGCTCACGAGCTCCCTGAGACCCGTGAGCCGGAGCTCCATCGTCGCTAGCTCCCCGACCAGTTCCGCCACGTCGAGTGCCCTCTGCCGCACCTCTGCCTTGAGGGTTCGACTCGATGCAATGCGGCGCGCCTCAGCGTGTTTCAGGCGTGCCTTCCGCTTCCCGACTGGCGGCGCGAAAGAAATGCTCGCGGCGTAGTAGGGAATGTTGACATAGGGCTCCTCGAGGTCCGGAGGATTCGAGGTGCCGAAAGGGATCGTGCCCCACTCGAGCTCAAGCTCCGGGTTCGGCAAAAGCCCGCTCTTTTTGACCTCCGCGCTCGCCAGGCTCACGTCGAGGGTGCGCGCTTCGATCTCGGGAGCGTGCTCCCGGACCCACCTCTCGAGCGCGCTCAGATCGAGCTCCGGCGCGGCCCAGAGGACAGTACCCTCCCCGCCCCTCTCGCCTGAGCGTCCGGCAGCTTCGGCCTGAGCGGTGAAGGCGGCGAGCGCGAGCGCGAGCGCGAGCCAGAGACGGGCCTTCAGGGTCATCCCTGAAGAACTAGCTGTCCGCCCCGAGGCTTGCATGAAGAGCACATGAAGTTTTCTTCATCGGAAGGAGCCCGAGGGTCCCTCAGCCCGTTCACAGACGGGTCATCGGGAGCGCATTTTGAGCAAGAGCGCACTCTCATTTTTCGAGAGGCGCGGTAGAGTGGACCTATGAAGATCTTGGTCGTCGAAGACAACGCCAAGCTCGCCGGCTTCCTCACCCGGGCGCTGTCCGAAGAGGGCTATCAGGTCGATCAAGTCACCGACGGGCCGACGGCAATCGAGCAAGCGCAAGCCATCTCCTATGACACGATCGTCCTCGACTGGATGCTTCCCCAGTTCGACGGACTCCATGTGTGCCGCGTACTGCGGAGCGCCGGCTGCACCACACCAATCCTGCTTCTGACAGCGCGCGGAGAAACCCAGGAAAAAGTCCTCGGTCTCGACGCCGGCGCGGACGACTACCTCACGAAGCCCTTCGACTTGAGTGAACTCCTCGCACGCATCCGCGCCTGTACCCGGCGCAGAGGTTCCGAGAATGCGATCCGCATCGGTCCGCTTGTCCTCGACAGATCCCAGCGCTCGGCTCGCCTCGATGGCCGTGCTCTCGATTTGACTCCCCGCGAGTTCTCGGTCCTCTTCTACCTCATGCGGGAGGCCGGACGCATCGTTCCGCGCAGCGAGCTCCTCTCCAAGATCTGGGAAGCGAATTTTGATCCCGGCTCGAACGTCATCGACGTACACATCAGAAACCTCCGGGAAAAGCTTGGCCCGAAGGCGACGATGCTCGAGACGGTGCGCGGCGTGGGCTACAGGCTCTCGCCTCAGGTGAGCCATGAAGCTCAGTAGCAGGCTCAGCCTCGTCGTGACCGGCGTCAGCGCCGTCGTCCTGCTCGCGAGTTTCGTCACGGCCTATTTTTCTGTGGATTTCGACGAGCGGCGCGAGCTCGATCTAGCCCTGCTCGTCCAGGCGCGCGGGCTCGCTGAGCAAAGCCTCATCGGCGGTGGCGTCCGAGTCATCGACGGAACCGCGAGCGTTCCCGAGAGCCTCAAACAATATCCTTACTACGTCGCCATCTACTCGGAGCAGGGTGATGTCATCGCCTCGACCCGGAACCTCGGAGACGCTGTCCCGTCTCCCGCTGAGTTCGATCTCATCCTCCCGGTCCCTGAGGAAGGCGAGACGTTCAACATGACCATCGGCGACGTCGCTCTGCGTGCTGTCGCCGTGCGTTTACCAAAGGGCGCCGGGACTCTCGTGTACGCGGTGCCGAGCCGGTCCATCGACAAGGACGCCGAGTTTCTCCGGAGGACCTTCGCTCTTCTCTTCCTCGCCGCAGTACTCATTACCTGGCTCTTTTCGCGCTGGCTCGGAGGGCGCCTGGCCCGCGACGTTCACAGGATCGCGAGCGTCGCGCGGGAGGTCGCAACGGGAGACTTGCGAGCACGGGTTGGTGCGTCTGCAAAGGGCAGCGAGGAGACGGCCGCCTTGGCTCACGATCTCGACGCCATGATCGAACAGCTCGGTCAGCTCATCGATGTCCAGCGGGTCTTCGTGTCCCACGCCGCTCACGAGCTTCGCTCTCCGCTCACCAGCTTACGCGGCGAGCTCCAGCTCGCGCTCCGGCGACCTCGCACACTCGAGGAGTACCGCGTAACGATCGCGCGGATCACGGAAGATGTGGAGTCGCTGATCGGCCTGGCTGAGGACCTTTTGGCGCTCGCGCGCGCCGAAGCCCCCGCAGGCGAGCGCACCGTGGAGACAAGTGTCCTCGTCAGTCGCGCCGTCCACGCGGCTCGCGGGCTTGCTGAGCTCGGACGCGTCACGGTCAGTGCTCACGTCCCGCCTGAACTGAGTCAGCTCAAGGTGCGCGGCGCCGAAAGCGATCTCGCTCGCGCGCTTCGGAACCTCTTGGACAATGCGATCGAGCATAGCCCTCCGCAAGGCATTGTCCGGATCGGGGCACTGAGGCAGGGAGACAGTATCCAGATCAGCGTGGAAGACGAGGGACCGGGCGTCGCCCCCCAGGACGAATCGGGAATCTTCGAGCCATTCTACCGCGCAGCGGCCGACCAAGGGGCCGACAGGCCAGGAACTGGACTCGGCCTACCGATCGCGCGCCGCATCGTGCAGGCTTGCGATGGGGATATTGCGCTCGACCAAAGCTACAGCCTCGGCGCTCGGTTTGTCATCACGCTCCCTATCGCATCACAGAGAGCGCACCGGGCCAGCCAGACTGAGACAAAGGCTCGGCTGAGCTCAGGCTGAGGTGACTCGCCGGGGCCAAAAACTATCTGAGGTTCGGGAACGCCTCATGGATCCCGGTGACGACAATCTGCACGGCGACGGCTCCTAAGATGAGTCCCATGACGCGACTCAAGATCGAAAGACCCGTCGTCTTGAGCAATCTTCCGAGAGGCTCGGCAGCTCGCAGCACGAAGTAGGTCAAGACGGAGGTCAAGAGCACCGCGCAGGCGACCACTGCGAGCTTCGCGTGGGACCCTTTCGCCGATTGCACGAGTACTGTGACGGTCGACATCGCACCGGGTCCAGCGAGCATCGGCACGCCGAGCGGGACAGTGCCGACTTCAGCCATGTCGACGCCTTCCCTGACCTCCTCTTCACTCGTGCGAGTGCGAGAAGTGCTCGCGCGCATCATGTCGAGCGCCATCATGAACAATAGGATCCCGCCGGCCACCCGAAACGAGGCCATGTCAATCCCGAAGATTCGAAAGATGAGGCTACCGACCGTGGCGAAGCCAAGCAGCACTACCGCCACAGTGATCGCCGCGCGCCGCGCCGTCGTCGTCCTCCGCTCCCGCGAATCGCCGCGCGTCATCGAGAGCAGGAGCGGCACCGCCGCAAACGGATCGACGACGAAGAACAGCGCTACGAAAGAGGTCACGGAGAACTGAAGTAGTTCGGCCACAGCTCTCCTTTTTCACGCTTCCGGCAGCCAAACAACCCGGGCGCATTTTCTACGCGGAAGCAGCCGCCCGATGCTTCGAAATCCAAGCACTGGCACACTCTTGACCCACTCGGACACGGCTGCCGTAGAGAGGTCGCCTCCCCCGTCCGCGCTCGCGAGAGTCCCACGAGTCCAGGGCACGCTTTGTGTGTGTTTCTCGAACGACTCAGCACACCCCTCGCTCTCCCCTCGAGGTCCGGAAGGGTCACCGCTGATGGCATGGTGTCTGCTAACGCCACGGCTGCCATGACCCGCTTTACCTCTCGCTCTCTTCTCTCGACCTTGCCCTTCTCCGTGCTGGCTGCGCTGACTGCATGCACCACCAACGAAGGAGACACGATCTATCGGCAATACGGCGGCGCGCCGAACGACGGCGCTCCCGGCCTTGACGGGAAAGACGGGAAAGACGGCCAGGACGGTAGCGACGGGAAGGATGGCAAGGACGGCCGTGACGGGAAAGATGGCAAGGACGGCCAAGGCGACGCGACGGGAGGAACCGGGAACTTGCCGGACAGCTACCCCTCACACCTCCCGGAGTGTGAAGCCCCCGTGTCCATCGAAGAGCTTGACATCGACCTCTTTGGTGAGGACGGGCACTCCTTCTATTTCGAGGTGACGCCCGAAGCCCGAGTTCTGAGCGATGAACAACGTTGCGACCACGTTGGCGCAGGCCCCGTCTACGAACTCGGCGAACGAAGTGAGAGCTGTCCGCCCGCGGCCTTGAACGTCCGGGTCGTCCCGGCGGGTGGTGGCGCCTGCGCTGATACGGGAAAGGTCGAGCTCGATCTGCCCGGACAAAGCAGCTGGCGACCCTGGAACGAAATCCCAAACTTCAAGCTCGACGTTAGCGAGTTCACCGATCAAAAGTTCAAAACGGGCGACAAGACCATCCGCATGAACAACGGCCAAGCGGATTCCACGATCGTCCGCGAGGCAACAGCTCTCGCGATCTGGCGAGCCATGGGGTATCCGGCGCCGCGCACACGCTTCGTCAAGACCCAGAGCAACGTCTGGGACTATGAGTTTGAGCCGGGCGTATTCGCGGCGCACGTCATGGTGCAACCCTACAAGAAGGCATTTTTCTCAAAGGAGCTGCCTGATGTGACGAGCGCCTGGGAAGGAGAAGGGAATCCATTTTCGGGTTGGGCAAGTCTCGAGTGTGAATGGTCGAAGGGGAAAGACTGCGAAGGCAGCGCACTCAAGACCATCGTGAGCAAGGTGAACGATGCTCCTCGCGGCGCGGGCTTCATGAGCGCGACCGCAGACGTGATCGATTGGCCCCGGCTCCACCAGAACCAGTGTCTGTCAGCGCTCACCGGAACCGGCGATGACTGGATTCACAACTCGAACAACGTCGTGATTGCGCTCGGGAGCGACGGCAAGATCTTCTACCTACCCTACAGCACCGACATCAGCGGGGGACACCCTTGGTATCCGAGCACGCCCTACGACGCCCACGCTCATGACGAAAACCTTGCCGTGCTCTGCGCCTTGGATCCCGAATGCCGCGAGCTCGCCCTCGACACCTGCGAGGAAATGATTGACGAGTTCGAGGAGCTCAATGTCGTCGAGACCATCATCGAGGAGCGCTGCGATACCCTCGAGGACACGAACCTCAAACGCATGGCGGACGAGGCGGTCTGCGAGTCCTTGGTTGAGTTCTATTCGGCCCGCCCGGATGAGCTCCGCGAGGAGCTCGAGTACCTTCGCGACAATGGCTACGGAGGCATGGGGGGAAGCCAGGGCTTTTAGCCGATTGACGGGCCGCCCGGGCTAAGGAAGCCTTCCGGCATGGCACAAACTCCCTCCACGATGCGCGCGCTCGGAAGTCCGAATCCCGCTTTTCGGCTCGTCGACGTCAAGACGGACAAAGTTTTCGACTCCGCCGAGCTCGCGGGAAAGATCTCGGTCATCGCCTTCATCTGCAATCACTGTCCCTTCGTCCGCCACCTGAACCAGGACCTGGTGGCGTTCGGACGCTATTGTGAAGAAAAGGGGGTCAGCATGGTCGCGATCAGCTCGAACGACGTTACCTCCCATCCGATGGATGGGCCGATCGAGATGGAGCGCCACGCTCGCGAAATCGGGTATCCGTTTCCTTATCTCTTTGACGAGACCCAGGATGTCGCCCGCGCCTTCGATGCCGCGTGCACACCCGACTTCTTCGTCTTCGATGAAAGCGGGAGGCTCGCCTACCGCGGACAGTTCGACGACAGCCGACCAGGCAACGGCGTACCCATTACCGGCCGCGACCTACGGGCGGCCGTGGACGCGCTCCTGGCAGGCAAACAGCCCGATCCAAACCAAAAGCCGAGCATCGGCTGCAACATCAAGTGGAAGACTTGAAATAAGAGCCAGGCTACTCCGTGGCGACCTCGACAGGGGTCGCGCGGAGGAGGCGCACAAGAATCTCGGGGGGGATGCGAACAAGGACGCCCCTCGCGCCGCCGTTGATGTAGATCGCATCGAGGTCGAGGAGGCTCTTCTCGAAATAGATAGGCAATGCCTTACGGGTTCCGAAGGGGGAAGTGCCGCCGACCTGGTAGCCTGTGTGCCGCTCGGCAACCGCCAGATCGCAGGGACTCACAGTCTTCACGCCGAGCACGCGAGCGAGCTTCTTCGTCGAAATCTGTCTGTCCCCGTGCATAAGGCAGAGGAGCGGCCTCTTCTCGCCGGTTTCGAGCACAATGGTCTTGACGACCATGCGCTCGTCGACCCCGAGCGCAAGCGAGCTCGCCTTGGTGCCTCCCTTGTCGACATAGGGATAAGTATGGACCTCGAAGTGGACTTGCGCGGCGCGAAGAGCCAAGAGCGCGGGGGTCGAAGGGATATTTTCTTTGGCCATCGGCGGCTCGGACCAGCTCAGATAGTCACGCTCGTTTATCGGCCCGGGGCCGAGAACTCAAATTTGACGGGGCCCGAAGGGCCCCCTTAGGGTCTCCCCTCATGACGCGGAGGATTGCGCTCTCGCTCCTCTTCCTCGCGCTAGGCTGCCGAGCGGCCGAGCGCGTCCAGGATGGCCCCCTCCGGAGTGACAGGAGTCCTGAGAGAGCCGCGAAGCCCGCCCCGCAGGACACGAGGAGCCCGTCTGAGCTCTACGGCGAGCTTTTCGTGGAGGTCCAGATGCGGCGGCTGTTTCCAGACAGCAAGACCTTCGCGGATGCGATCGCGAGGCGAGCTCCCGCGGACATCATGGACCGCTACCAAGTCGATCGAGATCAAAAGAACTTTGACCTACGCCGCTTCATCCAGGAAGAGTTCGAGCTTCCGAAGCGACCCGCGAGCGATTTTCAAACAGCGCCCGGCACGCCCCTCCGCGATCACATAAGCTCCCTGTGGCCGATCCTGACGCGGCCTCCGGATACTCAGGGAGCTTTGTCGAGTCGTCTTCCCCTGCCCTTTTCGTACGTCGTTCCCGGTGGCCGTTTTGATGAGCTTTATTACTGGGACTCCTATTTCACGATGCTCGGTCTCGAGGCGGACGGCCGTCACGGAGAAGTGCGCTCGCTGTGCAAGAACTTCGGACACATGGTCGAGCGTTACGGGCGGATCCCGAACGGCAATCGCACCTATTATCTGAGCCGATCCCAGCCGCCGTTCCTCTTCGCCATGATAGAGCTCATCGCAAAGCGCGACGGCAACCAAGTGTGGCGAGAGTACTTACCCATCCTGGAGCGCGAGTATGCATTTTGGATGGCAGGGGCGGAGAACCTCACACCGGGCTCCGCCAAGGGACGGGTAGTACGGCTCGCGAGCGGTGAGCTCCTCAATCGCTACTGGGACGATCGAGACACGCCCCGAGACGAGTCCTACCGCGAGGATATCGAGACAGCCGAGAGCTCGGGACGCGCGCCGAGCGACGTCTATCGGAATTTGCGCGCCGCCGCGGAGAGTGGCTGGGATTTTAGTTCCCGTTGGTTCGGGGAAGCGCGCACGCTCGCGTCCATCGTGACCGTGGAGCGCCTGCCCATCGATCTGAACTCGTTGCTCTATGGCGTGGAGATGACGCTGGCGCGGAGGTCCGTGGAGCTCGATCCGGACAAGGCGAAGCGCTTTAGGAGGCTCGCGGAGGCTCGAAAAGAAGCGGTAAATAGGCATCTCTTTAGCGAACAACTCGGGGCTTTCACTGACTACGACTGGAAGCGGAGGCGAAGTGTCTCGCTGCTAACGGCAGCGACTGTGGTCCCTCTTTTTGTCGGTGTCGCCGATTCCGCACAAGCCGACCGAGTAGCCGAGACGATCGAAGGGCGACTATTGGCTCCTCACGGACTCCTGACCACTCTCGAGCCCACCGGTGAGCAGTGGGACTCGCCAAACGGCTGGGCGCCTCTCGTCTGGATGGCGAGCGCGGGCCTCCGTCGCTACGGTCACAAGCCGCTCGCGGAGGAGCTCGAGCGCCGCTTCCTCGCGCTCAGCGAGAAAAAGTACATGGAGAGCGGGAAGCTCGTGGAAAAGTACGACGTAGTCTCTGAGATGGGCAGCGGAGGCGGAGGCGAATATCCGCTCCAGGATGGGTTCGGTTGGACGAACGGAGTCGTCGCAGCGCTCCTCGAGCTCCAGGGTGATCAAGGCGAGCGCACTCGTCCCCGCTCAGGGGACTCCGTAGAGGAAAGGCTCCCCTAAGCGACCGCGTGCCGCAAATCTAGGAGCAGCGGCTTCGTTCCCAGGAGTACGAGGAGCCCCGCGAGAGGCAGCGTCGCGAAGTAATCAAAGGCGCGGAAGCCAATCGAGCCCAGGATCCCGCCCAAGGTGAAGGCGCCGAGCAGGGTCAAATGAACGAACAGACGCACTCGATTTCCGCGGACGGGCTCACCGAGCGGCGCCCGATTGAGATAGGCCATGCGGCCGAGCTCGATGCCAATATCCGTAAGAAGACCTGTCACGTGAGTGGTGCGGATCACGGCTCCTGACACCTTTGTAATGACAGCGTTCTGCAGCCCCATCAGGAAACACAGCGTGAGCACCGTCAGAGGCGCGACGAAGACCGTATACATAGCTAACATTTTCCCCAAGAGGCCAAATGCCAAGAGCAGCGCGGCCTCGATGAGGAGTGGGATAGCGTAGCGGCTCTGCATCTCACGGCGCCGCGCCCAGTTCACGGTGATCGCCGTCGTCATCGCACCGCACACAAAGGCGGCGACTGACCCGAGCGCGGCCAGGGCCAGGCTCGTGCGAGCAAACGCGATGTCTTCCGCCAGTGCCGAGACGATGCCCGTCATGTGGGAGGTGTAATGCCCAACGGCAATGAAGCCCCCGGCGTTGGTCGCCCCCGCAACGAGTGCAAGCGCCGCCCCCAGCGCCCGATCCCGTCGGACGCTGCGCTCTGGGCTGGCAAGGTCGAGCACGCGAAGCACGCCGACAATGGTACCCCCCGAGTGGCCACGCCCAAGAGGCTCCTCCGGCGCGATTCTTCGAGATTTTCACGGCCATGGACCCGGGCTTTGCCTTTCTCTGGGCCCACATGGTGATTTCCCGCGTCCGTAGGTATCGTACTTATGTAATGCGATTCGATCGCCGCTTTTCTTGGTGCCTAATCTTCCTCCCCTTAGCCTGTGCGTCCGTCGAGCCCTTCGACGACGACTATGGGACGGGAGGGAAGAGCAGCTCTGGAGGTAAGGCGGGCTCCGGGGGCAAGTCGGGCTCCGGGGGCAAGTCGGGCTCCGGGGGCAAGTCGGGCGGCGGCTCGACCGGCAGCGGCGGCGCGGGCGCTGGAGCCTCGTCCTCGGGCGGAGCGTCCTCCAGCTCAGGGGGAATCGACGCGGGCTCGGGGGGCACTGACTCGACGGCCAGCGGCGGCCAGGCAAACGCCGGTGGGGCGAGTTCCGGCGGCGCCTTCGCGGGCGAGTGCGCGGGGAAGCCCTCGTGGGATGGCTGGAACGACTCCGGCTCAGCAAAGAGCGGCGACTTGATTGTCCACCAGTGCACCAAAAAACAATCTACCTGCCAGAACCTCGAGATCGGCATCGATTCGCTCTTCGAGTGCACCGACGGCCACGTCAACAATTGCACCTCACAGAGACCTGAGGACGGCTCGGCTTGGACCTTCCGCGGCGAGTGCGAAGAGCTCATGTCCACGGGCGGTGCGAGCGGTACCGGCGGTACGAATGGTGACGGCGGTGCAGGTGATACCGGTGGTACCGGCGGTGCAGACGCGACCGGCGGCATGGCCGGATCCCTCAATATGGCCGGCGCTGCCCCCTGAAATGACAGCGGGCACACCGAGGTGCGCCCGTGCTGGTTCCTCCGAATCAGAGCGGCGTCAGCTCACGGAGAAACGATGCACCATGCGGTGCTCGTAGGTCTGTCCTGGCTCAAGCAGAGCTTGCCCCGCCCAAGCGGGCACATTCACGGCGTTCGGGAAGGCCTGGGTCTCCAGGCAGAGTCCCGAGTGAGGTCCGAGCAGGCTTCCCTTGCCTCGGAGCGACCCATCCAAGAACTGGCCTGAGTAGAACTGCACTCCCGGTTGGTTCGCCTCGAGTAACATCGTCAGACCCGATTCAGGCTCGCGCACTTCGGCGACCTTGCGCAGCTCCGAAGGAGTCCCACGCACGACGAAATTATGATCGTAGCCAGGCTTTGCGCCTCCGAGCTCCGCGAGGCGAGAGCCGTGGACACGCCGCTCACGGAAGTCGAGAGGGCCGTGAAGGACGCTGGCGATCCGTCCATCGGGAACCCCCGACGCCGAAGGTGGCGTGTACTCGTCAGCGAAGAGCGTCACCTCGTGCTCGAGCGTCGAGGCGGCGCCCGGTCCCTTGAGGTTATAATAGTTATGTTGAGCCATGCTCACATACGTCTTGCGATCGGTGGTCGCTCGCATCGTGACCGTGAACTCGCCCGATTCGGTGAGGCCGTAGATGACCTCCGCCGAGACGTTTCCCGGATAACCTTCCTCCTGATCCGGAGAACGGTACCGGAGCACGACAGTCGCCTCCGTGGCGGTCGCATGCGCTTCCGAACTCCAGACCACCTTGTCCCAGCCCTTTTTCCCTCCGTGGAGGTGATGAGGAGGATCGCTCGGGAAAAGTTTGTAGGTCTCTCCGTCGAGTTCGAAGGTGGACCCTCCGACGCGGTTCGCAAAGCGCCCCACGACTCCGCCGAGGAACACAGTGTTTTTCAGGTAGGCGTCAAGGTCATCGAGACCGAGCACGATATCCCGCTGAACGTTACCTGCGCACACCACGAGGGCCCTCACTGTAGCCCCGTAGTCGAGCGCCTCGAGCGAAAACCCGCTTGAGGTAGTGAGGCGTGTCAGCTGGATGGTGCGTCCTTCGAAAGCCCCAAAAGGTCGAACCTCAACTTCAGCCATCAGGACGCCCCGAACAAGAGTTCCGTTTGCTTCTGGAAATCTTTGAGCACCGCCTGGTACACGGTCGTGTTTGCGGCGTTCGGTGTCGTTACCCCGTCGGTCACCACCACATAACGGCTTGCGACAGCGTTGATCGTCTCGGAGTTGCCCGAAGCTCGCCCAGCGACCCAAGCCGCCTGGATCGCACCACCGAGCGCGGCCGACTCGGGCTCCACGAGCCCCGACACTCTCACGCCCAGCGCGTCGGCGAGAATCTGACGCCAGAGCGGGTTTTTCGAACCACCGCCCACGACGCGCACTGCCTCGACGACAAGGCCGAGCTTCTTCATGCGCTCGACGCCCGAAACAAGACCCAAGGTCGTCCCCTCAATCGCTGCGCGATAGAGCCGCCCGGCGTCGAAAGACCCAAGGCGCAGGCCCATGATTGCGCCGGTCGCCAGCGGCAAGTTCGGGACACGCTCTCCTTGGAGATAAGGGAGGAACTGGATGCCATCAGAGCCCACAGCGATCGCCTCGGCGCGACGGGTGATCTCTTCGTGGCTCAGGCCAAAGGCAGTGCGCACCTCTTCGGTCACCCCTGTCACGTTCATCGTGCAGAGCAGGGGCATCCAAGCGCCTGTCGAGTCGCAGAAACCGGCGATGAGCCCGGAGGGATCCACGACAGGCGTCTCGGAATAAGCGAAAACTGTTCCCGAGGTGCCGAGACTGATCACGGTGACGCCCTTCTCGGTCGCGCCGCTGCCGATCGCACTCATCATGTTATCACCACCTCCAGGCGCAACAACGATGCCCTCGGGGAGACCGAAGAACTCGGCCGCGGCCTTGCTGACGTGGCCGCCCGGCTGATCCGCCGCGATCAGGCGCGGGAACATCGAGCGGGCCCGCGGATCGATCCATGCGAGGATTTCCTCGTCGTAGCTGCGCTGGACCGGGTCAAAGGCGCCGGAACCGGAGGCATCTCCTGCCTCCATGAACTTCTCTCCGGTGAGGAGGAAGTTCACGTAGTCGTGGGGCAAGAGGACGCTTCGCACGCGCGCGAAGTTCTCGGGTTCGTTGCGCTTGAGCCAGAGGAGCTTCGGAAGCGTGTAGCCCGTCGGAACAACGAAGCGCCCCTTGCGGCTGATCTCTTCAGCTTCCGCGGCGGTCGTCGTGTCGCACCAGAGCTTCGCCGGACGAATCACCTCGTCCTTGTCGTCGAGTACGACAAGACCATGCTGTTGACCGGAGACGCCGATCCCTCCGATGCGCTCACGCGGCGCGAGAGCGGTGAGCTCACGGATCACGGCGCGCACCGCGTCACGCCAAGTGTGCGGGTGTTGCTCCGCTGCTCCCGGGGGCAAACCCGGAATCAAGTCGTAGGGAACACTGGCGCGACCCAAGATCGCGTCGGGTCCGGATTTGCTCGTGTCGAGGAGGAGCCCCTTGGTGCTCTGTGTTCCGACGTCGAGGCCAATGAAGAGAGGCGCTGCATTTGCCATGGTTTTTGGTGTTCGGGGTTTCCCGCAATCCCGAAACGTCCGCAAGGACAAAGCCGCGGGGAGTCGGGCCACCCTCAAAGAGCGTTCAGAAAACCGGAGGACCGGCCCTGCCCGCCCTGCGCTCATGCATCGGCGCCCGGCCGAGGAACCGATTCCATGAACGAAGCAGCGGCAGAGCGCGTCGCGAGCAACGCCCTCGAAGCTCAGTCCGGGGTCAGGACCAAGTCGAGATTTGCGATCGCGGGCGGATAGTTCATGTCAACATTCTTGGTCGCGAACTCGAGCGTGTTCTTGCCCTTTTTGACCTCATTGATCGGAATGTCGAGACTCAGTGCGATCGCTCCCCAAGCGTCGGTGGCGACAATCACGGACTGCGTCTGGACCGCGCCGCCGTTCCATTTGTAGAGGACCGCAGCTTCGTCCTTCGGTTCATGAAGAGACCAGAAGCTGAAGGCCGCGAGGGCGCGCCCCATTCCCTCCGGGTCGACATCATCGAACTCAAATTTCGTGAACTGACTCTCTCCTCGGAGCCGGTGCCCGATCGCTACGTACTCGTACTCGGTCCCGTTCTCGATCGCCTGCGTCAGCTTTTTCTGAGCGTCCGCGTATTCGTATTCCCGATAGTCATCAATCACCGGCCCATCGAAGCCGACGTTGTCGATCCGAACCGACCAAGCGAGCTCCGGATCGGAAGCGTCACTCGAATACTTGATGGTCGCGTGGTTGTGGACGTTGAGCTGGAGGTAACCGCGCGTCATCGGCGCCTCGGCGGTGAGCTCCTCAATGAGATTCGGGGTTCCGGCGACGGGCCCCGCGAAAACAGCGACCTTACTCGCTGAGACCTCGATCTCTATGTGGCGAAGCTCGCCGCGTGAAGCAGAGATGCAGGGTCCATTCAGTTTATCGTGTATTTCCTGCTCATACTCGCGGAAGATGATGATGCTCGAGAGATGGACGCCTGAGCTGGAGCAAGGATTCGCGAACTGGAACGTGATACCATTCCTCGGAACCGCGCCTCCCTCCACGTTCTGGTCGATCGCGTAGGAGGTCGCATTCGTGGGGTCTTCCGTGATCGCAACCGAGAGGAACCCGGAGAGCATCGAGCGCGTCGCTAGCTCCGCGTCAAAGACGATCTTGCCGGTCCTGCCTTGAAAGTCGAAGGGTTGTCGCGGGCGGATGCTACTGACTCCGTAGTTCTGCGCGGCAGCGGCGATCCAAGCGTGACTGCTTGGCACGCCATCCGTCGGAGCGCAGATGAGCATGTCCTCGGGCGGAAGCAGTAACGACCCCAGCCCATCGCGGCAGCCCGCCGGTGCTTTCGCCGGCCCGATGGGAAAGGGATCCGGCAGAGTCGGCAATTGCGGCATGAGCCGCCCGGCAGACCAGAGCTTTTTATCGAGGTCACCGGCGCGACCCTTTTCGGTCGCAACTTCGTCGAAGGATTCGCAGAACGCCGCTGCTTCGAGCCCACAGCCAGGAGGTCCAGCTTGTGGGGGAACGCCACCGCTCGAGTTACCGCCATCGCCGCCCGGGTCCCGCCGCCCACCGGTGCCTCCGCCTCGACCGCCGGCCCCGCCCGTGTGGCCCCCAGTGGCATCAGCGCCGCCCCCGGCGCCCGGTTCTTCATGGGGAGGTTGGCTCCCGCCGCAGCCGAGCGAGCCCGAGAGCACGATCAATGAGCCCCAGGAGAGGAGAGGAACCACAGTCAGTGTCGAGTACTTCATAGTCGTCTCCAACCCCAAACGGCCGATCGCCCGCGTCAGATTAACACACCCCTCAGGTTTTCCAGTCGAGAAATGTGCGCTTGGCCCTGCCTACGCGCCCGCACAAAAGGCCGAGCCAGCAAGGTCCAGTCTAGAGTAGGCCCGAGGGCCCATGATAAGGGACCCAGTAACATGAAGGCCCCCTCGAGTTCATTCCATCTGCCCAGTCTGGATGGAATTCGAGCTGCATCCATCGCCCTCGTCTTTGTCGCCCACGCGGGCTGGGGCGATATCGTCCCTGGTGGCCTCGGGGTCACCATCTTCTTCTTTCTGAGCGGCTTTTTGATCACGTCGCTCTTGCGTCGAGAGCACGCTCGCTCAAACACCATCAACATCAAGCACTTTTATATCCGGCGCGCCTACCGGATCCTGCCCCCGTTTTACCTCGCGCTCGCCTTCTCAGGGCTCCTGGCTGTCCTAGGGATGTTGCCGGGGACGGTGACCCTGAAAGGCATGGCGCTGCTCGCTCTCCATTTGGGCAATTACGCGCAGATCTTCTGGCCCGAAGCCGCTATCCCGATGGGCTCGGGGGTCTTCTGGTCGCTCGCGGTCGAAGAACACTATTACCTCACATTCCCATTCGTCGCCCTTTTCCTGCTCAAACGCGACAGAAGAACCGCCTTCGTTGTCCTCGGTATGCTCGCGGTCGTCGTGCTCGCCTGGAGGTTCTACTTGGTCTCCCAAGGAGCCCCTCACATCCGCACAAACTATGCATCGGACACGCGCGTCGACTCCATCCTCTGGGGCGCGCTCCTCGCCTTCTGCATGAACCCGCGGATCGATCCGGTACCCGAGAGCGCGACCCGACTTCGAGGTCCGCTGCTCGCCGCAGGCTTCGGACTCCTCGTCTACTCGCTCGTCTACCGGGACGAAGCCTTTCGCGAGACCTGGCGCTACTCGCTCCAAGGCGTCGCCCTTCTTCCGATCTTCTACTACGCGGTCAAAGATCCGGAATTTTTCGCGTTCAAGTGGCTCAACAACAAACTGATGAGCTACATCGGTGGGCTTTCCTACACGCTGTACCTAGTGCACCACGTGATCATCTTCACCATCCAAAAAAACCTGCCCGCCGTACCACTCGTCGCGCAAGCGCTCATCGCCCTTGCGCTGAGCTTCGGCCTCGCGGCCCTCAGCTACCGCTACCTCGAGAAGCCCCTGGCCAAGCTCAGGCACAAGTATAGCTAAGTGGATAGGGATGGCGGCGGACCGCGGAAGCTCCGCCCCGCACCCTCCTGGATCAGCTCGCAACCAGGGCCGGAGGGAGCTGAGGCCTCTCTCGGCTCACTTCCCACGACTCCACGGGCCACGCGCACCACGCCTCCGCATGCAGGTATCGGACGCACGCGGGGCTTCCAAGGAGAAGATCGAGCTCGGCCTGCCCGAGGCTGGCGGGCCCCACGCGGAGCGCCCGCCGGCAGAGCTCGAGTTCCTCTTGAGAAAGCTCACTGCTGCCCTCCAGGGAGCTACCTTGCCGCGAGAGATGGGCCGCGACGAGGACAGGATCGAGGATCAGGTCCCGGAACCGCCCCGCCGAGTCGCTCACGGTAACGGCCCGCAGGTGCTCGACCCGCTCAGCGACAGGATCGGGCACTGTCTCGCTCGGCACTGCGAGAATTCCGGCACGCCGGAGCAGGGTGCCCACTCGAGCGCTCGAGGCAACGGCAGCGATCGGAATGCTCAGAGCGAGCGGCACCCAGACGGGCGCAAGCCAGAGGGCCATGGACTCTGCGAAGGCGATCAGCGTCACGCCCAGCGCTACTCCGAGCAGCGTCGAAAGCCACTCAGAACGCACAGCGGCGGACCATCCCGCCCGGGCGCGGCGTCCTTGCCCGCCCCAGCGAACGCTTCGCCCGAGCAGGATCGAAAGCACGATCGAAGTGTGGTGGATCATCATGAGCGGAGCCAGGGCCGCCGAGAAGAGGAGCTCGACGATCCCGCTCCCTAAGAGACGCAAAGCGCCTCCATGAGCCCGTCGCGCTTCTTTGTGCGAAAGGACTCGCAACATCCCCAGCACCCGCGGCCCCAAGAGCAGAGCACTCGTCAGAAGCCAGGACGTTAGGATCACCTCCGTCGGCACGGCCTGGCTGATCGATAGCGAAAGGCCAGTTGCCAGGAAAAGCAGCCAGGCGGGCCCAGCCAAGTAGGCGAAGGCTCCTAACACCATATGAACACGGCTCATCGGAGCGAGCCCTGCGGACACCGCGATGCGTAGGTGCTGCAGGTTGCCCTGACACCAGCGACGGTCGCGCGCGACGAACTCCTGAAGCGTCGGAGGTAAGCCCTCATAACTGCCTCCGAGATCGGGTGCCGCGCGCACTGCGTAGCCCTTCCGGCGGAGCAGAGCGGCTTCCACAAAATCGTGACTCAAGATGTGCCCGCCGAGGGGCGGCTCTCCCGCCAGCGCCGGGAGCGCACAACACTCGAGGAACGGCCGCACCCTGAGGATCGCGTTATGCCCGTAGTAGTTGAAGCTAGCGCCAGCCCACGCCGAGAGCCCCCGCAGAAGTAGCGGCCCGCTCACGCTCGACGCCCATTGAACGCTGCGCGCGAGCACGGTCTCGCCACCCATCGGTTCGATCGGCGCCTGTAGCAGAGCTGTCTCGGGGGCTGCTTCCATGCGCCGCACGAGCTCCACGATGGTCGGGCCAACCATCACGCTATCAGCGTCAAGGACCAATGCATAGCGGTAGCGATGTCCGAAACGCTCAAAGAACTCCTCGAGATTCCCGGCCTTCTGGCGAGAATTCTTGCTCCGGCGGCGGTAATAAACGGGGATCGTGTCGTCGCCGATCGCCGCCACTCGGCGGAAAGCTCGCTCTTCATCCGCCGCGATGAGAGGATCCCGAGAGTCACTCAAGACAAATATTTCATATTCGCCGACTCGCTGACAGCTAAGGAGCGACTCGCGCATCGCGAGGACCGCGGCAAACACGTGCTCAGCACTCTCGTGATAGACAGGAATGATGAGCGCGGTCCTCAGGTCCCCGACCTCGGGATAGAGCTCGGGGGGCACGTTCGACAGCCGCTTCGGCGCCGATGCGAACAGACCCAATAGGGACACTGACAGCCCGATCAGCACGAAAGAGAGAAGCGGAAAGAAAAGAGCTAGGAACGTCAGGCGGAGCGGGGCCGGCGCCTCAGTTCCGATTTGCTCCGCCATCATAAAGGTTGCTGCCGCGCCCAGGGCAAGGGCGGGCAAGAGGCCCAAGAGCCAGCGAGGGAACCTCATCTTCTCGAGGCTCTGCGGCCGAAAGCGGTTCGCCCGCGGCGGAGCACCGGTCATCGGGTCGCCGAAAGACTTTGCGAGCTTCCTCGCCTCTTCGGGGTCAGAAAAAAACGCCTCAGGCTTTGCCTCGAGGAACGCGCGTAGCCAGAGAGGATCGGGACTCGCATCTCCTTCGAAGACGGCGGCCCGCCACTCGGCCACTTTCGCCTGGGCACGGCGCACCGCCACCGCCGCGAGCTCATCGGCGCTCTCATCACGTTGCTGAGCGAGGCTAAGAGACAGCTCCCACACCTCCTCGGAATCCGGCAAACCGACGACCTTCAGATACTCAAAGGCACGGCGCGCGGCACGCTCCTTCGGGTCCGAAGCCCTCAATCGAACGCGACTGCTTTGTGAGAAACCAGATCCAGTGCGAAGACGAGCGCTCCCAGTCACAGCGTCAGACTTCGTCGCCAATGCTCCCGAAAGCTCCGAGACCCCATCTTCCAAATCGCTCACAACTTTCTGCCCTGCCATTTCTTGACTCCAAGAGGGTCCGTCTCATGACGACAGCCCAAGAACTTCTTTGGCATTCTGATAGCGCGCCTGCTCGTCTCGCGCTGCCCCCCAAATCACAAAAAATAACAGAAAAAACCGATGCATTTGCGAGAAAAAGCGCCACAGAGGGGCATTTTGCCCCACCTTCACGATTTGCCGCGCTCTCATCGCGCGCAAATCCTTGAGGAGAACCTGGGGAGAAGAGGCGTCTCAACAGCAAGTTTGTGTGCTAGCGTCCTCGGACGAGGTTCGACCCTCCATGGAATCTACCCGCGCCTCCAGCTCTGCACGATCCATCGCGCTGCTTGACGGACTCCATCAAGGACCCGAGCGCTCGCTCGATCGCGCTGCGCGCTGGCTCTTCGAGAGCCAGCTGGCGAGCGGCACCGTCGCCAGCGTGATCGCCGACGGAGCCGTGAGGCATCACCTCGCTGGCCTCTATCAGTTCGTCGCCATTCGCGTAGGAGCCGATCGCGCGGCGAACATCGTCGAGCGGCTCGAGGCCGAGCACACCGCCGCTTTCGCGAAAGAAATGAGCGACGGCGAGAGCCCTGAGCCGAAGGCCGTCCAAAGGCGGGCCCGGGTGATTTTATACCGCTCAGCCCAAGTCCTCCTCAAAAAAGAAAAGAGCGGGCGCATCGCGCCCGATTCCGTCAAGTGGTGGGTACCGGCGGAGCAGCCGCTCGCGGATGACGTAGTTCGCTTGCGAAGAGCTCTCTCGCTCGAAGAAGCGGACGTGCTCGAGCTCTGCACGAGTCGCGGGCTCTCTCCCGAGGAGGGCGCCGTGGTACTCGGGATCGAAGAGCCTGAGGCGGAGAAGCTCTTGGCTCAAGCGCTCTCGAAAGTCGACTCGGTCCTCGCGCACAGGGCGCAAGATCCGAGCGCTCGGCAAAGACTGCTCCTGCTCGCATTTGCACTCGATCCGAGGCGAGCCGGTGGTCCTCTACGACCGAGACGAGAGCCCGTCTTGAACGTCGGCGCCGTCGTACATGATCGCTACGAGATCGAAGCTCCGCTCGGTCGCGGCGCCTTCGCGGACGTCTACCGGGCCCGCGATCGCGAGGTCACTGACCACGTTGTCGCGCTCAAGATCTTGAGACGCGCCGCCAGCGATCCGCAGGCGATTCGCGTCGCGATGCGCGAACTTCAGCTGATCGCCAGCGTATTCCACCCGTCAGTGGTTCAGCTCAAAGACCACGGCTGGCACAACGGTCATTTGTGGTTCGTGATGCCGCTCTATCGGGGAGAGACGCTCACTCAACGCCTCCAGCGAGGACCACTATCGCGGAAGGAGGCGCGCGATATCTTCGAGCCGCTCGCCGAAGCGCTCGCTACGATGCACCGGGTCGGCGTGCGTCATCAGGACATCAAGCCGGAGAACGTCTTTTTGGCCAACATCGGCTCCCGCGACGGTGCTCAAGTCCTGCCGGTGCTGCTCGATCTTGGCGTCGCCGCCAAAGATGTTGAGCTCGTCCTTGCCGGCACACCCGCCTATTTCGCGCCCGAGGTCGCGGCCCGCTTCAGTGGCATGCCAGACCCCCCGACGGTCGGACCCAAAGCCGACGTCTTCGCGCTTGGCCTGACATTGCGAGACGCTCTCGATCCTACCCCGCGCGATTTCGTGGCAGCGGGAGCTGTTGATGCCTTCGTTTCCTTCAGAGCCAAGAGCAGTCCCCATCCCCCCTTCCGTGAGGACTTGCGGGATCTGCGTCCGGCCTTCGAGCGCTGGCTCCATCTATCCCCGGATCAGCGACCTACGGCCGAAGAGTTCCGCCAGGAGCTCAAGATCCTTACGCGCCGCGACGAGAAAAGAAAGCGTCGGCTCGCCACGCTCCGATGGTTCGTTCCGACCGCCCTCGCAACAGTAACCTTCTTCGGCTCCGTCATTTACGTCCTGTCCCGCGAAGCAGCGCTCGGCCGTACGGAGGCTAGGGAGCAGCGCGATCGCGCGCTCTCAGCCCAGGAGCGCGCCCGCAACATCCACGCTTCTCTCGCCGCCGAAGAAGCACTTCGGCGAAAGCTCCAGGCGCAGGTCGAGGGTCTCGAGAGTCGCTACCAGAACAGCAAGATGACTCGCGATGAGCTCGCGCAAAGACTCGCTAGGGTCGAAGGAGAGCTCACGCTCTTTGACACGCGCCTCGCCGAACAGCAGACGAAGCAGCGCCGAGACCTCGAAGAGCTCCGCAAGGCACGGCATGAACAGGAAGAGCTCGCCGCTGCCGTCGCCGCGCTCCGGGACCGCCGCGACGAGCTCGCTCGGGAGCTGGATCGGACCAAAGCGACTCTCGAGCAGGAACGAAAGGACAAGCTCGCCGCAGAGGAGACAGCGAGTCGGCTCGGAGCTCGGCTCTCAGCGGCGCGCGATCTCGCCGCGGCCACACGAGCTCACCTGGAAGCGTTCGGAGTCAGCTCGGCCCCCCCCTCTCCGGCCGCGGAGGCGGATAGTCCTTGAAGGCCCCCTCATCTCCCCCTTGAGGGCCGCGGAAAGCCGGATCAAGAGCCAAGATCAGCAGCGGGAGATGGCGGAGTTAGCTCTGGCCCTGCTCGGTCAGGGCGCCGATGGGAGAGAGAGCTCCCGCATCGCTGGCGAGGCGCGGCTCTGCGAGCTGGAGGCGCATTGGGTTGAACGCCGTCACCGTGTGGTGGTGATTATGGTGGTAGTAGATGCCGAAGAAGATTCGATTGCCGAGCCAGAAGAGCCCACTGTCGATATTGATCGGGTGGTAGTCACGGTCGGGGCTCGCGCCGTTGTGGGTTGCCCAGTTGAAGTGCGCGAGGTGGATGATGGTGAGAATCTCGGCGGGCAAGAAGACCGCTAGGAAAAAAGGCCCTCCGAGGACCTTATAGAAGACCACGATGAGCAGGACGCCGGTCAGAAAGCTGAACACGGATCGACCTCGCTGAAAGCGCACGTTCTCCGGCGTGCGTCCCCCGTGAACCTCATAGAAGGACTCCTGAAGCTGCTTCTCTACGTTGGTCACGAAGTGAGGCAGGAAGTTGAGCCAGAATCCGGGACGGCAGTCGTGAGGATCCTTCTCGGGATCGTCGGGGTACTTATGGTGCCGGAGGTGGATGATCTCCCAGGACGCGTAGCGCGTGAGCACGAACGCTCCGACGATCTCCCCGACCAAACGGTTGATGGGTGGCGGGAAATTTCGATGGGAGACGTTGTGAGCAAAGACGTTGCAAAGGATGAGTCCGTAGAGAACCAGCGGAAAGAGCGCGAGGTGGACCAGGCTGAGGCTTTCCCACTCAGGGACAAGGCCACGGAAGCCGCTCGCTTCGAGGGCGATCCAGAGGGCGCCGAGGCCAACGAACCAGACGCCGTCGTAAACAGGATAGAACCATCGGCTCCTCGTGAACTGGCTCATAGGAGAGCGGGTGAAGACATTGACGGGGGTAAGCTCGATTCCTGCCATTTGACCTATGTCGGATGGATACAAGGAAAAAGGGGATCTGGCGAGGACTCTTGCCCGAAGGACACGTTGTCTGAGATGGCGGACTCGACGTGCCGTGAGAGGAATGCTAGGCGACGGCCCATGGGTCACATGGGTCAGGGAGAGCTGCTCATGGAGTCAGCGCCAACCACCGAATCCTGGCTGGTCCGTCATCCAACAGAATGGCGGCAGATCGGGATCGTCGCGCTGTACTGGGTTGTGCTTTCGTTGATGTTTTTCGTGCCTGAGTGCCGAAATCCCGTCTTGTTCGTCCTCGCCTGCGGGCTCAGCTTCCTCAACGCTGTCGTCATTCACAACCACCTGCACCGGGGAATTTTCCACAATAAGGCTCTGAACCTCTGGTGGAGACGCGTCCTGTCCTTCGGGAACCTCTACCCAGCCTCTGCGAACATTCCTGCGCACAACCTCGTGCACCACCATTTCGAGGATGACGGGAAGCCCGATTGGGCTGAGCCGACGGTCGTCGGCTTCCGCTGGAATCTCCTGAATCTCATTCATTTCCCGAACGTGGCAGGCCCACGCACCTTCAACGGGGTGTCCCGCTGGGCGCAGTACACGAAACAACCGGGATTTGAGGCGCAATACCGGTCGGAGCTCGCGTTCGCCTTTGGCCTTACGACGGTGCTCTTCTTCGTCGACTTCTGGACCACCTTATTTTTCGTGGTCATTCCCCAGCTCTATGGCGCCCGCTGCATCCTGCGCATCAACCTGATCCAGCACGACGCCGCCGACACCTCGAGCGAATGGAACCACTCGCGCAATTTTATCGGCCGCGCATTCAATTGGATTATGTGCAACAACGGCTACCACACGATCCACCACAATCGTGCGGGTTTGCACTGGTCGGAGCTCGACGAGGCCCACCGGCAAGAGGTTCTGCCGCGGATCGATCCACGGCTCGACGAGCGCAGCATGACCGGGTACCTGGTCCGGACCTATCTTCTCTCCTTTGGTCGCCCTGCCCGCGTGGATGGGCGCGCTCGCGAGGGCGCCGTCGCGCAAGATTTGCTGCCTTCCCGCGCTGAGCGTCGAGAGCTCGCTTCCCTCGATGCGGCCCTCGAAGCAGGTCGGGCCGAACCGGTCTAGCCATGATCCTGACGCAAGAATTCATGGGGCTTTTTGGCCTCAGCATCGTCGCCGTCAATACCATCCTGATTTCGGCGGACCTCGGAGGCTGGGCCCGTGTCCTCTCGCGCTTCCGCCGGGAGACAGGGCCCGGTGGCGGCCGACTGACCCGCGGCGTCGTGACCGGTGAGCAGGGAGCTCCTCGCCTCGACCTGGTGCTCGTGGCGCATAGTCGCGGCAACGGGAAAATCTTCTTCCACGGGCGCGACCCTGTGGCGCAGGTTCCAGCAGGTGTCACAGTTCGTCCCGAGGGCAGCGCCACCGACTTCTCACTCGATGCTGGAGCCAAGCCTTGGATCTGGCTCGCCGAGCCTTCTCTCACTCGCGCCCTCGCCTGTCCCGATCAGCGAACCTTCGATGAGATCGCGCCAGCGGCCGAGCGCGCCAAGGGCGCCGAGCGCCCCGTCTCCATCGAACTCGACGCGTCTGCGCCCGTGTTCATCGTCGGTAGCGCTTCCGGCGAGGCCTTGGGCCCGGCTCCGACCAGCCTCGACCCCCACGGCACTCCCCATCTCATCATCTCGGCCTTCGATCCCCGAGCTTGGGCCGCCCGTCAGGTCCGGCTGATTTTCGGTAGCATTGTCGGCATCTGGGCCGTGTTCGCCGCGCTGACCGCTCTCTGCTTCCAGGGGGTTCCTCTTGGCCTCGAAAGCAAGGTCGGCGCCCTCGGCCTCTTCGCGTTCTTCCTCCTGGTCCAGCCTTTCGGTGTGGCGATCCGGGAGCGCACAGCCCTGCCGCACCAAGTCCCCCGCAATCCTCTTTGGACCCGGCCCAGCCCCAAGGCGACGAGCGCTCCCGAGGTCACAGCCTCTCCCCGGCCCGTGAACTCTCCCTGAGCTCCGCGATCGCAGGCGCGCGCGAGCCCTCAGGCGCGTGAGCTGCGCCGCTCAGTCAGGAGAGAAAACCAAAGGCTTCTCGAAAAGGCTATCGGGCGGCGGTCCGTGGATGTTCCGAGCCTTGCTCGATGCGCCGCACGCTCGGAGGCGGCGCAAAAGATCGCAAAGAGGAAAGGCGCGCGAGATAAGCCGGGAACTCGAGGGGCATCGACATCAGATAGCCCTGCCCATAGTCGCAGCCCGACTGCTTCAAGAACTGCATCTGGTCAACCGTCTCGATCCCTTCTGCGACGATCCCGAGACCGAGCTCCTGACCCATAGCAACGATGGCTCGAGCGATGCCGTTATCCCGCGCGTCACCCGGAACGTTCGTGACGAAGGATCGATCGATCTTCAAAGTGCTCACCGGAAAATCTCGGAGGTAGGCGAGACTCGAGTAGCCAGTGCCGAAGTCGTCGATGGCGATCCGAACTCCGAGTGAACGCAAGCGAGTGAGCGCTAGGGCACATTTTGCAGGTTCATCGAGCAGCGCGCTCTCCACAAGCTCAATCCCGAACGAGCGTCCGCTCACCTTGGCATCGGAGAGCGTCTTTTCGATGAACTCGACGAAGTCCGCCTGCTTGATATGGGCGGCGGGCACGTTCACGTTCACGTAAAGTCCTGGACCGAAGCTGCGCTCGATGAGCGCGAGCTCCTGCACCGCGCGACGAATCACCCATTCGCTGATCGGGATCGCGAGTCCGACGTCTTCGGCGACCGCGAGGAAACGCGCGGGCGACAGGAGCCCTTGCTCCGGATTGCGCCAGCGAATCAGCGCTTCGGAGCCGACGTCGCGACCTGTCGCGAGGTTGATGATCGGCTGATACCAGAGCTCGAGTTCGTTCTGCTCGATGGCGAGGCGCAGCCGAGCGTCGAGGTGTAGTTTCTCGACGGCCTGTGCGTGCATCCCTCGATGAAAGATCTCATGCCGCGCGCGACCCTGCATCTTGGCGCGGTACATCGCCGTATCCGCGTCGCGCAGGAGTTCTTGTGCGTCCGCCTCCGTGCCCCGCCCAAAATTCACGCCAATACTCGCCGAGACGAAGACAGTCCGTCCGAGCAGCGAGTAGGGCTCGCGAAGTCGATCCTGCAGAGCGCGCACAAGCTCGACGGTGTCGACTTCTCCCTCGATTCCGCTCAGAAGGACGACGAACTCATCTCCGCCGACTCGACCCACCACATTCTGGCCGAGCGGGTCGCGAGGTCCGGTGAGCTGTTCGGTCAAGCGCGCAGCAATTTGGATCAGGAGCTGGTCTCCGGCGTCGTGACCTAAGCTGTCGTTGACCTTCTTGAAGTCATCGAGATCGATGAATAGGAGAGCGAAGAGCGGCGAGTCTTTCGCGAGCCTGAGAGCGTTGATGCGCGCCAGGAGGGTCGCGCGATTCGACAGTCCCGTCAGCGAGTCGAGCTCAGCAC
The DNA here is from genome assembly GCA_023428245.1 of Pseudomonadota bacterium. Classification (GTDB taxonomy): domain Bacteria; phylum Myxococcota_A; class Polyangia; order Polyangiales; family Polyangiaceae; genus NIC37A-2. The sequence goes on from JAEYYX010000091.1 coordinate 31,157, forward strand.
TGGCGCGGAGTTCCCGCTCGGCTTGCGCCCGATCGAGAGCAGCCCCAAGCTGCACTGCCCAGTCGCCCGGGGTCCCGACGTATTCAAGGTGTTCGAAAGCAAGCGGTGCAACGACCGCCAAAAGCCCAAACTCGCCGCCTCTTCCGCGCGAAATGCTCGCAACACTCACGATGGCCCCTTCCCGCTCCGCTGTCTCGATGATCTGGGTCGGGGGGAAGTGAGATGCGGAGATGGAACCCGAACGCGCGGTGGGCAGAGCTCCAAGCGACGCTGTGTATTCTCCTGTCACTCGCAGGCAATGGGCAGCGCCCGAGAGCGAGACACCGGACTCCGGCTGAAGACTCCGGCGAGGATCCATCGTCGACGAGCGCTCGGGCCAGAGGGCACAGCAGGCATGCTGGGCATTGCCCCAGCGGATCCAGCTCAGGTCCTGCGAAGGGTCGGCCTTTGAATGGGAAATCGCGTTCGCCAGTCGGTAGGCCGCCTCGGTCACCGATTCGTAATGAGAGACCATCTTCCGCTCCGCCCGCTGCCACTCGTGCATGAGCGAGACCCTGAGATCTCGGAGGATTGCGAAGGATTTCTGCCCATCCGTCTCGCCGCTCCACGCGCGCAGGCTCGCTTCGAGCAGCTCCATCACACGCACAGCGCTCTCGGCGTCCCGCTTGCAGGCGAGGAAACCACGCCACCAATCGGCACGCACGACTTCACTCCCCGCTTCACCCCGCGCCGCCAGCTCCACCACCGCGGCGATTTTTTGCGCGTCGGGCCACTCATCGATCGAAATCGAGCCAAGTCGGTTGCGCCCGGCTTGCGCCAAGAGCTCCCGCGTCAGTCCCTGAATGCGCTCGGTTTGAAGACCTGACAGGTTCGGCGGCAAGCTTCGCGACGAGAGGCAACCACAGGACCGTCGAACCACCGGCTGCGTCGGAACACGCAAGAGCCGCCGCGGCGCCCGCCCCTCTCGCACGGCTGAGAGCAGCTCGGTCACAGCGCATGAAGCAACCTCGCCGAAGCTCTGTCGCACCGTGGTGAGCGGCGGGTCCGCGAACTGTGCCGCGTCGAAGTCATCGAATCCGACCACCGCGAAATCCTCGGGCACGCGGTACCCGGCTTCGGTGAAGGTCGTGATCGCGCCCATGGCGAGGCGATCGGTGGCAGCAACGAGCGCAGTCACGGGGGGCCCGGCGGCGCGGCCATGATCGAAAGCGCGACGCATTTCGATGAGCTGGTTTGCAACGGCGCGGCCATCCGCCTCTTTGTGGTGGGGCGTGTCGAAGACGAGGGGAGACTCGAAAGGGATGCCCTCGGCCGCAAGCGCCGCTCGATATCCTTCGTATCGTTCCGCCACGTCAATGTGAATCAGGTTGCCCGCGAAGGCGAGACGCCTATGTCCATGCCAGATCAAGTGTGCGGTGACTGCACGACAGCCGCCTTCATTGTCGGGAAGGACCGTCGCTCCCGACTCGTCCTCCGGGCGCGAATGCACATGAACGATCTTTGCTCCGCGCGCTCGGAGCTCAAAGAGAAGAGGCGAATCGGAGAACTCGTTGATCGCGAGCCATCCGTCCACGCGAGCGCTCGACAGAATTTCTGACCCCCTGAGCAGCCTCAACCGGGAGGTCTCGAAGGCAATCGCGACTGCATTGTTCTTACGAACAGCCTTCAAAATGCCGTTCATAACGGTCCCGTAGTAGAAGCCGCCGGTGTGTGGGGTCAAAAGCCCTACAACGATCCGGGGAGGCTGAGACGGGGAAGAGAGCATTCGAAGGAGGCGAAAGGGAGGAGCGCCGTCCGCGAGACGCCGCCCCAAGCAGGAACGGCAGCGAGCTTCAAAAGCTTAGCATTCGCTCAGCTTCCCTGCACGAGCATTCAGGGGAGCCAAGATCCAGCTCAGGTGGGCGTGTGTTAGAATGTAGGGCACACGGTTCCGATGCGCCCGCGCGGCCTTGACGCTCGAGCGCCGAGTCCTCTACCGGTTCAGGGATGAAAGGCTACCGTTTGGCGCTGGACCCTCCTGCGGGTCCTCTGGCCCTGCTCGGCTCCGACGAGCTCGAGCGAGCTCTCGCTGCGAGTCGCGGCTCGCCTCGCAAGAGAATCATCTTGCCCTTTCATCGGACGCTCGACGATCCGCTCCATCGCATGCTGAACGCGATCCAACCCGGCAGTTACGTCCACCCTCACAGGCACCTCTCCCCTCCGAAGTCCGAGGCTTGGATCGTCCTCCGCGGCAAGCTCCTCTTTGTCAGCTTCGAGGACGATGGTCGCGTGGAGCAGACCGCCGTCCTCGCGCCGAGCGGCGTGCACTTCGGAGTCGATCTGATCCCTGGGCGGTATCATACGATCGTCGCCCTCGAGCCGGACACAGTCATCTACGAGGTAAAGAGCGGGCCATACACGCAAGCGACCGATAAAGCCTTCGCGCCTTGGGCTCCCGCGGAAGGAACCCCTGAGGCGGATGTCTATCTCGCTGAGCTCGAAAAGCTTTCGAGCCAAGCTCGGCCTTGAGAGCACACTCAGAAATATCTCACACGGGCGGGGGCGCACCCTCGGGCGGTTCGGTCTCCGCGAAGGGCGGCCAGGCGTCCGCGCCTTCCAGAAAACGCGCGAGGTTGTCGAGTCCGTCGATCGAGAACCTCTTGCGAAAGCGTCCCCATCCGAGCAGACACGCGAGCCGGATCTCAGCGTCGCTCAGGGGGCCTGCCAAGGGAAGTCTCTCTTCGTCGAGCGCGCGAAGTCCCGCATCGACGCGCGCTGACTGTTTTTTGAGGTACGTGCTCTGACTCGGCAAGAGTCCGTCGTTCCGTTCGAAGAGGAAGATGTTGATGGCCGAATCGAGGACGGTTCCCGCGAGAGAAAAGAGCTCCTGATCGCGGACCGTCGGAAGGAACTTCTGACCCGCGCGTTCCCTGAGATGCCGGCAAATGCTAGCGCTATCATTTAACTGCAAGTCCCCGTCCCGAAGAAAAGGGATCCGCATGGTCGGGGTCTTCCCCGCCGAGCTCGCGACGTCGGTTTCGACGAATTTGCAAGGCACGCCCGTGTCGAGAAGCACGACGCGACACTGGCGAACGTAAGGGGATGTGTAGGAGCCGTAGAGTTCCATCGGGACCCCGAGCGTACCCTCGATCTTCTGGAGCCCCAAGCTGTCCGCCTTGCTTCTGACTCTCAATCAAACGAAGAAGAAGAGACGAAGAGACGCTCACTTGTCGCGCAAGGAAGCGATTGAACTCCACCGGGGGAGACTCATCGTCCGGGATTTTTCTGTGCCGACGAGCTCTTTTGCGGCACGGTCCAATGTCATGTCATCCTAAGATATGACGACCTCTCCCGATTTCGAATCTGCGCAAGCACGCGTGAAAGCTCTCCCGTTCACTCCAAATCCGGCCGAGCTCCTCGAGCTCTATGCCCTATTCAAGCAGGCCACAGTCGGAGACGTGAGTGGATCCAAGCCGGGCGTCTTCGATCTCAAGGGCCGAGCAAAATTCGACGCTTGGGAAAAGAAGAAGGGACTTTCTTCCGAAGCCGCCCAAGCTGCGTACATCAAGCTGGTCGGAGAGCTCGAGGCGCGCGCCCGGTAGGTGCCCCGGCACATGCGAATGCGCCCGTCTCCATGTGGCTTCGCCTGGCGTCTCGCGCTCGGCCTCTCTTTGGCGTGCTCGCCTGAGGGGACTGTCGAGACGCCGAGCGCAGGAGCCGGCGGGACTCCCAGTCGCCCGCCCGAACTCCTCATCTTTTCGAAGACGGTCGGGTATCGACACGCCTCGATCGAGAAGGGGATCCAAGCCGTCTCGGCTCTCTGCAAAGAAGAAGGAATTTCTGTCGTAGCCACAGAGCAGACGGCTCACTTCACAGAGGAGGGGCTGCGCTCGCTCTCGGGGATCGTTTTCCTCAGCACGACCGGCGATGTCCTGAGTGATGTCGAGCAGGGCGCCTTCGAGCAGTTCCTCGAACGCGGCGGAGCTTTCATCGGAGTTCACGCCGCGGCGGATACAGAGGCCGACTGGCCTTTTTATCGCTCACTACTCGGCGCTCACTTCAAGAGTCACCCAGCCATTCAAGAGGCCGAGCTCCGAAACGAAGCGCAGGCGAGCCACCCAGCGACACGGCCTCTGCCGGCTATATGGCTGCGCCGGGACGAGTGGTACGACTTCGACAAAAATCCGCGCTCCACCTCAAACATCCTGCTCACAGTCGAGGAACGGAGCTATACGGGCGGGAGCATGGGTTGGGACCATCCAATCGCCTGGACGCGCGAAGTCGGGAGTAGTCGCGTGTTTTATACAGCCCTCGGGCACACCGAAGAGAGCTTCGAAGAGCCGCTTTTTCTCGAGCACCTGCGCGGTGGCATCTTGTGGGCAGTTCGGCTCCCAGAGAGCAGAACCCAAGAGTAACTCAGCCAAATTTCCGACGGCTGAAGGCGAACGCCCAAGCCCGCAGTGCCCGGCCAGCTCAACGCACTCCTTTCCCCGCCCCCGCTCCCGAAAGCGGACCAAAGATGCTATGAGCCAATGAGTGGAAGAGAACTCCTCGGATCTGCCGCGCCTCCACAGGGTGGTCCAAGAAGCGCTCACTCTCGTCCCTGAGGATGCGAAAGCACAAGTCGATGCAAACGCTGTCTTGGTAGAGCGCGCGTCGACGAGCGGCTTTGACATCTCCCTCGCGCTCAGCGAAGGACGATGGCTCGTCAAGGTCGGGCCCTGGTACAGCCACTTTGAAGAACCGGCTGATGCCCTCGAATGCTTTCGCGGGGCCCTCTCTCCTGAGACTTATCTCATGACTCTCGAGCGAGGGAACCTCCCAGTGCGCACCAACGTCCATTGGGCAAGCGGTATGGTGAGCACGACGGCGCGCCTCTTCTCGCCCTTTTGGAGGAGGAAATCCGTCGTCACGCGCCGAAACCATTGGCAAATAGCCGGCGGCCCAGAGAGCGAATGACGTTCGCGCCTCCGGGCCCGGGCCCCTCCTCAACTGATTCGGCGCTATCCCGCTTGGATATTCACGGTCGCCCAGCCTTGGCCAGGAATATTGACGCGGTAACTCTTGCCAGCGATCGAGACGACCTGTTGCGACGCGCTGTTTCCGCTGTTGTACGTGACGAGAACGATGTCGCCGTCCGGGTTCTTCCAAGCAAGCGAGTCCCCGCCCTGAACTTGGACGCGTGACGCGCCGGGATCGACGTATTGGGACAGATGACGGAACACGTAATAGGTCGGCGTCACGAGCAGCGACTTCGCCTGGACGTCCACAGCCAGGAGCGCGTTCTGAGCCCAGGGCCTGACCGTATCGAGGTTCCGGCCACCGGTGTCGAGCACCATGTTCCACGCCATGTAGTAGGAGACACCGTAGTTGATGTAGTTGCGGATGTAGCCCCAACTCTCCCTCGCGTAAGCGTCGTCGTTCGGCGCTCGCGTGGTGTTGTTGCCGTTCGGGAAGTTGCCGCAGCGATGCTCGGTCTGCATCACCGGCTTCTTGTAGGCAGAGATATAGCCGGCGACGTATTGGTCTTGGTTCCACTGGACTCCGATGCCCGAAACGTACTTCGCAGCATCGTTGTTCTGCATGACCGTGTCGACAATGGTCTTCGAGCTCGGATTCGAGATGGTCCCGAGCCAAACCTGGGTATTCGGGAGGCGCTCGGCGAAGAGCGGGCCGAGGTGATCGCGAATGTATTTCGTCATCAAGTTCGCGCTCCAGCCGCAGGAGGGATAGTCCTGGAGATAGCCGGGCTCGTTCTGCGGATGGACCGCTTCGACAACGATGCCCTCCTTCTCGTACTCCTCAACGAAGCGCGCGAGATAGAGCGCGTGCGCGTCTAGGGTCTGGGCATCTTCCTTCATGTTGCCGCGGTCGAACGCGTTGTTCGTCTTCATCCACGTCGGCGGGGACCAAGGGCTTGCCCAGAAGTGAAGATCAGGACGCACGGCGAGCGCTGCCTTGATGTACGGGATGAGGTCCTGCTTATCGCGGGCGATGCTGAAGTCGTTCATCGCGTAGTCGCCAGCAGTTTCGTTCAAGCTATACCGGCTCAAGCCGTAGTCGCTCGAGCCGATCGGAATGCGACCGTGGGTGAACGCGGCGCCATTTTCCCGATCGAAGAGCAGGCTGATAGCGCGGTCGCGATCGGCCTGACTCAAGGCCTTCATCGCGTCCCAACCCTTTTCGTTGAACGTGCCGCCAAACCCGCTCCAGGGACCGAGCACCTGACCATCGTTCACGGTGATTTGAGCTGCGCCGCTGGCCTCCTCGAGCGCCCCGACCTTCCAGTATTCACCGGGCCCCGACGTGACGTAGGAAATTTCCACGATAGGAGGCGCTCCCCCCGTGCCATCGGAGCCGCCCGAGCCACCAGCGCCGTCAGTTCCGCCCGCACCTTGGGCGCCCCCGGAGGCGCTTCCTCCGCTCCCTTGAGGTGCGTCGCCACCAGTTCCCTGATTCTCAGAACCACCGGCGCCAGAGATCGCGCCACCAGCACCGGGACCACCACCAGTTCCTTGCACCGGGCCTCCTCCCGAGCCCAAGCCGCCAGCTCCCGGCATGCCTGCGCCACCAACTCCACTACCATCCCCTCCTGGAGCGGGATCCGAACAGGCGACGAACCCGAGGATCGAAATGCCGGCCAAGGCGAGAGCGTTCGAAATGCGATACATCATAAAAACCTCCCACCGGTTATCTCCGAGCGCGCCCTCGAATGCCACGGTTTTCGTGACTTCTCCGTGAGAGAGAATGAAGGTCTGGAGAATTTCGCGACGGAGCTGGATTCGAGCGGCTGATAGCGACAGGGTGTCCGTCTCGATCCAAATTTTTCGTAAGCCCGGCGTGTTTTTTATCCTCTTGCCAAACGCGCCTTCAAACGCTCGATCGGAAAATTTTGGAAGCCCTTCCTCTCCTCGCCACCTAATCGCCTGCCCACGCGGCCGCGCGTGCCCACGCGGCGGCCGTCAAAATTGCACCGCCGATTGGTCGTCTTCGTGAACATGCCGCTCTTTCCGGAAACGGACTAGAAATGAGTCGGCCGGACGCCGCAGCCTAAGCTCCGGCCGTGCTCGCCCAGCGCTTCTTAGAGTTCATGCCCGCTTCTTATGTTCGCCTCTACGATCCCAAGGAAATCGCCGACCATGCCGCGATCGCAGCGCGCCGAGGCGAACGCCTCGTCCACGCCGAGTTCTGCTCTTCGTCCCGTGGCCCGATTCTGTGCGTTGTGGCTGACGACCGACCGGGGCTCCTCGCGCTCATCACCGACGCGCTCCTCGTCCACGACCTGGCGATCGAAAGCGCTCGCGTATTCTGTCGAGAGCTCGGCAAGGGTCGCTCTGAAGCTGTCGACTTCCTCGAGCTCCGGGAGCTCAGCGGCCGCGGCGGCCGATTGGCCGAGCTCGACGAGGCTGAGCTGGGGAGCTTCCTCGCCTCTCTCAATGAACTTATCCTCGAGGACACAAGCTACCGTCGAACCGTCCCGAGCGGCCCGCACCCTGACGCTGAACCTCCCACGCGAGTATACTTCGAGCGCGAACTCACAGCCGACGGACACTATCTGCTCATCGTCGAAGCTCCCGACGCGCCCGGGCTCCTGCACGCCATCAGCAGCGTCCTGAACGCACGAAGCTTCAGGATCACAGCCTGCGAAATCCGGACCGTCATGGGGCATGCACGCGACCGGTTCGAGCTCGAACCCTATGAGCGCAGGCCTGTGAGCGCAGCAGACTTGTGTGATGTGCAGATCGCTGTGCTCGACGCGTTGCCCTCCCGAAGGTAAGCCCGGAGAGCCTTCCCACAGACCTCCCGGGAACCTCCTGCCTCGGTCCCCCCCCCGGGACGGACTGGAAGGGGCCTTTGGCAAATTGCCTCGCCTGAGCGCAAGCTGTCGCTGTTCGCCTCGCTGAGGCAAGCCCCGAGGGCCGCGCATCGCGCAAAGATGTCGACGCGTCCCTAGCACCTACCGGCCCGAGGGTTGGTCTGGATTCTGCAGAGAAGTCGCCGCATGCGAGTGCCGCGACTTTGGCTCCGGAGCGCGCCCCGGCGCTCCACGGTAAAAAAATGGTCCCTTCGTGCGCTGATCGCGATCGGGCTCTACATGATTTACCCGCTCACGGTCACCCTGGCCCTCGCCACAGGGCTCGTCGAAAAACTCGTCGCCTCCGAAGATCTCCGCGTCGAAATCGAGGCTCCCGCATGGAGTCTGCTCCCGGGCGATATGCACCTCGGGCGGGTCAAGGTCTTCATGAACGGCGACACGCAGTTCATCCTGAGCGCCGACAACATCACTGCGCAGGTCCGACTCCTTCCGCTCTTGCGCCGGAGCTTCGAGGTCGCGTCCCTCGAAGCTGACAACGTCATCTACCACATGCGAGTCCAGGTCGACGATCCCGAAGTCGACTCACCGCGCACTCGCGCTTTTCCTCCTCTCCCTGGACTGCCTGGGGATCCGACCAAGTCGAAACAAAAGGCAGAGCAAACGGAAGAGCGAGACCCGAGCTGGAGCGTCCGGATCGAGGGCATCGACGCCGAGGTGCGAGAGCTCTGGTTCTTCGAGTACCGCTATGTTGGTCCCGGGCACCTGAAGGGAGGGTTCGAGCGGAGTCCGGAGATGATGCGGGTGGACACCTCTGTGCAAGACCTCGGTCCGGGAGAGCTCCGCTTTGGCGCGGACCAGACCATCTCAAGGAATTTTCAAGGACAAGTCGAAGTCACGATCCCCGAGCTCGACCCGAGAGGTCACGCGGACACGAGCTTCTTCGAGTTCGTCGAAGGCGCTGTGCGTCTTCGGGCTGACATCGACGATCTTTCCCACTTGAGCGCGTACATCCCCGGTCATCCCACGGTGAGCGGGGGCTTCGGACCTCTCTCCTTAAATGCCCGTATGGACCGCGGAGTCTTGTCCCGCGATACGCGCGCATCTTACGAGACTCCCGAGCTTCGCCTCAAAGGCTTCGGCTACGGGATCCAGATGGACTGGAAGCTCCTCATCGACATGGAGCACGGTCCTGACCAGGAGGCCAATCCCCGTCCCCGCGTCCAATCCACCTCTCAATCTACCTACGTCTCCTTCTCGGTACCGGGAGAGAACCCTTTTACGATTCAAGTGCACGGTCGGATGGAAACGGGTATGCTGGACTCAGCGCACGTCGGGCGCGCAGAGCTTCAGGCCGCTCGCATCGAATGGCCTCAAATCGTCACCGTCGATATCGACGACCTCGGGCAGCTCGTTTCCGCGGAGAAGTCCGTAAAAACCATCGAAGGGCGCGCCACCGGTAGTCTCACGCTCACGCTCGATGAGCAAAAACGGATGCGAGGGCCAGTGAGCGCGAAATGGGAGGAGGTCACCGTGAACGTTCAAAAGCTGCGCGCTCGGCTCAATGGCCAGCTCGATTTCAATCTGACGGTCGACCTGCCGCGGGACCGGGCCGAGATAGCTGACTTCAAGAGCACATTTCGCGGCGGGAAGTTCCAGGCCGGCTCAGAGCAGGTGGATGGCTACTGGCTGAATCTCCATAGCGATCGCATACGTTTCGAGGGGCTGCCCGCGAACTTCGTGAGTGGAGACCTTTCGATTTCTGCACGGGACGCCGAACCCGTCATCCGTGGTTTCGCCGCGGATGGAAAGATCCCGTCGGTCGTTGCCGATATAGTGAAACTGAGAAACCTCAAAGTCATCGCCAAGCTGAGAAAGAGGCAGAAGGCTCTCGACGTTATGCTCGATACGGTCGAAAGTGACCTCGTCGATTTCAGCGGGAGGATTTTCCAGGGGCCAAAAGACAGCCGCGTTGCGCTTTTGATCGGGGGAAAAACAGTTTCGCTCGGGATCGACAAACACGGAGACCACACAGGTTTCGAAGCTTTCGCAGGGGCGGAGTGGCTCAATGAGCGCCTCCGCCACTTTCCCAAGCCACTCGAACAAGTCGAAGGGCAGAAGCCATGACCAAAGTGAGCCTATTTGCGTTTGCACCCACCGCGACTCGCGTCCAGGCGAACACGGAGCCGATGGTGAACGAATGGATCCGGCGACGGACCCTCGAAAGCATCGCCTGGCATTGCGCTCGCCCAGCGGCGATCCCGGGGCGCCTCCTAGAACTCGACAGAGAGTGGGACGTGGAGCGGGCGCTCTCGACTTCCTTCTCTGTCCTCACGCTCGTTGGGATCTTGCTCGGGTATTTTGTAGCGCTGCCTTGGCTGATCATCCCCACGCTGGCCCAGCTCTTCTACGTTCAACACTGTGTGCAGGGCTGGTGCCCTGCGCTTCCTCTGTTCCGACGACTCGGTCTCAGGACCGAGCAAGAGATCCAGTTCGAACACAATGAGCTCGTCAGCGAGCTTCGTTTTAGAACGGGCGCGTTCTCCCTCCCTCCTCCTGCGGACTGGACCTACTCTTGAGAAGGCGGCGGCTCGTGCCGCCCGCCCCTCGTTATGGGTTCCTCTTCTCGCCCCTCTTCGCCACGTGAGCGCGCGTTTTCACTCGCGCGCAAACACGGGTGGAATGCAACCTCATTTCAGACCCTGAGGCGGGGGTTTTCCTACTTCTTTCACAATGACGGCTACGTCGCTTACGTGGATACCGGGCGCGCTTGGGTGGCGGGGGGCGCGCCGATTTGCTCGACCGAAGCGCTCCAGGAGACCACTCAGGCGTTTGTGAACGCTGCTCGAAATGACCGACGGCGAGCCGTCTTCTTTGCGGTCGAGCCTCGCATGCTCGACGTCAACTCAGAGCTCCTGAGCTCCCTTCCGATCGGGAAACAGCCCATCTGGGACCCAAGAACCTGGCCTTCGACTCTGAAAGCCCACCGAAGCCTTCGTGAGCAACTGAGGAGAGCTCGCGCCAAAGGGGTCACCATCACGCGCGAAACGAAGCTTGTAGCCCACACGGGCCAAGTTCGAGACCTAGTCGAGCGCTGGCTCGCGACGCGATCGATGCCCAAGATGGGCTTCTTGGTCGCCGTGGATGATCTCCTCGAGTCTCCAGAAGCCGTCCATTTCGTAGCCTGGCGCGCAGGAACCATCATCGGGCTTGGCGCGGCGATTCCCGTACCCGGTCGGAGGGGGCTCTTCGTCGAACACCTGATCCGCGACGTCGACGCGCCGAATGGAACCGTTGAGCTCCTGGTCGATGCGATCTTCACCTGGGCCCGGGAGCAGGAGCTCGTTTGGGTCACGCTCGGTCTCGCTCCGCTCATGGGCCAAGTACCAAGGCCCCTCGAGCTCGCCCGGCACTGGCTCCGCTGGCTCTACGATTTCGAAGGGCTCGCCTACTTCAAGGCCAAGTTGCGACCTGAAGATTGGGCGCCTCTCTACCTCGCCTACCCCCGGGCCCAAGGGCCCGTCACCTCCGTCTTCGACGCGCTCCGAGCCTTCGCGACGAGCAGCTTCCTGGGTTTCTTGGCGCGTCTGGTCGGCCGCGGCCATCCGCTGGTCCTGAGAGCACTCGCGCTCCTGCTCGTGCCTTGGACCCTACTGCTCGCGAGCGCTTCTCCTGACAGGTGGTTTCACGGGCACATCTCGGTCAAATGGGCTTGGGTGGTTTTTGATGGTCTAGTCATCCTGGCGTTATTCCGCCTCGCTCAAAGACCAAGACTCCGGCTCGCGCGAGTCCTCGCTTATGCGGTGAGCCTCGATGCTCTCCTCACGCCGCTCGAGGCCGCCCTGTGGAACCTCCGAGAGCCGCGCAGCCCCATCGAGCTCCTGATCATCCTTGTCGCCTGCTTAGCTCCCCCGCTCGCCGCCTTTGTTCTCTTTGGCACAGCGGGCCGACTGCGCACCTTAGAATGTCGCACCTGATGGCGCTCTCGGGGCGAAAAGCTCGCGCGGACTCGCATCCCGAACGAGGGCGCGGAGTGCAGTGTGACGGCGGTTCTTGCCCATCGGAAAAGCACCGTTTTCCTGTTAGAAGAGAAGCGATCGGGCGTCTTCGCGAATGAACTCGAGACGCGCCCTCGAGCGCGCGAGAACCTGCCCCCAAGGAGCTCCCATGTCGTCCCCCGCCGATCCACAGAAACCCTGCTGCTCCCACCACGCAGGCCCAGCGGGCACGCCCGCCCCCCATGGCGAACCCCTTCGGGTCATCGACCCCGTCTGCGGGATGAAGGTCGACCCCGAAAACCCCAAGGGCGGCTCTTGGGAATACAAAGGGGGCACCTACTCTTTCTGCAACCCTCGCTGCCGCGAGAAGTTCCGGAGCGATCCAGAGGGCTATCTCGCGCGGCGTGGCGCGACACCCGACACTGAGTCACAAAAAGCTCACACGACCCGCGAGCGCCGCTCCCCCTCCGGCGCCCAGAGCTACATTTGCCCGATGGATCCCGAGGTGCGCGCCTCGAGTCCCGGGAGCTGCCCGAAGTGTGGCATGGCCCTCGAACCGGAGCTGCCTCTCCAAAAGACCCGCACCGAGTACACGTGCCCGATGCACCCGGAGATCGTCTCGGACGCACCGGGCAGCTGCCCCAAGTGTGGCATGGCCCTCGAACCCCGCACCGTGAACGTTGAGCCCGAAGAGAACCCGGAGCTCACGGACATGAGCCGGCGCTTCTGGCTCAGCCTTCTCTTCACGATTCCGACCTTCGCGCTCGCCATGTCCGACATGATCCCCGGCCGACCCCTCGGAGCCGTGCTCTCTGCCGAGACAGGCGCTTGGGTTCAGCTTTTCCTCGCCGCGCCTGTCGTCTTCTACTGCGGATGGCCTCTCCTCTTCCGGGGCTATCGTTCGATCGTCCTTGGGCACTTGAACATGTTCACGCTGATCGCGCTTGGTGTTCTCGCAGCGTTCGGCTTCAGCCTGGTCGTTACTCTCGCACCTCAGCTCGTCCCCCACGGCGCAAAAGGAGAGCACGGTCCCCCTGTTTACTTCGAGGCGGCCGCCATGATCACGAGCCTTGTGCTCCTCGGCCAGGTCCTCGAACTCCGAGCGCGACAGAGCACAGCCAGCGCGATTCGAGCGCTCCTTGACCTCAGCCCCAAACGGGCGCGCATCGTCGAAGCTGACGGCTCAGAGCGCGACGTTCCCATCGAGCTGATCCGGGTTGGCGATCGCGTTCGTGTCCGCCCGAGCGAAAAGGTGCCAGTAGACGGCACCATCACCGAAGGGTCGAGCTCCGTCGACGAGTCGTCGCTCACCGGCGAGCCCATTCCCGTAGAAAAAAGCATCGGTTCGACTGTGCGCGGGGGCACGCTGAACGGCCCTGGAACTTTCGTGTTCCGCGCCGAGCGCGTCGGAAACGACACACTGCTGTCGCAGATCGTGGTGCTCGTGAGTGAAGCTCAGCGCACCCGCGCTCCGATCCAGAGGCTCGCGGACTCCGTCTCTGCCTGGTTCGTGCCGACTGTTTTACTGGTCGCGGCGCTGAGCGCAATTCTCTGGGGGCTCTTTGGACCGGAGCCACGGCTGGCTCACGCAGTCATCAACGGCGTAGCAGTTCTGATCATCGCGTGCCCCTGCGCGCTCGGTCTCGCGACGCCGATGTCGATCCTTGTCGGCACCGGTCGCGGCGCCCAAGCGGGGGTCCTCGTCAAGAGCGCCGAAGCCCTCGAGCTTCTCTCGCGCGTCGACACTCTCGTGCTCGACAAGACCGGGACCCTGACTGTGGGCAATCCCAGGTTGATGCGCATCTTTCCGCAAGACGGGCTCGACGAGGTAACGCTGCTCTCACTCGCGGCTTCCCTAGAGAAGCACAGCGAACACCCGCTCGCCGCGGCCATTCTCAAAGCAGCCGACGAGCGAGGCATCAACCCAACAGATCCCCTGAACTTCCACTCGGAGCTCGGCAAGGGGCTCACTGGGGAAGTTCAAGGCAAGCGCGTACTACTCGGCAATCAGCGGCTCCTTGAGGAAAACGGGGTGCCCCCTGGAGCGTTCGCCGATCGCGCCAGGGCTCTCCGCGAGGAAGGACAGACTGTCCTCTTCCTCGCGGCGGACGGGGAGCTCCTCGGGATTCTCGGCGTAGCCGATCCGATCAAGCCTGATGCCCTCCGCACGCTCGAAGAGCTGCGCGGGAGCGGTCTGTCCATCGTCATGCTCACCGGTGATACCCCGGAAACTGCCCGCGCCCTTGGCATCGAACTCGGCATCGAGGATATCCACGCGGGAGTTCTCCCCGCGCAGAAGAATGAAATGATCCTTGAGCTACGAAAACAAGGGCGCATCGTGGCAATGGCCGGAGACGGCACGAACGACGCGCCCGCCCTGGCCAGCGCCCACGTGGGCATTGCGATGGGAACTGGGACCGACGTGGCGATGCAGAGCGCCGGAATCACGCTCGTCGGCGGAGAACTCCGCGGCATCGTGCGCGCGCGGCACCTCGCCTCTCACGTGATGAAGAACATCAAACAGAATCTCTTCTTCGCTTTCTTCTACAATGCGCTCGGGGTCCCCTTAGCGGCGGGTCTTTTTTACCCGCTCTTTGGTATGCTCTTGAGCCCGATGGTGGCAAGTGTGGCGATGTCACTGAGCTCCGTCTCGGTCATCGGGAACGCTCTGCTCATCCGCCGAGTCAAACTCTAAACAGAAGAGCGATGGGTCAAGAATGGTCCAGCGTTTTCCTCTCGAGGGTCTTGGCTTGGTTGCACCCGATCCCTCCCGCGGTTCGAGTTCTTCCTTGGCCCTCCATGTCCCGAACGTGGACGAGTTTGCCGCGCGAGCCGTTGAAGAGGGAGCGACGCTGCGCGAACCTGTGAGCACCTTTGTATCTGGCGATGGGTACGCTTCGACCCTCGACCCCTTCGGCGTCCGCTGGTCGCTCATGAGCCGCGTCGCCGACATTTCTTCCGAAGAGAGCCAGAGTCCCGACGACGAGTGAGCGAAGCCAGGGCGGCTAAGCCGCCCCTTTGCCACTGTTAGTTCTCGATAGTGAGCTGGAGCTCGATCTCAAGGTTCAGGACCTTCGAGATCGGGCACCCGGCCTTGGCTGCCTGAGCAGCCTCTTCGATCTTGCCGCGGTCTGCGCCGGGCGCCGTGACGGTCGTTTCGAGGAGGCTCTTCTTGAGCGTGAGGTCCTCGAAGGTGATGGCGGCGCGCGTGGCGACCGACTTCGGCGAAATCCCACGTTCGCCGAGCTGGGCCGAGAGAGCCATACTAAAACAGCTCGCATGGGCAGCAGCGATCAGCTCTTCCGGGTTCGTCCCGGGATCGCTCTCGAAGCGAGTCTTGAAGCTATATTTCTGGTCCTGAAGAGCTCCACTCCCGACGTTGAACGTCCCGTTGCCGTCCTTGAGCCCACCGTTCCAAATTGCATCTGCAGTTCGCTTCATCGAGCGCTCCTCCTCATCAATGACTCGCGGCCGTTCTGGCTCGCAAAGACCCATGGTTCATGGACCCCACACTGAGCCCCCCTCGACGTCGCACAGTTCCCTCCCCCATGCAACGAGCACTCGGTAAGGTGAAGACCCGCAGGGCCACCGATCCGCGAACCTGAAAATGGTTCAACATCGCTCCGAAAGAGATCGATTCGTCCGCCTCGCGACATGAACGGCCGTGAACCGAATGACTAGGGTATCGTGGGTCGCACTTCTCGTCGTCGGGAGCGCCTGTGGAGCGTCTCCTTCCAGCGAAGAACCTGATGGCAATGCTCCGGGGAGCGGTGGGTCCACCGCTCAGCCGGCGAGCGGAGGCAGCTCTGCGAGCGGAGGGGATGCCCCGGGAACTGGTGGAAAGTCGAGCGCGGGCGGCGGAGCTCCAGGGGGCGCCGCGGCCGTCGGGGGCGGGGGAGCCCAAGGGAGCGGAGGAGCGGAAAGCGGAGGAGCGAGTCCCAGTTCAGGCGGCGGAGAAAGCACGGGAGACTCAGGCGAAGCTGGCGGCTCTTCGAGTGGTGGATCAGCCAGCGGAGGAGCCTCCGGAGGAGCGCCGCCCGGCTGCATTGAGCATGAACCGGCGACACGTCCCATCGGGTACGGACGCGCCACCACCGGCGGCGGCAATACTCAGCCGCTCGTGGTGCGGAGTTTCGCCGAAGCTGAAGCTGCGCTGGCCGCCTATCGGAGCGACTTCAAGAACGGCACGCGATCCTCCTTGGTCCTTCACTATGATGGGAAGTTCAACTTTTCGACCATCACCGACGTCTGTGCCCAACATGAAAAGGACTCACAGATCCTCCAGATCAAAGAGATGGAGAACGTGACCTTCCGCGGGCTCTCCGGTTCTTCGAGCAACTTCGGGATTAAGGTGAATCGCGCGAAAAACGTGATCATCCAGAACATGGTATTCGGCCTCCTGCCGGGCGGCGGCGACTCGGACGCCGTCACCCTCGAAGGCAATGGGACCAGCGGCGACGTAGAAAACGTCTGGATCGATCACAACGAGTTCTTCAGCTCAACGAAGGACGACTGCCCGGGCGCCGGCGACACCGAGTTCGACGGACTCATCGACATCAAGAAGGGCGCGCGGCGCATCACCATCTCCTATAACTACCTCCACGATCACCAGAAGACCGGACTCATCGGCTCGAGTGATTCGGATGACACCGAGCGCTACATCACCTTCCACCACAACCGGTACGAGAACGTCGTCTCGCGCACTCCGCTCCAGCGCTACGGCTACACGCACCTCTTCAACAACTACTACGGCAAGCTCTCGAGCAGCGGCATCAACGTGCGCATGGGCGGCGTCGCGCTCATCGAAGCCAACTACTTCGAAGATGCGAAGAATCCTGTTACCTCTCGCTACAGCGATGAGCCAGGCTACTGGGACCTCAGGGACAATTTCGTTGGCCCCGGAGTCACCTGGGACACGGAGTCCGACACGCTCGCGAACGCCGATACCTGGGAAAGCACCAAGGTTTTCCCGGCGTCCGAGCTCGACTACGACTACGACGTCGAGCCCGCGGAATGTGTCAAAGCGAGCGTCTTCGCCAGCGCGGGGGCGCGCCTCTGAGGACGAGTCCAAGCGAAAAAAGCAAAGACGATTGAACGCTTCCTCTCCGGGCGGGCACTCCCGGACAGAATGAAGAAAACTTCGCTTTCCCTTCGATCGAGCCTTGTCTTCCTTGCTGCCTCTGTCTGGGTCCCCCGAGCCCTGGCAGAGGCGCCCCCTGCAACGCCCGCCGAATCCAGCCCCGAGGCCACCGAGGCCGAGCGCCCGAGCGCCGAGGAGGCGCTTTCTGTTGAACTCTCTCTGGGCGGTTCCGGGCTCCAAGACGCGGACGTGCTCGAGGCGCTTGAGCGGGAGCTTGGGATCGCCGTTCGAACTTCTGACGCAGGCGAGCGCCTGGTCCTTCGAGTCGACGGTACGACGCTCTTCGCTTCCTACGGAGACCCGGCGACGCGAGCGGTGTCCCGAGAGGTCCAGCTCCCGGAGTCGGAGGCGGCTCAGCTCGAGCTGCTTCAGCTTCTCTCGGGCAATCTCGTCCGCGACGAAGCGAGCCCGCTCCTCGCGCGACTCCGGGCCGCCAAGACAGAAACGGAAGCACGGGCGGAAACAGCGCCCTCAGCGGTCGCGGCACCCGTTGAACCCACCGCCCAGGCTCCCGGGGAGAAAGGGGTCTCTCCGAAGCGCCGGGGCCGGATGCCCATCAGCCTGACTCTCTTCTCGCCCGTCTCGACCGACCCCTTCCTCAAGAAGCACGAGGCCCATTTCGACGTCGGCGCATTCTACAGCGAAATCGGCGCGCTCAGCGGACTCGCCGTCCAGGGTGGGGTGCAGAAGCTCCACGACGGCGCACGCGGCCTCGCTGTCGCTGGAGTTGGCAGCCACTCGGGGCCGTTCCGCGGACTCAATGTGAACGGATTCTACGGGCTCGTCACACGCTCTGACGGACTCTCTGTCACAGGCTTCTACGTTCGCCACAAGGAGATGTTTCAGGGGCTCACTGTGAGCCTCGTCAACTCGACGGGAAGCGCAAAGGCCGAAAAGCCGCGCGAGGGCGAAGCTCCGCGGTCCGAAGGAGCCATGATTGGCCTCGTGAATATCGGCGGAAGCCTCCATGGGGCTCAGATCGGACTCGTAAACGTCCAGACGGGAAAGATGCGTGGGGCGCAGCTTGGGCTCGTGAACGTCTCGGGAGACCTGAGCGGAGCGGCGCTCGGGCTGTTGAATTTCGGTGCCAACGTGCGCGCTACAGCACTCGCCTGGGCGTCAGTAAATCCCGAGCTGAATGAGCCCGCCCGCATCGCGGGACCTATGGGCCATATTGGGGTCAAATACCGGATCCACAACTTCTACTCCTTGGTCGGCTTCGGGCTCGGTGCGGAAGCGACAGGCTGCGGGACCGAGCCTCCTTGCCGCTCGAGTGATGTCGTCTTCGCGCCCGGCTTTGGTGCAGGCTACCGTTTCGAGCTCGGCCCGCGCTTTGCTCTCGAGGTGGACGGCTATCACCAGGTCGAGTTCTCCCCGCGGGGCGCCTCAAACGGTCACGGAGCGACCGCGGGACGGGTGACGGCCCTTTTCAAAGTCTCCAAGGAAGTCTCCTTCTTCGTCGGCGGCGGCCCGCGCCTTGTCGTACCGAACGATGACCGCCACGTCTCCGCCGCTCCAACCTTCCACGCCGGAATCGAGCTCTTTTAGCTGTTCCAAAGGGGACAAGCCGTCGGGGGGATCGGCCAGCCGTCCCCTTGGGCGCCCCAGAAGCTTGAAAAGATGTTGATTCGAATGAACACTCCGGTCCCGAGCGGGCACTTGGTCTTCGAGATGTCCTCATTGCCCACGATGACCTTGGATGCCTCGCCGATGAGCGTCACATCGCCGGCTGGTGAGGAGAGCGTCATCGCCAGCTTGCTCTCGGGTCAGCTGAGCGCGATCGGAGAGCTGTACGACCGCCACCATGAGGCTGTCCGCCGCTTCGCCCAGAGACTGCTCGGGGACGCGAGTGAAGCGGAAGACCTGGTGCAGGAGGTGTTCGTCCGACTTCCACGCATCGCCAAGAGCTACCGCGGAGAGTCGAGCTTTCGCTCGTTCCTGATCGGGGCCACCGCGCAGCTCTCAAGGCACCATATCCGAGCCTCACAGCGCAGACGCGCGCTCCATGAGCGCTCCGGGGCAGCCGGCATGGTCCAGCTCCCCGAAGCTGAGCGCCCCGATGTCCAGTCGGAGCGGCACCGGCTCGCGAAGCTCTTGACCCAAGCCCTCGACCAGCTCTCCTTCGACCACCGCGTTGCTTTTGTGCTGTCCGAGGTAGAGCAGCATACGTCACGCGAGATCGCGGTGCTCGTAGGAGTTCCGGAGGGGACCGTGCGGACGCGCCTGCTCCACGCAAAGAAACGGCTCCGAACGTATCTCGAGAAGGAGGGCCTACCGTGACTCACGATCTGCTCACTAAGATGTCGAGCGCTCTCGCAAGCGAACACGACGGAGCGCACCCCACCCCCGAGGTTACGCGAGCCCGCATCATGGCACGGCTCGCTGCCGAGCAGCAGAGGAAGAAACGACGCTGGATCCTGTGGACGCCGCTCTTAGCCCTCGGCATCGGCTCCACGGCTCTCGCGGCCTCGGGCGGCTCCCTCGTCTCAGCCCTCGCTTCCATCCCCGAGTGGTTCACGTCTCGGCCCCCGAGCGAGCGTGGCTCGGACTCGTCGAGGGCACGGGCACCCGCTCACGCCCGGTCCAAGATAAGTCCTGTTTCTGAGCCGTCAGAGCCCCAGCCTGCTCGGGAGGAAACACCGGAGGCTCCCGAAGATACTCCGGAAACCTCCGAACCCACCCCTCCTGCGCCCGGGGGCGAAACGGCCGAAGAGCCACCGAGCCTCCCCCAGCCGAAGGCGGCGTCCGCACTCGCCCGGGGGCAGGCGGACGAGAGCAGAAGCTCACAGAACGCCCATGCGCCGCCCGCTCCAGTGAGCCACGCAGCTGTTCCGTCCGAGACGCCACGTCCCGCTGAGTCCCTCGGCCTCGACGTGTACCGAAAGGCTCACGAAGCTCAGTTCCGAGGTAGAGATTGCAAAGCAGCGCTTGAGGGCTATGCGGCCTACCTCCGTGAGCACCCGGGCGGAGCGCTCCAACTCGAAGCCAGCTACAACACCGCTCTTTGTGAGATTGAGCTCGGACTCGTCGCGCGCGCGCGCCGCTCGCTTTCACCCTTTGCCAGCGGCGCCTACGGCGCGTACCGGCAAGAGGAAGCCCGAGCGCTCCTCGAAGCGCTCGATGCCCAGACCCCACAATGAGCGAACCTTCCGTCTGAGATCCCTCTCCATTCGAGAAAAAATCCATGCTTTCCCTGCGCCACCTCAAGACCATTGCTTCCGCCTCCTTTTCCCTGGTTCTCCTCTGCGGCTGTGCCATCGAAGGTTCCGGCCACATCGAGACCATGGACACCAAGCTGGATGGCGACATTCGCGAGCTGAAGGTTCAATCGGGCCTGCACGCGACCGTGACGCAGGGCAAAAGTCCATCCCTACGCATCGCCGGAGATGACAACTTGCTCGAGGAGCTTGTCATTCGTGAGTCGAAGGGGACCCTGGAGGTTGGATTCCCAAGCGGCCTCGGCGGCTACCACCCCACTCAACCGATCGCCGTGGAGGCGTCACTGCCCCTCGCCTCCCACTTTTCGAGTTCGGGCGGCGGACGCCTGATCCTCAAGGACACCTTCAAAGGTGACGATTTTTCGCTCAACGTCTCCGGCGGCGGCGAGCTCGTCGTCGAAGACCTCAGGGGGACCTCGCTCTCCCTCGACCAAGCCGGGGGCGGAAGCGCCCAACTTTCCGAACTCGACCTCGAGACAGTGCTCATCGACTCGGCCGGCGGGGGAGAGGTTCGCTTGAGTGGTCAAACAAGTGAGCTCGAAGTGGAGGTCTCGGGAGGAGGACGGCTCGAAGCTCTGGACCTCCGGGCCAAATCGGTCACCCTCGACCTGAGCGGCGGCTCCCAGGCAAAAGTTCATGCCACATCGTCGCTCCGCGCGAACGTTTCAGGAGGCGGCTCCGTCACGTATCGCGGAGAGCCCAAGACCATTGAGAAGGACCTCTCCGGCGGCAGTCAGCTCGAGCCGGAGTGACCGACGGTGGAGAGAAACAAACTTCGCGGCGGCGCGCGCCGGTCGAATCTGACATGGGCGGCCAGGCACCCCAACAGCTCTCGACAACCTCGGGCGCCCGTGGTCAGAAACCGAAGGGCGCAAGAGCGCTCATCTGCCACATGACTACACCGAGCACCGAAGCGGAACGCCTGCTCCTTCAGAATCGCGCTTGGGCGCAGCTCCACGCCCTCCGCGAGCCCGATTTCTTCAACCGCTTGGCAGAAAGCCAAGCCCCGAGGTTTCTCTGGATCGGCTGCTCCGACAGTCGTGTTCCCGCCGAGACGATCACGGGCGCGGCTCCGGGCGAGATCTTCGTCCACCGCAATATCGCCAATGTGGTCGTCCACACGGACCTGAACCTGCTCAGCGTGCTCGTGTACGCGATTGAGGTCCTCAAGGTTCAGCACGTCATTGTGTGCGGACACCAAGGATGCGGCGGCGTGCGGGCTGCGATGACAGACAGCGACTTCGGGGTCTTGAACATGTGGCTCAGGAACATCAAAGACATCTACGCCGAGCACTTCGAGGAGATTGAAGCCCTCCCCCGAAACACGCTCCGTGAGGATCGACTCGTCGAGCTGAACGCTCAGGCTCAGCTCATGAATCTCGCGAAGACCGCCGTGATCCAAAGAGCTTGGGACAAGGGCGAAGGTCCTTCGCTCCACGCTTGGGTCTACCATATCGGCGACGGCATGCTGAAAGAGGTCCAGACGATGAACCCGGGGACGAAGTTGCCTTCGCCCTGGCAGCTCAGCTTCGGCCCAATGTCGGTCCGCACCGAGTCAGTGATCCCCGAGGGACAGGACACCAGGACGCTGGATCAAAGGCCGCGCTGATCTCGTCGAGCGCGGCGAGTCTTCACTCGGCGGCGTTCTGCGTCTCTCGAAGCCCGACCAAGCGGTACACCATGACCTCTTGGTCGCGGCCCTTGACGCGGATCTTCTTGAGAGGCTCCGCTTCGACCTCATTCTTCACGAGAACGTAGAGATCCTCTGAGAGAAGGACGTCGCAGCCGAGCTCCTTCGTCATCCCTTCGAGACGCGACGCGAGGTTCACGGGATCTCCGATCACCGTATACTCCATGCGCTCGGAGTGGCCCATGTTGCCCGCGACGACTTGCCCCGAGTGGAGGCCGATTCCCGTCTTGATCTCCGGCAGCCCGCGGGCCCGAAATCCCTCGTTGATGCGCTCGAGGCGTGCTCTCATCTCGAGGGCTGCCTGAACGGCGCGGAGTGGATCCTCCGGCTCCGGCACCGGCGCGCCGAACACTGCCATGATCGCGTCGCCGATGAACTTGTCGACCACACCGTGGTGCGAAAGAACGCTCTCCACCATGCCGGCGAAGTACTCGTTCAAGAAGTCGAGGAGCGCACGCGGATCCATCCGCTCGCTGATCGAGGTGAAAGAACGGATGTCCGAGAAGAGGACCGTCACGGGCACCAGCTCGCCGCCCAGGTTCTGGTGACCTTTCATGAGATGATCGGCGACTTGGCGGGTCACATAACGACCAAAAGTCTCTTTGAGCCGATCTCGCTCCTTGAGCCCCTCTACCATGTCGTTGAAATGGCCCGTCAAGAGCTCGAGCTCATCCCCCGTCTGGAGGAGCGGCGCCGTCGCGTAGTTTCCCATTTTCACCTGCGCGGCCGCGGTGGCGATGCCCTTCACGCTCTGGGCGAGGCGCGCGGCAAAGCGCAGGGCAATAGCCAAGACGACAAGCGTGAACCCTCCCAGGATGAGGAGGTGCTTCTGGAGGTTCGCCTGGGCTGTGGCGTGAAGTTCCGTCACATCACGAGAAGCGGTCAGCTCGACGTGCAGTCCCTCTCGCTGCAGATCCTCGGGGTGAAAGGTCTTCACCGCATAGAGGTGCTTCCCCTGTTCGATGATGTGAGAGGTCTCTGAGTCGCTCCGGAGCTCAGGCGCCGTGTGCCCTGCCGTGCTCGCTACGAGGCGGTCATTGACGCTGAGGGCCAGGTCCGCATTCAGGTTCTTTTCGAGATACTCGAGGTAGCGTGCGGTCATCGGCGACAAAAGCGCCACAGCCCCCACCTGCTTCTTTTCCTCGTTGAAAATCGGGGTCGCTGCGACGAGTGAGTAGGCGAACCCGTCTTTGAGCTGGACGCCGATCATGCCTTCGAGGGGCTTCCCTTCAAGGAGCTCCCCGAAGGCGTCACTGGCCGCTCGGTCGAGGCTCGCTGGGCCGCGCTCCGCGTTCCCCGCCGCCAAGATGCGCCCCGCGTGGTCGGCGGCGATGATGATTCGGTACTTGTAGACACTGGCGAGCTGGCTCACGAACCGCGCCACCCGCTCACGGTCTCCGCTCTCCAGCGCCTTCTGAAACCAAGGACTCTGCGCAGCAAAGCTCAGAGCCAAGCGCGAGTTCTTCTGATTCTCATCGATAGCAGCTTCGAAACGCCTGTTTGCGCCGTCCACCCGACGCTCGACCTGCTGCAAGAGCTCGCGCTCGGAGGCCTGCTCGCTGAGCACCGCCCCCACAAGGGCGGGCAGGACCGAACCGAGGACGATGGCGACGAGTTTGAGCCGGACTGAGATCACGAAATGTGAGTTTCGCCGGCCACGCACCCAAACGCAAACGACGCTTGCCCCTTCGCACCTAAGAAGGCAGGCTAGGCCGCCTCGTCCATGCCGCAAAGCGTTCGTAAATTGAGCCTCCTTCGCATTTCGAGAGGCCCCGGTTGTCAGCCGAGATCCGTCCGGTTACCGTGTTGCCCCGAAAGGGGTCATGACCAACAAAGGTGAAGAGTCTCCTCACGCTCGTCGCGGCCTTTGGCTCTCGGTGGGCTTCGCCGTAGCGCTCGGGGTGCTCGGGGGCGTGGGGGGTTATACCCTCCGTTACGCGGAGGGGCTTTCCTATTTGAGTCGCGACCCGGAGGCTTGTGTGAACTGCCACATCATGCAGCCGCAGTTCGACGCATGGCAGAAGGCCAGTCATCACGCGGTCGCGGTTTGCGTCGACTGCCACCTCCCCGAGAGCTTCTTCGCCAAGTATTATACGAAGGCCGAGAACGGCTATCGACACGGCAAGCTCTTCACGACCCAGACCTTCATAGAACCGATCGAGATCGGACAGGCTGGTCGAGAAATCCTACAAGAAAACTGCATCCGCTGCCACGGCGATCTCACTCAATCCATCACGGCACTGTCTCACGATGAGTCCGCTCCTTGCGTGAAGTGCCACGCGACAGCCGGGCACGGACAGCGGCTCGGACTCGGCGGCCCTCTGCAATCTGCAGAGCTCAACTCGGGCAAGTGAACCATGACCAAAGAAGACAAGACACCTTGGTATCAATCGCGGCTCGGCTTCGGCGTCATCATGGGAGGTGTGGCCGCAGTGTCCGCGGGCCTTGCGGCGCTTCTCGTCAACATCTCGGAGCGAAAGGCCGAGCAGAAGGTCGCCTTCGTGCGCGTCGTCGAAGTTGGGGAGAACGATACTGATCCTGAAAAATGGGGACGAAACTGGCCAGCCCAGTACGACAGCTACAAGAAAACGGCTCTCAAAACCCAGACGCGCTTCGGCGGCCACGCAGGCAGCGAAGCGCTCCCCGAGGAGAAGATCGAACGGGACCCTTGGCTCAAGAGGATGTTCCTCGGATACGCTTTCTCGATCGATTACCGCGATCGCCGAGGTCACGCGTACATGCTTGACGATCAGGAGCAAACTGAACGACTCACGAAGCCCCAGTCAGGGTCCTGCCTCCACTGCCACGCCTCGATCATGCCGCTCTACCGAGAGCTGGGCGACGGAGATGCGATGGCTGGTTTCGAAAAAACCTACCAATACAGCTATCAGGACCTTCACAAGAAGCTGAAAGACTCCGGCCACGCCCATCCCGTCAGCTGCGTCGATTGCCACGATCCTGACACGATGACCTTGCGCGTCACCCGCCCGGGGTTCCTGACAGGAATCGCCGCGCTCGCCGAAAGCGACGTCCCGCTCCCGGCGATTCCGAGCGTCGAGATCTGGCGGCAGAATGGCAAGAAAGGCACCTACAATCCGAACGTGGACGCGTCGAGGAACGAGATGCGCTCGTTCGTGTGCGGACAGTGCCACGTCGAGTATTACTGCTCGACGAAGATGCCTCTCACGTTCCCCTGGGGCAAAGGCCTCAAGGTCGAACAGATGGAAGAGTTCTGGGACGAAGCGAAGTTCGTCGATGGCTCGAAGTTCGTCGACTACGCCCACGCGGAGACCGGGGCTCCGATCCTCAAGGCGCAGCACCCTGAGTTCGAGCTCTGGAGTCAAGGCATTCACGCTCGAAGCGGTGTCTCCTGCGCCGATTGCCACATGCCCTACATTCGGGAGGGCGCCACCAAGATCAGCGACCACTGGGTCCGAAGCCCGCTCTTGAACGTGAACCGAGCGTGCCAGACCTGCCACCGCGCGAGCGAGTCCGAACTCCTGGCCCGCGTCGACGGCATCCAGTCGAAGAACTACGATCTACTCCAGAGAGGCGGCGAGGCCATCGTGCAGCTCATCGACGCCATCTTGGAGGCAAGAAAGCGCGGCGTGAATGAAGAAGGGCTCGCCGAAGCCCTCACCATGCAGCGCAAAGCTCAGTGGCGTCTCGACTTCATCGCCGCCGAAAACAGCATGGGCTTCCACGCGCCTCAGGAAGCGGCTCGCATTCTGGGTGAAGCCATCGACTATGCTCGCCAAGGCGAGACGATCGCCTGGAGAGCAATCAGCGGCGCGCCGGCAGCAGCCCCGGTCGACGCATCCCCGGGCTCTGCCCCAGTCGACTCCGGCGCTTCCGACGCCAAGAAGGAGCCCGCTCCCCGTCCCGAGGCCGCACCAGCCGCCCCGTGATTCCCCCTGACCTTTCTTCACCTCCACAGACCGAGTTCGTCTCGGTGAGTGACGGATGTTTCTCCATCGCTGGCCGCGCCCATCGCTTCGTAGGAGCGAACCTCTGGTACGCGGCATATCTGGGAGCCGAGGCGCCCCTCGGCGATCGGGCACGCCTCGTCCGAGAGCTCGATCGCCTCTCGTCGCTTGGCGTCACCAACCTGCGCATCCTCGCCGCGAGCGAGGACTCTCCGCTCCGAAGCGCGATCCGTCCTGCCTTTCACGACAAGACCGGGGCCTGGAACGAGCGCTGCCTCGAAGGACTCGACTTCGCGCTCGCCGAGATGAAAAGGCGGGGCCAGCGCGCCGTCCTCTATCTTTCCAATTTTTGGGAGTGGTCCGGAGGACTCATGACCTATCTGGCCTGGACAAACGGTGGCCTGTTCGTGGACATCGACGACTCCGACGACCCATGGTCGAAATTCGCCGATTTCGCAGCTGATTTCTACGTATCTCCCCTGGCCATTGCGGCCTATCAGGAGGCGGTGCACAGGATCGTCGGTCGCACAAATACCGTCACAGACCTTCCCTACTCCGAAGATCCGACCATCTTCGCCTGGCAAATCGCCAACGAACCGCGCCCTGGCGCTGCCGTCGAGGTCATCGACAGGCGCATCGAAGCCTATTGCCAATTTCTCGCAGGCACCGCGCGCCTGATCCGCTCCCTCGCCCCTCACCATCTCATCTCCACCGGCAGCGAAGGGCTCGCGGGCTGCTCCTATAGGCGAGACGATCTCAAGCGAGCCCATGATGTGCCCGAAATCGACTACCTGACAGCCCATATCTGGCCCCAGAACTGGGGTTGGATTGAGACGCGGAATATCCCCGGGAGCTTCGCGCGCGCCGAAGAGCACGCTCGCCGCTACATCGACGATCACTTCGCGCTCGCCCGTGAGCTCGGGCGCCCCCTCGTGATCGAAGAGTTCGGATTTCCCCGCGATGGCGTCAGCTACGATCCTCTGAGCTCGACCTCGTTCCGTGACCGTTTCTACGGGCTCATCTATGAAGCCGCCCTCGAGAGCGCCCTCGGCGGGGGCCCTCTCGCAGGAACAAATTTCTGGGCCTACGGCGGCGAAGGGCGAGCGCTCCGCGCTGATTTTCGGCCCAGCCCTGACGACACTGTTTACCTCGGAGACCCGCCCCATGAACCTCAGGGCTGGTATTCTGTCTTCGACACAGATATCGCTACGTGCGAGCTGGTCCGAGCCCACGCCGAAGCTCTGGCGACGCTCACCGAAATCTGAATCATGACACAGCGACGCGTCACCATGGGCTCGAGCGCTCCCCTCGGCGCCACGGTCATGCAAGCTGGCGTCAACTTCAGCGTCTACTCGCGCGACGCCACGCTCATCGAACTCCTCCTCTTCGACTCCGTCGATGACGCCGAGCCGTCGCAGGTGATCCCCCTCAGGCCAGACGGGCACCGCTCGTACCACTACTACCACGCATTCGTGGAGGGCATCGGCGTTGGCCAAATCTATGGCTACCGCGCCCATGGTCCTTTTCTTCCCCACCGAGGTCTCCGTTTTGACCCAGAAAAGGTCCTCGTTGACCCCTACGGCCTCTTGGTGTTGACCCCAAGCGCCTATAGCCGCGAAGCGGCGTCGCGCCGCGGCTCGAACATCCGCGAGGCCATGAAGAGCATGGTGGTCGACCCTCACTCCTACGATTGGGAGGGGGATATGCCCCTTTGCACTCCCTCTGTCCGCACTATCATCTACGAGATGCACGTGAGGGGGTTCACGCAGCACGAGAGCTCCGGAGTCGCGCCGGAGCGCCGCGGGACCTACGCAGGACTGATCGAGAAAATTCCGTACCTGAAGGAGCTCGGCATCACCGCGGTCGAGCTCCTTCCCGTTTTCCAGTTCGATCCAAGCGACGCCCCTCCCGGTCTCACAAACTACTGGGGCTATCAGCCTGTCTCCTTTTTCGCTCCACACCTCCCCTATAGCTCGAGGAAAGATCCGCTCGGCGCGCTCGATGAGTTCCGCGACATGGTGAAAGCCCTGCACCGCGCGGGCATAGAGGTCATCCTCGACGTCGTCTTCAATCACACGACAGAGGGCGGAGAAGGCGGCCCCACGCTCGCTTACCGCGGCCTCGCAAACAATACCTACTACATCCTCGAAGAGAACGAGCCGCGGCACTACAAAGACTTCACCGGCTGCGGCAACACGCTCAACTCGAATCACTCGATCGTGCGTCGCATGATCCAAGATAGCCTCCGCTACTGGGTGTCGGAGATGCACGTCGACGGCTTCCGCTTCGACTTGGCCTCGGTGCTCTCAAGGGACATGAGTGGACACCCCGTGCCTCACCCCGCGGTGATCTGGGACATCGAGTCGGACCCTCTCCTCTCCGGAACCAAGCTGATCGCTGAGGCCTGGGACGCATCGGGCCTGTACCAGCTCGGCAGCTTCGTCGGCGACGCCTGGCTCGAATGGAACGGGCAGTTTCGCGACGACGTGCGCCGCTTCGTCCGAGGCGACAATAGGAGCGTGCCGGCGGTCGCCGCGCGCATCATGGGCAGCCCCGACATCTTCGGCTCCGAGGAGCGGGACGCCGAGCAGAGCATCAACTTCGTCACCTGCCACGACGGGTTCACCGCCAATGATCTCGTCAGCTACAACGTCAAGCACAACGAGGCGAACCTCGAGGAGAGCCGCGACGGTACCGACGAGAATCTGAGCTGGAACTGCGGAGTCGAAGGCGAGACCGACGATCCTGAGGTCAATCTGCTCCGCGAGAGACAGCTCAAGAATATCGCGTTTCTCACGATGGTCTCCTCGGGGATCCCGATGATCTTGATGGGCGACGAGGTCCGCCGGACCCAGCGCGGTAACAACAACGCCTATTGTCAGGACAATGAGCTGAACTGGTTCGACTGGACCCTCCTCGAGAAGAACCGAGGGCTTCTGCGCTTCGTGAGCATGCTCTGTCAGATGCGCGCCGCACCTCACGCCGAGGCTCTTACACCCGGACCTCATCTTTGCGACCTCATCGAAGAGACCACCATTCACTGGCATGGGGTGAAGCTCGATGCACCGGATTGGAACGACAACTCCCACTCCATCGCCTTCGAGCTCACGGGCGCCCTCGGTCGATACCACCTCTACTGCGCGCTGAACTCCTACTGGGAACCGCTCGAGTTCGAACTGCCTCGGGTGCCGGCCCAGCCATTCCGGCTTTGCATCGATACTTCCCTGCCCTCTCCTGACGATATTCGCTCGCTCTTGAGCGCTCCCCCCTATGAAAAGAGCCACTACGAGGTCGCCCCCCGTACGTTTGTGCTTTTCGCACGGAGCCTGTTTTTACCGGACCATCCGGCCTCTGTGCACCCTGTCTAAACACAGGAAGTGAACAGACACTATTCAGCCTCACCCAACCAAGGATCTTGCCTTCGCTGGGCGCCCCGCCTTGGCCTTCAGCCCCCCAAAGGGCATGATGACGGAAAGCGGAGAGGGGCGATGGCCATGAGCTTGGTAAAAAAGGAGAGAGGCGTCTCCGGACGTTTCATCGACCGGCGCACATGGCTCGCGGGGATGACCGCCGGACTCTCAGGGATCTCATGTTTGAGCGAAGAGCCCAGCGCGAGACGGCCAGGGACCGGAGGCGCGCCGGGCGCAGGTGGTTTCCCGGGCAGTGGCGGATATCCCGGGAGCGGAGGCGCGCCGGGTAGTGGCGGCGCCCCCGGAGCTGGAGGAGCCCCGGAGAGCGGTGGGGCGCCGGGCGCGGGAGGTTTCATCGACGGCCGTCTCGGACGAGCGGCTTCGGACCAGGTTCTGCTCGGTTCGACAGGCATTCAAATCTCGCGGCTTGCTATGGGGAGCGGGACGCGCGGATCAAACGGCGCCTCGGATCAGACTCGCCTCGGCGCAGCTTTCCCGCGCATGCTCATCGAAAGCTATGACCGCGGCCTGACCTTCTTCGAAACCGCTGACCAATACGGAGCCCATCAGCAGGTCGGCGCTGCTGCCCGCGACATCGGTCGGCAAAAGGTGGTCGTCATGACCAAGTCCCACGCGCAGACCTGGGATGAGATGGAGGCGGACTTGAGCCGCTTTCTGGGCGAACTGGGCACCGACTACATCGACATCGTCCTCCTCCACAACAAACAGAGCGCCACCTGGACCACCGAGTGCAGTGGCGCCATGGAGTACCTCGCCGAGGCCAAACGGCGGGGCGTGATCCGAGCTCACGGCGTCTCCTGTCATACCCTGAGCGCCCTCAAGCTCGCGGCAGAAACCGAGTGGGTCGACGTTGACCTCGCGCGCATCAACCCCTTCGGCCTTCACATGGACGCCGACCCGGCCACGGTCATTCCGATCCTCGAGCGCATGAAGGCCGCCGGAAAGGGTGTGATCGGAATGAAGATTCTCGGGCAAGGTGACGCAGTGAACCGCATCGACCAAGCGATTGAGCACGCAGTGCGCCTCGGCGCCCTCGATGCGTTCACCATTGGATTTACCTCACCAGGGCAGCTCGACGAGGTGGCGGAGAAAATCGCCAAGATCTGATGCAGGAGCGGCCCGTTACCTATACTCACTATGATACCCGCGCCGAGCTCGAACGCCTCGAGCGCTGGAGCCGGCTCATGGACGAGAAGTATCTCGATCCAGCCCTCGGCCTTCTGATTCCGGGGTTCGGTGACGTGCTCGGCTCCCTTTTCGGCCTCTACGGTCTCTTGGTCGCGCGCCGCATCGGTACCCCACCGATCGTCATCGCTCGGATGCTCCTGAACCTTACCATCGACGCCCTCATCGGCGCGATCCCTGTAGCAGGCGCGATCGGGGACTTCTTCTTCCGCGCACACCTCCGCAACCTCGCGCTCCTCAAAGCGCGCGAAGCCGAGGCCCAAAGAGCGCAGCCTTCCGACTACCTCGTCGTCTTTGGAGCGGCTCTGCTCTTCTTTTTTTCCCTCCTTCTGCCGCTGGTCCTCTTGGCCTGGCTGATCGCCCTCTTGTTCGACTGACCTTCCGGTCACCCCGCGCTCCTCGAAAGTGTCAAAATGCTCGTGGCAGCGAGCTCCAGGGCGTCATAAAACGAGGATTCTATGAGCGCTGTTCGCACGGAAACCGACACTCTCGGCGCGGTCGAGGTCCCTTCGGACCGATATTACGGTGCACAGACCCATCGCTCGCTCCTGCACTTTGCGATCGGCAGTGAGCGCTTTCCCCGCAGCATGATCGCCGCACTCGGACTCGTCAAGAAGGCGGCCGCCCTCACGAACGCCAAACTGGGACTCCTTCCGAAGGACCTTACTGATCTCATTGTAAAGGCGGCGGAAGAGGTCGAGCGCGGCGAGCTCGACGAGCACTTCCCGCTCCGCGTCTGGCAAACAGGCAGCGGCACTCAGACCAACATGAACGCTAACGAGGTCATCTCGAACCGCGCGATTGAACTCGCCGGCGGCGTTCTCGGCAGCAAGTCGCCCGTCCACCCCAACGATCACGTCAACCGAGGCCAATCTTCGAACGACGTCTTCCCCACGGCGATGCACATCGCCGCTGCAAGCGAAGTCCACGCGCGACTCTTGCCCGAGATCCGCGGGCTCGAAGCGGCCCTGCGTGAAAAGTCCGAGACCTTCCACGACATCATCAAGATCGGCCGAACGCACCTCCAAGACGCGACTCCCCTCCGGCTCGGTGACGAGTTTGGAGCCATGGAGAGTCAGGTTCGCCACGCGCGCTTTCGCATCGAAAGCACGCTTCCCGAAGTCTATGAGCTCGCTCTCGGGGGGACCGCTGTCGGGACCGGTCTCGGCACACATCCGCGCTTTTCCGAGCTCGCCTGCGAAAAGCTCGCAGCCTTCACGGGTCTTCCTTTCTACCCCGCCGAAAACAAATTCGAAGCCCTCGCTTCTCACGAGCCCTTGGTCGCGCTGCACGGCGCTCTCAAGACGCTCGCCGTAGCGCTCACCAAGATCGCAAACGACCTTCGCTGGCTCGCCTCGGGACCGCGCTCAGGCCTCGGGGAGATCGTCTTGCCTGCCAATGAACCAGGTTCTTCGATCATGCCCGGGAAAGTGAACCCGACGCAGTGTGAAGCGCTCACAATGGTCTGCGCGCAAGTGTTCGGGAATGAAGCCGCCGTGACCTTTGCTGCTTCTCAAGGTAATTTTCAGCTCAACGTCTACAAACCGGTCATCATCCACAATGTCCTTTCCAGCATAGAGCTCCTCACGGGTAGCCTCCACAGCTTCCGTCTCTACTGCGTCGTCGACATCGAACCCGACCGGGCGCGCATCGCGGAGCTCGTCGAGCAAAGTCTCATGCTCGTGACAGCCCTCGCCCCGAAGCTCGGCTACGATCGCGCCGCAGCGATTGCCAAACACGCCCACGAAACAGGCACTACACTGCGCGCAGCCGCGCTGGAGCTCGGATTCGTGCACGCCGCTGAGTTCGACGAGCTCGTAGATCCGCGGCGAATGCTCGGGCCTGAGCCACAATAATCCAGCCTAACAGGAATCCAAGGTTCTGAGCGCTTGCACTCACGAACCAGTGTGGCCTACTCCGCGTGCGTTGAGCTGTGCACCCACAGCTCTGGGGAAAGCACGCGAGATGACACAAAGATCCATCCAACCGAGCCCGAATTTGCAGACCGTCGCCCGCTCGCTCGGCCTGGGCTGGGCGATCATGAGTATCATGGTGCTCACAAACTGCGGCAACGACCAGCAACAGGTAGGCCCCGGGGACGACAGCGTGGACCCGGGCAACGATCCTGACGAATCTTTCATCGTTGGCTCGCCGGGCTCGGGTGGCTCGGCCCCCGTCGCGCCGAAAAATGGTGGAAGGGAAGCGCTGACGCCACAGCAGGTGGAGGCCATCCTTGAGGCAGAGTGCACAGGCTGGTCGCGGGAAGGCGAGCCCATCCCGGCCACCCTTCAGCTCGTGGTCGATACAAGCGGCTCGATGACCGACTCTCCCCCCGGCGATGACCAGCGCAGCAAATGGGAGATCACGCGAGTAGCTCTCAAGAGCGCTGTCGATGCTCTACCTCCGTCGACGAATCTCGGGGTCCTCTTCTATCCAAACAAGAACGTAACGTCGAATGGGCACACTCCGGGTGAGGTCTCCGCTTGCATCGAGATCGACGAGCAGATTCCGATTCAACCGCTCGGCAACGAGGGATCACCCCAACGCGAGGCTTTTGAAGAGGGCCTGAGCAGCGCGTCCATCGAGAGCTATACGGCGACCCACGACGCGTACACCTATGCACTCGAAGAGCTCCTCGAACCCTACGAAAGCCCGAACCGCTTCATCCTGCTCATCACCGATGGCGCTCCGACCATCAACCTCGGCTGTACTTGGCCAGGCGAAGAAGAGCTGAAGGGAGGTCTTTGGGACGGAGCTGGTTCCTATGACGGCGAAACAGATCCGATCATCGCCTCGATCCGAGAAGCAGCGCAGAAGGGCATCCGGACATTTTTGATCGGGGCCCCTGGCAGCGAGAAGAGCGTCGAATCCGAGACGGACAAGCGCCCCTGGCTGAGCGAAGCCGCGATCGCTGGTGAGACGGCTGCGCCCGGGTGCACCATCGAAGGGCCAAACTATTGCCACTTCGACATGACCCGCGAGACGGACTTCTCTGGTGCCCTCTCCGCCGCCCTTCAATCCATTCGCGGCCAGATCATCGACCGCTGCACCTTTGCCTTGCCCGAGCCGCCTCCTGGCACTGTCATCTCCACGGACCTCACTCAGATCATCGTCGAGTGGGGCGACGGCATGAGCAGCCTGATCCAGCAGGACGAAGAGGGAGACTGCGTCGATGGCTGGAGGGTCGCTTCGAACTCGAACTCGAACTCGAACTCGAACTCGAACGAGGACGAGGACGAGGACGAGGACGAAAAGACGATCTCACTCTGTCAGAAGACCTGCGACGACGTGAAAGCCGATGGCCGCGCGCGCATCTTCTTCAGCTTCGGTTGCTCGCCCTCCCAGATCGACGGGATCTGGAAATAGTCCTGACGAGCTCCCCGGCCTCAGACGGGGAGCTCGACCATATCGCCGAGGTTGCCTCGGATCTGTGCGCGAGAGTCGGCGAAACGGCCGTCTTTCGGCTCGATGCGCATGCGAAGGGAAGTCGGCGAGAGCACAAGCTCCGCAAATCGATCAATCCGCTGAGGCAGGAGAGCCAGCCGATAGCGCTGGTAGATCATGGCGAGCACGATTTTGATCTCCATCGTCGCAAAGGCTGCTCCGATGCAAATGCGTGGACCAGCGCTGAACGGGTTGTACTCGTAGACGCTCGGCTTCAGACTTTCCCAGCGCTCCGGGAAGAAGCGGAGCGGCTCCGGGAACACTTCGGGAACCCGGTGCGTCTGGTACAAGCTCACCAGGAGCTCCGCTCCTTTGGGGAGGGGGTAGCCGAGAAACTCAGTATCCTCGGCGAGCACTCGCCCGTTCCAGGGAGCCGGCGTAAAGAGCCGGAGGCTCTCTTTGATCACCCACCCGAGGTAGACGAGACGCTCGAGGGACTCGACGGTGGGCTCAGCGCCGCCGAGCACCTGATCGACCTCTTCGCTCACTTTCGTGCTCACCTCCGGGAACATCGAGAGAAGGAACAGAGTCCAGGCAAGAGCATTTGCACTCGTCTCGTGTCCAGCAGCGAAAAAGACGCTCACGTGGCCGAGAATCTCGTGATCGGTGAGGCTAGTGTTCGTCTCATCGTCGTGCGCCAGCAAGAGCGACTCGAGCATGTCCCCTCGCTGCTGGTCACGCGCCTCGTTCTTTCGCGCCTCGAGGATCCTGAGCATCTCCTCCTCGAGGGCCGAGGTCGCGTCGAGGTACCGGCGATACGGTAGGCCCAAGAAATCAAAGGGCAGAAGCCGCGTAAGCGGCGTTCCGAGGAGGCGAATGGCCCGAGCCAAGTGCCAGGACGCGGGGGTGCTCCGAGAATCCTGGCCCTCGGACTCTCCGAGCAGAGTTCGCGCGACGATCCGGGAGGTCAAGGCGCGCATCTCAGCGTCGAGAGCTCGCGTTTCACCGACCTTCCAGGCTCGGAGGGCTTCATCAGTCAGACGGATCATTTGCTCCGCGTACCCGGCGAGGCGCTTTCGGGTGAAGGCGGGCGCGAGCAGCCGCCGGTGGCGTCTATGCTGATCGCCGTTGACGGCAAAAAGTCCCGCCCCAAAGCTCAAGAGTGGCTTCTTGCGCGGCTCGGGATCCGGCCCTGGATGCAGCGCGCCGACCAGAGTCATTTTCACGAATAACTCATGCTCCATAGTCGCGCGCTCAACCGCCTCGGCCCCGTAGGCGAGCACCGTCCCCGGACAAGCTGGATCCGTTGAGATGTGGCGCATGCCCCCGCCCCGCACGAGCGCGACCACGCGCCCGTACTCTTGAAAAAGCTTCGAAGCGTGACCGAGCGAGTCCGCTCCCCAAGGCAACATCGCTCCTCCTGTCGAGAGGAAGCGCGTCGGTGGAGGCCCCGGGATCACCTCGGGCAAGCCGCGCTGAGACGTGAAGAGAGCCGGCGCAAGCCGGTGGAGCGACCTGTGGCTCAACATACTGATGTCCTACCTTTGCTCACCGAGCGCGACAATATCAGGAGCGTCCAGGGTGCCCCGGGGGCCAAGAAGTCGCTATAGGGCAAGCTCCATGGTGCTCCCCACACGACTCGAAGTGATCGGAGGTCTGTACGAGGCGACCGCCGAGGTCTGGTCCGCAAAGACGAAGGAAGAAGTCCTCGGGGCTTTCTCCCGCGCCCGGGGCGAAGGCACGCTCCTGACCCTGGCGGGTGCACGGCGCTCCTTCGGAGAGCAGTATCTCCCTCCCCCAGGAGGCAAGGTGCTCGATGTCTCTTCCCTCGACCGCGGCGCGCAGATCGTTGAACAGGAGCCGGACGGGAGCGTTTGGATCCGGGCGGGCGGAGGAACCACGTTCCGCGATCTGCACGAGATGTTTCCTTCTTATCGGGTGTCCTGCCCCCCCACCACAGACACCATCACGCTGGCGGGCGCGCTCGCCGCCTGCACCCACAATTCTGCGGGCTACTTCGCAGACGCTGTCCGAGCCTTCACACTCCTCACCCCCAGCGGCGAAACACTCTCCTGTTCGGAGGCTTCATCAGGCCTCGAGCGCGAGCTCTTCGAGCACGTCCCAGGCAGTTTCGGAGCCCTCGGTGTCACCACCGACATCGAGTTGCACCTTCGCCCCCACGACCCCAGCCGCTGGGTCATGGTACGGTCTGTCTACGCAGGCCCCATGAGCGGCTGTTTGGACGCTCTCGAGAAAACTCGTGACGATCCGCGCTTCTCCGAAGGAGCCGGAGCCGTGATCTACGGGGTACGAGGACACTCAATCGTGCTCGGCGATGAACTCCTTCCTCCTGGTGACCGTCCGCGCGCACCTCAGGCCCTGCTCACCGGGGAAGATCTGACCACTCAATCGATCACCCAATCGCTGGTTCATCGGTTCCCTCGCCTCGCCGAGCGGATCCTGACCGGGGCCTATCCCATGGGCGCGGGACGCGTTGCTTCCCTCTACGGGTTCCTCTTCTTCCAACGCAGCTACGACGAGGCCCATCGTCGCATGACCCAAGGCGGCTTCGGAAAAGCGCTTCTCGGGCTCTTCGGAGCGCGAAAGCGCATGCCGATCTGCCATATGTCGTGGTTCTTCCCCCGGACTGAGCTCCGCGCTTTCGTCGAAGGATATTTCTCAGTGCTCGAGCGCTATCTTGGGATTGAGAAGATCGTCGAGCAACAGGACATCGTCCTGCTTGGGCCAAGCCGCTGGCCCTGTCACAGCATGGGGCGCACGGAGGAGCCGCTCGGCATCTTGACCGCTAGCTTCGCGGTCGAGCGAGGTGCGGCGTCCGAAACGCTCGTGCGAGAGTTCATGCGCGAAGTGACGACGCGCTCCGCCGATTTCAGCCCACGAGCGAGGGTCTCCCTCTGCAAACAGATCCATGCGAACGAAACCGACCTCAAACGGATGCATCACGGCTTCGCGGAGGCGACCCAAAAGCTCCGGGCTCACACGGATCCGAGCGGGATCCTCACTTCGCGGATGCTCACTCCCTTGCTCGGGACCTGAGAGGCCGAGCGGCGCCTACTCTTCCGCGGCTCACTGGACCCGGGGGTTGAAGCTCGCGACAAGCAGCCCATAATTCCAGCAGTCACCGCTCACGTTCCAGCCAACTGTGGCTGTGGAATCAACGTTCGCTCGGTAACCATGGATCGCGTTCAGCTGCTCCGGAGCGTATTGGTCTAGGCGCTCCGTGAGACCTCCGGTCGGGGTCCCGGAAGAGGCGGCATCAAACTGGACATGGAGGGCGGCGGCCACAAGACTACCCCGCGTCGAGACAGCGGGAGCGCCGGTAATGGTCCCCCTACATCCCGAGCCGGTCGTCACTGTCGTGGCGCGCGCGGCGCCCTGGGCAACGTTGTTGAGCTCGAGGATCGTCAGCGCCTTGCCCCCCCAGGCTGACTTCATGGTCACCGTCTTCTGACCGGCAGAGCCGAGCGCCGCGTCGTTGAGGAACGCGATCATGACGAACCCGATGTGATTCGGGATCTTTTCTTTGGCGAAGGGCGTGATCTCCGTCGATCCGTAGTGAAGGGTCGACCCGCCAGCGCTGTTGCCGACAATGACGAGCCCTCGTCCTGGCCCAGAGCCGAGCTCGAAGGTCACGGTGAGATCGACAGCGTGCGTCGAGGACGCGATGTACGCTGATTTTTCTTGGACGACTTCGACCGGGTAAATGACCTGGCAACCATTCGAGCTACTGCACTCTGGATAGGTCCCGTCCGGAGACTGGCACACCTCGCCGCAGGTCCGGCAGGCATCCGCCGTCCCGAGCTGGATCTCGCAGGCGCCCGTCGCTGTGGCGCAGAGCCCCGCCCCACACACCGCCTCGCAGGTTCCCTCGTTGCACGCGACGTCCGGCGCGTCCGGCAAGGTGACTCGGCAGTCCCGACCGGCTCCGACGTTCTTGTCCGTCGCAAGGCAGCCGCCGCAGCGGCCGCCTGATGACAAGCTTGCTTCGCAACCGTTCTCTGCGTTTCCGTCACAATCCGCCCAGCCCGGGGCGCAGGCGGTGATCGTACACGCGGACTCCTGGCACGCGACGGATGCGACGTGTTTCGAGGAGTCGTCGACCAAGCTGGTGCAGTCGATCCCTCCGTCTCCCGCGCAACCTCCACAATTGCGCGTGTTGCTTCTGGTATCGACTTCACAATCCACGGGGACGCCGTCGCAATCCGCGTAGTTTTCGTCACACTCCTTCACGGTGCATTCGTAGACGCCCCCCTCCACGGAACATCCGGGCGTCCCGTTCTCTATGACACACTCGAGCCCGCAGCCGCCGCAATGCTCGGGACTCGCGAGAGAGTCGTCGCAGACGCCGTCCCCGTCACAGGCGGCGAGCCCTGCGTACATGCTGCAATCCACGGTGTCGCACTTGCCACTCGAGCAGACGGGGAAGATGCCTTCCTCCGGTTGTCCCGAGCACACCTTCCCGCAGCCGTTGCAGTTGTTCACGTTGGCGCGAATGTTAACTTCGCAGCCGTTTTTCCCTGGGTTCTCTTTGAAGTCGCAGTCCTCGTAGCCATCATCACAGATGACGCCGCAGACGCCGTCTTCGCAGGTGTCCTGACCGTTGCGATCGGAACAATCCATCTCGCAGCTTCCGCAGTGATCCGGATCATTGCGAAGATCCGCCTCACAACCGGGAATGCTCGGATCGCAGTCATCGAACCCGTCCTGACAGGAATCAATATGGCAGACTCCCGCCTCACAGTGGGCGAGAGCCGCGTTCGCGGGGTCACACGCTTGGTCACAGGCCCCACAATGATTCTGGCTCGTGTCCGTGTTCGTTTCGCAGCCATTCTCGGCAAGTCCGTCGCAGTCGCCTCTCCGGACCGGACAAGCGAGCGCGCAGCGCTTCTCGCCGCCTTCGTCGCTCTCCAGACACTGCGCCGTTCCCATGTCCGTCCCCGCGGTGGGCTGCAAACAATCGGCGTTCGTGTTGCAGAGTTGCCCGACCTCACAGGTGCCCCGGCACAGGCTTCCGCCGCAATCGACGTCGGTCTCAGCGTTGTTTTGGACCCCGTCACTGCAGCTCGCTTCGACACAACGCGCGCCTCTGCACGCACCGCTCGCGCAGTCTTCGTTCTCCTGACAGCGCTCGTCGACGCGACAGGTAGCGCCGCACACACCGCCACAGTCGATGTCCGTCTCGTCCTGATTCAGCTTGTCGTCGAGGCAGCTCGGATCAGCGCACTTGCCTCCGACGCAACTCTCGTTCTCACAATCGATATCGGCTCGACAGTTCCGTCCAACTTTGCACGGCTTGCAGCTGCCTCCACAATCGATGTCCGTCTCGTCACCGTCGATGCTCTTGCTGGAACAGGTGCTCTCCGGGTCGAGTTTGAACTTGGGCGTCAGACAGCCGGAAAGGGAAACGCTACCAAGTATGACCCCGAGCGCCATCGCGATGCGTTTGCGGATTTTGTTCCGCAGTGTCGCCGGAGGGCGCAAAGCCATTGTGCTCGCAGGATAGCACGATCGGCCTTCCAACGAAGCAGGCGGAGCGCTGTCCCTGCCGACTTAACGAAGTTTCGCCCCAATTCTAGGTGCCGGCTGCACACACCCGCCCACGCGGGCCGGTGCGCCGTTGTTCTCATTTTCTCCCGGCGGCGACCTGCACACCCGTGAGCGCGATCGTATAGACGATGTCGTCGACGGTCGCGCCGCGGCTCAGGTCGTTCACGGGAGCGGCGAGACCCTGAAGCATCGGCCCCACGGAGAGCACCTGCGCGCTGCGCTGCACGGCCTTATAGGTGGTGTTCCCGGTGTTCAGATCCGGGAACACGAAGACTGTGGCCCGACCGGCGACCGAACTCTTCGGGGCTTTGGTCCGGGCGACCTCCGCGTTGACAGCGGCGTCGTACTGAAGCGGCCCGTCGATCAGAAGGTCGGGACGAAGCGCCTTTGCGAGCTCAGTCGCCCTGCGGACCTTCTCGACCTCTAGGCCTGAGCCCGAGGCCCCCGTGGAATAGCTGATCATGGCTACCCTCGGCTCGATACCGAAGGCCCGCGCGCTCTCGGCGCTCTGGATCGCAATGTCCGCGAGCTGCTCGGCGTCCGGGCTTGGATTCACCGCGCAATCGCCGAAGACGAGGACCTGTTCCGGCATGCACATGAAGAAGACGCTGCTCACGAGCTTCACCCCGGGCTTGGTTCGGATGACGCTGAGCGCCGGGCGAATCGTCTGAGCTGTCGAGTGAAGGGCGCCCGAGACCAGGCCGTCCGCCTCGCCCATCTTGACCATCATGACCCCGTAGTGGTTGACGTCCGAGAGGGCGTCGATGGCCTTCTCGCGTGTATCGAGTCCCTTATGCTTTCTGAGCTCAATCAAACGGGTGATGTAGCTCTCCGGCGGGTGCAAAGGATCGATGATCGGGATCGCGTCCGAGAGCTCCACGCACGCCCCCCGCGCGGCGGCCCTGACCTCGTCGGGATTACCGAGCAAAATCACCCGGGCGATGCCCATGTTCGTGCAAACCTGCGCTGCTCCCAAAATGCGCGGATCGAGTCCCTCCGGGAGCACGATCCGCGCGTTGGCCTCCCGCGCTTGCTCGACGAGGCGATGACGAAACGCGGCCGGACTCATGCGCGCAGCGTACTTGGTGCGTCCGAGCTCGGAGACCCAGGAGGTCTCGATGTGATTGGCCACCGTGTTCATGACCAAGGACGCGCGCTCTGAATCAGTGACGGGAATCTCGTCGTTGAGCTGCCCGAGCAGGCGCGCCACCTCGTAGGTGTTATCGGGGACCTGGAGGATAGGAAGGCCCTCGGCAAAGGCCGGCGCACAGAGCTCGAGGATGCCCGGGTCCGGAGGCATTTCCCCGGACAAGAGGATCCCCGCCAGCTCGGTCCCGCCCAGCGTGGCCAGGGCTGCTGCGATCAGAATGTCCGCGCGGTCCGAGGGGACAACGAGCAAACACCCGTGGGTGCGGAAAGCGCGCTGAGCGTGTTCCACACGCATGGCGCACACCTGAATATCTCGAACGCGGCGCTCGTCCGGCTTTCCAGCCACGATCGCCGTGGCGCCGAGCTGGCTGACCACGTCCGAGATCCGGAGCGCTCCTAGATCTTCGACCTGCGGCACCGCTCCCAAAGGTCGCACCCCCGCTCGCTCGACCGCGGAGAGCTCCGCCGCGAAGCGATGGTGCTGATTGGCTGAGCCAGCGCGAGCCATGACCGCGGAGAGCGATGGCGGAGTGGAGAACTTCTGGCCTCGCACCCGGTTCAAGATCGCGCCACACACCCGAGACCTGTAGGCGGTGGCTGCGACACGCACGTCCTCTTCGAGCTCTGCCTCGCTTTTCTGGGTAGCGTCCACAATCAGGACCACCTCGGCATCAAGTGCCTTAGCGATCATCTGGTTCACCCGTATCGCAAACGGTTGTTGATCGGTGGGAACGAGCCCTTCGATGACGATCGCGTCGAAGTTCGGCGCCAGGCGCTCATAAGTCGAGACGATATGCTGTTCGAGCTCATCATGGTTGGATCCGAAGAGACGCTCCGCTTCCTCCATCGATAGAGGCTCGGGTGGATCCAGCTCCGTCGTCGAGCGAATCAAAGCCGTCGAGCGCTCGACATTGTCTTCAGCCGAGAGGCGTGGCCCTCTGCGAAGCTGGGCAATCGGCTTGTAAAAGCCGACCTTGACGCCGTTTCGATCCAAACACCGCACGAGGCCGAGGGACAGAGAGGTCAGGCCGACGCGATGACTCGCTGGAACCATGAGCAGAGGATGAGCCATGTCAGTTTTTCCGGAGGCTTACAGGCGACGCCCGAGGGCCAGGTCGCGCGTATCCCGCGCGATCATCAGTTCTTCGTTGGTCGGGATCACGAGCACAGCGCTCCGGCTCTGAGGAGAGTCGATCCGGACCTCGCTCTTCCCGTTTTTTCCTTCGTCGAGGACAATACCCAGGCTCCCGAGACGAGCGCAGGCCATACGCCGGACGAGGGCCGAGTTTTCTCCGACTCCCGCCGTGAACACGAGCCCATCCAGTCGCTCGAAGCTCGTCGCGAGCGCCCCAAGGTGCTTTGCGAGTCGATGACAGAAGACCTCGAGAGCCAGTGTTGCTCCTCGGTGACCTTCTTCGGCGCGAGCACTCAGAATCCGCACGTCACTCGTGAGCCCCGAGAGGCCGAAGAGCCCTGATTTGTGGATGAGCGCGGTCTCGACCTCGCGTGCTGTAAGGCCACATCGCTCTATAAGGTGGAAGATGACCGCGGGGTCCAGGTCTCCCGAGCGGGTTCCCATAACGAGACCCTCAAGGGGTGTGAAACCCATGGTTGTGTCGACGGAGCGCCCACCTTGGATCGCCGCCAAGCTGCAGCCGTTGCCAAGATGAGCCGTGATGAGATTCAGCTCGGTGAGGTTCTTTCCGAGGATCTCGGCCGCCCGACTCGCCACGTAGCGATGGGACGTGCCGTGGAAGCCGTAGCGCCGGATCCCGCGCTCTACGTACCAAGCTTCGGGAACCGCGTAGCGATAGGCGAACTCAGGCAAGGTCTGGTGGAACGCGGTGTCGAAGACAGCAACGTGGGGCGACTCGGGCAAGGCGCGCCGCGCGGCTCGGATGCCGAGCAGATGTCCCGGGTTGTGCAGCGGAGCCAGCGCCGAGGCGCGCTCGATGGCTCGCTCGACCTCTGCATCGATCAATACCGAGCCCTGAAAAGATTCTCCGCCGTGGACAACACGATGACCGACGCCGACGAGCTGTCGCGCCATTTCGGGCCGGGCCCAGAGCGCACCGATCACGCTCTCGAAAGCGCTCTGGTGATCACAAGACCCAATCTCCGTCGAACGCCGACCCGTCTGGTCTTTCTCAACGAGCTGGTTCGGCCCTCCGGTGCCAAGATTCTCAACGAACGCACTAAAGCGCGTCTCTCCCGAGTCCGGATCGACGACCGCGCATTTGATCGACGAAGAGCCGCTATTGACGGCAAGGATCAACATTTTGCGCATCTTGTCCCGAGGAGCGCGGCGCGACCAGAGCGAGAGCGCTCATTTCTTCGGGCGCGCGTTTTCCCAAAGCCAATCGAGCACGCTCGCCATCGTCTCTTCTGGGTGAGGCCCCATAGCAGCGTGGTCCGCATCTGGGATGATGATCGACGTGGTCGGTACTCCTGCCCGCTTGAGCCCCCGTTCGCTCGCGAGCATGAGATCCTTGCGCTCCCGTGAGCCGACCATCATCACCGCGGCGCGAAGGCGCTCAAGCCCCGCCACCTTGACCTCGGTGGGCGCGCCCATCGAGACGAGCCGCGTATATCGCTCCGGGTAGTTCCGCGCGAGCGCCGCTGCCCGCGTCGCCCCCTGAGACATGCCGATCACGCAGATGTCCTCGATCGGCCCAGGGTCTCCCAGTTTCTCGAAGGCGAGGACGATGCGCTTGTCCAAAGCCGCCACATCCATCGACCACTTGGCCCCGAAGCCGCCACAGGAAACGTCCGCCTGGGGCGCGAGCAGCGTCCCCTTTTCGGCAGCGGCATACTGGAACGATTGAGCGTAGCCGAGTCCGTGGCCACACATCCCGTGCAAGAAGACGAATCGTTCGCGCCCCTGGGCGCCCCGGACAACGAAAACCGCGGGCTCAAGATCCCCGAGCCGTTCGACACGCACCGGCTCCTTATCCTCGCGGGTCGCCTCGGGCTCGATCGCGGCCAAGACATCCGACTCGCCTTCCGCCGCTCGGGAGGGCGTGTCATCTGCCGCCTTCGCCGTCTTGCCCGGAGGAGCCTCGGAGCGGTTCGGACAGCCCGAGAGGAGCAGGGCGAGACAGAGTCCGAAGACGCTCACGCTCTCAACCTTTGAAGCGCCCGCCTGGCGCCGTGATCTCCTTTTTCGCATATTTTCGCCTTTGCACGTCGCGTGCCGAGCGACCGATTCCTCCTACTTCTTGTGTACAAAGCGAGAGCCACGCGCTCAAGGCTGAGCTTCGGTACTTTTGCTTATGAAGGACGAAGTAGAAGAGACGTCGGAAGTCACGCCCGGGAACCTGACACGCGACCAGGGTGCGATGGATGAATTCCTGCTCGAGAGCGATCCGTGAAATGCAGCCGAGGCCGAGGCCCGCCTGCACGGCGCTCTTGATGGCTTCGGTGTGCTGCAGTTCAAGCTCGACCTTGAGCTCGGACAAGAGTCCACCCATGGCCCGCTCGAAGGTCTGCCGCGTCCCCGAGCCTCTCTCGCGCAGGATCCATTGAGCCGAGACAAGATCGCGCTCACTCAAGACTTTCTTCTTCGCGAGCGG
The DNA here is from genome assembly GCA_023428245.1 of Pseudomonadota bacterium. Taxonomy (GTDB): domain Bacteria; phylum Myxococcota_A; class Polyangia; order Polyangiales; family Polyangiaceae; genus NIC37A-2. Next base: position 75,210 of record JAEYYX010000091.1, read on the forward strand.
GTGCGACGGGGCGCAGAAGACAACAAGCTCATCATCGCGGAAAGCCGTGAGCTCAAGCTCAGGATCGATCATTTCACCCTCGATCAAACCCACGTCCAGCTCGAAGTTCTTCACCTTGCGCGCGATCTCTTCCGTGTTTGCGACGTGGAGCGTAGCGCGCGCGCCGGGACGCTCTCGAACGAAGCGAGCCACGAGCGGCACGATCCAATAGTCCCCGATCGTCAGCGTCGCGCCGATCCGGAGCAACCCGCCGTCTCCTTCGCGCGTGAGGGCCTGTTCGAAAGCCCGAGCCTGTTCTTCGAGAGCTTCGCCCCGCGCGCGGACGGAACGACCAAATTCGCTCAACTCGAGGCGTTTCCCGATACGATCGAAGAGGCGGATTCCGAACTGGCCCTCGAGATCTGCAAGAGCTTCGCTCACCGCGGACTGGGACATGTGGAGGTCCTGTGCCGCCCGGGTGACGCTCTCGAAGCGCGCCACAGCCAAAAAAACCTCAAGTTGTCGGAGCGTGAACCTCATATCGGAGTACCCGATTATACTCTACGGAATATTCTACTACACCGAAATAAGGTCTTCGGGTAAGAAAAACCTCGTGAACCACCTGTACCGAGAGACCGTGCTCAGCGTCCGACACTGGAGCGACAACGTGTTCAGCTTCACCACCACCCGCGGAGCGACCATGCGCTTCCAGAACGGGCACTTTGTGATGCTCGGGCTCGAAGTGGAGGGCCGCCCGCTCCTCCGCGCTTACAGCATCGTCAGCCCCAATCATGAGGAGCACCTCGAGTTCTACAGCATCAAGGTTCCTGACGGACCCCTCACCTCCCGCCTCCAGCACCTGGCGCCCGGTGACTCGATCCTGATCAGCAAGAAGCCGACCGGCACCCTGATCCTAAATACGCTCCTGCCCGGGAAGAACCTCTACCTCCTCGCCACCGGGACCGGACTCGCTCCCTTCATGAGCATCATTCGCGATCCGGAGACCTATGAGCGATACGAGAAGGTCATCTTGGTGCACGGCGTTCGCTACAAGAAGGACCTCGGCTACTCCGACTACATTCAGAAGGAGCTTCCCGAGCACGAGTATCTCGGCGAGTACATCCAAAACCAGCTCATTTATTACCCACTCGTGACCCGCGAAGAGTTCGAAAACCGCGGGCGCATCACCGATGCCATTGGCGACGGGAGTATGGCTCGCAAGATCGGTCTTCCCGAGCTCAATCCCGAGCGCGACCGAGTCATGATCTGTGGGAGCCCATCGATGCTCTCGGACCTCGTCGAGCTGCTCGAGGCCCGCCAGTTCAACGAGGGCTCGAGCCACGCTCCCGGTCAGTACACAATCGAACGCGCCTTCGTGGAGAAGTAACGAGCTTCGGCGAAAAAACCAGCACGGCAGGGTCGAAAAACCCGAGTCGCTCGAGCTCCCTCAAGGAATCGTGAGCTGCTCGAGGCTGAGATCGGACGCGACGAAGTGCAGGACTAGACCTTCAGCGCTGCCGCTCACGTAGAGAGCGCGGCCGCCGACCGAGATCGCGTCGTCGCCCCGGGAGATGTGTTGGGCTCCCGGGAGTTGTTCCGGCCCGTCGGCCACCTCGCCATCCGCTCCCAGACTCAGCGCATAGACTCCTTCAAAGCGGCTCATCATGCCGCTCATGCTCCACTCCTCCCAGAGAGCGATCGCTCCACCGCCGGCGGCTACGATGCGCGGCCGTTCGACGTGCCGGTTCTCACCGAGATCGGTGAGCCAGCGCACGTGGTTGGTTTGTTCTTTTGCAGAAGAGACGACTGCGAACTCTGTCGTCTGGGGGCCCCTATCGATCACCGAGCCTTCGACTTCTTCGAGATCTGAGCGCACCCGCACAAGGGCCAGGTCTCGCGTTCCGCGGATTTCCTCGTCTCCTTCGAATCCCGCGCTTCGCTCCGTCGAGAACAGGACGAGATAACCGAACTCGGGATCATCGACCTGAGCGATGCCGCCGAGCCTCGTGAAGGTGTTGTTGTCGCCCTCAGGTCCCTTGATGTGGAAGAGATCTCGAGTGACCCCGCGTCCAGACGCCGGGTAGCGGCCCACCGTGAGGGTTCGGGGATAGGCGTCGCCGAGGTGGAGTTCGACGAAGCCAGTACCGTCGAAGAGTGCCCGCTGATCGAAGCTATGGCTCACCCACATGGTACTCGCTCGCGTGACGGCTCCCGTCTCCGCGTCAAAATGGGTAGCAATCGCCTTCTGGTGCCTTGTTCCGCCGATATTTTCGTCCGGTTCCGTGTTGTGGCTGTGAACGAGGAGAAGGTGTCCTGCGCCATAAGCGAGGCGCGAGCTGCCTGCGACCATAGGGTTCACGATGATCTCCGCCTCGGGATCGGCTTCTCGGCGAGCCATGTCGACGTCCGTCTCGCGCAATACACACCCTGACCGATCGAACTTCACGAGGCGCACGATATCGGGACGAGGGATATCGTTCGGCGGATATGTGGCATCCACATCGTCATCTTCGTCGACTCCTGTCGCGACGAAATAGTTCCCATCCTCGTCGAGGGCGAGTCCCATGATCCGGCCCAGGCTCTCGACCTCGTACACTGCATCGACGGCGTATCCGACCTCCGACGGAGCGAGGTGCACCACGTGGGCTGCGGCGCCCGAGCTCTGATCCTGGAGCAGCACCGCGAGCCCATCACCATCGGCGACAGGCACAATCTCCGGGGCCTTGCCGTAACGCGCCTGCCAGGTTCGAGGTCCGACCGAGTCCTCCTGGTTCGAAAAGAGCGAGCCAAGCTCGCTCACCCGCTTTGTCTCGAGCAACCGGACCGAGAGCGCAGGGGAATCGTTTTCACAATCCCTGGGCGCCGGGGCGCCGCCAGCGCCAGTCTGCACTCCGCCCGACGAGTTCCCTCCTGGGCCTGCGCCTCCCGTGAGCGCTCCCCCTGACGCGCCGGTGGCCGCCGGCCCCGCTCCCGTACCACTCCCGCCGGAGGCCAAAGCTCCCCCACTTTGCGGTCCCGGCGCGCCTCCCACCGCCCCTACGCTGCCGCCCGAGGCGCCTTCTCCCGAAGGGTCGGACGCGGGGGAGCACGAAAGTCCAATTCCCAAGAGCGCGAGCACCCCAAGCGCTCCGATGGCCCCTCTCCGCGCCCGCCCGCCCCAAGACACATCTCCGCACCGCTCCATGGGCTCATGGTATCCGAAGCGCCTCGAAATCGCGCGCGCCGACCTCACAAAGCTCGCACATTGGACGACCCGGGCTCCAGGGCGGCGAGCTCCCTCTGATTTTCGCCGCCAAATAAGAAAAAAGGGAGGCCGTCCGACCTCCCTTTCTCCTTGCGAAGCGTCGCTTCCGACTACTTCTTGTTCACGATCGCCTTGAACTCGTCGACCTTGAGTCCAGCTCCACCGCTCCAGATCTCGAAGCCGCCGAACACGTCCGTCAGGTACATGTTCGAGCTGATGCCGTGCTCGGAGGCCTTGGTGAGGAACTCGAGGATGTTCTTGTTGACGAAGTTCTGAGCACGGCTGTCGTTGTCCTCTTGCGGGTTCACGAAAGAGACAACAGGCGCATTGTTGTACACGCCGCCGGGGCTGGGTCCTCGCGGTCCGACCCAAATGTCCCAGGGCATCCCGGCGATCTCGGCGCTGGCCACCTTCGAGCCGATTGCCTGCTTCCCCGAGGGATCGCGGAGCCAGATCATGACGAAGCCGTCGATGCCGTCTTGGTATTCTTGGGTCGGGGGCGAGTTGGCGAACCAGATGTCGTAACAAGCGTTATATTGGCCGCCCGACTGCCCGCTGTAGCGGAAGGAGGAATCGATGCTCTGGATCTGTGAGATCTGGATCGGCATGTTGTCGGTTGATTTGGTGCTAAAGACCCCGTTCGCCGTGTTGCCGTTGTTGCCGATATAGATCGACGGGAAGGCCGCGGGCGCATCCGCACCAGTTCCGGTGCACTGAGTCACCGAGAAACTGTTGTTCACGTAACTCAGGATGCAGTCGGAGCCGGAGGGGTTCCCCCAGTTGTTGTTCTGGATGATGTAGTTCTCACCACCGACCAGGACCTTTTTGCGATCGAAATCGAGGTCGTCGCTGCCCGAACCGCCCACGGTGCCCTTCTGGTCGCCGACCTGCACCGGACCGTCGGGGGCGTCCGCTGCGCTCGAGCCATAGGCGAAGCCGTTTACGCAGAAGTCGTAGGGCGTATCCTCCGGCGACCCAGGAACAAGGAACACGACCGCAGAGATGGGCTGGTTGGCGTAAGGAGTTCCCTTCGCAGCCGTCGTCGACTCCCAGCACTTTGGGGTGAAGGAGCTATAGGGAACGAAGACCTTCCCCTGAACCTCATCGATGGTAGCGCACCATCGATCCGCGTCCCCCGCCGCGCCTTCCTTGTGCCCGTTCGGACCTTGGAGCTGGACGCGCAAGGTAAAGCCGGTGTCCGCGCCTTGTTTCACAAAATCCACAGCGATGCCCGTCGCGGTCGGAACGACCGAGGGGGGACCGTCGGACGCGGGATCGACGGGCTTGTACTCACAGGTCGCGGTGTTCGGCTCGTTCACGTTGAAGCCGAGAAGGGCGACGCTCTTGTATTCAGGCTCCTCACCGACGACACCCTTCACGCAGTACGCGTCAGCCGGGGGCTTTGAGACGAAGTCCTGCGGTGCGATTGAGGTCTGCCCGTCCTTGCCGACGCCCGTCCAGGCGCAGCCGTGCCAGTCGCCGTAACGCCAATAGCCGGCCGGATCGGAGCCGGGATCGCCGCCGCCACCAGTGCCATCCGCTCCGCCGCTCGCGCCACCGCCGACACCGGGGCCTGCCCCGCCAGTGTCCCCGCCAACCGTACCACCCGCGCCAGGGCCTCCGTTTCCACCGACGCCGGTAGCGGTTCCACCCGCGCCGGGGTTACCGCCGCCTCCAGCGCCCGGGCTACCGCCCGCGGCAGTCATCGAACACACACTGTTCGAACAATAGGGAGTCGCTCCCTGACAGACCGTCCCACATGTGCCGCAGTTCATCGGGTCACTGGCGAGGACGGTGCAGCCCGTCGCACACAGGGTCTGGCCGATACCGCACTGGCCCGAGCCACCCGAGCCGTCCGGTCCCGTCGTCGTCCCGCTACTGCACCCCCACCCGACGGCGAAAACCGAAGTTAAGCCCACGACCCAGCCAAAGATCTTCTTCATGGGCGACCGCTTTTCACACCCGGGAGGCAGACGCAAGGCAGAAGGCCGCTTCCACGGAGCGGAAAGCAGAAAACGCGAAGTGTTCGGCGCGATTTTCTAGAGTCGCCTCGACCCTTGCCGCCCCGAAGGGATTTTTTTGACAGGACAGAACCGGGTGCGCCCGCACATTTCTTCGGAAGGAGCCCCCCGCGAGAGGAGGCCAAAAGCGTCCGGGCGGGGCCTCGGAACTCCACCCGGCGCCCACAGCAAGAGCCGAAACGAGGCGCGCCCCACCTGAGCTCCCTCAAAGTCCTCACAGATCGCACGACTCCAGAAGACGTTACGAAAGGCGAGCGCGACACGCCCCGACAACGAAACTGAACATGAGAATTCCCCTCGCTCCGGGGAAGCTGGTCCTCTATATCTCCGACTCATGACGGAAAGCGCCTCCACTCTCGGACGTCGACGCTACGCTCCCCTCGTTCTTTTCGCCGGATTGATTTCGGTGGGAGGACTCGCTGGCTGCAAACGAGCTTCGCCCGAGCCAGCTCCGCGAGAGGTGGCACAGCCCGAGACGAAAGGAGAAACTCCCGCGGCTCCGAAGCCAGCGCATGCGGCTCCCGGCTCGTTCCCTGCGCCCGAAATTTCGTGGAAGAAGCCCGCAAGCTGGCTCGAAGGTCCTCCGAGCGCGGTCCGCGCAGCAACCTATCGCGCTCCTGGTACCGCGGGAGAAGCGGAGGTTACTGTCTTCTATTTCGGTCCCTCGAGCGGCGGCGGAGTCGAAGCCAATATCTCGCGGTGGGTCGCACAGTTTCAAGGCATTAGGAGCGAGGACACTGAGCGTGACCAGCTCACGGTCGGTGGATTCCAGGTGACAACGGTGCGCGTTCGCAGCGGAACCTTCTCCTCGGGAATGCCCGGCGGTCCGACCACGCCGAAAGAGAACTACGGCCTCTACGCCGCCGTCGTCCAAACGCCGAGCGGCGCCTATTTCTTCAAGATGACAGGCCCGAAGGAAACCGTGACCCAAGAGGAGAAGAACTTCGTCGAGCTCCTTCAGAGTGTGCGGGCGCGCTCTTAAAGAGCGCTCCTTTGGCCCCACGCCTGCTGCGCCCCGAGCGCGCGGAGAGCTTCCCCGAGCCGACGCACACCGCGCTCGATCGCCTCCTCAGGTGCGCCGCTATAGCAAAGGCGCAATGACAGCCGATCGGAGCGCTGGGCGCGAAAGCTGCGCCCTGGATCGAAGCTCACGCCATGGCGCACCGCCGAGGCGAGCCAGTCAAGATCGCTCACCTGGACTGCCCCTTCTCGGGCTTCGAGCCAGAGAGAAAAGCCTCCCTGGGGCTCGGTAACGGAGAACTCCGGGAGAAGCAGCCGAACCGCTCTACAGAGGCGCTCCGCCTTGCGCGCGTACTCGCGTCGGATGCGTGCAAGGTGCGGCTCGAGGTGACCCCCGCGGAGGTATTCGATGACGATGCGTTGTGTGAGCGGCGCCGCTTGCAGATCTGTTTGTTGTTTCTCTCGAAGAAGCTCCGCAAATTTCGGATGGCGCGTGACGAGCCAACCGATCCGGAGCCCAGGACACAGGATCTTCGAGAGGGTCCCGATATGCAGAACTGTCTCGGGAGCATCGGCGAGGAGCGGCCGGGCGGGACGACCCGCAAAAACGGTCTCCGCATAGGCGTCGTCTTCGATGATGACTGCATCGGCCCCTTCTGCAGACTTGAGCAGCTCATGACGCTCTGCCTCGCCGAGCGGGCTGCCCCTAGGATTCTCGATGGCCGACTGCACGTAATAGGCGCGAGCCGGGCTCGAGCCGTCGACGAGGTCGAGCTCGAGTCCCCGGAAGATTTCGAGTGCTCCCGGGTAAGTCGGGGATTTGACTCCAACGCGATCCCCTGCCGAGAGCAAAGAACGAGCCGCGACGGAGATTGCCTGCTGGGCCCCACTGGTGATGAGGACGTGTTCGGCGTCCACGTCCGCCCCGCGGCTCCGAAGGCGCGCCGCCACCCACTCTCTGAGCTCTGGCTCCCCTTCTGGCCAGCCATACTGCAGTGATTGGGATCCATGGAGCGCACAATAGAACGCATCCGAAAGCTCATACTTCGGAAAGAGCTGTGGATCGGGCAGGCCGCCGGCAAAGGAGATGACCTCGGGGCTCTCTGCTGCGGCCCGTTGGAGCTGGTCGAGACGAGCCGCGCTGGGTCGAGTCATGAAGAGCTTTCGAGCAACGAGCGTGCCACTGGTTGGACACTCGCCCTGAGTCTGGACCTTCAATTCAAGAGCACTTCCGACATTTTTTCGAAGCGCTCGGAACTCGAGGAATAGTCGAGACGTTCGAGCAAAATGGTCGGACGGACAGCAAGTCCATCCGGAGGTGTTCCTGTCAGCAGAAACACGGAGTTTGATTCGTCACGGAGACGCTGAGAAAGGCCGGTTCCTGCTTGGAGAAGCCAAGGGGTGTGCGCAAGGCGTGCTGGTTGGCCGAAAGTCACAGCTCTTGGTTCGGCCGGACCAGTGAGTCGCAAGACTCGAGGACGATGGGTGTGTCCACAGAGCACGAGATCGAGCCCCGCCTGGGTCCAACGCTCGACCGCCGCTCGCGCAATGGCCACGTCTGCAAAGTCTCCAGGGAGCTCGGCACCCATATCGTCAACGGCGGGGAGCGGATGATGCAAGACGACCACTCGAATCGACTCTTCGGGACATCCTCGAAGCGCTCGCGCGACCGCCTCCACTTGCTCGGGATCGAGGGTGCCAAGCTTGTGGCGATGGGGCCGAGTGGAGTTCACGAGCAGGAAGCGAAAAACACCCTCCGAAGCGGCTCGGACAGGGCGAATCGCCCCAAAACTCGCTTCGAAGTTCCGATAGGGAGACAAGGCTCGCTCCATGATTCGAAAGAGCGGCAAATCGTGGTTCCCTGGAACAACGAACAGACGCCTCGCAGCCGTGATCCGATTCAGAAACTCCGAAGCCCTCTTGAATTCACGCGTCTTTGCGCGCTGAGTGACATCGCCGGACACGACAAGTCCGCGGGGACGGCGAGCGTCCACGAGCTCAGCAAGCGCATCACAAACAGCTCGTGTCTCGGTCCCGAAGTGAAGATCGCTCAAGTGGATCCAAGTCTCAGGGCCGAGGGAAAGAGAAGGCATGGGGAGAAGGATCAGGACCGATTCGAGGTGAGTCCGTTTTCGGCCACCTTTTCGGGAACAATCAGTCGGAGCGGCTCCGGTGCCACCTCGAAGATCAGAGGACATGCCATTCGAAAGACTTCGCCATCGAGGGCAATCTTCACGGTGTCGCCTCGACTCCCGTTTGCTTCGACCACAAGCTTCTCGAAGGGAAATGACAGGATGTCCGGGGCTTCGCCGAGCGTTCCGAGTGTCGCACGAACCCCAAGCCCCAGGAGCCTGAGGGGTGAAGGCTGACGGAGCACGACGGCGGTGAGCTCATCGGGCTCTTCTGCCTCCTCGATGCCCACGCGGCGGAGCTGAAGGCTCGAACGGCCTATGAAAAGCGTTGAGATGGCCATGCGGTGGGGCGCGCCCACCGCCCCGCCCTCGTCGGAGGCGCGCTGGATGTCGAGAGCGAAGGTGCTCGCACGCCTTGCGAGGAGAGAAAGCGCCGAGATGGCCAATGCCAGCGCGCGATTCCGTCCGTAGCGACGCTTCGCCTTTTCTCGATCCTCAAGGAGCCGCGGATAAAGACCGAGGCTGGCGTTCACGAGAAAAGGATGCCCGTTCACTTGGCCGACTCGCACCGAGATCGGGGTGCCGCTGATGAGCGTCTCGACAGCCTCCCGTGGATCGAAGGGGATCTCGAAATCGCGCGCCACGTAGTTGAAGGTTCCCCCCGGGATGATCCCAAGCGGGACGCCACTCTCGACCGCGAGCGGTAAGGCGGAGTTGATCGAGCCATCGCCGCCTACCACCACCAGTGTTCCGCCGGCCTCCCGCGCGGCTTTCGCAGCCCAGAGGAGCGGCTGCTCGAGGTCCTGGTCCTTCGTCGCCGGAACCCAGCGGACCACCGCCCCGGCGCTCCTGAAGTGATCCCTCAGCTCCTCGAGCCGGGCCTCCCCGCCGCTGCCCGACGCTACATTGGCGACCACGAAGAATGGCCCGTTTCGCTTGCGCGCTTCGAGAGGTCGGCGCTCAGAAGTGGGTTCCTCATCGCGGGTAGAAATCGAAGCGTCGTTCATCTGATCTCCTCGGCGGCGACGACGAGCAATGCGCCCGGCCCGCTCGTGCCGTTTCAAGAAGCTCAACAATGCACTCGACGTGCCAGCCTCAGATTCTCAGGCTGCCGCAACATCTGCGGCGCGAGAAGCCTTACGCGGGGCTCGTCGCCCGCGTGGCACCTCGCCACAGTCGAGGCGAACAAAGCCCCAGTCGGAGGGCCAAGGACCCGAACTATGGCGACAAAGATCGGACCCACGGGGGCCTCCTGCGAAATATCCCTTGCCCCTCCGGCGTCTCGCGGCGAATCTCGCGGGCGCCCTGGACCACCGTTCATAGGGGATCGTCGTTTTGTCCAACATCACAATTCTCTTCGGTACCGAAACAGGCAACTCTGAGACAGCCGCGAAGCGCCTCGCTTCCGCGCTCCATCACGCTGGCTACCACGCGACCATCGGGGAGCTCTCGGCGTTCCCCGCCGCGGAGCTGCCGAACCTGCGCCTCTTGCTCGTGATCGTCTCGACCTTCGGCAGCGGTGATCCGCCCATGAACGCCGAGAAGATGTTGCGTCACCTGCAAGGCGGTCCGAATCTTCCGGGCCTGCGTTACGGAGTCTGCGCCCTCGGCGATTCCACCTATCAAAACTTCGCCCAGTGCGGCCGCGACTACGACCGCGTCCTCGCGGAGTGTGGCGCTGAGCGAGTCATCGAGCTCACGGTCTGCGACGTCGACTACGAGGAGAATTTTCCGATCTTTCAGGGGAACCTCTTCTCGTGGCTCGAGGAGAACGGGAAAGAGTTCTCGGGCTATGTCCCGCCCCAGAAGCGCAAGGGCGCCTTCGGCTGGCTGAAAGGGCTGTTCGGGGGAAGCTCCAGCGCGAAGGAAGAGCCGAAGCTGCCGAGCGTCGCGCCGCCTTCGGGTCCGAAGCCCGTCCCGGCGCGTGTCCTTGCGCGACGTCGACTGAACGGTGGCGGCTCCGCGAAAGAGACCTGGCACTACGAGCTCGAGGTCGAGGATCCGTCCTTCGATTACGAAACCGGAGACTGCGTCGCGGTCCACCCGGTGAACTCGAGCGCAGATGTGGCGCGCTTCCTCGCTGCGACAGGTCTCGACGGAGAAACTCGAGTCCTCTTTGGCGAAACCCAAACCACCCTCGCGAAGGTCCTCGAGACCCGCGACCTCCAGCGCCTGACTGGCGATTTTGCGGCCCTCTTGGCGCGCGGGCGCGGCCCCCTTTCGGCTCCTGGCGCCGACGTGAATCGCTACCGCCATGAGCGCTTCGTGCTCGAAGCTCTGTCTGAGCATGAAGGCTTTTTGCCTCTCGATATCGAGGACGTCCTCGAAGCGCTCCTCCCCGTCGCCGCCCGCCTCTACTCGGTCGCGTCGACGCCGCGCCAGAATCCGCGTGTAGTTCATCTCACTGTTGAGACGCCCCGCTACACGCACGATGGGTATCAGCGAGTGGGCCTCGCGAGCGGATACCTTTGTGACCGAGTGCAGGATGGCGAGCGCGTTCTTGTTCACAAAGTCAAAGGAACCCATTTCCGGAACGCTCCGCGGAGCACGGACGCGATTTGGATCGGCCCCGGAACCGGCGTCGCTCCCTACCGCGGCTTCTTGGCTGAGCGTATGCTGGAGCCGGGTGTCGGCAGGAGCTGGCTCTTCTTCGGACACCAACACGAGGCCACGGATTTCCTCTACGGAGAGGAGTGGCAACAGGCCCACCAGGCCGGCGTTCTCACCAAGCTCGACTGCGCTTGGTCCCGCGACCAGGCCCACAAGCGCTACGTGCAGCACCTGCTCGAGGAGCAAGGCGCCGAAGTTTGGCGTTGGATTCAGGGCGGCGCGATCCTCTACGTCTGCGGCGACAAGCAGAGGATGGCAGCCGACGTCCAGCGCACGCTCGTCCATATCGCCCAGAACCACGGCGGCTTGAATGAGGCACAGGCCGAGGCTTTCTGGAAAGAGCTTGAAAAGAGCGGGCACTACCGCGTCGATGTCTACTGACGGGGGGAGTGGCCGCTTGAGGTTCCCGCACAGAGCCTCACGCGAAGCGCGCGCAGATCCCTTCGTAGATTGCGAAAAGGTCCCGATGCTCCGCGAGACCAAGCCCCACAAGACCAGCGAGACGCTCGCGCTCCCTCAGGTAACACCGCAGAGCCAGTGGGTTGCCGCGCCGGACGAGCCACGGTCCTAGCTCGAGGGCCGCCTCGTGAGAGATGGGCAAACCATCGTAGGCCGGGTCGCGCGCCTCTCGGCGAGCGAAAGCACAGCTCACAAAGAACCTATCCCTTTCTTGGCAGATCCTCTCGTCGAGGAGCCAGAGCCCGCTCTCGTAGGCAAAGGCGCGGAGCGCCGGCAGATGTCCGTTCGGTTGCACCACGAGTTTGTCGAGCCTTTTGACAGTCTCGAGCTCTTTTTCACACCAGCCGAGCATCGTCTTCCCGCTGAGCCCCGCCATGACAACGGTGGTCCGTTCCGGCTCGCTGACAGCCCCGAGCCCGTCACCCAAGACCAGCTCCACCTGGCCCTCGACTCCCAAAATGCGGAGCGTCTGTCGGGCTCGTCTGAGCGGCTCCGGGCGCAGATCCACGCCAATAGCACGCTCACAAATGCCACGTAAGGTCGCAAAGCTCGGGATGAGCGCATGATCGGTGCCGATGTCCATGAGGACCCGAGCTCTTCCCACGAGGACCAAAAGGTCCTCGAGACGATCGGAGGGCGCTACCACGGGGCCGATGACAGTGCCTTTCGGTCCCCGGGTCAAACAAGACGCCTCCGCGTGCCAGACGCGCTCGTTGAGTCACTCCGGGCACCTCCTGTGAGCTTTTCGTGACACCTGCTGAGCCACCCGCTCTGCCCTCGCGTGCCCCCTTCTGGCGGCCACCTTGTGGCCCCCCCTTGTTGTCGCCTCCACCCTTCCGGTGGCCACTGCCCCAGTCCCCCGCGGGCGCGAAGTTACGGATATCCACAGCGCAATTTTGAAAGGCACCGGGGTCCCAAACTTCCCCTCCCGTGAGAAGATCGCGAGCGCTAACAATTTGTACAAGCCGGACACAGAAGCCTTTTCGGCGTGTTGCGGCTTTTCCGCCCCCATCGTGGCCCTACGGCTCGATCGGTGCCTGAAAAAGTTCGTTGAGGAAGCGTCGCCATCGAGGCCCGGCCTTCGCGCGCGATGCGTGAGAATTGGGCCCCTATGACAAAATTCTCGGCAAAATTTGCGCGGGCAGCAGCACTGCTTGGCGGTCTCTTTCTAGCCGCTTGCTCGTCGAACAATACTTTCGACCCCGGCGACGACTCCTCCGTTCATACGGGAGGAGCAACAAGCAGTGGCGGAGCACTCTCTTCCGGAGGCACGTTTTCAAGCGGTGGCTCGAACGGCGGAGGCCTCACGACGGGAGGATCGGCATCCGGAGGCGGTGGGAATGATACGTCCACCGGCGGAGCCCAAGGCTGCGCCGACGCAAGCTCCGCGTACCAGGGTACGCCAGGAGCAATCCCCGGAACCATTGAGGCGGAAAACTTCGACGTTAACGGATACCAAGATGGTACCCCCGGCAATGAAGGCGGTGAGTACCGGACGGACGTCGACGTCGATATCAAAGCCATCTCGGGTGGCCACGCGGTCGGCTGGATGACCCCCGGAGAGTGGCTCGAGTACACGGTGAACGTGCAGGAAACGGGGACGTACACTGTCTCGCTGCGCGCCGGCGCCGTCCAAGCCGGACGAACTCTCGAACTCTCAGTGTGTGGTCAGGATCTGACGACGCTCGAAGCGCCCGTCGTCTCCGATTGGGGAGAGACGGACACCGTAGAGGCAACCGCCACGCTCTCCCAAGGGTTGCAAGTCATCCGCCTCACCGTGGGCGCGAACCCCGATGTCGATATCGATTCTCTCACGTTCACCCGGGGCGGCGGCGGAGGTTCCGGAGGTGCCCCGGGCACAGGCGGCGGCGACACCGGCGGTGCACCTTCGACCGGTGGTTTGAACCCCGGGACAGGCGGCGGTGAGCACGGCAAGTTCGTCGGCAACATCACCACCGGCAACTCCATTGATTCGAACGGCCTGATCTACTCGGACTACTGGAACCAGATCACGCCCGAGAACGCAGGCAAGTGGGGCTCGATCCAGCGCAATGTCACGGACGCTCCGAACTGGTCGACCCTCGATGCGATCTACGACTACACGGAGCAAAAGGGCATCATCTTCAAACAACACGCGTTCATTTGGGGTTCTCAGCAGCCGAACGGCTCGATCTCCGAGGCCAACGTCAAAGAATGGATGCGGGCGTTCTGTCAGCGCTACCCGAACACCAGGCTCATCGACGTCGTCAACGAGCCCCCTCCCCACACCACGCCGACCTACGCAAACAACATCGGCGGCGGCACGAACGGCAACTGGCAGTGGATCACAAACGCCTTCAAATGGGCCCGCGAAGCCTGCCCGAACGCGATCCTGATCTTCAACGACTACAACAACATCGAGTGGCCGAACGATAACCAACACTTCATCGACATCACCAAGACCGTCCTGCAAAACGGCGGACCGATCGATGCCCTGGGTGCTCAATCTCACGACCTTGACCACGGCAGCGTCACTTTCCAGACCGTTGAACGCCTCCTCAACAAGCTCCACAACGACACGGGCCTGCCCGTGTACATTACTGAGCTCGACCTCAGCACCACCGACGACCAGCAGCAGCTAAGCCTTTACCAGCGCTATATGCCCCTCTTCATGGACTCGGACTTCGTCCCAGGCATCACGATCTGGGGCTGGATCTACGGGCGAACCTGGAGCCAAGCGCCGAACAGCGGCCTCGTCCGCGACGGTCGTTCTCGATCCGCGATGACCTGGCTCATGAACGAGCTCGGTCGTCCCGCACCGTAATAAAGTCGCCAAGAAGGAAGCCCCTGCCGGGCGCCTTTCCTGCCTGCCCCGTGCGCCCGAGAGTGGCGCCCCGGGGCAGCTTCCTTTCATCCTTCTCTCAGAAGGCGTGGCCCGACGTCAGATAGACCCCCACCGGCTCCGCATCCGGAGACCAGCCGGCGTCGAGAGCCACGACGAACGAGTCTTCGAAGAGCAGCCGGAGACCTCCTCCGATCGAATACTTCATTCCGAACCCGGTGCCGTCGAGCTCCTCACTGGCTCCGAAATCGGCCCAAAGGCGCCCGAAATCGACGAACTGGACAAGGCTCAAGGTCTGGTGGCCGAGCAAGTCGAACTCGAAAAGTTTGATCCGATTCTCAATGTTCGCGATGAACTTTACCTTGCCGTAGTAGCGCTGCGCTTCGATCCCGCGCACGCCCTTCTCTCCGCCAAAGGCATTCGAATAGTTGTCGAATCGCGAGAGTTCATAGACGGGCGGCGTGCCTAAGAGCACATCGAGCATCGCTCGTCCGGCGATCACCACCCGATCGCTCAAAGCATGATAGGCGCGCACCGCGAAGTAGCCCCGGCCCCAGGTCTCGGTGACCGGTGACATGCCGCCCGGTGCGAAGGTGAGCGAACTCGTTTGGTAGAATCCGTGCCGAGGCTCGACCTCGTTGTCTCGGGTGTCGAACTCGAGAGTGTAAACGTAGGCGCCGAAAACGTGGTCTTCGATCCCCGTGAGCATGCCTCGGACTTCCGAGGAGCCCGAACGCGCATCCTGCGCGAGGCGAGAATCGTCCGCCACACTCATCCAGACGTAGCTCCAGATCATGCCCGCGCTCAGGCGGATCTGGTGGGAGAAGTCGTGTGACAAAAAGACGCGCAGGGTGCCGTCCGCGTGCGTGTAGTCGTAGTAATGCTTCCCCTCGCCGTCCGGGTCCGGTAGGCCCGATCCGCCCCGCGTCGCCATGTTGCCAAGGCCGTAGTAGTTGACCCCGACGACCTGCGTGAACGAGGGACGCAGGGTCAGCCTGAGGCCGCTCCCTAACACATCATCGAACACGGCCTTGAGGTAGTAGTCCTGAAATCGGGGCTCGAAGCTCTCGGTGTTGAACATCGCGACAGCGGCGAGCTCAGCGCTCCAGTGGTTCGAGTGGTCGTTCTTCGGATTCGGGCGGGTGACTGAGGCGAGCGCTCCTCCTCCCCAGCCGAAATCACTGTTACCGCCGATGATCGGCACGCCCGCCCACTGGTTTTTGGCTCGCTTTTTCTCTTCTTTTCCCCCGGACGAGCCCTCTCCTTCTTCTGGGCTGCCTTCTTCTGGTGAGGCGCTCTCTGGCTCCTCTTCATCCGTGGACTTCTTCGCGCCCACAGCGTTCCCCCTGCCCTCAGGACTCCCGTCGCCCTCTGTCTTTTCGACATCCTCTCCAGGGGCGCCTTTCGACGTCGCTTCGGCTGCGGTGACCGGTCGAAGTAAGACCTCCTCCGAAGGGAGCTCTTCCTCTGAGGCAAATGCGCGCGGAGAGACGAAGAGCGCTGAGGCGAAAAGGTACAAGACGAAAGGAGGAGGGCGCATGAATGGGCATTTTTGCGAGCTAGGCTCGCAGCCAGTTGGCCCTAAGCAATAACCCCGCCAAGCGGAGCTTACGCCGGGAGAAGCTGCGGTGGAACGCCCCTGCTTCGAGAAGGCAAGCGACCCCGCGCGCTCCCTTACGGCTCCTGCGGATCGTCGGTACCCGTTCTGCCGCGCAGAAAGAATCGACGGGAGAATGCGAGAAGTCCCCGATCCTCCTCCACGACAACGGCCTCGGCGCGAGCAAGCGCCGCCTCCCAATGGGGCGCAAAGCCGGGCGTACCCCGGAGGATCTCACGGAGCGCATGGTCGTAGACGTGCAACTGTCGGAGCTCGCGTCGATCGGGCTTGAGTTGCCATGCTTTCAGGGTCACCCGCAGGTTCTCGTTCATCTTCTCAAGCCGCTCGATCTCCGCCTTCCGTTGGATCGTTCCCTCGTGAGCGAGCTCGATGTGAGCGTCGACGTGCGACCTGAGCTTCTTGAGCTCCGCCTCGAGCCGACGGCGCTCATGGAAGCCTCGGAACCAGACGTAGACGCCAGGAAGCAGGCCGAGAAACAGCCCGACTCCAAAGATGGCCAAGAGCGCGGGATCCATCGGGACTACTCAGGCGTCCCTGCGCCAGGGTCCGCCGCTCCGGGCTGACCGGACTTCGGGCGCCGGAGGAGCCAGGCGCCGAGGGGAGCGAGAACCGCACCACCGAGCGCGCAATAGAACTGCATGCGGACAAACTTGCTCAGCGCCGCCTCGACGTCTGCCTGACAACTGAAGGTTCCTCCGAGGGAGCTGAACAAAGCCGAGACGGCGCTTTGGCCAATGAGCGACCAAATGATGAAGCCAACGGCTGCGCCTCCGAGGGCCCAGGTGAGAGTCCGCTTGAGCATGCCGGGACGATACACCCCCTTGCGCCCGGGCCCAACGTCCCCCGAACCCGCCTATTGGCAGGTTCACCGTGACAAGACCGTCAGTCGACCCGATCGACAGGGCCGCCCACCCCGGCTCGGTTCGCACAACTCGCACAGCAAAAGAACTGACCATGAGCCTCGACGCCATGGCCAATGATCCGACAGGCGCAGTGGCCGCAGGTCGGGGCCAGCTTATGAATGGCGCACTCGAAGCAGTCGAACGTGTAGGTCCCCCCGCCCATCACCACCTCAAAGGTCTTGTCGTATTTGTTCCCGCACAGGTCACATTGTTTCATGCCTCTCCCTTTCCTGCGTGCGCCCTCAGGCGGCCGGCCCTGCTCACTGCAACATCGAAGCGAGAGACACGTGCCACCCTCAATAGCGAGCGCTCTCCTGGTCTGACCCGACGCGCTATCGCGGTCAATGTTCAAAGAGGCAGAAGAGACGCGGAATTTCCGAATGTCTCACATTTGAATCATTGACCAAGGAATCATTGACCAAGGGCGCGCGGAGCCTCTCGCATGACCCGCGATACCCCAAGAAGCGCCACCGAATTCTCCGCCTGCGCCCGACGCACGTCGTTGGTTCTGACTTGCTGTGAGGCGGCGACACTCAGCGCGGATGCCATTGGTAGAGCCAGGTCTCCGACAGAGGCTCATCCCCTCGCTTCAAGAACGCCCGCATCTCCACGGGCTCCTCTCCCTCCACTGTCAAATCGAACTGCGCGCGCCAGTGGCCCGGAATGTCGCTCGGGACCGCTTCCGTGAAGGCGTAGGAAAAACTGCCGCGTGAAGCCCAAAGCACAGGCTCAGGAAGCACACCATAGGGCAGCTTCTCGAGTGGTCCCCCCATGAACTCCACGACGAACTTGCGAACGCCACTCGGACGAGGCTGCCCGGGTTGTCCCCCTCGTCCCGTCCTCGTCGCCACCACGCGCGCAAGGGGGCTCCGGTAGGGCTCGTCCGCGAGCCAATGGAGACGATAGTCGAACTTGTAACGCTCCCCGGCGCGAGCGGGCGCTTCAGGGACCCACATGGCGACGATGTTGTCGTGGATTTCATCGTCCGTCGGAATCTCAACAAGCTCGACGGATCCTTTCCCCCAAGTGCCGAGGGGTTCTACCCAGAGGCTCGGGCGCCGCTCGTAACGCACTCCGTCGAGGTAGTGGTCAAAGGCCCGGTCACGCTGAGACAGGCCAAACCCACGGGGATTTTCGTCCGCGAAAGCCGAGACGCTCGTCGTCCGAACGTTGTTGAGCGGTCGCCAGATGTGTTCGCCCTTCCCTGTCCAGAGAGCCAGGCCATCCGAGTCGTGCACCTCGGGCCGCCAATCAAGCCCCTCGCCATCCCTCGATTTTTCCGAGAACCAGTACATGGACGTGAGCGGAGCAATGCCGAATCTCTTCACGTCACTTCGCAGGAAGATGGTCTGAGACACCTCCATCGTCACTCCCGCTCCTCGCTGCATCACAAAACGCGAGACCCCGACGACACTCGGGCCATCGAACAATCCATAGACGATGGCGGGGTCCTGCTCGGACTTCGGCTCTTCCAGGTAGATATGGGTGAAGGATGGGAACTCTTCGGGCTTGTCGACGGCCACGTCCAGAGCGATCGCCCGCGCGGAAAGGCCATACTGGTAAAGCTCACCGATCGCCCGAAAATACGTCGCTCCCAGGAACGCAACCCAGTCGTTCTTCTGCCAGGGGAGCTTCTCTTGGTCGCCGAGGCGTGATTCTTGGAAACGGAAACCAGCAAAACCGCTCCCGGGCGGAAGCTTCCGAGCCGGACTCTCCTCGGGCATCTCGAAGTAAGATTCGTCGTACTGAATCTCTCGCGCGACCGAGCGCCCCTCCGAAAGGCTCACGACGTGCATCCTGACGGGTACCCGAAAGAACGTTCCCAAGTGGAAGAACGTGACAGGGTATTTTCCCGGGCCCCGAGCGAAGAGAGCGCGCTCGGTTTTGTACTTGAGCTTGCCGTGAGCGTCGTAGTCGATCTGTTCGAGGATCTCGGCCGGAGCCTGAGGGGGCGGAGCGTAGGGCTGCCGGGCGAGCTCTTCCGCGCGCTGAACGAGACCAGTGAAGGAGAAGGCTTCTGCAGATCCGAACCGCAGCGGCTCTTTCTCGGCCTTTGCCTGGGTCTCGACCGAGTTCGAAGACTCGGGGCGGGCGGCCTCCTTTGGAGCGCTGGCGCACGAGAAAAGAAGAAGCGAGGCGAGGATGATCGGGGAGCGCTGCATAGTCTTTTTTATCGAAGCGGCCCTTGAGCATTCTCGAGAGCTGCCTCTTCCTCAAGAGAGATCTGAAATTTTCGGAGCAAATGAACTCGAGAGCGCGTCTCTGAGCGGCCCATCAGCGGCCCGGGTGCGCCTCCCAGAGCCCCTCAAAATGAAGAACCACTCCGAAGTCGTCGGTCTCGAGGTGCGCCGAGAACGGCTCGCCATCAATGAACGCTCGATAGAGGTAGAGGTGAGAGCCTTGTCGCTCGTAGATTTGTTCGAGTGCCTCGAGGTGAAGTTCGGGGTAACGAAGCCACGCGCAGCGCACCTCCGCCTTCTGGCCCACTTCGAGGTTGAGCCGCCGGATCGCGAGAGTGTTCGTGAAGGGCGTGAAGCCGAGATCGATATCGAAGACACCGTCGAACTCCGGCGCAGGGATGCCCTTGCGACCGAAGTGCCCGAGACCATCAGCCTCGAGCCCGAGGAAAAAAGGCCTATCTCCGTGCTCCCCTTCAACCCGGACGACACGAGTACAAAACCGCTCATCGCACTCGATCGAATATCGGAATGAACTCAGGACACCGTCGTCCTCGAGATTGAGCACGCCGCTCAGCCCGTACCCGGCGTCAAACTTTTCGAGACGCGCCTGCTCACGCCCAAGCCCATCAAGCCTTTGCCAGCTGACCTCGAAGGGCTGAGGAAAGGGAGAGTAGCTCATCGCTCGTATCGTAACGGAAAAGCCCTCACGAAGGTCAGATATCTTCGAGCTGCTCGTCGGGCCCTCGTCCGGCGCCAGGACGTCCGGCCGTCTCGAGCCACGCGGAGAACCGCTTGTGAAGGTCGCGCCGCAGCGTCTCTCGCACCGTGTCGTCATCGAGCTCATGCAGGGCGCGATCGAGGTCGCTCTCGAAGTCCTCAGTGACCAAATGGGGGTTCGCGTTCAGCCACGAAACCCACGCCTCGAGGGCCTCTTCGCGTTCCCGCAGGGACAGCTCCGCGAGGTCCGCTAGGGGCGGCAGGTGCGGATGGATCTGGGCGGAGGTGTCTTCTGCGATAGTCACGCCCCTCGCTTTGCAAATCTCAGGCCGATCTAGCCCTAGGGTTCCTCTCCATCGAGCGAACCGACTGCCCCCCGGAAAAATCGCGTTTTCGGCGCGCGAGTCCGGGGGATAACGGGCGATCCCCACTCCGCGCCCCTCCGCCCACCTGGGGCATCTTTGCGCATTTCGTCCGTTTCGGAGCTCGTGCCCATTGGCCCCGCGGGCGGAGCGCCCCGTCAAGCGCAATAGCCCAGACGAAAACGCGTCCTGACCCTCAGAGTCCGAACGAGACGCCCAGAGAAAAGTAGGGATACCCGATCCGGAAGGTCAGCGCTGTGGACTGAGAAAAATGGTAGCGACCACCGAGCTGAATGACGGGGAAGGCCCCCGCGGTCCCGGAGCCGTCGAACTCGTGATGCTGGTAATAGATCCCGATGCCTGGCTCCGCGAAGACGCTCCAAGCGGGATCGAGGAAGAAGTTCCACTGAAAAACGACGGGAACCAGCACCTGCAGCGCAGGACCAGGCGCCCCTCGGACCCGCACGCAGACCCGCTCGCGGCCGGCACCTCGGTATTCTTCACAGTCTCCGGCGAAGGCGCCCCCGCCCGAGTAGCGCATCAGATCAATCCCGAAGCCGATCGCAGCCGAGTCGTTCACGCCGTCGATCAGCCCGCGCTCGGCAACAGGAATGCTCAAACGGAGACCGGCGCCGAAGCTCGACCCGCCGTAATAACCGGGCATCCCAAAGCCAAGGGCTAGATGAGGCTCGAGTTCGACGGAATACTTCGGGTGGTCCCCGTCGCGCTGGATGATCGACTCGGCCGACGCGCCCTTCGCCCAGAGGGCGCTCGAAAGGACCAAGGACAGGACTGAAATACCTCTTCTGCCCATCATTTATCTCCGCATCGATAGGTTCCGGAGCCGAGATCCCGCTGCATCTGCCCGCCCTCACAGGTCAGCCGACAATCCGCGACAGAGCTGCAGGTGAGCTCGACCTCACAAGGTCCGTCACAAGAGACGTGGCAGCGATCCACGTTCGAGCAGGACACCTCACACCCTCCCTCACACTCGAGCTCGCAGAGCGCCACGTGGTCGCAGTACAGCTTGCTCCGGTCACCGGCTCGGGCAAAACACTCGCTCACGTCGCGACACTCGAAGAAACACTCCTCGCCACACTCCGATGCACAGGAAGGCAGGTGGTGGCAGGTGATTTCGCTTTTATCGCGACTGAAACTCGAACAGTGGTTCGAGTCGTGGCAATCGAAATCGCAGTTATCCCCACATACAACCCCGCACGACTGGCTCGTGTGCGAACAGCTCACGTCGCAACGGTCGTAGGGGCAGGAGATGACGCAGTCGCGACGCCCATGGCAGTCACAGCGCCCATCTTCATCACAGTGGTAAGCGCCTTGGCAGGCGAACGCGAAAATCGCTATCGAAAAAAGCGCGGCCGGGCGGAGGGCTCGAAGAAACGATGAGAACCAGCGTGACAACCCTGGTCTGTTAGAGGGACCGCTCTTGAGCGTCAAGATGCCGTTTGACGCCCTGGGCACTTGAAATCCCTGCCTTTGTTGCATTTGTCAGCGGGGCCCCAGCCGCGCGAACGCGCAACACCAACGGTGTTTCCGAACACTCATGTTCGCCCGAGAACCGTCTCCGCTCAAGTCAGAGCAACGCAGCGTTTGCAGACCCCCCCGGGATGAACGCCATTTCTGCGCCGAACAGGCTTCCGTTTTTCGGCGCTCCCTAGAGCACGCGGCTCGCTTGACCGCGCGAAAACCCAGATCCACTCACGATTTCGTCATGACTCTCGCCTGAGAACATACGCCAACGTCGCGCTCGGGCCCTCATGGTACGGCTCTTGCGACACACATACGTGCTCAGCCGCGAACGAACCATCCGCCTAAAATCCTCAACTCTTATCAAAATGAGAGAACGCGAATCCCATAGCTCCCAAAACGTGGCAGCGCGAGCAGCTCTTCCTTGGCTCACGGCGCTCATCGTTGCTCCTCAGCTGGGCTGCGAGGCAGATCAGGGGAGCGAGCCCCCGACCAAAGCCGACCTCGGAGAGCTTCTCTTCCACGATCCAAACCTATCGAGCGAGCGCACCCAATCCTGCGCCACCTGCCACGCACCCGAAGCCGTGTTCACTGACCCGAGGCCGCTCGAGGGGGGCGTCGCAGCTGCGTCCATTGGAGATGATGGCCAATCCCTCGGCGATCGAAACGCGCCAAGCGCCATGTACGCGTCCTTCATTCCTCCCCTCTCCCGAGGCTCTCGTACGAGGTTCAACACCGATCCGGAGATTTCGCTCTACGAAGGCTACCTCGGGGGATTGTTCCTCGATGGTCGCGCGCGAGATCTTGCAGAGCAGGCGGGAGGGCCGCCGCTGAACCCTGTGGAGATGGGCATGCCGAGTGAAGAAGCTGTCGTGGCAAGGCTCCTCGATGACGTGGACTATCCTTCGATGTTTCGCTCGCTCTACGGCGATCGAGTCTTTGATGACGCGGCCGTGGCCTACGCCGCGATGTCGGACGCGATTGCGGCTTTCGAGCGAACTGAGCGGTTCTCGCCCTTCGATTCCCGCTACGATCGGTCGCTTCTGCCGAAGAGCGATCCTGCCCACTACGAATACCCCGAAGGCTCCCCAGCAACCCGCGGGAGGGAGTTATTCTTCTCCGCGGAGGCGACGAGCTGTTCCGCTTGCCACCAGATGCATGACAGTGCTGGACCGGAGCGAGCGCGGGAGCTCTTCTCGAGCTTCGAGTACCACAACCTCGGCCTCCCGGAGAATCAGACGCTCAGGCGCTTGAATGGCGCAAAGACCGACCTCGGGCTCGGAGGGGTCCTCGATGATGCGGCCCAAAACGGCAAGTTCCGCGTAGGGACGCTGCGCAACGTGGCGCTCACCGGTCCGTATATGCATAACGGCCTTTTCCAGAATCTCTCGACAGTCATTCTCTTCTACGAACACGCAAAGAAGCGGGCGCGAGGGGAATTCGACGCGTCGCTGAATCCTGAAACACGCGCGCCTTGGGCAGAGCCCGAAGTGAATGAAAACTTGAGCACAGCCGAGCTCAGCCGAGGCAACGAAGACCTGTCCCAACCGGAGAACCTCCTCGCGCTCGAATGTTTCCTGGTTTCATTGACGGACGCACGCTACGAATCGGCTCTGGATCCGGCTCGGGTCGCGCGCTGTGGCTTATGACACGCTCGCTCAGGTAATGTGCGGGCCTCATGGTCCGATCCCCAAGCGTCCGAGAGCCAGCGGCGTTCGCCGTCGCTCTCACGCTCGCGTCGCTCCTTGGGGCCAGCGCTTGTGACCGCTCTCCGCGTCCGGCCGCTTCATCCGAGCCCGTCCGGGTCGCCGCGGCCTCCGATCTCACTCTCGCCTTCGAGCAAATCGGGCGGGATTTTCAGGCAGAGACAGGGCAAAGCATCTCCTTCAGCTTCGCTTCCACGGGCGTTCTCGCGCGACAAATCCAAGCGGGAGCTCCTTTTGACGTCTTCGCCGCAGCGCACGTCTCCTTCGTCGAAGACGTTGTTCACGGAGGAGTCTGTGATGCCGCGACCCAGGTCAACTACGCCCATGGCCGCCTCGCCCTTTGGACCCGAGCAGGCTCCCAATCACCCCCTCGAGAGCTCGAGGAGCTGACCGACGCACGCTACCGAAAGATCGCCATCGCAAATCCGGATCACGCTCCCTACGGCCGCGCCGCTCGACAAGCCCTCGAGCAACTCGGGCTCTGGGAGGAGCTTCGCCCAAAGCTCGTCTTTGGCGAGAGCGTGCGACACGCTTTTCAATTCGCCGAAACCGGGAACGTCGATGCTGCCATCATCGCCCTGAGCCACGTCGCTAGGGATCGCGACAATCCATGGATCGAGGTGCCACAGGAGCTGTTTCCCCTCCTGAAACAGGCGCTCGTGGTCTGTGGTCGTGGGAAAAATCGCGCCGGAGGCGTCGCTTTTGCGCGCTTCGTGGCCTCCCCCCGCGGGCGCGCGACCTTGCGCGAGTTCGGGCTCCTACCTCCCGAAGAAAGGTCCCGAACCGCGCCGTGAACTGGGACCCCTTGCTCCTCTCGCTCCAGGTGACCTCGGCGGCGACGGTCCTTGCGGCGATCGTCGGAGTGGCGCTCGCCGGGCTCATGGCGCGCTCACGATTCCTCGGACGCGACTGGCTCGAGACCTTGCTCACCGCTCCGATGGTTCTCCCCCCGACGGTCCTCGGATATTACCTTCTCACCGCCCTCGGCCGAAGCAGCAGCATCGGTCGCGCTTACGAGTCCCTCGCCTCGGAGCCCCTCGTTTTTACGCGCACGGCCGCGGTCCTAGCAGGCTTTTTGGCGGCTCTCCCCTTCGTCGTAAAGACCACACGCGCGGCCATGGAGGAGGTAGATCCCCGTCTCACCGCAGCCGCTGCGACCCTCGGCGCCCCTCCCCTCCGCGTTTTTTTCACGATTGTCCTGCCCATGAGTCGAAGCGGCATTGTCGCCGGCGTCACTCTCGGGTTCGCGCGCTCTCTCGGAGACTTCGGAGTGACCCTGATGATCGCCGGGAACATCCCTGGCCTCACTCAAACAGCATCCCTCGCCATCTACGATGCGGTCCAGGCCAACCGCGAAGCAGAAGCAGCTGGACTCGTGACGGTTCTGTCCGCCTGCGCCATTGCCGCCCTCTACGTCGGCACCAAACTCGCCCAGAGGAAACCCCATGCCTTCTGAGCCTCGTCTTTCAGCGCATCTCTTCGTCGAAGGCCAAGAGCCCGGACGACCGAGACTCGATATCCACGTTGAAGGAAGCGGAGGCCTCACCGCACTCATGGGTCCTTCCGGAGCGGGCAAGACGACACTTCTGGCCTGCCTCGCCGGCATCCTGAAGCCCGACCGCGGTAGGATCGTCCTGAACGGAGAGGTCCTCTTCGA
The DNA here is from genome assembly GCA_023428245.1 of Pseudomonadota bacterium. Classification (GTDB taxonomy): domain Bacteria; phylum Myxococcota_A; class Polyangia; order Polyangiales; family Polyangiaceae; genus NIC37A-2. Next base: position 100,060 of record JAEYYX010000091.1, read on the forward strand.
CAGCGAAGCGTCGATCTTTGTTCCGCCGCACAAGCGCCGCGTCGCCCTCGTTTTCCAGTCCTTGGCGCTTTTCCCTCACCTCTCCGTTTGGGAGAACGTGGCCTACGGTGTCCCACGAGCGAAAAGGAGTGAGCGAAAGGAGCTCGCCCTCTCTTGGCTCGAACGAACGAGTGCGCACCACCTCGCTCACCGCCGCGCCATCGCGATCTCCGGCGGCGAAGCACAACGGGTCGCCATCGCGCGCGCCCTCGCGTCCGAGCCAGGCCTGGTCTTACTCGACGAACCCTTCTCCGCTCTCCACCATGAACTCCGCGTCGAACTCGGCGAGATGCTCCGTGAGCTGCTCGAGGCGAGCCAACTGCCCGCGATTCTCGTCACCCATGACGTGGCGGACGTTGGGCGCCTGGCCTCCCGCCTCGTCACCTTGGACGCCGGACGTCTCGCCCAGTAAAGTCACGGCAACCCGCGCACGATCGCGACTCCGAGCGCCACAAGAATCAGCGCAAAGACCACGTTGAGTCGGCCGAGCAAAGAGGCGCGCTTGCGCGCCAAGGCCGCTTCGGGGGAGCTCGGATCTCTCGCAATCTGGTCGGTCGCGCGTGGGCCGAGGATGAAGTCATGCAAAATGCTCACGAGGAGCACGAGCAAGAACACCGCCAACTTCAGAAGGATCAGCTGGCCGAAAGGGGAGGTCAGCCACTTGATGCTCACGAAGTCGGCGAGCCGCACCCCACGCATCCAGAGATTGAAGGTGCCGGTGACGATGAGGATCCCGAAACACCACCAGCCCACTCGCCGAAAGCGGAGCCCCGTCTCTCGAAGAAACGCAGCTCCACTCGCTCTTCCTCCCGCGCGCATCCACGGCACGACCACGAGCACCAGGAAGAACATTCCTCCAATCCAGATCGTAGCGGCGAGGATATGAAGCCAAACAGAGAGCAGGTAGAGCGTGTGCATGGCGCACTTTCGGCGGTGTCTCGGACTCGGACGCTTTCGGGTTTCAGGAGCCGAGCGCGCGAGGGAACAGGATGTTGTTTTCGAGGTGGATATGCTCCATGAGCTCGGATTCGAGCTTTTGTAGGCTGCCGTAGAGCGCTCGCCAAGTCGCGCAGGCCTCCCGAGGGGGGCGATAGTCCGTACAGAGCGCACGGAGCGCCTGGAGGTTCTCGCCGTGGTCCTCGTGCTCCTGCATGAGCACCCGGACGGGCATGTGCATGCTGGACGTGGGGCCTCGACTCACGATAGCGGGAAAGAGGATCTGCTCTTCTTTCGCCATGTGATGACGAAGTTCCCGATCGAGCACAGCGAGTTGGTCCGCAAGTCCGTGGGGACAGGTCTCCTTGCTCCCATGCACCCGTTCCACGCGCGCGGCCGCATCGATGAGAGCGGGCAGCGTAGAGCGATGAGCGTCGTGGTAGTGGAAGATGATATATTCGACGAGCTCAGGCAGCGGCCTTTGGTCCCAGCGGACGGGGACACTCGGCGCCTCTTCGGCGACGATTTCCGCGATGACGTGAGCGGGGTTGAGCCCTGCCTTGCGGCAGGCTTCCTCGAGCTTCTGTCGCCCCCCGCAGCAGAAGTCGAGGCGATGCCGCAGGAAGACGCGGGTGGAGGCAGGGTGGGTAGCGGCGACGTCGCCCAGAGTTTGTTGAGTGTCGATCATGGTCATCATCTCCTTTCGGCATCTCCTTTCGGCATCTCCTTTCGGTATCCCGTTCGGTGTTCCCGTTCGGTGTTCCCGTTCGGTGTTCCCGTTCTGCTTTTCCGAATCGGTATTTTTTGGGGAGATGCCCTGACCATCTCTCAAGCAGCCTCCGTGCCATAGAATTCTTGAATCATTTCCAAGGCATTTCCCATTATCTGTTATTCCGAGAATAACGCCATTGGTTGCGATTTCGATAACGTGTTATCCCGTCCATACCCATGGAAGCGCCGCTCCTCTCCATTGCCCTCGACCTGAGCCAGGCCCTCGCCAGCGAGGACCGGCTGGCGCGCCTCCTCGACGCTGTCCGAAGGGCGATCCCCTGTGACGCCGCGGCCATCCTCGAGCTCTCCGGCGGTGATCTCGTCCCGCTCGCGACTCACGGACTCGTCCCCGAAGTCCTCGGACGACGCTTCCCCCGCTCCGAACACCCGAGGTTCGACGTCGTTGTTGCTCGGGGCGTTCCAGTGCGCTTCGCCGCGGACAGTCCGCTTCCTGACCCTTATGACGGGCTTCTGCTGAAGAACCCGAACGCGACGTGCGATGTTCATGCATGCCTCGCCTGCCCGCTCATCGAGAACCAAGAGGTCATCGGCGTACTCACCGCGGACTCCCTCGATCCGGGAGCGTTCGATCAACTCGATGAAAATTCGCTCCGCATGCTCGGCGCTCTCGCCGGAGCCACGCTCCGCACAATGCGCCTGATCGACGCGCTCGAAGCAGCCTCCCGTCATCACGAGCAGGTCGCGCGCACAGTTCAGCGAGAGGCCCACGCCTCAAGCGGTGGCAGCCAAATCATCGGTACCAGTGAGCCTATGAAGCGCGTGCTCGAGGAGATCGATCTCGTGGCACCGACCGACTTCCCCACGCTCATCACCGGGGAGACGGGGGTCGGCAAGGAGCTCGTCGCCCGCGCCATCCATCAGCGCGGAAGACGCGCCGAGGCCCCCCTCATCCACGTGAACTGCGCCGCGCTCCCGGAGACCATCGTCGAAAGCGAGCTTTTTGGTCATTTGCGCGGGGCCTTCACAGGTGCCGTGAGCGACCGCGCCGGTAAGTTCGAGATCGCCGACAGGGGTACCCTCTTTCTCGATGAGATCGGGGAGCTCCCCCTCTCAGTCCAGCCCAAGTTGCTCCGAGTCCTCCAAGAGGGCGAGATCCAACGGGTCGGCTCGGACAAGGTGATCCGAGTCGATGTGAGGGTCCTCACTGCCACCAACCGTGACCTCACCGCCGAGGTCCGCGCGGGGCGTTTCCGCGCTGATCTCCTCCACCGCTTGAACATGTATCCGATCCACGTCCCCGCGCTCCGCGAGCGGCGCTCGGATATCCCGCTTTTGGCCGGGTATTTCCTCGACTCCTACAGACGGCGCCTCGGGCTCGGCCCGGTTCGGCTCAACGAGCGAGCCCGTCTCGCCCTCATGCAAGCGGACTGGCCCGGGAACGTCCGTGAGCTCGACCATGTCCTCGGTCGAGCGGTCCTCCGGGCCGGGGCCAAGGTCAAGCGCGGCTCGCCCGTTCTGATGGGCCCTGAGCATTTCGAGCTCTCTTCCTCCTCGTCACCCCCTCAAGGCGACGGCGGAACCAGCCTCGACCCACTCAGCGTCCCGTTAGGCGCGATGACCTTGGCTGAAGCCGTCGACGAGACGAAGCGCCTCTGGATCTTGCGTGCAGTCGAACTGAGTGGCGGAAACTGGGCCGCTGCTGCGCGTGCCCTCGGCATGGCCCGCGGCAACCTCCACCACATGGCGACCCGGCTCGGCCTCCGCGGCGATCCTAGCGAGTCGTCCCACTGATCCTTGTCGAGAATGCCCCGAAGCTCCGCCCCGTTCTGAGCGAAAGAAGGCCACTTTCTCCCGAAAGTGCCGGGAAAAGTCCCGGGACATTTTATCGGCTTCGTCTAGGGTGCGGGGCGTTACGACCATGAAGAGCCTCAGGTTTCTTCCGTCCTTCGGCGCGCGGAGTCCCCTCCTCCGTCATCTCGCGGTCCTTGTCGCTGCGGCCTTCATCACGCTCGTGATGACGTGGCCTTTGGCCAAGGACGCAGGCGTCGTCGTGCTCCGGGCGATTTACTATTGGGACGCCTACACGAACGCGATGATCATGGGCAGCCGGATCGACGCGGCGCTCGGTCTCGGTCCCCTCGGCTTCTACGACGACTACTATTTCGCACCCCTGCCCCGCTCCATCGTCTTCAACGAGAACCATTTCGGGCTCTCGCTCCTGTTTGCGCCCTTTTACCTGCTCACGGACAAGCCCATCTGGGCCTACAATCTAACGCTGCTCTGCTCGCTCGCGCTCGCCGTGTACTTCATGTACCTGCTCGTGCGACACCTGACGGGGAGCGGCGCCGCGGGTTTTTTAGCCGGCGTGATGTACGCCTTCAGCCCCTTCGTCTTCTTCGAACTCGGGCGCATCCAGCTGAGCGCCGTCCAGTGGATCCCGGCGATCTTCTACTTTTTGCATCGCGCGATCGAGAAACAGCGACCGAAGGATGCCCTGGCTTTCTGGGTGTGCGTCCTGCTCCAGATCGGAACCTGCCTCTACTACACGATGTTTCTGATCCCGCTGCTCGCTGTGGCAGGCGCGCTCCTCCTCTTCCGGCATCGCCCCGGGCGTGGCTTCTACCTCTGGTTCGGGGCCGGCGCTGTCACGATGGGAACGCTTGGGCTGCTCATCGCCTTTCCCTATTTCGCCGTACGGCACTCCTTCGAGCTCGAGCGGAGCATCGCCTACGCGTCGGCGAACGACGGTAAGCTGAGCTTCTTCGCGAACGTTCACCCGACGAATCGCACGCTCACCGCGATGCACCATCTGGCCGACGGTCCCCACGACGAGATCGCCTTCCCAGGATTTACGGCCACGGCACTCGTGCTCTGCGCCCTCTGCGTGCCTCTCCTTTCAGGCTTGGGAAGGCTCCCGAAAGAGCGCCTCCGCTCCGGGCTCTTGGCCTGGGTTCTCACGCTCATCGCGACGGTGACCGTCACCCTCGCGAACCACAGCATGCTGCCTGGGGTCATCACGTTCATCGCCGCGGCGCTGGTCATCGCCCGCCGCAACCTGCCGCATCCCTTCCGCGGCCGCCGCGGCCTCTACTTCGCCGTCTTCCTGGTCGCGCTCACCATGTTCCTCGGCATCCATCCCTTCACTTGGGACGGCGCGCCGGTCCGGGGCCTTTACTACTATTTTCACACCTATTTCCCCGGCTATAACGGCATTCGCAAGGTCGGCCGCCAGGCCATCATGACGACCTTTGTGCTCTCGGTGCTCGCGGGCATGGGCGGCGCCTGGCTCCTTTTGCGCTTTCGCGGGCGCGGCGCCCGCCGTTTCGTAGCAGCGCTCCTGCTGCTCGGGCTCGCATGCGAGCTCCGCTCTTTCCCGCATCCTGTCGAGCGCGTCTGGGCCGCGGAAGGCTCTCCACCCGCTCTCGACTTCGTCGCGACTCTCCCGAAAGACGACCTGATCGCCTTTGCTCCTCAGGATACGGGCCGGAGAGTGTTCCAGAGCGACGCCGGCATGGCGCTCCATAACTATCTCGCCCTCTACCATAAACATCGCTTCGTCAACGGACAGTCGAGCTGGCAGCCACCCGTGACCGAGCTCGCCCGACGCTCCCTCGATCGCCTCCCGAGCGAAAGCGCACGCCGCACCCTGCTCGCCGTCGGCTCGAAGCACCTCGTGATCTTCGGTGAAGATCTCCGGCGGGGTCAGGAGAACCTCAAACAAGAACTGCTCGCTCGACCTGACCGGTATCAACTCGCCTTCGAACACGGCTCCCACAGCGTCTTCACGCTGCTCGAACGGGACCAGAAGGTGCTCGACTTGTTGCCGATGCCCGAGCTCCCCACCGGCCTTCGTCTCATCGATCAAACCCGTCTCAGAGCTACGACGAATCTTCGTCCTGAAGCAGCAGCAAAAGCGCTCGACGGCCGCCTGGAGACCTATTGGACGGGGCGCCGTTATCAGGAAAAAGGCCAGTTCTTCGAGGTCCAGCTCGACCACCCTGAGCCCATCTTTGCTCTCGAGATCGAAGCGCCCACCCGGGTCACCGACGTTCCTGTGTCTTTCCAGCTCACGGCCTTCCACGGCGACGAAGATCACGGCATCATCGCCGAACAGCCTGAGCTCCGCTACTACGAAGCTCAGATCTTCAAGCCGAAGACCTTCGTGTTCCGGATCGTGCTCCCGAAGCCCGTGACCGCCGATCGACTCCGGCTCTCGGTGCTCGAAGGCGTCCCCGGCTCCTACTATTCGATCCACGAGCTCCGACTTTACGCAGCTCCCTGAGAGCAGCTCCTCCTCGGCGCGTACGCGCAGTCTCCGGAAGCAGCTCCTCGAGCCTCTCAGGGAAAAGGCCCCCGGTGGGGAGCGCCCTCGAGCACCTCACTTGCTCATGAGAGCGATGTTGTCCCGGATCCGCTGCACGTCAGCGTCCGCAACATTGAGGCCACTTTCGGCTCGATGGAGCACCTCCTGCCAGGATTCGCGAGCCGAAACGCGGTCTCCGATCCATGAAGTTGCGACCCCGAGTTCATCGAGAAGGCGCCAGCTATAGATGCTCTCGAGGACCGCAAGATGATCGTTGGGCGGTCGTTTCGTCTCGACTCCCGCCTTCGCAAAGAGCGCAGCCATCGCGTAGTTCTTCCGCTTCCGGAAGTAGCAGGTCAGCTCGTAGAGAGGTTCCGCTCGGGAGGGGCGCAACATGAAAGCTGAGAGCAGCTCGCTCAGGACTACCGGTTCCGGAGACTCGAGGCGCACGGCAAGCCGACCTGCCTCGAGCTGCGCAACGAAGCGCTCTTCGGCGTCGCCCCCTTCCATGGCCGCGCGCTTCTTATAGGCCGCACGCGCAGACTCGAGCTCGCCCGCCTGCTTCTTCGTCTCCGCGAGAAGGAATACGTCGTGAGCTTCCTTGGCGAGCGCGGGCAGACTCCCGAGATCGATGCCGAGTCCGACGGCGAGTTGCCTCGCAGCGAGCTCCCGGAAAAAGACATTTTTGTAGGAGGGTCCCGGAGTCTGATTCACGTCGATGACCACGAACTCGTTCATCGAGGGGCGGATGACGTCCAGCTCCGCGTAGTGAAAGCCGAAGGCGGCGCGGCACTCTTCGAGCGTCGCTCGCCGTGCGTCCCAGGCTTCGCCGTCACTATCGTAAGCGCAGTCGATCGAGCGCCCCTTCCACTCGTAGCCGGTCTCCGAGAGACGCTTCAGATCGCTAGACATCCCGCGCTCGTCGCGCACGTAGTAGGAGAGAGAGGTCGCGCTCTTGATGAAAAAGTCGTTCGATGCGCGGTGATTGACCGTCAGATCGTCGAACACGACGATCCAGCGCTCGAGCTGATGCATACCTGAGCTCTCGCTCCCAAAGTAGCGGAGCAGCTTGTGCATCACGAGGCCCTTCCGCTCCTCCTCGCTCGTGCGACCACGCCAGGCGTCGAGTTCGTCCTGTGTCTCCAGGCGAAGGACGGTTTCCGGATGGTTGTAGTTATCGTCCTTTTTGACGACACAGGGCGCCGAGTCCGTCTCGAGAGGCACACTCGACGTCCGGGCCACCTGCTTCTTCGAGATATCCCGAACCGGGTTCAGGAGCACACCATCGGCCTTCAGGAAACGCTCGCGCAGCCCCGCGAGGAATTCCTCGGTGACAACTCCCCCGTGATCGAGGTTCAAATGGCAGATCACGGAATCGAAACGCTCGCCGACTGAAACCTCGGTGAGCTGAGCGAGTTCGTAGACCGGGACCTCTCCCGGAAGACGGAGAGTGCTCGTGCGGATGATGCGCTGCTGGAAGACCCGCTCGTAGACCTCGCAGGCGTACGTCAGGAGGCTCCCGAATGCGTAGCGCTGAAAGTCCCGCGCCTCGAGCGTCCGAAGTTCACCGCCCGTCCCGGGATCGTTGTGAACGACGAGCATTCTGTGGGGCAAAGACTCAGGCATGCGGCGCATGAAATCACATTTTTCGGGCGCAATCGAACTTGGAGAAAAGCCGCTTTCACCACGGTCGCACGCTCATGGAAGCTCGACTCGGCCCCCCTATGAAGCGGCTCGTGTATGTTCCTTTGCGCCCTGCTCTCGCCGCGGCAGGCTTGCTTCGTGCGGGCTCGCTGGGCGCCCTTGCCGCAAGCTCTGCCTCCTCATATGGACCTCTCCTCGCCCCCACCATTTGGGAAACGATGGCTGAGCAACTCAAACACTTCTTCTCGCTCGACCTCGTGCGGCGCTTGGCCTCGGACCTGGAGCGGGCCGAGCCTTCCTTCCCGACTTCCAAGTTCGTTCCCAAGGCGACTCGCGGACTCGATGAACTCGAGCTCATGGACCGCGGCCGGCACATCTGTCGCGCCCTCCGCGATCATCTTCCCGAAGACTACCCGAGCGCTCTCGCCATCCTTCTCCGCTCCCTCGGCCCCGAACACGGCCAAGACGAGCTCCTCGGAGGGGGCATGGGGCCTTTCTTCTACCTCCCCCACACGATGTTCGTGGCCGAATACGGCCTCGAGCACTTCGACCTCTCCCTCGAGGCGCAGCACGAGCTCACTCGCCGCTTCACCGCGGAATGGAGCATCCGTCCGTACATCGAGGAAGATCCCGAGCGGACGCTGCGTAAACTCAAGGTTTGGGCAAAGGACAAAAATCCCCATGTGCGCCGCTTAGTTTCCGAAGGCACGCGGCTTCGCTTGCCTTGGGGCGCGCGAGTTCGCTGGCTCACGGACAACCCCGAACGAGTGCTCGCGTTGCTCGAGCCTCTGAAGAACGATCCTTCGTCTCTTGTTAGGCGCAGTGTCGCCAATAGTCTGAACGACCTCAGCAAAGATTACCCCGAGCTCACCCTCAAGACCTGTGAAAGCTGGCTCAGAGAAGCTTCTCCTGAGACCCGAGCGCTCATCCAGCATGCCCTCCGCTCTCTCGTCAAAAAGGGCCACCTCGGCGCCCTTGAGCTGCTCGGCGTCGGAGCCAAGCCGAGAGTCGAAGTGCGCTCTGTCTGGCTCTCGCCGAAGACCGCGCGCATCGGCGATACTGTCCGCTTCTCCTTCGAGCTCAAGAGTTCCGCTCGCCAGACTCAGGAGCTCGCCGTCGACTACACGGTACACTTCGTCAAAGCGAGCGGGGGAACTAGCCCCAAGGTCTTCAAGCTGAAGCGGCTCACGCTCTCATCAGGGACCAGCTTGGCTCTCAGCGGAAGGGTTGCGCTGTCGCAGATGACCACCAGGAAACACTACCCGGGCCTTCACCGTGTCGAGCTGCTCATCAACGGCGTCCCGTTCCCGCTTGCCGACTTCAAGCTCCGCGCCTAGGGCCGCCTCGAGCATCTGTGGGGCGCCCGAGAAGGCCACCCCTCGGCGCGGGCCAGGTCTCGCGTACCGCGCTCGAGCCGCGTTCAGCGCTGTTTATCGGTAGGTGCTCCGTGCTTATTGCGCGCGCGGCTTTTTTGAGATGCGCTCGGGGCAGGGACCCTCGCTTGGACCGGTCTCCCCCAAGCACCCGAATACATGTCGACGACACAAACTCCTTGGCACTCCCTCAGCACGGAAGAGACCCTCGACAACCTCCAGTCGTCGGAGCGTGGTCTCTCCTCTTCTGAGGCTGGAAAGCGGCTCGAACGGGACGGACCGAACGCACTCTCCGAAGGACGCGGCGTCTCCTGGGTTCGTAAGCTCCTCGAACAGTTCGTTCAGCCCCTCGTCATCGTACTGCTCGGGGCGGCCGGTCTCTCTGTCTTCTTGGGAGACCTCGTCGACGCCGGGGTCATCTTCGCCGTCGTCCTTTTGAACGGCATCATCGGGTTCTTCCAGGAGTTCCGCGCAGAACAATCGATCGCTGCTCTCTCCAAAGCGATCCTCACGGAAGCCACAGTTCTCAGGGACGAGCAGCTCCAACGTATCCCGAGCGAACAGCTCGTCGTGGGAGATATCGTCGCCCTGCAGTCGGGAGACACTGTTCCCGCCGACCTTCGGCTGCTCGAGATCCGCGACTTAAAAGTCGAAGAAGCGGGCTTGACCGGCGAATCGGTGCCTTCGAGCAAGAACGACACTGTCCTGCCCGCTGATACGGGCGTGGGAGATCGGGAGAACATGGCCTTCGCGGCCTCTTCCGTGACCTACGGCGTAGCTCGAGGTGTGGTGGTTGCGGTCGGTGACGCGACCGAAATGGGCCGGATCGCCGATCTGATGGCGACCACCAAGGCTCTCGAGACCCCCCTCACCCGGCGCATCGGGGAGCTCTCTCGCCTGCTCGTCTGGGTCATCCTCGGACTCGCCGGTGCGCTGCTCATCGTTCAATGGCTGCGCGGCAACTCGCCCGTCGATACCTTCAATACGGCGATCGCTCTCGCCGTGGGAGCCATCCCCGAAGGCCTTCCCGCAGCAGTCACGATCGTGCTCGCCGTCGGTGTCTCCTCGATGGCCAAACGCGGCGCGCTCATCCGAAGGCTCCCCGCAGTAGAGACGCTCGGCAGTACGACAGTCATCTGCTCCGACAAGACCGGCACGCTGACGGAGAACCAGATGACCGTCACCACCATCGTCGCCGGTGGTGAGACGTTCCATCTCACCGGCGTCGGTTTCGCGGCGAAAGGTGAGCTGCTTCGCGAAGATCGGAGCAACATCTCTCCTGACGTCTCCGTTGCGCTCTTCGAAACACTCGCCTGCGGAGCGCTCTGTAATGACACTCGCCTCGTCGAAAATGATGAGGGCTATAAGGTCGAAGGAGATCCGACCGAGGCCGCGCTGACTGTCGCCGCCGAGAAGGCCGGACTCGACGCGACGAAGGTCGCCGACAGACCCCGCCGAGATGCGCTCCCCTTCGAGTCCGCCCACATGTACATGGGCTCACTCCATGAGGCGCCCGAGGGCGCCGTCCTCTACGTGAAAGGCTCGACGGATACCCTGCTCGGCCGATGTGTCGATCGTCTCTCGTCGAGCGGCCCTTCCGAGTCTTTGGATGTTGCGGCGGTTCAGCGCGACGTCCACGACATGGCGAGCCGAGGGCTCCGGGTGCTCGCCATGGCAAGGCGCACGCTGCCCGCAGACAAGGCGACCCTCAGTCACGACGACGTGCGCGACCTAACCTTCCTCGGCCTCGTTGGCATGATCGACCCGCCCCGCGAAGAAGCCAAACGAGCCGTCCTTGCCTGCCTCCAAGCAGGCATCATGGTCAAGATGATCACCGGTGACCACGCCATCACGGCCGCAGCCATCGCCATGGAGCTGGGCCTCGAAGGGGAGCGCACCGAAGACGGTCGCCTCCGCGCCCTCACCGGCACCGAGCTCGCGACGCTCAGCGAAGAAGAGCTCGCCGAGGTCGCCAATAGCGCCTCGGTATTCGCGCGCGTCGCTCCGGAACAGAAGCTTTCCTTGGTCCGCGCACTTCAGTCCAGGGGTCACGTCGTGGCCATGACCGGTGATGGAGTGAACGACGCTCCCGCTCTCAAACAGGCGAACATCGGCGTCGCCATGGGGAAAAACGGAACCGACGTCGCGCGTTCCGCCTCTTCGATGATCCTGACCGACGACAACTTTGCGACCATCGCCGCGGCGGTCGAAGAGGGACGCGGCATCTACGACAATCTCGTGAAGTTCATCGCTTGGACCCTGCCGACAAACGGCGGCGAAGGGCTCGTACTTCTCGCGGCTGTCGTGTTCGGAACGACGCTCCCGGTGCTGCCGGTGCAGCTCCTCTGGGTCAACTTGGCAACGGCTCTGCTCGGCACCGCGCTCATCTTCGAGCCCCGCGAACCCGGGCTCATGCATCGCCCCCCGAGGCCCACCCACGCGCCGATCTTGGATCGCGCGCTCGGTGTCCGCACAGCGCTTTTCTCCCTCGCTGTCGGCGGCGCAGCTTTTGGCTGTTTTTGGTGGGCAAAGTCGACGGGTGAGTCCGTCGAAGCGAGCCGCACGATTGCCTTGAACACGATCGTGGTCGTCGAAGTCGGCTACCTCTTCGCCTGCCGGAGTTTGACCTTCACCTCGAACAAGATCGGCTTCTTCACGAACAAGAGCGTGTGGCTCGGAGCGATCGCCATGTTCGTGCTCCAGTTCGGCATGACGTACATGCCGCTCATGAATCGCCTCTTCCATACGGCTCCGATCGAGCTCTGGTGGTGGGCGGTCATGACCGGCATCGGCTTCGCCGTGTTCCTGCTCGCCGAGCTCAAGAAAGCACTGCTCGCCCCCGAACCTGCCGACCCCGACGCTCGCTGAGCGAGGCTCGACCCGCCTTCACCGCCCGCCGTGGTGAAGGCGAACAGGGTCATCCCGCCGCGCGAAGAGCGCGCCGACGCTGAGCGGCTTTTCTGAGCTCGAACCAAGCGACGCTCAAGAAAGCCGCGCAGGCCGCGAGGAGGAAGTCTCCAAGTGTGAAGGGAGCGAAGTGGAACAGGCGCTGCGCACCGGGCACGAGAAGTACGATTGCGAGAAGGCCGACGCTCGCGGCGAGGACCCAGCCGAGAGCTGGGTTCGGTGACCTGAGGCTCGACCAGGCAGAGGTCGTCCAGGACCGATTGATGAAGATGAGCGCGAGCGACCCGAGGACCAAGGTCGCAAAGGAGAGACCCCGCGCTGCGTCCACAGGATATCGCCCGAGCGCGAACCAAAGAACGAGGAGACTCGCGCCGAGCACGCCGAGTCCTTGGACCATCGAAATAGCGACTGTGTCCCAGCCGAAGAGATGCTCGTCTCGGCGCCTCGGCGGACGTCTCATCACGTCCATTTCTTCCGCCTCCGCCTCGAACACGAGGGAACAAGTCGGATCGATGATGAGCTCGAGGAACACGATATGAGCCGGGAACAGGAGCAAGGGCCAGCTCGGAATGAACACTGGGAGCATCGAGAGGCCGATGATCGGCACGTGCACCGCCAAGATGAAAGCGATGGCCTTCTTGATGTTGTCGTAGATGCGACGACCGAGCCGGATCGCCTGGACGATCGCGGAGAAGTCGTCGGTCAGAAGAACGAGCGACGCCGCCTCACGAGCGACATCGGTGCCTCGCTGGCCCATGGCAATACCGATGTGAGCGCTCTTCAGCGCCGGGGCATCGTTCACCCCATCGCCGGTCATCGCGACGATCTCTCCCGCGACCTTGAGAGCGTTCACAATGCGCAGCTTTTGCTCCGGGACGACCCGAGCGAAGACCCGAACCGAGCGCGCCTCCCGCGCCAACGCTTCGTCGCTCATGAGCTCGAGCTCCGCCCCCGTCATGACCCGCTCGATGGGCGTGATGCCCGCATTCTCCGCTACGGTACGAGCCGTCTTGGGGTAGTCGCCGGTGATCATGACAACCCGAATGCCCGCGGCGGCGCACTCCTGGACCGCCTCCGGAACACCCGCGCGCAGAGGATCTTCGAGCGCCAAGAGCCCCAAGTACTCGAGCGGAAGGTCCCTCTGGCTCTCCCCGAGCGCTTCCGGACGCATTCTCCCTCGGGCGACGCCGAGGACCCGGAGCCCGCTCTCCGCGAGCTCTTCCGTGGAGTGAATCAGCCGATCCCTGGCGGCACCCGTGATCCCACAGAGCTCCAGGATCGTCTCGGGAGCGCCCTTCGTTGCGATGAAAAGCTCATCACTCACCGTCGTCCGATAGACCTGGGTCATGGCGAGTAACTCGCGAGTGAGCGGGTATTCCCGAGAGAGAGGCCAGTTGAGCTTTCCTGACGCAGTGAGTCCCGGCAGCGCCGCTTCATGGATCGCCTTCTCCATCGGGTCGAAGGGCTCGCGGCGACTCGCAAGAAAAGCAGACTCGAGGACAATCTGAGCCTGTTCACTGAGCGCGTCTCCCTCGCTCAGCGAGGTGACAGCTCCTCCTGTGACCACCTTCCTGACGGTCATCCGGTTTTCCGTTAGGGTCCCCGTCTTGTCGACGCAGAGCACATTCGCCGCCCCGAGCGTCTCGATCGCGGGCATACGCCGCGTGAGCACCTGACTCTTCGAGATGCGATAGGCGCCGAAAGCGAGAAAGACCGTCAGAACTACCGGAAACTCCTCCGGGAGGATGGCCATGGCGAGCGCGATGCCCCCGAGCAGGCCTTGCTTCCATTCCTGGACTCCTCCGCCGCGCGTGAGCGCGTAGGTGACCACCACAAGCGCACAAGCAAGGACACCCGCGATCGCGAAGACCCGCACAAGGCGGCGAGTCTCTCTCTGGAGCTGCGTCGACTCGGGTTTCACTTGCCGGAGCACATCACCGATGCTGCCGAGCGCTGAGCGAGTTCCGACTGCGATAACCTCCGCGACCCCCTGTCCCCCGGTCACGAGCGTTCCGGAGAAGACTGACGAGAGATCATCGCCCCCTGGCCTTTCGAGCCCTTCTCGCGTCTCGCTCGCCTGTTTGCGCACGGGAACCGACTCTCCCGTGAGGAGCGATTCGTCGACGACGAGATGTTCGCTCCGGCGCATCACTCCGTCCGCGGGGACGCGGTCTCCCTCGGACAAGATCACGAGATCGCCGCGCACCACCTCGGTCCCAGCCACACGCCGCGCCTCCCCTTCTCGGATCACGAGCGCCTGGGGTCCCGATAGCTCCCGGAGAGCTTCAATCGCGCGTTCGGTGCGACGCTCTTGGAAGATCGTGATGGCCATGATGACCAAGACGAAAAAGAGCAGCATCAGGGCGTCCTGGGTTTCGCCCATCATCAGATAGAGTGAACCTGCCGCGAGGAGCATCAAAAACATCGGCTCCCGCAGCACCTCCAGCGCAATCGCGAGCCATCCACGGGGCTCGTCCATCGGGAGCGCGTTCGGACCATCCGTACTGAGCCGAATCGCAGCTTCACTCTCAGTCAGCCCCGAGAGGTTCGCGCCGACAGAGACGTGCTTGTCAGCGGAAGCAACGTTCATCTTGATGTCACTCACTCGAAACGAAACCTCTCTCCTACCACCTGTCGTCCCTGCTCTCGCGAGCGAACATCATCCCGTCGCCGCTTGCGCTCCACTCTGCCCATGAACATACTCCGCCGGTATCGGAGGGCGCCATGGGCGCTCGAACTCGAGAGGAGAACCGCGCGTGAAGATCGCTGTTTTTAGCACCAAACCCTACGATCGCTTCGCCCTCGAACAGGCCAATCGCGACCATGGCCACGAGCTCGCCTTCTTTGAATCCCGCTTGACCTCGGCGACCGCCGCGCTCGCCCGCGGGTTCGACGCGATCTGTCCCTTCGTGAACGATGATCTTTCCGAGCCCGTCATCGACATCCTCGCCGACCAAGGAGTGCGTCTACTGACGCTGCGCTCCGCTGGTTATAACCACGTCGATCTGCGCGCCGCCGCCCGCCGAGGACTCACCGTGGCCCACGTTCCTGCCTATTCGCCGCACGCCGTAGCCGAACACGCGATGGGCATGATCTTGACCCTGAATCGGAAATTCCATCGCGCCTACGCGCGCGTCCGTGAGGGGAACTTTGCGCTCGAGGGGCTGCTCGGCTTCGACATCTACCAAAAGACGATGGGCGTTGTCGGGACCGGCCAAATTGGAGCTGCTTTCAGCCGGATCGCTCTCGGCTTCGGCTGCCGCGTGCTCGCTTACGATCTCTATCCGGACCCCGAGCTGCAAGCGGCGGGAGTCGAATACGCAGATCTCGACGCAGTCCTCTCTCGCACCGACATCATCGCCCTCCACGTTCCCCTCACGCCCCAAACACGGCACATGATCGACCGAGAGAGCATCGCGCGTATGAAGCCCGGCGTAATGCTCATCAACACGAGCCGCGGAGCCCTCGTCGATACCCCCGCCGTCATCGCGGGACTGAAGAGCGGCCAAATCGGTGCGCTCGGCCTCGACGTCTACGAAGAAGAAGCTGACCTTTTCTTCGAAGATCTTTCGAGCACCGTCATCCAGGACGACGTCTTCGCTCGCCTTCTGACCTTCCCGAACGTGCTCGTCACAGGTCATCAAGGATTCTTCACCAAGGAAGCGCTCGAACGGATCGCGGGCACGACGCTCACGAACGCCACCGCCTACCTGGCAGGAAGCGACAGGATCCAAAAGGTTCCCCTCGAGCGAATCCAGTTCGAAGCGTGAGCCTTGTGGCGCTTTCGCAAGGAACCTGACAAGATTTGACTTCTTGTCATGCCAGAACCTACGAGTCACGAAAATGGACGCTGCCGCATTGTTCTTACCGGCGGTCCTGGAGGCGGTAAGACGACAGCCGCCGATCTCTTCCGTCGCGAAATCGGAGAAAAGGTCGTCATAGTCCCCGAGGCTGCCACTCTTCTCTTTTCCGGAGGTTTCCCTCGTTCGGACGAGATCCACGCGCGGCGCTCGGCGCAGCGCGCGATCTTTCATGTTCAGAAGAACCTCGAGGACGTCCAGTCTGCCCTTTACCCCGACCGAATCCTGCTCTGTGATCGCGGAACCGTGGACGGTTCCGCCTATTGGCCCGACGCGGAGACTTCCTTTTTTGACGCTGTCCAGAGCAGCGAAGAAGCGGAGCTTGCCCGCTACGACGCTGTAATCTTCTTCGAGAGCGCAGCTGTCGGGGGGATCTCGATCGAGGGCGGCAATCCGACTCGGATCGAGTCGAACGACAAAGCCCTCGAGCTCGATCGACGGCTGCGCAAGATTTGGTCTCGCCACCCGCGCTTCGCCGTCGTTCCGCACAATCCCTCCTTCGTGAAAAAGATCATGTTCGGCCTGGCGACGCTCGAGAGCATCGTCTCACAGATCCGGAGCTCTTGATGCGGCTTCGTTTCCTCGGTGCGGCGGAAGAAGTCACCGGCTCACTCCTCCTCGTCGAGGTCGAGAGCGGCAGCATCATCGTCGATTGCGGCATGTTCCAAGGCCGCCGCGAAGAGTCCCGACTGCGCAACGCAAAGCTCCCCCGCGCCGCGATCGAGGCCGACGCTGCGATCCTCACCCACAGCCACATCGACCACTCCGGCAGCATGCCGACGCTGGTCAAATCCGGATTTCAGGGGTCTATCTACACGACGCTGGCGACCGCGAACCTCTGTTCATACATGCTGCGCGACTCCGCGCGCATCCAAGCGGCCGACGCCGCTTACCTGAACCGAAAGTACGGCCGCGATCCCGACTGGGTCCCGATCACCCCGACCTACGATGAACTCGACGTCCTCCACGCGCTCGATCGCTTCGTCGCTCTCTCCTACCGCCGCCCCTTCGAGCCTCTGCCCGGAGTCACAGCGCAGCTCCTGAACGCCGGGCACATCCTCGGCTCGGCCCAGGTGGTGCTCGACGTGCACGAGCACGGAAAAACCAAGCGCATCCTCATCTCCGGGGACCTCGGACGCAAGGGTTTGCCTATATTGCGCGACCCCGAGACACCCCCCCACCCCGTAGAAGCCCTCATCCTCGAGAGCACCTATGGGGACCGCGTCCACGGCCCAGTCGAGAGCATGCAGACGGAGATCGAACGCGTCGTCCGCACGACTGTCGCCCGCGGCGGCAAGATCATCGTGCCTGCCTTTGCCGTCGGTCGTACGCAAGAGCTCTTGTTCGTGCTCCACGGCCTTCTGCGCGCCGGGCGCATCCCAGAGCTGCCGATCTATATCGACTCACCGCTCGCCATCAACGTGACCGAGGTGTTTCGCATGCACCCCGAGTGTTTCGACGAAGAGACGCGAGATTTCTTCGACGAACACGGGGATGTCTTCTCCTTCGAGGGAGTCCGCTACACGAGGACGGCCGCGGAATCGATGGAGATCAATCGCCAGGAGGGCCCCGCCATCATCATCGCCGCCTCAGGCATGGCCGAGGCGGGCCGCGTCCTTCACCACCTCCGAAACCACGTCGAAGACGAGCGCAACACCATCCTGATCGTCGGCTTTATGGCCGAGCACACCCTGGGTCGCCGCTTGGTCGAGCGACGCCAACGGGTGAAGATCTGGGGCGTCGAAAGGGATCTCCGCGCTCAGGTCGAGGTTCTGAACGCTTTCAGCGCCCACGCAGACCGTAGCGATCTGATTGCCTACGCGCGCGCGGCGCAGCCGAAGAAGATCTTCCTCGTCCACGGGGAACCCGATCAACAGGGACCCCTGAAAGAGGCCCTCAAGACGCGCCGGTGTCACGTCGAGATCCCAAAGCGAGGCGCGGTCGTCCAGCTCGACTAGGACACTTCGCAGAAATGCCACAGCGAAGCTCGCGTCTGCCCTCAAGGGCGAGCGGACGCGAGCTTTTGCCGCATTTTCCCGAGATCTGCTCGACGGTTCTGAGTGTTTTTCGTGCGCATCCCAATTCTTGGATGCGGCTCTAGGAGCTGAAGCTCAAAGCTCTTCGGAAAGAAGAGCTTTGAGCGGAACCAAAGGTGCTCCCCGCAAGGTCACAGTTGCGTTCTCTGTGCCTGTTTTCCGGAAGAAGATCGGCGTACTCAGCTCAAGGGCCCCGGTGTTTCCCGAGAAAGTCGTCTCCTTCGCAAAAGCTGTGTCGAGAGTGAGCGCCTCCGGATCGCTACAGTCCGCGCCATTCACCCCGGTGAGCCAAAGGACGAAAGACGGAGCCCGAGTCGAGTCGCCGTCGTGCAGGTCGAAACAAGCGGTCGTCCCACTCCGGATCGATGAAGCGCCTTCCGCGTACGTCACGGTGTTCCCCGCGAAGTTTGCCGTAACGGACGCAGTCGCCGGATCCGTCTGACCACCGTAGAAGAGTGTGCGGAACTGGCCAGCAAAGACGGCGGGGGAGGCCACCGTCGGCGCTTCGGCGAACCCGAAGACCAGCTGCGTCGTGCCGTGCATCGGTGAAAGAAGGTTCTCGATCTTGACGTGACGAACTGATCCTTCGAAGGCGCAGGCAACGTCGACGAACGACCCGCTGTCAGTGACCTCTTTGGAGCATTCAAGGGGCAAGAAGTCGCTCAGGTCGAGGGCGCTCGAATCGAACACCGTGACCGTGGAGCCGCCGCCAGGCTGCCGAAAGAAGACCTGAGAGTCCAAGATCGAGGACACCTCTGCTCCTCCCCAATAGACCTCCCGAGCCCAGGCACTCTCAAGCGTCAACGTGTCCCAGTCCCCACAATCCGCTCCCTTCTCGCCATCCCGCCAGAGCACAACATGGGGCGGAATAGTCTCGGAGCCCGGATGAAGATCGAGGCAAACTGTCGAGCTTTCGTGTACGAAGTCTGCTGCCGACGACAGCGTGCTCTCTTCGTCCCCGGCGTAGACGAGAAGCTGAGGAGTCGGACTTCCACCGGGACCTCCGCCATAAAACAACACACGAAGTTGTCCCTCGTCAGTCGCGGGCTGCGAGCTTTCCGGTGCCGAGGAGAAGCCGAAGAGAAGCTGACTCGAACCGTGGAATGAACTCGCGACGAGTCCTTCGATCCGGACGTGACGCACTGGCTCCGCGACCGGGCACGGGATGACGAAAGCAGAAGTCGCTGCGGCCTCGGTGGTGCATGTGTGGTTCGTGATGACGGACGCCCCACCGGATCCTTCCCCTCCACTCGCCGCCGCACCACCGGAAGGGGCCGCTCCCCCGAGACCCCCACTTCCCCCGGTGGGCGTCTCTCCTTTGGACCCACCGCTGCTCCCCCCAGCGCTCACCAGGCCCCCGGATCCCGGGTCGAGCTCACCTCCCATTCCTTCGCCCCCCGTGCCCCGGCCAGACTTCCCGCCTCGCTCGGTTCCCCCCGTGCCGCTGCCGTTCTTGCGCCCGCCGCTCGCACCAACGTTTCCGCCGGACGCTTCACTCGTGTCGCCCTCTCCATCATCGAGCTCGGCGCTCTCGCAACCGATTATCATCAGCACAACCGTAAGGGTGGTCACCAAACCGGGGCTCCCGGAGAAAAACTCAAGATGTTTCGAAAACTTCGTTCGCGCGTTCATTTTCATCATCGTTCCTATCTGTCCCTTTGTTGATATTGATTTTCATTTCCTATTGCAATTGGAATCGCCGTAGCTATTTCAGCGGGACCTCGATCCCATGCGCGCCTTGCCCCTTGTCCTCGCGAACTCGCTCCTGCTTTGCGCAGGCTCTGCTCTGGCGGCGGTCGAGCCAAAAGCGACCATTGAGGCTTCTGCCGAAGGAGACGGCTCCTCGTCAGAAGGCGCCGACGACGCGCCGTCCCCCGGTGTGCCCGATGAGCCCCCGTCTCTCCAACCAGAAGGCGACTCGAGCGCCTCGGAACCTTCCGCGGTCGACGTCGTGGTCACCGGATCCCGGACTCGCGAGTCGAGCAAGTCGAGTGTCGTTGCGACCCAGGTCATAGGGAGCGCCGAGATGCGCCGAACCGGTGCGACCGCCCTCGATGGTGTTCTCGAGGCGCAACCCGGCCTCCAGGTCGAACGCACCTTCCGCGGCAGCGAGCTCTGGTTTCGCGGTCTCGACCCCGAATACACGCTGATCCTCGTCGATGGTCAGAGAGTCCCTGGACGGGTCGGCGGAGCCGTCGATCTCGGTCGCTATTCCTTGGAGGCGGTGGAACGCGTCGAGATCGTACGCGGCCCATCATCAGCTCTTTATGGGTCTGACGCGATCGGAGGTGTGGTCAACCTCATCACTCGCGAGAGTCACCACGAGCTCGAAGCCGAGGCGGAAGGACGGATTTTCACCCAGGAT
Organism: Pseudomonadota bacterium; assembly: GCA_023428245.1. Taxonomy (GTDB): domain Bacteria; phylum Myxococcota_A; class Polyangia; order Polyangiales; family Polyangiaceae; genus NIC37A-2. The sequence goes on from JAEYYX010000091.1 coordinate 120,255, forward strand.
GCGCTCGCTTTCTCCGGCCGCGTTTCCGGACGCCCGGCGGAAGCTCTCGGCATTTCACTCAGCGCGGGGCACCAGCGCCGCGCCCCCTTTCGACGCGATCCAGACTCGACCACGACCACAGGAAGCGGACTCCACCTCGACACCGCCGGCGCAACACTCACGGTGGGCCGCGTGAACCAAGGACGCGTCCGACTGAGCGCCGACTATTCGCGCACCCGACTCGACGGCGTCGACGAAGGAGCGGGTCGCGCCATCTTCGACCGGACCCAGCTCCAGGAGCAGGCAATGTTCAGGGGGTCCTACGACAAACGCTCTCAGACCCTCAGCCTGCAGAGCGGTGCTTCGTACTCCCAGTTTCGGGAACAGTACCTCACCGATCAAAGAGGGAGCGTCGCCCTCGACAGTTATCAAGACAACCGCGAACACCAGGGCCTCCTGCACACTGTCGTCAGCTCGACCTGGGACCGGAGCCACCGCACGACAGTCGGCGGCGAAATTCTTGGGCAAATACTCGATTCCCAGCGTCTCCGTAGCCGCGGCACGCGCACCCGCTACTCTGCCTTTGCGGAGCATCGCGTCGCTTTGTACGCCGAAGACAGAGAGCTCATCGCCGTCGTGCTCGGCGCTCGCGCCGACATCGATTCGCAGTTCGGCTCCCAGCTCTCCCCCAAGCTCGCGTTCAAGTGGGACCCTTGGGAATTTCTCACCGTGCGTGCCGGCTATGGGCGAGGTTTTCGCGCCCCTTCGTTCCAGGAGCTCTTGCTTCGCTTCGAGAACGCAGCTGTGGGCTACGTCGTCTCCGGGAATCCAGACCTTCGCGCGGAATCCTCCCACAGCGTCGATCTCGGAATTGAATACCGACCGCACCGCGACTGGCTCGCTTCGGTGGCCCTCTTCCGAAACGACCTCTCCGATATGATCACAACCGAGCTGGCGGGGACGTCCTCGGACTCGGGGACACTCTTCTCCTACCAAAACGCCGCAAACGCGCGCACCCAGGGCATCGAGTCCCAAGTCAATTGGGCTCCGAGCTCGTTCTTTCGTAGCAGCGTCGGCTACACGTTGACCGAGACCTGGAATAGCGAGCTCGAGCGTCCTCTCACAGGTCGCCCTCTCCATCGCTTCTTCGCCCGCTCGTCCGTCGTTGTCCCCGGCATCGAGCTCGACGTGAGCGGGCGCGCCACCTTGTCCCTCGAGCGGAAGTTCTACGAAGAGCTCGCGGACGGAAGCACACGCACCATCACCGGAGAGCCCTTGCTCCAGATTGATCTCCGCATGAGCCGCGCGTTCAGCGATGAGTTTGAGCTGTTCGCCGGTGTGAACAACGTCGCCGAGGCGGGAGACGCATACCCCGCCCTTTTGCCCCGCCAGTTCTACGTCGGCCTCCGAGGCAGCTACTGACCCTTTCACAAGGAACCTCCCATGCGCTCTCTCCTTGCCCCTCTCCTCTTCTCCATGCTGTCCGCGAGCTGCGCCGAACGGCTCGTCGCCACCAACAACGGAACCGAAAGCGCGGGCGGCGGGGCGAACGGTGGCCCGGTCCAAGGCCCCGCGCTCCCAAGAAAAAGCGGCAACTTCGAGCACGAAGTGCTTGAGGACGGATCCGTCCGGACCCGCGTCGACGCCACCGATATGGAGGCCTGGCAACGGCTCGATCTCGACACAGGCAGCGCGGATGACTCCGCCTGGGACCTGCAGTTTCGCCGGTTCTACGTGCTGTCCAACGGAGGGGTGACGGGAAAAGGAGGAGTCCGCACGCTGAAACTGACGGACGCCCAGTTCGAAGAGGTCGTCGCTGTTCCGGAGAGCGCCCAGTTTCGCGTCGACACTGAGGACGGCGAGGACGAGGGGGACGTGTTCGACAGCATCTTCAACGACGGGCTCGACGACTGGTACGACTACGCTCTCGCTCACCACACCCTGACCTCGCGCAGCTACGTCTACATTGTCCGCTCGACGGAGCGCCGCTACTTCAAACTTACTCTCGAAGACTACTACGACGAGGTGGGCACGTCGGGAATCGTGACGTTTCGCTGGGCTCGCCTCGAGAGTCCCGACGAGCCGGCGAATGAATCGCCGGACGACGAGGAAGAGCCGCCGGACGGGGATGCGCCGGACGATGAGCATCCGACCGAAGAATGGCCACCAAACGAGCCGTCCGACGAAGAGCCAATTGCTGAGGAGCCGGTCGACGAAGAGCCACCTGACGACGGACAGCCTGACGAAGAGCCCACCGATCTGGTTCGATATTCGGTCGACGCAACGAGCTACGAGCTCATGACCTACGTGTCCCTGGATCGTGGGGTGCTCCCTCCTGAGACGGAGACCGCGAGCCTAGATTGGGACCTCGCCTTCCTCCGCTACAACCTCTTCACGAACAGCGGGACCAGCGGGCCTGGCCAAGGAGGAGCCAAGCTCGACGACTCCGGGCTTCCTTACGAAGAACTCATGAGCGTGAGCCCTGACGGCTTTATACCCGACGAGGTTCTTCCTGCGGACGGAGCTCCCGGTTCCGCCGAAGGAACCAAGAACTCCGTGCTCCAAGACTGGTATGACTACCAAGGCCTCGGCGCGCTCACCGCCAAGACTCAAACGTTCGTCATCCGCACCGCCGCCGGAACCTACGGAAAGCTCCGCATTTGGCGCTACACGAGCGGCGTCTTCGAAATCTCCTTCCTCCCTGTCTCGGTCGAGAACTGATCCTCATGCCCCAAGAAGAACTGATGAAACGCTTCCCCTCCCTCTCCTCTCCGCTCCTCGGCTGCGCCGCGCTGCTGCTCGCTGCGTGTTCGGCACAGACGACTCCTCTTGCCTCGAGCCGCGCCCCGAGGGCTGCCTCGAAGCTGGCGCAGACACCGGTCGTTCACGACGAAAGTGCAAAGGCTGAGCCCCGCGTGTTGCTCGCTAACACTGTGCGCACATCGGGGGCGCTCTTGCCTCCCTTACCTGTCGCGGTGACGAGCTTCGGCGCCGCGGCCACGAGTGACTCCCTCTACGTCGTCGGCGGCTACTCGGGGACGCCCCACGCCTACTCTCGCGAGGGACAATCGAAGGCGGTCCTCGAGTATCGCGGCGGCGAGGCGGGCTGGCAGAATATCGCGGAGCTGCCCGAGGGCCTCCAGGGCCTCGCGAGCGTCCTCTTTGGTCGTGAGCTCTGCACTTTCGGGGGGAGCCACGCGGAGAACGCAGCGTCAGAAGCGACGATCATGAAGTCGAGCGCCCGGGCCCTCTGTCTCGACCTGGACAAAAAGACTTGGCGCCAGCTGCCAGACCTTCCCGCGCCTCGTTCGTCCCACGCCGCCGCCCTCATTGGCAGTACCGTGTATGTCACGGGTGGTTGGAGCCTCTCGGGTCGCCCGGACAGCGGCGTCTTCACTTCAGAGCTCGCGCTGCTCGACCTCTCGTCAAAGACGCCGACCTGGAAGGCGGTCCCGGCTCCTTTCCAAAGGCGCGCCCTCGCCGTCGCAGGAGTAGGACAGAACCTCGTGGTCGTCGGAGGTATGTCCGAAGAGGGGCGACCGACCGCCAAGACGGACGTTTACGATGCGCGCTCGGGACAATGGTCCAGCGCCCCGGACTTTCCCGGCGACGCCTTCGGAATCGCCGCCTCTCGCATCGGTGATCGCGTGTACGCCTCCGGTCGCGAAGGAATCCTTTATTCCTATCACCCGGGAGACAAAGAGTGGATCCGAGTACGTACGCTCGCCTACGGCCGATTCTTCCACCAGCTCGTTCCCCAGGGCGGAGAGCTCGTCGCCCTGGGAGGAATCGGCGGCATGCACACCCGCGGCCGGACACGGGCCATCGAGAAGATTCCGCTCAGCGGCTTCTCCTATGGTCAGCTCACCGTCGAGTCCCCGATGAGCGCGAAGAATCGCCAGGGATACTTCGTGAGCGGCGAGGAAATTTATTTCTTCGGCGGGAACCGAAGCCTCGAACAACACGACTTCGAGCGCGAACACTTCACGAGTGAGGGTTGGTCCTTCGATCTAGCTACGCTGACCTTCACGGAAGCCGCGCCTTTCCCCTACCGCCGCCAGAGCATGCAGACGATCGCGACAGAAGGAGGCGGGCTCGCGCTCGGAGGCTTCGGACACGAACCCCTCACGAGCCCCGAGAGCCAGGCCGTCTCCCACGCCGAGGTGTTTCGCTTCGACGCAGAAGAAGGCCGGTGGTCAGAAGATGGCGCGTTCCCGCGCGGCCGGACCCAATTCGGCGTCGCTCAGAACGAACGCGGTTTGTTCGTGCTCGGCGGCTTGAACTACGACCCAAACCGCAAGAACGCTTTCGAGCACGATCGCTCGCTCTGGCGCCGCGCCCCCTCGAGCGGGACCTTCGAGACCTTGGACATCAAGCTGCCCGGTCCGCGCCGCGCCTTCGCTGGAGCTCAGCTCGCCGACAAGTACTACATGGTCGGGGGCATGAAAGAGAACTTCGAGCTCGCCCCTGATTGCCAGATCTTCGACCTCAAGACGGAGACCTTCGAGAGTATGCCCTGTCCGGCGGCTCGTCTCTCCGGCGATCTGATTCCTGCCGGCGGAAAGCTCTATCTCGTCGGCGGTTCGGTGAAACGAGGCGACGCTCTGACCGAAAGCGACGAGATCGAGGTCTTCGATCCCGCGAACAAGGCCTGGTCAAAGCTGCCCTTCCGACTCCCGCTCCCCGCGCGACACCTCCGAGCCTTCCCCTACCGCGACCAGATCTTACTCCTCACGACCCACTCACCCCAAAGTGAGCTAACGATGGCATTCATCTCGCCCGAATGAACTCGCTCTACCCTCAGGTGGCTCCCGCCCCATGGGCGAGCGCCACCTGAGGGTGGCTCCCGCGCACCTGCCTACCGCTGACAGCTCCCTTCACTCGGCAAGGAATAGGTCGCGGAGCAGTCCTTCCTTGGGCAGCCGAGCGACTGACAGGCGGCGCCTATGGCTGCGAAGCAGGACGAGGTCACAGCCAAGTTGCAGTCAGACGAAGGCTCCCCGCGCGACGCCTCATCCAGGTCCGCGCGAAGGGAGCCCTTTTTTGGAGGTGCTCTCCCCGGGGAACTGAGGCCCCCGCTTTTGGACTACAACTCATCGCTAGGCGAAAAGAGAAGTGAGCACCGCACGTTTCATCTCTGATAACACGCCCGGAAAACGTCGCAGGCGGGGATGCCGGTGATGTCCGGAGGGGGACTGACGGTGTAAGCCTGAGCTTCCGAGTAGCTCATAGAACAACCTACCACCGTCTCAGGAACCGTGATGGCGGCAACACAGGCCTTGTATTCGCCGACTGTGGCCGCGCAGCGCGCAGTGGTGACGAGCCCGAAGGCCTGACACTCGACATCGATGGACCCGTCACCACGAGACGCGATGCACGCGCTCCGCAGTCGCTCACACTCCGCGGCGTAGTCCGCCTCGGCGCCTTCCCGTGCCGTGAGCATCGCTCGAACGTCGCAGCGCTGATACAGCTTCTCTTCCGTCATATCCGAAAGGCAGAGCGCCGTCGCCTCTTCCTCCGTCAGCTCGTTGAGTTTTCGGTCGTCGTTCGGAGGAGGAAGAGGCGACGCGCCGCCGCTCGCGGGCCCTTGGGTTCCTCCGCCGCTCCCCCCGGGATCCCCTGCGCCTCCACTGGCAGTCCCTGCGCCTCCGCTTCCTGCCCGCTCGCCAGAACCGCCGCTCCCTGAAGAGTTTCCGCCTCCCTCATTCCCCTCAGCCTGGCCACAGGACGCCTGAGACAGCGCGCACCCGAGGCCGGGCCTCAAATCCCGACCTTCACCCGAAAGCCCCGCGCTGCGTAATAGGACTCGGCGCCGTTATGATACACAAAGACGTGATCGTAGCGGCGGTCACCGAAGAGCGCTCCGCCCTTCGATCGAATCGCTGGCGGCGTCACGATCCAGCTGGACGTCTTCGTGTCGAAGGCTCCGTAAGTTTGGAGCGCTCGGTAGTCCGCTTCGTCGAGGAGCTCCGCGCCCCATTCTTTGACGAAGTCGAGAGCATTGCCCGAGGGGCGCGCTTCCTTTCGCTTCTCCCAGGCCGCCCGATCGAAACAGAGACTGCGCCGACCGGTCGGGCTCTCCGCTGAGCAATCGACAAAGGCGAGCTCACCATCGCGCAGCAGAACGACGTCAGGTTCACCACCGCTCTCCTCCATCGCCTCGAGGGTCTTCAAGAGCTTCGGCTTGAGCTTCCTCGCGACGTCTTCCCATGCGAGCCCGGGATGTCTCTCCGGGTGTGCGCGAAAGCGCTTCTCGAGCACCGCTGTAAGTCCTTCGCCGCCGCTGTCATCTTTACCGTTGGATAGCGGCTTCTTCGCGCCTGCCGCTCTCGGAGATGCTTTCGGGGCTCCCTTCGCCGTCGTCTTCGACATCACGCTATTTTTGCCGGTTTGAGCAGAGAGCGAAAGCCCGAACGGACAGAAAGAGGCGGCTTCTCGCCTTGAGCGCCGCCCCTCGGGAAGAACTTCAGGCGGAAGCGGTTGACAAGGGAAGCCGCGGTGATCACCTCGGCGGAGTCGGAGTTCAACACATGGAAGAAGATACAAAGGCGGTAAATTCTGACATTAGTGTTCAATTCTTCGAAGATGGCCCTGGTTTGACCTCGATCGAGGTCGGGCGAAAGGGACGCGCCCCGATCATCTCCCGACTGCACCGAGCTCTTTTCACGCTCGGTATCGTCATCTCTGCGTACCAAGTCCGAACCCTCCCGAACGGAGTCGTCGAGCGTATCGTCCTCCAGCGACGCGACGGCGGATCCATCGACGGGGAGCTGAGTCACCTTACGCGCGCCGCGGTCCTACCGATCGCGCTCGAGTCGGAGACATAACAAAGGCAGAACAGGTGCCCTCTTGGCCGAGGCTTCCCACCTCGGGAGCCTCGCCCGGGGGGATGCTCTTGTGAGCGGCCTACCGCTCCCGGCTGTGCGCGTCCTTCGAGCTCAGAGCCAACGCTCTCTCCGAGCGGCAGAGGCAACGTCTGAGCTTCCCCGCGTTCTTCGCGGACCTCGCCACCTCTCCACAATGGAACCCAGCCAGCGCGCGTCGCGATCAGGTAGGCATCTAGAAGTGCTCGCGTCTCATTTCGAGAAGTGATCGCACCCTGATTTCTCGCAGAATCATTGAAACATGACACCCACACTGGTCTAAATCCCCGAAATGACGGCGGTGGGTTGGCGGCGCTGCCATCCCACACTAAACCTACGACCACTGATGATGTACGGCCGACTCGTGCGGTCGCTCCTCGGATTCGGATACGGTCTTATGTCTCACCTTCCTGCCTGGTCAGCGCCCCTCGTCTTCTCGTCTCTTCTTCTTCCCGCGGCGCTCGTCGGCTGCGCCAATGATCAAGACACGAACCCGCACTTGGGCGCGGGCGGTGGAGGGACAGGGGGCGACGGTCAGCTCGGCACCGGCGCGACGGGGAATGGCGGCGGGGTCGGCGCCGGAGGTGGACCCCAGAACACGGGCGGAGGAAACGCGGGCGGCGGACCCCAGAACACAGGCGGAGGAAACGCGGGCGGCGGCAGCGGCGCAACGGGCGGGAGCGGCGCCGGAGGCGGCCCCCCCAGCATCTGCCTGGTCGGCGACCCGAACACCATGGACTCCGAGCTGATCGATGACATGGAGTCCGAGGCCGGCATCTCCGGGACCCAGGGCGGGACCTGGTACGCCTCGAACGACGGCGCCACTCAGCAATCGCCCACAGGCGGCTTCGGGCGCAACGCGGGCATCGAGGGACCCGGCGCCAACGGAAGCTCCTATGCTCTGCACACCACGGCGCAGGTCGCGGACAACGCCGAGTGGGGCGCGACGGTCCAGCTCGACTTCGGCCAGACGGTGAACGCCGCGAAGTGGAACGGGGTCCGGCTTTGGGTGAAGGGCTCCGGAAGCCCGCGCCTGAACCTCGTTACGGCCGGCACGCTCCCGGGAGACGCCGGCGGAACCTGCCAGAACAACTGCTACGACTCCCACGGCGTACGACTTTCGCTGAGCGGCGAGTGGAAGCAGGTCAAGATCCCGTTCGATACCCTGCTCCAGGAAGGCTTCGGCACCGAGGTCAACTTCGATCCCGCGACGCTCAAGGCCGTCGCGCTCCAGATGAAGACGGGCGGAAGCTACGACGTCTGGATCGACGGCATCGAGTTCTACGCGGAAGAGGGCATGCCCGATTGCGCGAGTTATCCCGGTGACTCCCGCTGTGAGCCGACCGCCGCGTACTGCGACGAATGTTCTCAGGACCCGCGTTGTGAGTGCTTGCTCAGCACCTGCATCGAGACGGGAATCCTCGAAGGACCGCTGGCCTGCAAGCAGGACGTCCTCCGGAACCGAAACGGCGGCAGCACCCGCTACTGGATCAGCCAGGCGAGCTCCGACCGCGACACGAGCGGCGGCTACGAAGCTCTCGGCTGCGGCTTCCCCGTCATCAGCAAGGGCCATGATCAGGGCTCGGCCGCGAGCCAAGACAAGGTCGTCGGCGCTCCCGGCGGCGGAACCATGTTCGGCGCCTTGAACAGCTCCGATTTCGGGACGAACGCCGGACTCTGCGGCGCCTGTGTGCTCATCAACGACCGCGTCAAGATCCAGATCGTCGACGAGTGCCCGAATCGCCAAGGCGCTCAGGGGAACCCCTCCTGCGTCTCCGGACACATCGATCTCTCCGTCGCTGCGGCGAACTCTGTCGGCGGCGACAACCCGGGGATCTCCTGGAAGGTCGTCGAGTGCGATAACGCTGCTCCAGAGTACTTCTGGCACTGGGACACCACGAACTTCTGGGGCGCGCTCTCCATCGCAGGTCTGAAATGGCCCGCGGCGCGCGTCGAACTCAAGGACGGCGACCAGTGGCTCGAAGGCAAGCGCAAGCCTTACTGGGGCGCTTGGATCTTCGGCAAAGATGACCAAATCCCCGGCAGCTCCGGAAACGTCCCGCCGCCCCCTTGGACCGTGCGCATCACCGACATCCACGGTCAGGTCATGCTCGACAAGTTCACTTCCCCGAACGGTCAGGCGCCGAACCCCGTCCAAAACGGCACGGCGGTCCCCTACCCGAGCCTGGGCATGATCCAGCTGCCGATGTGCAGTCAGTGAGGACCTCAACGGCCCCCTGGGGTCCTTTTTGAGGGCCCCGGTCCATCACAACAGACGAGGCCCAAACGAGCCTTTGTCTGCGCGCCCCGGCTCCTATGAGCCCACGCCCTGCGGCGGAAGGACCTGGGGCGCTCCTTCGCCCTCCGAGCGGCGCTCGGACCGAGGAGCCGCGTCTTCGCCCCTCGAAGGTTCACCGCAACTACGAGTGCACGCGTCTGGGGAGCGAGCCAGTGAAGGTGCTGGCTAGGGTCTTCATCATGCCGAGGAAGGTCGCGGTCCAGGCGACAAGGGCGAGGTAGACGAAGTAGCGCGGGATCACGTTCAAGAACTCGAGCCCGCTCGCGCTCGCCAGGCGCACCGTCGAGACAGTGTACATCCCCAGGGGGAACACCATGCCCCAGTACTGGGGGTCATACTTGAACGGAAACCGTTTGAGCACGTGGCGCCAAATTCCGAGCAAAATCAGGAGAGGGATCCACCAGGTCGCCGTGGTCCAGAAGAAGAGCGTGAAGCCAAGCAAAAACGGGCGAAGCTCGCGCAGCAGAGGCCAGCTGTCCCCGGCGAGGAGCAAGGTCGAACCAGCGAGCGTCGTGATCGCCACCGAGCCCATGTTGATCCAGTAGGGCGGCGTGAGCCGCCCGATCGGCATCTCTACGAAGGTGAATCGGTAGAAGATGAGCGTCATGATGATCAGGTAGAGCATCGCTCCGAGCAGGTACATGCAGAGCGTGAAGAAGAGCGCGATTTCTCGGCCGCTCGTGAGCCCTGGCGAAAGGAGGGTCCCGAGCACGGAGACCGACTGCGTAGCGACGATGGCGATGAGCCAAGCGCCGTTGATGCCTGCCTCGAGGGAGGGCTTATTCTCCCGGACCACCACAGCCGCGAAAAACCCGTACATGACGACGGTCCAGAGCGCGATACCGACGCACCAAAAGACAAATGCCGCGCCCGGATTCGAAGCCACGATGCGGAGCTGGGTCCCGAGCACACAGGTCCCCGCGACGGTCGTAAAGAAACCCGGGCCCCGCTCGTGGTCACAGAGGTCCTGAAAGACGCGGCGAGGAAAGAGCACGAGCCTCGTCACAAGCAGAAGGCTCAGACAAGCGTAGCCGACAATATTGATGCCGAGCAGGACTCGGGCCAGCGCCACCATGCCCTGGGTGTGCGCCGCGATCGAGACGATCGCCGTGCCCATGACAAAGGCGAAGTAGCCGGGGAACAGATCTCTGATTTCTCGCCGCCAGCGGGGCCCATCGATGTCCGAGTTCAAGCGCACTATCCTCGCTCAATCGAGGCGATATAGATACCGAAGAAGCCAGAGATTCACGCCGAGACAGCCCAGACTCGTGAGGGCGGCCGGGATCGTCGTCGCGGTATCCCCGCCGAGAAACGCGTTCACCGTCGCGGTCAGGAGCCAGAGCTGTAAGATGACGAGAAGGACCGCGAAAATGAGCGCGCCGTTCACGATCGTCATGCGCTGCGAGCGCGCGAACCGGGTGCGCGTCATGAGCCCGAGGCCTCCACCCCCGTCGCGTAGACGGTTTCATCGACCACTTGAAGCGAAACCCGAGGCAGAGCGCGCCGCGGCGGGCCCGCCAGGGGGCGCCCCGTCGCCAAATCGAACCAGCCGTTATGACAGGGGCAGTGCAGCTTGCCCTCGGCGACCGCCGGTACAACCGGACATTGCAGGTGTGTGCATTGTTGGTCGTAGGCGACGAAGCTCTTGTCTCCCGTGCGAACGAGCAGGCGCGGCGTGCTGCCCTTGGGGTACTCGAAGGTCTTCGCCTGACCGATTTCGACCTCCTCGATCGAAGCGATCGGCAGCGGCTCGAAGGCGGTGGTGCGCTGACCGAACAGCCCCTTGAGCGCAATCCAGACCTGACCGACGACGAACGCTCCGCTCGTCAGCACGATGAACTTCACGAGGTCGCGCCGCGCAACATAGTCATCCTCCGGCCAGTCGATCGGAAAGTCGCGGCGCCAGCGGGGCTGGTCTTCCGGGGCGCTCCTGTCAGGAGGGACGCTGAGGGTCCCGATGACGGCCGATCGTGACTCGTCTTGGCTCATGGCTGCTCCTCCGCGAAGACATCGTCGAGCACATCGTGCCCGATAGCTGGCTCGTACATGGCCGCGGTGACGTCGACATGGTCCTCCGAGCTCGTCCTCGGGGCCATCACGTTCACCTTGGTTCGAATGAGCTGATTACCGAAGCGGAAGGTGTTCAGGGGCTGCGCGTTCGGGCGCAGCCGGGCCATCTCTTCCCGCGTCCCAAAGGCGAGGGCCTGACTCGGACAGACCGAAGCGCACATCGGCTTGAGCCCGATCGAGGTTCGGTCGTAACACATGTCACACTTCATCATCAGGTTCATGCCCGTGTTCATCTTCGGCACTCCGAAGGGACAGGCGAGAACACAGTTGTTGCAGGCGATGCAGCGGGGCTTTCTCGCCGTTTGCACGATGCCGTCCTCGGTGCGCTTGATGGCATCGGCGGGGCACACCTCGGCGCAGGTGGGCGAGTCGCAGTGCATGCAGACGATCGGCACAGTCTGGGTCGAAGCGGCGCGGTCGATGAAGTCGAGCTGGATCATCGACTGGCCCTTGTGGGTGTCACACTCGGTGCACGCCTGGACGCAGGATTGGCAGCCGATACACCGCCCGGGATCGACGAAAAATTCGTTCTTTTCAGGGACCGGCATTGCGTTCTTCCTTTCACTGCTGCGCTTCGAGCGCGCTCGCGTAATTCGGCGCTGTCTCGGCTTTCCGGACGCGGACCGCGCAGACCTTGTATTCAGGGATCTTCGAGATCGGGTCTTGTGCGGAGATGGTGAGTTGGTTCGCGCTCTTGCGCCCGCCCCAATGGTAGGGGACGAAGACGGTGTCGGGGCGAATGGTGCTGACGACCGCCGCCTTGATGGTGCAGGTGCCGCGACGACTCTCCACAGTGACCCAGTCTCCCTCGACAATCCCGAGTTTGTTCGCGAGACGGGGGTGTAACTCACACTTCGGCTCCGGCGCGTGATCGACGAGGGGCCCGATGCGCCGAGTCTGATTGCCCGAGAGGAAATGACTCACCACGCGGCCCGTCGTGAGGATGATCGGGTAGTCGGCGTCGATGTCCTCCGCGGGCGGTTGGTAGGGGGTGACCAGGAAGCGGGCTCGGCCGTCGGGGAAATAGAAGGGGCCGTTTCCCTTCGCGACGGGGTTCCAGGAGCCCGGCTCGAAGAGACGCACAGTCCCCTCGGGTGCAGGAGGCGGGACGCCCTCGGGCGTCTGGTCCGGACAGGGCCAAAAGACGCCGAAATTTTCCTCGATTCGCTCGTAGGTCACCCCTGAATAGTCAGAGACTCCGCCTCGCGAAGCTACGCGCAGCTCGTCGAAGATCTGCCGAGCGCTCTCGAAGGCGAAGCCCTGAGGTCGACCGAGCGCCTGGGCGATGTCTTGGATGATTTTCCAATCGGCGCGCGCGTCTCCAGGTGGTGTGACGGCCTTTTGAATACGGATGATGCGCCCTTCGACCTGCGTGACGGTGCCCTCGTCTTCTTCCTGAAGAGAGCCCGGCAAGACGACGTCAGCGTAGCGAGCTGTTTCGCTCATGAAAAAATCGATCGCCACGAAGAAGTCGAGCCGAGAGAGCGCCTCGCGGACGAAATTGTTATCGGGCAAGGAGACAACAGGATTAAAACAGATCGAGAGAAGTCCCTTGATCTCCCCAGAGTGCGCCTTGCGCATGATTTCGTAGGCGTCGACGCCCGGCTGAGGCAAGTCGTCCGGACTCATGCCCCAGACCCCCGCCACATAAGCTCGGTGCTCCGGGTTCCCGAGGTCACGGCCGCCCGGGAGCTGGTCACATTTCTGGCCGTGTTCGCGGCCGCCCTGGCCGTTCGCTTGTCCGGTGATCGTCGCGTATCCGCAGCCCTTTCGGCCGATGCGCCCCGAGGCGAGGACGACGTTGATGGTGCTGAGGACGTTTTGGACCCCGTGGCTGTGATGTTCGATGCCGCGGGCGTGCATCAGAAAGCTCGTCTTCGCTTGCCCCCACCATTCGGCCGCCTGACGAATGCTCTTCTCGGCGATTCCCGTCACCTGCGCCGTACGCCGTGGGGTCCAGGCTTTGACCTCAGCGGCGACCTTGTCGAAGCCGACCGTAGAGCTCTCGATGAAGTCGTGATCGAGCCAGTCGTTCTCGATCATCAAGTGCAGGATGCCGTTGAACAAAGCTGTGTCGCGCCCCGGCTTGACCGGCAGGAAGAGGTCACAGGTCCGGGCGAGCGGCGTGATGCGCGGGTCGACGACGATGACCTTGGCTCCCTGCTCGCGCGCTTGCCAGATGTAGTTTGTGGTGATCGGAGCGCACTCGGCGACGTTCGCCCCCGCCACGAGCACCACCTCTGCGCCGAGAATGTCGCTCCAAGGATTCGCGGCCCGATCGATGCCGAAGGCCTTTTTATTGCCGGCCGCGGCGCTCACCATGCAAAGTCGCCCGTTATAATCGATGTTCGCGGTGCGCAGGCACATGTGCGCGAACTTGCCCATCAGGTAGGTCTTCTCCGTCGTCAGGCTGGCGCCCGAGAGAACAGCGAAGGCGTCGCGACCGTGTTCACTCTGGATCCGCTCGATGGCCCTCGCGACGCGAGCGACCGCTTCTTCGTAGCCGAGCTTGCGGAAACCGGAGCTCGTGTCCGCGCGCTCGTAGGCGGAGACGAGGCGATCGGGGTGCGCTTGTTGGAGGTAACGTTTGACGCCCTTCGGACAGAGCATGCCGCGATTGAAGGGGAACTCGTACCAAGGCTCGACTCCGACGACGGTATTGTCCCGCACCTTGAGCTTCAGCCCACACTGTTGGCCACAGAAACAGCAGTGCGTCTTGACGTGGTTCTCCGGCTCGCTCCCGGTATCGACGCGGAGCTCGCTCGCGTAGGCGCGGTGGGGACCGAACTCTCGGATCGTCTCGACGTCGAGCCCCGGCACGGGGAGACCAGGAGCATGGGTGGGCTGTTTCATGGATGAAAATTCTCCTGATCTTCGGAGCCCAGGGGCCCCTCACCTAGGCAGCTGTTTACGTGCACGGGCATCGCGATCGCCGCCGGTTCGGCCAAACGCTCGCCTCCCCGCGTCCCCCGCCAGAGCAGCGACTGTGCGAGGGCGAAAGAAGCTCGCCGACACGGGGGACAGATCCACTGGTAGTGCTCGGCCGGGCTCCCTGGGATCTCGTAGCGATAGCCGAGGGCCCGCTCGACCTCGATCAGATCTTCCGCGTGCATCTGAGAGGTGAACTCGTGGCCACAACGCCGACAGCGAGCGAGCGCCTCCGAGCGGCCCACGTCCTTGTAGAAGCCAACTCCGAGCTGCGCGGGGCGCTGAAAGATGTGGAAGAACTTGCCAAAGGGGAGCCAGAGGAAGGTCGCGATGACGGTGATGGCGTGCAGGATCGCGATGAACGTGAAGCCGTATCCTTTCATCCACGTGTAGCTCGCCGTGAGCATCAGCCCGGTCAGGCTGACCGCGAAGAGGAGCAGCAGGGGCATAAAGTCCTCCGCAAACCGCTGGACCGCGGCCGCCCCCTCGTCGCGCATCCGACGTCGCACGGCGAGCGCGACCCCTCCGAGCACAAGAAACGAAGCCCAGACCAGGCCGTGAAAGAGGAAGAAGGCGACGGCTGAGTCGTGCGGGAAGCGGAAGGCCGGAAAACCGAAGACCATCGCCTCGTAGAGGCTCAAGTCGCCGGGCACGGGCCGAAAATGAAGCCAACCGAACACGAGCGGGAACGTGATCGCCACCGCCAAGATACAACCCCACATGATGAGGAGGTGAGTCAGGCCGCGCAAACGATCCCGCTTGATGATGAAGCGATTGGCCAGGACATCTTCGCCGATACGCCGAACCCAGAAAAGAGCGTTGCGCAGGCGCCAGCCCTTCTTGAAGAAGGCTTGCCAGCCGCGTCGCCAGTAGAGCGCCGTCGGTGGCCTCGAGAGCCACATGCTGTAGCGATAGGTGAGCCCAAAGGTCGCAAACAGAATGGAGAATGTGTACGCGACGAGCGCCGCGTCGAAGTGGGCCAGGCTGCGCGAACCGACGAGGATCGAAACTCCGAGCAGCGCCGTGACAACCGCGCCGCGCGCCACAGCCTGAAAGACCTCTGGCCTCATCCTCCACGCCTTCACGTCGCGCGCCTCCGCAAGGCTGTGCTCATCCTGCTCGCCTCCCAATCGGGCCTCCTCTCTTCCTTTGCCCATCCGGGCTCTCTCTCGCTGTCGCAGACTACACGCGAGCGGACCTGCTCTCAACCTCCCATGACCACCCACGCGCCCGCGCACTCTCCACTTACGAGTCGCTCACTGCCCGCTCACTTCTCCGCCCCATTCCAGCCGAGGGTGAGCAAGAACGCGCTATCCAAGTCAGCGTGCACATCGTGCGGCAAGTCAGCCGCCAGAATCAGCAGGCGCCCTTCGGTGAGCTCCACAGGCCCGTCGGGCAAATTCATACGAATTTGGCCTTGAACCACATGCACCGACGTCGTCACTTTCGCGCGATGTTCGGCGATCGAAGCGCCCGCGCGAAGAACCATCACCACGAGGCGCAGGTCGGGCGTCCGAACGAGCGTTCGAGCAACGTGTCCATCGCGCTTGTAGCGCTCTTCGCCGCGCAGCTCAGCGATCACTTTTTCGAGGTCGAAGGTGACGCCGTCTTCGGCGGTTTCGGGGGGATGCATCATGGAACGTTCTTCCTTTCCTTCGAGCGAGCGCGCATCGCCTCGCCCCGTCTTTCGCGGAGCTCATCACGCAGAGTCTCCTGGGTTTCAGGGGAGAGTAGCGCTCGAATCGCCGGGAAGATGACGTTTTCTTCCTCGGCGAGGTGCTTTTCGAAGGCGGCGTCGAGCTCGCATGCGCTTTGAGCAAGGGCTGCACGCGCCCGCCGGTCTTTCGGATCATTTTGCACTTCGGCCGCCGCGCCAAGAAGCAGCGCAAGAGGCAACTCATGAGAACGGTGTTCGACGTGCATCCAATCGAGCGCTCGATCGACCTCCGGAGAAAGCCCCCGCAGGCGCGGCTCGATACTGAGCTCTTCGTCAGCCACATGGAGCGGGAGCGCCTCAGCGAAATATCGCTCCACATCGGCGCACGCCCTCGCGATTTGCTCATGAGGAGCTTCGAAGTTCGTGCCCGCCTCGCGCGCCAGACGCACAAATTGCCGAATGCGGCCATGACACTCCAGGAGAAGGTCAACGAGATCCTTCGGCGTGGACTCACGAGGCGAAGATGAGAGCTGTATCAACATGGCGCGTCTCCTGAGGTCCCCCGGCCCCGCGGCGATCTCCCGCCGCACGAATCGGGTTCACTCTCTCCCTTCGCAATCTCCGCGCCAACCCGCATCCCGTCCCCCGCGCCCACTCTCACGAAGAGCGCGCCCTCCTTTCGCTCTGCCCAGCGACCCGTTGGGCCCCAGTTCGCTCGAAGATCGAGCCATTGCCCCGCTGAGCCCCCTCCCCGAATTTCACCCACCACACCCGTCCACCCACACCCGCCCACAGCCGCCCACCAAGCCGCGGTCCAGCCAGGGTTATGCGTTCCATAACTCGAATGCTATTCCCAGCATAACCATGTATGCCCATCATAACCGTCCAGCGGCGCGTGCCGGGCCTGATAACCCTCCGCCGGCGCAGAACCCCAACGGCAGAGAGCGCCGGGGCCTCATTGTCTCCGCCGGCGCCTGAACCGTCCGCCGCGCCCTCATCGCTCCCCGGGCCCCGCGCACCCTCCGCCGGGGCCAGCCCTCCGATCGCACGCGCAGCCCGGCCCAGCCCCCTCCGCCGGGCACATAAACCGTCCGCCCGGCCCAGCCCCCTCCAGTCTCCCCCCCGCCGATACCGCGAACTCCCGAACAGCTCGGGCGAGACGGCGTCGCGACGATGTCGCTCCCCTCCCATACCGCAAACACCCTCGCTTTTTTCTTTTGGCCCCGGCCCATCACTTCCCCCTGAGCCCACCCGAGCCTTCACCTGAGCC
>JAEYYX010000102.1 GCA_023428245.1 Pseudomonadota bacterium
ATGAGCCCGAGGCTGACCCACTCACGGTCTTCTCAAAGGAAGACCTCTTTCTTCTCGCCAACGCACTTCCGAGGCCTGTCCCACTCCCCAAAACGCTTCGAGAAGCGATCTTGCTTCTCGCTCAGCATGGCGGGCACATAAAAAACAACGGCCCCCCGGGATGGCAGACTCTTTCGCTCGGCTACGAGAAGCTCCTGACTCTACGCCTTGGATGGGCCCTCCGCGGCCTCGCCACAGATGTGATCAATCCTTAGATGTGATGGACCGGGGCCAAAGAACGCTGCAGGGCGGTCAGGCCGCCTGCATTCATCGTGCGCGGGAGATGCCAGATCTGGTCCGATCTGGTCTGGCCTGTGAGGCGCGACGCGGGGATGAGGGGTGAGCCCTGGCGGAGTCAGGCCGGGCTGCTATTGTGTCTCTATTCTTAGGCGCTCGAGGCGCCTGCTTGATGGAGGGACATGGGGAGTTGTGATAGCAAGGTGAGCCGAGTTGCGCTCGCGTTCGTGCTCGTGATGGGGGGAGCAGATCCTGTCTGGGGCGAAGGAGGTGGCGCCGAGGGCGGGGCATCAGCGGCCGGTGGTGCAGTGAGAGAAACGAGAGGGAGCTCCCCAGCGTCTGGTGAGGGAGAGGAGAGCGCCGCCGCGCCGGTCGCGAGGCCCAACGAGCGTTTGCCGCTCGCGGTGCGGTTTGCTGTCGAGAGGGTGCATATAGGGTGGAAGCGCAGCTACGAAGGGAAGCTCTCGCTCGATACTCGAAGCGTTGAATTTTTCGGTTCGGAGTATGAGGAGACCTGGGGGACGCGCGGGCGCGTCGAAGTTTTGATGGGGGCTGACGGCGCGGGAATCCGGGGAAAGCTCGGTCCTTGGGTGGAGGTGAGCGATCCGCGCAGCCATTTTGTCGAGATCGCGGGCTCATCGTTCCGCTTCGAGACAGCGCCGATCCTCGTGGGCGTCAATGGAGGGCTCGAGGTCAGGTTCGCGCGGGAGAGGGGGTTCGTAGGGGTGGGGGTTGGCCTGGCGAACGTGTTCGAGAACATTCACGCCGAGCGCGGTGTGGTGAATGGAGTGTCCACACACTTCTCTCTTCTGGGCAGTGGCACGCTCGGGTTTCGGATCCCTGTTTCGAGCGTCATCGTGCTCGGAGCTTTGCTTTCTGCTGAATATCATGCGTTCGTCGCTTCAACACGCCTGAGTGGCGGCCTGTTCTTCGAGGTGCTGCCATGGTGAGTCGTGTGCTCGCGAGGAGAGTCCTCTCGCTCCTTGCGCTCGCTGCGAGCGGATACCTTTGTTTGGCGACCTCGCCGGTTCCCGAAGATCCTCCGGCTCCTCCGCTGTCGGTCCAGCTCGCTCTTCCCTTCGACGATGTGAACTCGCAGAGGCGCGTTCGCGTTCTCGTAGCGGGCTTCGAAGTTCGCATCATCCTCGCGTCTCCCGAAAATATCACGGTATCGCTCGAGCCCGGCTTCACCCCATCGGAGCTTCGGAACTGTGACTACGGAGGCCAACGCATGCTCTGCCTGAGCAATCCCACGCCCGAGTATGGGGAGTTTGTTCTCCGATTCGAGCGCACCGTGGGGGGAACGGCGACCGTTTCGGTCACCGGCGAGCTCTACTTGGGGCAGGCGGAGGTTCTTTCGGATTTGGACCAGGTGATGGCCCGGGGCATCGACCTGGAGCTCTTGCCATGACGGCTCACGACAGCGTCGACTCCGTCGCGCCCTCGGGAGCCGAAGTGAGATTGCTATGAGCTTGGGGCGAAGGTTGGCGTGCCTGTGACGGCGCCGAGTTCTGGGAGACAATCAACGAATGCGTAGTCTGAACTGTTGCGCTCGGCATGCGTGGTTAGGTTCCGTCTTGCTGTGGCTGATCGCTGCGTGTGGCCGGACGAATGAGCCCGTCCTTCAATGCGAAGCAGCGCCAGAGGGTCAGGGGGATTGGAGCGTCGTGGATGTTCCATCGCCCCTCGACCATTCGGACGACGCCGCGAGCGACTTGACGACTCTCTTGTATGTCGACGCGGAATGCACGCGATGTGTCGTAGGGCAATTGGATCCTCTTGCCGCGGAATGGACGCTCAGGAGCGCGGATCTTGCGTTCATGAAGGGCCGGTCATTTGCGGCTGCGAGCGTGGGGTACATCTTCACAGGAAGGGCTCTCTTCAACAGAAACCAGGGAACCTGGATTGAAATCGAGGTTCCTGTCGAAATGCGAGTCTCCCGAACTTCGTATTGGACGGGCCGAGAGTTCATAATGTGGGGAGGCTCCCAGACGGCAACGGGGACGATCAGGCTCGAGCCGGATACGTCTATGGTGGCCTACTACGACGGCGCGTTGCTCGATCCTGAGGCTCTCGAATGGCGCGCAGTTCCTCCTGCTCGTCCACAAGCTCAGTACCTCTGGCGCGAAGGTGGACCCTCGCTCGCATCCATCTGGACGTCCTCCGGCTTGTTCGTGTGGGGTACGAATCCCGAGCGGGATGGGAATTGGGGGGCGATCTTTGATGTCGACTCACTGCAGTGGACGGAGCTCGACGCGAGTGGGGCTCTGCCGCCGGTCCGCACCGAGCATCAACTGCTCACGGTCGCAGGGGACGTATATCTCTTTGGTGGGAAGAGCGCGGACGGTGAGACGTCGCGTAGGGTGTTCCGCTACCAGCTCGAGGAGGGGGTGTGGTCGGAAGTGCAGGTGCCGAGATGGGCTGACCCGAGGACGGGCGCCGTCGTGGACGGCAAGCTGGTTTTTCTGGGCGAATGCGACAACGGCGCTCGCTACGACCCGGCAACAGACAGCTGGGACGCTCTTGCGGGAGGGGGACCGCCGTCCCTGGGTGTGCCGCGGGCGGCCGGGAGCTTCCTGACGGTCACGGATACCTTCTATGGTGAGATCGAGAGCAACGAGGTCTGGGTCCTCGACTTGCGGGAGTGAAGAATAGCTGCGGCGATGGCGTTGCGTCAGAAACGAGCGATGCGCGAGGAAGTCGATAGAAACGGCCGCGCAGCCGCGCTGCGCGACCGTGGTGAGGGCCGGCCCTAGAGCAGAACTATGGGCAGGCGTTCGCGGAGCCCTTCGTCTCCGGGTGCGGGTTCACGATCGTCGCGCCGCCGTCGGGGCAGCGGTTCGCGGTGGTCGCGTGGCCCGAGCCCCAGGCGAGTTCGCTCACGACTTGGTCGTACGGTGAGAACAATGTGACTGAGTCGCCGCTGCCGATGCCGAAGGGGAGGACGAGGGAGCCGGGCCCGCCTTCGCCTTCGACGACGAGGTGTCCTATCGCCGTCAGGCCTTGAACATCTTGAATAGCTACGGCTCACCGGAAGCGACCAGTGTGGTCCTGAATGTCGCGCAAACTCATCCGATAGGAGCCGTGCGCGGCGCCGCGATCCAAGCGCTTCGCTACCAGAAGTCACCTTCTGAGATCGCGATATTGCGTGGGCAGATTCAGTCGTCCGATGAGTTCTACTTGGATTTGCCGCTGCGCTCGAGCCCGACCTTCGCGGCAGATACCGCCGCGTTCCGGAACAAGTTTTCAAACTAAAGGGGGATATCGTTATGTCAAAGAGCCTTCTATTCCGATCAGTTCTGACCGGACTCGGCAGCTTGGGAATTGTCTGTGCCGGTCCCAATATTGCGCAGGCGGACTGTAGCCGTCCTGATGTCCCGTCCGACGACGCAGTTGTCCTTAGAATGGGCAGTAGCGAAGCCATCTATGCGCATCTCGCGCGATACTCCGATGGTCACTACAAGCTGCTCGAAGAGCACGGATGGAATGATAGAGTCATGCGGGATGAAGAGCTCAACACCCATTTCTGGGCTAGCTTTCTCATCAACAATGGGGTGGTGAGCGCGCCGCCGCCCTTGCGTCAGAACACGTTAGGGGAATGGGAATATGACCAGGACGCACTCGCTGTCGGGGTGAAGGCGTTTCATCGGTCCTGGGACGAGTACGGACCCTTGAGCTGGGATGCAGAGGTCCTGCCTCATCGAGCAGTCGATCCTGAAACGGGTGCGCCCTCTCCGAGTCACTCCTCCTGGAGTGGTGCCATCCCGTTGATTCCCAGTTTCACACACGAGACGGGTACTGGCGTGGTTGACTTTTTTCCTGAAGACCCCGGCTCCTCGGCTAGGAGGCGATCGATTTGGGATGCTTTTAAGAGCCCGGACTGGCTCCTCGAGTACAATTGCAAGATCTTCGATCACGCCCATGGTTTGGTGGCGATGGCTCGTACGATTGTGCATGAGAGTTGGCATGCAGCCTGGACGCCAGGGCACACCGAAGGTGGTTCCTGTACGATGGGTGAGGGCCGCTGCGACACGTACATCTGGGACGCGCCAACGTCCGCGTTCGAGTACAATACAATCTCGCGCCTTGCTGCGCTCGGTGTTGGTTCATATCAAATCGATCAGCGCTTTACCTGTGATCTTGTCGAAGCTCCGGCTGACTGGATCCCCGTTCAGACTCAGATGGTTGCCAATGAACACTTTCACCAGCGAGCCGCGCAAAGTCGGTTTGTGAATGATGAAATTCCAGGCGGATTGTTGCCTTATACTTGTGGGTTGCCTATGGCGACGCTGTCTGTGCCCGTCGATGGCGTTTCTTTTTGCCCGGGCACTACGCAGCTTCGCTGCAATGTGAGTTCAGATTGCGGCCCGGATAGGGCTGGCTATTTTTGGATATGCGGAGAAGGATGCTGCCGGGAGGAGCCTGAGCCGAAGTGAGATTGCTATCTCGAGCGAGAGCGGGCACGCGGGTTGGCGTGGTGCAAGCGAGCGCGTTCCTGGCACTGTTGCTCCATTTGTCCTGTGGGCGGGCGGATCGGGATCAGCCGTTGGAATGTGGCTCTCCAGTTCAAGTAAGCGGTGTGTGGTCCTCCGTTGAGGTCGACCCGAGTCTCTCGACCTCGCACACGTTTGCGAGTGACGGCGAGAACTTGCTTGCTTTAGAGCAGCGTTGTCTCGCCTGTCAGGCTTCGCTCCTCGATTCGGAGCTTCATTGGAAATCGCAGAGCAACGAAGGGTCCATCGATATGGTCGTGGGGTTTGTCGCAAGCTCCGCGTTTGTTTTCGGACAGGGTGGGGTTTCTTGGACTGAGGGGGGCATCACTCGTCTCGATGGGCGCGCACTCCTCCTCGATCGATCGGCCGGTGTTTGGAGCGTTCATGATCATCCGCCTGACTTTCACCTACGAGATCGAGCGCAGCTATTTTCGACTGCGGAGCTCTTCGGAGTCTGGGGCGGTTTCGGTCCCGCGGATTTGAGCAAGACGCCTGCTCAGCTCGCCGCGGATCCATCATCCGTCTTCTTGACGCATTATGATGGACTTCTTTTCGAGCCCCTGACGGCTCAGTGGTGGAGTATTCCGCCCGCGCGCGCCGCAGTCGAGCGACTGCGAAGCGACCCTGGACCCTCGCTCGCATCCATCTGGACGTCCTCCGGCTTGTTCGTGTGGGGTACGAATCCCGAGCGGGATGGGAATTGGGGGGCTCTCTTTGATGTCGATTCGTTGCAGTGGACGGAGCTCGACGCGAGTGGGGCGCTGCCGCCGGTCTGCACGGAGCATCAACTGCTCACGGTCGGGGGGGACGTATATCTCTTTGGTGGGAAGAGCGCGGACGGTGAGAAGTCGCGTAGGGTGTTCCGCTACCAGCTCGAGGAGGGGGTGTGGTCGGAAGTTCAGGTGCCGAGGTGGGCTGACCCGAGGACGGGCGCCGTCGTGGACGGCAAGCTGGTTTTTCTGGGCGAATGCGACAACGGCGCTCGCTACGACCCGGCAACAGACAGCTGGGACGCCCTTGCGGGAGGGGGCCCGCCTTCGCTGGGTGCGCCGCGGTCGGCCGGGAGCTTCCTGACGGTCACGGATACCTTCTATGGTGAGATCGAGAGCAACGAGGTCTGGATCCTCGACTTGCGGGAGTGAAGAATAGGTCGGTTCTTGAGCCGCACTATGGGCAGGCGTTCGGAACGCCCTTCGTTTCGGGGAGGGGGTTCACGATAGTCGGTCCGCCGTCGGAGCAACGGTTTGCGGTCGTCGCGTGGCCCGAGCCCCAGGCGAGTTCGCTCACGACTTGGTCGTACGGTGAGAACAATGTGACCGAATCGCCGCTCCCGATGCCGAAGGGGAGGACGAGGGAGCCGGGCCCGCCTTCGCCTTCGACGACGAGGAAGCCGCCTGCCGCGATGGTCGTGCCGGGGGGTAGGACGTAGGGCGTGTGACTCACGTCGTTGTCGAGGAGCTTCCAGTGCGAGAGGTCGACAGAAGTCGCCCCCCGATTGTAGAGCTCGGCGAAGTCCGTTCCCGGGTTCGACTTCACTTCGTTGACGACGACGTCGGTTTGGCCGGCGACCGAGGGACCGGTGCAGTCGTTCTCAGCGCCCGGCGTTCCGGCCGCGGAGCCGCTGGTGCCCGCGGTGGGCCAGAAGATGAGCCCGCTCGCGCCACAGCGGCTCGCAGAGCTGACGTGCGATGTATAGGCGTACGAGTCGATGACCGTCCCGAGCGCCGTCTTGAGCGTGACGGAGTCGTTGCTGCCGAGACCGAAGTCGAGCGCGTCGATGAGCAAGAGCCCTCCTGGAGCGATGGCAGTGCCGTTCGGGAGAGCGTGCACGCCACCGCCGGCATCGGTGAGCGTAAAGCCGCTCACGTGGACGGGGGTCGCCCCGAGGTTCTTCAGCTCGACGAAGTCGCTCGGAAAGCCCGTGGAGGCGAGCTCGTTGATGACGATGTGGGGGATGATTTCTGGGACAGCTGCGCTCCCCGCGACGTCGAGCAGGTTCGGGCTGAAACGGACGAAGAAGTTCTGAGCTGTGCCACCGTCGTTGTCGTTCACGACGAAGAGAGAACCGCCGCCGATCGCGAGGCCTTCGATCTTCTCCTGATCGAAGCGGAACGAATCGGCGAGGAGATCAATGGCGGTCGTCTTTTCGACGGGGTCATTCGGATCGTTCGCCGTTCCGCTCGAGAGTTTGAAGGCGCGGATGGTCTTGTTCAGGGCGCTCGACGAGTAGCCCTGGTCGCGCTCGATGACGGCGAAGGTTTCCCCGCCGACGTGGATGAGCTCGCTCAGGAATGTATTGCCGCCCGCGCCTCCGACGTCCGCGTCGAGCACGTAATAGAAGAAGTTCCACACGCCGAGATCGACATCGTACTCACCGATGCGCGTCTTGCGTGCCGCAGCTTCTGGCCCCGCGAGCGGGCGCTGGAAGGCGACGTAGACCTTGAGGCCGCCGGACGCGTTCGGCAATGAGTCGAGGACGCTCACACCTTCGAACCCGTTCGAGCCCATCGTGCTCCAGTCGAAGGCGTTCGTGTCGCTGCCGCACGGGAGATCGATGACGCCGTTGTTCCCGTAGCTGGGATCGAGCTGGCCGAGGGACGTGAAGAACAGAATGCGGTTCGAGCTCTTGCTTGCAGCGCAAGTGGCGCCGCCTCCGCCGTTCGCGTTCGTGCCCTCGGTCGCGACGATGAAGCCACCCTCGGGGTTCACGACGAGACCTTCGGGATCGATGTCCGTGAGGATTTCGCCCGTCGTGTCGCGAAGCATCAACTCATCGACCAAGTCGAAGCGCTTCGCCGCATGATCGACGGCGAAGGACCAAATGCGAGCCTCGGCGTAGGCGTTATCGGGCATCCCGAGCCAGAGCCCCGTGCTCGGGTGGTAGGCGAGGGCGCTCAGGGCGCCGAAAGAGCCTCCCGGAGAGCGAGCGTCGTAGACGTGCGCGCCGTGTCCGACGTCGCTTGTGTCTTGGACCGCTTCGTAGATCCAAATTCCGCCGCCCTTCTGTGCGCCGTCGCCTTCTCCGCCGACGACGACCAGACCGCGCGATTCGATCGTCGCCACGCTCTCTGGGCGATTCGGGGCGCCGAGCACCTGGCGGATCAGTGGAGACTTCGGGTTTGCGACGTCGACGACGAACAAGCTCGCGTCCCGTTCGCCGGTGATGAAGGCGTAGTCCTTTCCGCCAAACACGCCCGTCCCACATCCTTCCGGCTCGAGGCCGCGGTTCGCCGAGCGTGCGTCGGGGTATGCGCCTGAACGGAACGCGGCCCATTCGAGGGCGTCCCCGCTATCAGCCACACGACCTTCTTCCAGATGGTATACGGAGAAGCCGCGACCTCCGGCGTAGACGCCGCCGAAGACTTTGTTCGAGGTGTCGCCTTCGTTCGCGCTGATGAAGTGCTCTTGGTCCGGCAGGATGCACGTGCCGTCGGGCTGCGCCTGACCCTCGTAGGGCTGCGTGAAGTTCCACTTCCGGTCGTTCAAGAGATCGGCGCGTGCGTGGACGGAGACGCCCGCGTCGAGATAGCGCACGACTTCGTTCGTCTCGAGATCGATGACGGCGAAGACGTTGTTCTCCTGGAGCGAGACGATGGCGGTCTTTCCGTCCTTCGTGATGTCGACATATTCCGGCTGCGGATCGGTCGGCATATTCCCAAAGGGCGGCGAGAGCTCGATGGTCTCGATCGTCGAGTTCGCCGGAGCGGCGTAGTTTATGGTGATGACTTGGACGCTGCCGGGGCGAGCCTGCGCGGCGTTGTTTCCGCCTTCGTCCTCTTCGTCCTCGATCGCGACGACGGCCCGTGTCCCGTCCGGCGTGAGCGCGAGGCTGTCGGGACCGACACCGACCGGGAGCTGTCCTACGATCGCTCGGGTCGTCGCGTCGACGACGGCGAGGGCTCCGGGATCTGCGCTGAGAGGGTTGTTTGTGTCTTTGACGACGGCGACGACATGCATGCCGTCGGGAGAGAAGGCGACTGAGGTCGGCTCTCCAAAGCCCGACGTCACGGCGCTGAGGTTTGTGGTGCCGAGCAGGGTCGGAGCGGCCGGATTCGTGATATCGGCGAAGCCGATCGTGCCCGTCGCGCTGCTCGTATAGACGAGGGTCTTTCCGTCTGGGGACGCGCTGACGATCTCTGCGATCGGTCCCCCTTCTGCGACGAACTTCGCGACGAGTCGGAAGCCAGCCACTCCGGGCCCCGCAGGCGCTCCGCTACAGAGATATCGAGTTTGGTTGTCGTCCACTTCGCTCGGAGCGAGTGTTCCATCACGATCGGCGTCGAGGCCGACTTCGAGCTTTGTTCCGCCGAACGCGCAGTTCGCGCCGCTTGGCTCGGTAGAGGTGAGGATGAGTGCCGAGGGTCCGGTGGCTCCCTCGGGGCCCGTCGGGCCGGCGTCACCCTTCTGACCCTTCGCGCCGGTGTCGCCACTCGGTCCGCTCGGGCCCGCGTCTCCCGGATCGCCTTTCGAGGCGTTTCTGCCCTTGGGTCCGGCATCTCCGGTCGCGCCGGGTTCGCCGGGTTCGCCCGAGCCTGAGTCTCCGTTGCACACGTACGTCGTGTCGTCGACCTCGCTGTCGTCGAGTTTGCCGTCGCCGTTGTCGTCGGCGCCGGCGCGGACGCGCGTGCCGCCGCTCTCACAATTCTTCCCAGGTGAGACCTCTTCGAGCGCGACGAGCGCGCCACTCGTATTGTTCGAACAAGCCGCGCCTAGCACAAACCAACCAAGACCCAAGATCGTAAACTGTCTCGTCATGGCTGAGGTTGGTAACACCGCCTGCTCCTACCGTTTGTGAAAGGTCATGAACGTTTGGATGCGGTGCCAGTCGGGTTCGTGACGAAACGCGCGTGCGTTGTGTGACGGTTCGATGAACCGCCGTCCGAAAGATGAATCGCCGCGTCTGTACGGCGGGCGTGCCGGGGCTCGACCCCAGGAGACTGGACCGCTGTCCGAACGTTGCGAGCGGAGGGTTTTTCCGGCGTCCGTAGAGCTGCTTCGCGACGAGCCGGCGGGTGAAGGCCGAGTAGAGGTCGTACATATTCTGAATTCTGATATTTCTGAACCGCCCCCGCGGGCACTGCCAGAGCAATGAATGATGAGGAGGAGAAGAGATGATGACGAACAGGACTTATGCGGGCGCCTCGATTCTCGCGATCACTTTGCTTTCGTGCTCTTCGAACTCGGCGTTGGTGGAGGGCTCAGGGGGCAGCGAAGGCGGAGGCGGCGTGTCAACCCTGCCACGACCGCCGGTTCTCGGAGGAGGAGAGGTCGCGCGGCTTGTTTAGGGGGATCGTGGTCGGGAAGTATCGGCGAAGTTTGAGAGGTTCTTGGCTTCGGCGCGCCTCGTTCGGTGCGTTCGTTCTTGGAAGAGTGTCGGCGCTCGCGCGGGAGAGCGGAGGAGTGGAAGTGGACTCGACCTCGGTTCCTTCGAGCTTCAGCGACGCTCGCGCCTACGGCGTTGACCTGGAGCTCCTGCCATGAGCGAGGAGGGACCACGCGGAGCTCGGACTCACGGCGTCATCCCTGGCGATCTGCTCCTGTCGCGCGTCGGGCTCGCCTCGATGCTTTTGCTCGGGCTGAACGACCACTATCTCAAGTGGCAATATCACAATGCGCTGACCGGTAAACTTTCGGACTTCGCCGGGCTCGTCGTGTTTCCGTGTCTGTTGATCTCGATCCTGGAATGGATCCGATTCGTCTTCCGGCGAAGCGGTCGGGAGTTCGCGCGCCAGGAGGCGAGGGAGGGCGTGGCCGCGGGGTTGCGTTCTCCGGCTCCGGAATGGCTCGCTTCGCGGAAGCAGGTAGCTTTCGCTTGTCTTTTTACAGGAGTTCTGTTCTCGGCGATCAAGCTCCACCCTCTCGCGAGCGACCTCTACTGCTCGCTCGTCGAAGGCGCCCGAGCAGCCCTTCGGCTCGGGCCTGGGGCCGTTCAGAACGTGGTCGATCCGAGCGACCTCTGGGCGCTCCCCGCCCTGATCGTGCCTCTTTGGCTGGGCGCGTCGCGGAGCGCTTAGCGGGTTGAGCAGCACTCGGGACAGGCCCGACAGGCCCTGCTAACCTTCGCTCGTGGCCTCCCCCGACACCCTTTGGCGCGTCGATCCCCTCGACCCTCGCGCTCCGCCGCAGTCGCTCTGGGACCGGATGAGTGAAGAAGAGCGCGCAGCGATCGTAGACGCGCTCCCGAGCGACTTTCCCGTGAGTGAGTCGAGTCCTCCCGAGGGAGATCGCCACTACGAGGCTTATACGATGGCGCGCGAGACCTTGAGCCGGTGGTTTCGCGACCGCGGTCGCCGCGTGTACGTGAGCGGGAACCTTCCTGTGTACTACCCTGGCGAGGCGATGTTCTCGCCCGATGTGATCGCGGTGATGGACGTTGAGCCTCATCAGCGAGAGAGCTGGATCGTGAGCCGCGAAGGCGGGCGGGGACTCGATTTTGCCCTCGAGGTGATCGTGAGTGGGCGTAGGCGAAAGGATCTTCAGGAGAACGTCGAGAAGTACGCTCGCCTCGGGATCGCCGAGTATTTCGTGTTCGATCGGTCGCGATCCATGTTGCACGCGTACCGTCTCGGAGAACGCTCGCGGTATGAACGACTCATGCCCCAGGGCGGCCGGTATCGCTCGGCCGTGCTCGAGCTTGACCTCTTCTTGGAAGGCGCGAGCCTGCGTTTCGCAGTCGGTGACGCGCCGCTCCTCAGCTCCGGAGAGCTCGTCGACCAGTTGAGCGGCCTCATCAATGATGCCGAGCAGCGCGCTGTCGAGCTCGAAGCGGCGCTGGAGGAAGAGCAGCGGAAGCGCGAGGAGGAGCAGCGAGGGCGCGAAGAAGAGCAGCGCAGGCGCGAGGAGTCTGAGCGTGAGGTCGAGCGACTGCGTCTCGAGCTCGAGAGGCTTCGCTCGAAGGGTTGAGCGATCCGCCTCCGAAGGATCGCGACATGTGCGCAGAAGGACACCTCATGAACATTTCCCTCTATCTCAACTTTGATGGCCAGACTGAGGAGGCGATGACCTTCTACGCCCAGGTGCTCGGCGGTAAGCTCACCGAGATTCATCGGTTCGGCACCATGCCCGGCAGTGAGACGATGCCCGAAGCCTTCAAAAACAGGGTCATGCACGTTGGTCTCGAGCTACCCGGAGGCGGTCGAATCATGGCCAGTGACACGATGGAGGGTATGGGCCCGCCCCACGTAGTCGGGACCAATACGAGCATCTCGATTCATCCGGAGAGCCGGGCGGAGGCCGACCGCGTCTTCGCTGCGCTCTCCGAAGGTGGACAGGTCGGCATGCCACTCGAGGACCAGTTTTGGGGTGACTACTACGGTCACTTCACCGATCGCTTCGGCATCCAGTGGATGGTGAACTATAATGCGGAGGGGTGAGCGTCCCCTCTAGATATCTAGGCCGTTCGGGCGGAGCGTGAGGTAGCGTCAAGCTTCGAACACCGCGACCACCTCGCGGCGATGGCTCGGCAGGTGGGCGGTCGTGGGCGGAGAGCCGAACGCACGCTCGAGCTCGGCGAGAACCCGGGGTAGGGCATCGACGGCCGCGGTGTCGTTGAGTTTGAGCGTGAGGATGGCCCCTTTGAGGCTGCCTTTCATGAGTGCACGGGCCCGCTGGACGTATTGGGCCGAGACGGGGGGTGCGACGTTCATGTCGGAGATGAGCCAGCGCGGCCGAAAGCTGTTGAGATCGGAGGTGTCGAGCGCTTGCGCGGGCTTCTTGAGATGCCGCAGGGTGAGTCTCTGCGCTTCGGCGTAGGGGGCGAGGCGCGCGTCCATGTCTGCCGGATCGACCGCCAGCACGGAGACGCCACGCTCGAGGAGCGCAAAGGTGGCCCCGCCGGGGGCTGCGCCGAGTTCGAGCGCGGAGGTGCCTGGGGAGAGGGTGATGGAAAAGTGATGAATGGCTTCGACGAGCTTCGAGTAGGCTCGTGAGGGAGCCTCGGGTGGTGGCGTGACCTTCGGAGTCAGGCGCGGAGTCCCGCGCGGGCGGGCGAAAGCGAAATAGCCGAAGCTGGCGTGAGAGTCGGACGGGACCAGGACGCCGAGCTCGAAGTCGCGAAGGCGCGCGTCGACGGGGAGGGCGCGTTCCAAGGAATCGCTCACTTCGGCCAGGCGCGCTTCGCTCGGGCCGACCTCGTCCTCGGCGGCTGGCCAAGGGTAGGCTCGAACCAGGTCAGCTCGGCTTGGATCAGAGCTGCCGGCCGTGAGACGCGGGCTCTCTGGCGCCGCGTCGCCCTCGGACGAAGCGCGCTGGCCGTGCGCGATGAGCGGCCGGACGAGCGCAATGAGCTCGGGGAGCGTTCGGGCGGTGCCCAGGGAGAGCCCACCGAGGCTCGCGATTCGACTGCGAGGAGCCTCGGCCAACGTGACGGGGCTCTCGGTTTTGAAGGTGAGGAGACCTGGTCGACTGAAAGCCAGGCGAAGTCCGTGCCCGGCGATCATCTCGTGTTTCACGAGCTCTTGGCAGTCAGGAGCACAGGCCGCGAACAGGAACTGGCTCGTGAGCTTTTGCATAGTGTGATTCGAAACTCTGAAGGCAAAAATCGACCGAAGTGGGCCAGGAAGGAGCAGTTTGTGAAGCATCAGAGGGATGACTATCCCTTGTGCCCTCGTGGGTGTCGCTACCGTGGTTAGGTTCGGATCGAAGCTTGACATGTCTCACATTGTCAATTCACTGAAGGCCCCGACAGGGAACGTGGTTGCTGCGACGGCCAAGCGGATTGGTCCGAAGCTCGAAGGACAAGTCGCCGGCATACAGAGTCGTTCCAATCAGGATGCTTCGCCGGTTCGGTCGGGATCTCTGCGAGCTCACGAGGGAGGAGGGGAGCTCACCATCGATCGGGCCCGCTTTCGAGTTCGCGCGAAACCCTTGCAGAATCGCTGCGCGCGGGCTGCGCTCCAAATCCGGTAACATCGTCAAAGTTGAATAGTAGGGGGATAAATTTTACCCCGTCGGAGCTCCGTGCGCCGAAGTGTGAATGTGAACGGTTCTTTCGGTCACGGAATGAACGGTGATGACTAGAAGCGAGAGCAGATCCATCACCGCAAGTCGCGAAAGGACCTTCCGATTCATGACCTCGATTCATTCCACGATGCGCCATCTCCCCTTTCCTTGCTCCGCCATCGCCCTCGCGGTGGTCTTGGCCGGTTGTTCGTCGAGCGATCCTGATCCGAGTGGCACTGGCGGTGCACCGAACGCGGGCGGCGCGCCTGGCGCGGGAGGCGTGATGACCGGCGGGGCGTCCGCATCTGGGGGTTCGGCTTCGGGCGGCGCGAGCTCAGGCGGCACAGCCTCGGGCGGAGCGGCGACGGGGGGAGCCAACTCGGGGGGAGCCAACTCGGGAGGCGCCGCGACGGGAGGTGAGACCGCTGCCGGTGGCGCCGACGCGGCCGGGGGGGCTGCGACCGGGGGGACGAGCGGCGGTGAGTTTACGTTGACTAGCGCCGAGTTCGAGGATGGCGAGGAGATCCCGGCCGCGCATACCTGTGAGGGAGGTGGTGGCCAGATGAACTGGGGCCAGGCGCCCTCGCTCAAGTGGGAGAACCCACCCGAAGGCACGATGAGTTATGCGTTCTTTATGATCGATGAGACGTTGACCACGAAACAGCCTCCCGACGTAAACGGCAATCACTCCGCCGCATGGAATATCCCCACGACCATCACCGAGCTACCCTTGGGCTGGACCCCCACCGCGGACCTGCCTGGCGCCATGGCGATCAATGGCGGCTACCTCGGGCCCTGCCCGAACCTCATCACCCAGGGCAATACGGACAAGTACAACTTGATCCTCCTTGCGCTCCCCGAAGCGAGCTACACGGTGACCGGAAATGGTACGGCGGGCGTGCGTGATGCGTATGCCATGTTGAAGGCGGAAGCTCTCGGTGAGGCGATCCTGTCAGGCACATCAGGGGCGGTGCTCAACTGAACGTTTGAGGTGCGGGGCCGCGGGCCGAGGAGCAACTCGGCCGGCGGCTCGTACCCGTGACTCGGGCTACTCTGCTGAGGGCTCTGGATAGAGAACGTAGTAGCGAGTCTCCTTGTCCGCCTGGACGCTGACGTTCGATCCGCTGTTCGCGAAGTTCGTGATGACGATATTGGCGAGGGGGAGCGACGAATTCTCCCAGGCCGCGTCGAATGGCGTCGCGAATAGATAGGGTCCGTATTGACTCTTGGCGATGCTGACGAATCCGACCCCGCGTTGCTTGTTGGCCTGTTGAGACGCGTCGCTGCTTGCCTTGAGGTTATCGAGAGGCAGGCCGAAGTGGAGAGCTCGCTCGATCCAGCGCGCGAGGGCCAGAGACTCGAAGGTGCCCTTGAAGTTGGCCGCGCGCGTCATTACACGCTGCTCGAACTCAGCTTTCGTCATCCTATAGACGGGGAAAGTGGGCTGAGTGGGGACAGGGACGCGATCGACTTGAGCCGCTTCCCGCATGAAGCGGCGATTGAGGAACGCGTTCCTCTCTTCTTGTGACATCTGGTCGCAGCCAGGACAATTGGATTCGGGAGTGCAGCTGCCGTAGGAGAAGCCGTTGGGGTCTCGAATTCCGACTTGATAGTCGATGAAGTTGCCGCTGATGCTGACGACGTAGATCGGGTCATAGGCTTTGACTTGTCGAGCGCTGGTTGGATGGGGATAGGGCCTGCTGCAGGCCGAGCCGCTCGTTCCGGGCGCCACGGGGGCGTCTGTGAGAAAGTCTTGTTTCGAACGTCGAAAACGTCCAACCGCAGCGGCGGGAATGACGGGATTTGATGCTTCACCATCCCAAAGAATGAAGCCGTCTACCCCTGTGAAGAGCAGATCGAAGACGGTCGCACCCATCTCTTCGTTCGTGAGAGGGTTCCAGGCTTGCCATAGTCGCGAGTCCGAGTTTCCGTGAAACAGATTCCAGAGATAGGGCAGGATCTTCTTCTCCTCGAGATCGGCCCGCAGGTTCAACAGGTTGCGCGCCTGTACCGCGTTCATCATGACAATGTACTGCGACCAGCCGGGATGGACCACGTAAGCAGAGGGCGTCACGAGGTCGACCTTCTCCGTGATAGACGCGTTATGCGTCTCCCAGTCGGCGTGTTCGCCGGGGAAGATGTTGTCGGGATAGATATGAGGCGAAGACCAGAAGTCGCGTGGGCCGGCTGGAGACCAGCCATAGTTCCCGATGAGCTTTCCGCTGCCCTGAATCGCCGTCGCTAGGCTTCTATAGGAGCGGCGGAACCCCTCACGTTCGGGAGCGCCGCGGCTGGGGTTCGGTCGTTCGGCGTGAAAATCGTCATCCGGGCCTGGGCCCCGCGGAAGCATGCCCTCAATGTTGGCAATGACCCAATCATAAGGAGCATAAGTTGCCGGTGGGACCGTAGCGTTCCAGGTCGAGGTGAGAGACGACTCTAGTGTTTGCGCGAGGTCGTCCCAATTCTGGGCATTCTGCGCGGCGAGAAAATTCGCGTAATGGATCCCAAGGTTCACTGTGAACCGGGTTGAGGCGGGAACGGTGCGTTGGCCATTGACGTCGTTATAGATTCCGACCGCCGAGAAGCCGTGAAGTGCGGCGTATTCGTTGATAGGCCCCGAATTCGTCCAGCCGTAGTTGAGCCCTGGTGTGAAGTAGTCGAAATCGAAGTTGTCCGTACGCGAGATGCGGTAAGGTTCGGTGCCGTCTGGGATCCCGTCGTCATGGGCGGTCGGAAACGCTCCATGAGGCGTAGGTACGGGCGGCGTTGAATCGAGAGCAATGTGAGCGGGAAGGTCGTCGTACGTGAACGACGAGGTTCGATCGAGCGTGACGCTCGACCCTCCCGGGATGGCTGAAAAGCCCTTCCCCCCCGAGCGTCGCTCGAGCTCGAGCATGAAGTCGTGTCCAGCGAAGCGGATGCCTGGGCGAGTTGTCGTACTTCCACCGAGCGACGGGTGACGTTCTCCCCGCGAAACGTCAAAGACGGGCAAGTCGTCGAAGGTATAGTGTGCCAGCAGGGACGGATCCCGAGGGTCGGGGCCGAAATGCGACTGCATGCGGAGCTCCCGTCCGAGGAGACCTCTATTCATGAATGCGATCGAGTCGAGCTCGCCGCTCCAATGGGCTGTCGCTCCGGCCCCCAGAGTAGCCCCGAGCGCGAGTCGAGCAGGTGCGGAGAAGGCCAGCCCGGAGGGCACGTCCGCGCGGCCTTGGAACTTACCGTCGAGGTAGAGATTCAGGGAATCCTTTTTGTTCGGACCATTCGGAGCGCGAACGACACCAAAATGGTGCCAGTTCGTATCCGTGACGGGCGCGTTGGACGCCGCGACGGTGAGTGTCGCGCTCCCAGTCTTCGCGCTGAATGTCAGCACACCCGCTGAGAGCGAGATGCGATAACCGTTGCCCCCCGAAGCGAATCCCTTGCTGATGAGAGTTTGAAGAGTTGCAGACGGGCTTGTGGTTCGGAAGAAGCCGCTGATGGTGAAGGGGCTCGGTCCGAAGTCGAAAGCTGGTGAGTCGACGGCCAGGTAGGTGTTCGTCCCGTTCCAGGCCATGGTCCGTGTTCTCAAGTTCTCGCCTGGAGCGAGCGTGATTGAACCGCTGGTTTGGATGAAGCGGCGTTTAGGGCCGAGATCTGTGAGCGTTTTGTCGCGGAGCGGAAGGTGGAGGGTGAGCGATGGGTCCGCGGCTTCCATGCCCATATCGCCAATGGCGGCGACGCGAGACTGAGTGAGTGCGCTCGAGTAGACCCCCACGTTGTGGAGGAGCCCCGTGAGATAATCTGGGGGGCCGATGTTGTTGCCGCCGACGACGAAGGGCGCGGCTGGGATGCTGCCCCCCGGCATGTTGACCTGCCCGCGTTGGATCCCGTCGAGATAGAGTTTGACGACGGAGCCAGAACGGACTGCGGCCACGTGTCCCCATTGTCCGAGTGGAATCTCTGTCGCCGAAACGGTTTGAGCGACGAGACCGCCTCCCGTCGTGACTATCTGAAACACTGGCTTTTTTCCCAAGAGCGCGAGACGAAATGCGTAGGTGACGCCCGCAGTACCGGAACCAACGAGGACCTGCGCTTGATTCGCGCCCGGTTGTTGCTCGAGCTTGACGCTGGCGGCGATCGTGAAGTCTTGAGCTGTGAAGCGAAAGTCGGAGTTCGCGATCGTCAGGCGCGTTTGAGCACTAGCATTGAAGCGCACTGCCCTCGGCACTCGGTATCCATCCGAGAGCGCGTCGATCTCCGGTCGATTCAGTGTAGCTCCAGAACTAAATTGTGGGGTTCCCACCGAGAAGCCTGGACGCTGGAAGGAGGAGATATCCTGAGCCGAGCCCTTTCGAAACGCGAGCAGCTTGACGACGTTGGGAGTGCCCGGTGAAACGCCCGTATACCGATAAGTAGCTACCTCCCCATCCGAGAGCGCGCGGTTCATCGCGGTGACGTTGTCGAGAGAGCCTGAGAGATGTCGCGTCGGTGCACTTGTCGTGTTGTAGAATGAAGCTCCCACGGCGAAGGGGGCCGTTGTCGAGAGGTTCAGAGGTAAGGGTCCCGCGCCGTGATCCGCCACTTTCAGTCCGTCGACGTAGAGGCGAAGGATCCCAGCTAGTCGGACAGCGACGACATGGTGAAAACGACCCAGCTTGAGCGCACCCGCCGGAGCGGACAGACGGTAGACGCCGCCAGTGCTCTTGATGTCGAAGTGGAAGGTGTCCGAACCGACGCTGAGCCGATATCCCGGGCGAGTCGCATCCGCGAGACCTCGGCCCACGAGGGTTTGCTCAGCGGACGGTTCGGTATCAAGGCGCACGAAGCATGAAATCGTAAAGTCTTGGGTGCCGAAGTTTGTCTCCGTCTCGGACCCAAAGTGTACTGCGCTCGAGCCGTTCAGAGACAAAGCGGCGTCGGCCATGGCGCGCCCAGCGCTGATGGCGGGAGAACCATTCACGGTGCCATGGCGAGCGTACCCGCTTCGATCTTGCGCGGAGGCGTTATCGAATGGATAGTAAAGATGTAGAGTCGAATCGGGTCCGGCAGGGCCTCGATCGGAGAAGCTTCTTACTTCTGAGGCGCTGAGTGCTCGCTTGTAGAGGAAGACTTCATCGATGTGGCCGCGGGCGAAGCCGAGCGCAGCGGGGCTCGCCCATGCCCCGACGAGAAGGGGGCGGCTATTGGCCAAGGAACCTGAGAGGGAGGCATTGGCAACAGGTGTTCCATCGACGAAGAGAGAGAAGCTATTCCCGGTGCGCGTTGCGGCGACGTGGTGCCAGTCGTAGTCCATCAGGAGCGGCGACATCGCGCGGACATCGCTCGATCCATTGTCCACCAGAAGTTGGAAGTGTGGGTATGCTTCGTTCGCGTTTCGTACGACGGCGAGCTGAAATCCCGGGAGATGAACTCCTCCGACGATGGTCCCCGCGTTCTTCGCGAGCACAACATAGAATTGCCCTGGAGCTAGGTCAGCGGGGGGCTTCACCCAGGCGCCCACCGTGAAGCTACCGGATCCTACGTCCAGACCTGTCGCGTCGGGTGCAGCGATCCAGTCGTTCGTGCCGTCGAATTGGAAGGCCTGCGACGGCTCTGTTGGCCACGCCGATAGCTCGTGCGTGATGGTGGCGACGTCCTCATCTCCAAAGTACTCGGTGCTTTCGTCTGCGTACTCGCTACATCCCGCTAGCAGAAGAGCTGCAGCTCCCGTGAGTAAACGGATAGCTGCGGTGCGGAGACGAACCTCCTGCGCGATGAGACGGGCGTTGCATGGAGATGATGGAGCGCGACTTTTCAGCATAGCAGAGCAATCCTCCGACGCGGAGGCCCCTTCCTTTCAGGCATCCTGCGGACATTCTCGCGCCAGCGCGAATCAAAATTCTTCGAGGTTGGGCGGCGCAGAGCAATGGAGCCGGCCGTTCACCCCCGAGGGCGGGCGAGAGCGAAGCCCACGTGGCTAGGATGTCGACCTCTGTGCTAGGCCTTGCGTCGTGAAGCTGGGAGTGAGGGTCGCGAGGATGGGGCTGATGGTGGGCGCGCTTTCGTCGTGCAACGGTCTCACAGGGATCTACGATTTGTCTCCTGGAGAGGGGCTCGGTGGCAGCGGTGACGATGCCCTGGCGGCGGGAGGGAAGCCGCGCGCCGTGGGCGGGAGTGTTGCCTCGGGGGGCCGAAAGTCGGCGAGCGGCGGGAGCGTGGAGTCGAGCGGTGGCGAGCGCTCGAGCGGAGGGGCGCGAGAGGGCAGCGGAGGAACACGAGAAGGCGCCGGCGGCGCTCGAGAAGGGGGCGGCGGAGCGGAGAGCGTCGGGGGTGCTGGCGGTGAGCTCGTGGGCGAGGTGCCACTGCTGGACGATTTTTCGGCTCCTCTCGATGATCGCTGGAAGAATCCTTTTGGCTTTCGAATCGAGGACGGGGCTCTTGTCTGCGACGAGTGCATGAGTGCGATTCTCTGGAACGAGACGTTCTCTTTGCCCCAGGCCGCCCAGGTCCAGTTGAGCTCGATCCCGAGCGAGGTGCAGGAGATGAACCTGGTGTTGGTGGCGAGGTCGGCCACCTGCGACCTCATCGAGATCACCTACAACATGCACGGACACGTCGGGGTTTCATCGTGTCAGGGGGGCGGCTGGCAGACACATGGCGGCGTCTACCGAACCGTGGGGGAAGGAGGAACTCTCGGAGGCCGCGTTTTTGCGGGAGATCCGGGTGAGGTCGTCGTGCAGGTGGTCGTGAACGGCGTCGGTGCATATGAGACGGCTGTTCCCTTTCCCTTCGTGAGTGGCTCGATGGGTGTCTCCGGGAAATGCACGGCCAACTGCGTGGGCCCGCTCAAGTTCGACAATTTCCGTGGTGGCGAGCTCGCGGAGTGAGATGGGCCTTTCGGCGGCTCTCGAGCCGCCCCTTCGCTCCCCCAGAAAAAGGCGTGGGCTCCAGACCGAGCAGCGGTGTTCCGTTAGAACTCTGAGTGCAGGCTCAGGCCCGTCAAGTGCGGCTGAACCCGAGCGCGCGCGCGCTTTTTCGCGGTGGGCTCTCTGGGAAGGAGGAGGAAGGTGATCGCCGCAGTCGTGAAGGCGCCTGCCGCAATGAAGCTCACGGTGGAGACGTCGCCGAGCGTGCGGCTCAGGTCGCTCTTGTCCCGCATCCCTGGATCGGGCGGGAGGTTGTCCGGGCATCCCGAGGGAGATTCCTCACAATAGGAGCGAACCTCGGAGGCGGTCGAGAAGGCGAGCACTCCCGTCACTGCGCCTGCAGCGAGGCCGGCTCCGGCGAGGGATGCACCACCCCAGAACCATGGCGAGAGAGGAGCCGCTTCCGCGGTCTCTCGGGCCTCCGGCGGCGCCTTGGCGGCGGAGGGGGCCGGCTCCAGAAGATCGCTGAAAGGGAGCTCGATGGTGAGCTCTTCACCGGCGACGGCGAGAACTTCCCGCGTCTCCTCTTGTTCGAGGAAGCGGGCGACGATGAGGTGTTTGCCGGGATCGAGGGGACGCCCAGCGAGGGGCCAGCTCGTGGGGGCGCTATCGATATGGACGGTCGGCTTTTTAGGGCCGACGACGCGGGGCGCGGTGATTGTGAGGCGAGGGATTTTTGCGCTGAGCTGGTCGCGCTCGGCTTCCGCGCTCCGTTGCGCAGAGGTCCAAGCGGAGTTCTCCGGATCTTGGGGCGCTTGGAGGGTGCGTTCGTAATATTCGAGCGCGAGGAGCCACTCGCCGAGCGCCTTGTGGCAGCGAGCGATATAGAGGTCGAACACGGGTGATTGCGCGCTCGCGACGGCTCGTTCGAAGAGCGCCAGCGCCTCACGGAAATGTCCGGCCTCGAATTGGGCTCGGGCCTGGTACCCGAGCTCGACCGCGCGGTCCGTGGTGCTCTGCTCCGCCCGGCAGGGCTCCGCGGCCAGCAGCCCGGTGGCGCCGAGCGCGCTCGAGACAGCGGCGCGAAGAAGGAAGGAACGACAGGCTTTTCGCATGTGTTTTCGAGAGGCGCGAGCCGAGGGCATGAGGGCCGCGCGCGCCGCCGAAGGAGAAAGGAAGCTCGGGACCCGGAGGATCACCAGTCGCGGTTCTACAACAAGTCTTGAGGAAGTGCGCGACCCG
Source organism: Pseudomonadota bacterium (assembly GCA_023428245.1). Taxonomy (GTDB): domain Bacteria; phylum Myxococcota_A; class Polyangia; order Polyangiales; family Polyangiaceae; genus NIC37A-2. The sequence continues at coordinate 21,779 of JAEYYX010000102.1, forward strand.
AGAAGTTTCGAGCACCTGAAAACGAGCGAACCGGAGCTGTGATGCGGCGACGGACCGAAAGTACGGTAAGCTGAGAGGCGGCCTGCTCGGGGCCGCGGCCCCTCGATGAGCGATGCCGCTTCTCTGGTCGGCGGAAAGTACCGCCTGCTTCGCCCTCTCGCCCAAGGGGGCATGGGCAAAATTTGGGTAGCGGAGCACGCCGAGCTCGGGACCGAAGTCGCGGTCAAGAGGCTCGCGCTCGAGGCGAGTGAGGTCGATCTCGGAGCGCGCTTTCGCCGGGAGGCGATGACCCTCGCCCAGCTCAAGAGCAGGCATATCGTCCACGTCTACGATCTCGGTCAGGACGACGAGGGGCCCTACATCGTCATGGAACTGCTCGGTGGAGAGGACCTGAGCCAGTTCCTCGAGCGCTCGGGCCCAGCGAGCGAAGAGCTAGCGTTTTCGATCCTCGAACAGGTCGCCAAGGCGCTCGTCGTCGCGCACAGCGCAGGCGTCATTCACAGGGACATCAAACCCTCGAATGTATTTCTGACGCGCGAGCCCGGTGAGGATCAGCCCGTCGTCAAAGTCCTCGATTTCGGCATCGCCAAGCAGATCGCCTTGGGCGATGGAACCGACTCGCTCACCGAGAGCGGACACATCATCGGCTCCCCCGGCTACATGAGCCCCGAACAGATCCGAGGAAAGACGATCGACGAGCGCTCCGACGTCTGGGGACTTACGGCGCTTTATTACGAGCTCCTCACCGGCGAGGCGGCCTTCGATCTCGAGCATCGAGGGGACGCTCTGTTCCAGATCTGTCAGGGTGCATTCATCCCGATCGAGAGGCGCAAGCCGGAGCTCGCTTTCATGGCGCCGCTCTTTCGGCGCGGCTTCGCGCCGAACCTCGAAGATCGCTTCCAGAGCGTGCAGGCGTTTCTGACCGCAGCGCGTGGTCTCCTGAGGTATGAGCCATCGACGAGTCGGGTGAGCAGCGCTGGGCTCATGGCGAGCGCGCGCCTGTCTCGAGCAGAACGCAGCTCGGGCGCTGAGACGAAGACCATGGATGTCTTCTCCGGCGAGACGGGGGACCTCGAGCTGCGTCCGCGTAAGGCGCGGCGCGCCTGGGTAGCGGCGATTTTGGTCACGCTCGGGATTTTGGTCGGACTTTTGACGATCCGCGGTTGGTTCGAGGAGGAAGCGCCCGCGGGTCCGAAAGAAGCGGACGCCTCGAGGGATGGTCTCGTGCCCCAAGCTCCCATGACTCCGGACGCGGGCGCGCAGGGCGCGCGGCCTCTGGTCGAAGGGAAGCAGAGCGCCCTGGCTGCGCCGAGTGAAGGTGAGGCGCAGCGAGCCGAGTCGGCGGCGAGCTCACCGCCCGGTGCTGCTCGGGAGAGCGTCCCGCCGCCGCCCCAGGAGACGAGGCCCAGCGCCGCCGCGCGCAAGGCGACCGCTCGCGCCAGGTCTCCGTCTGAGAAGGCGACCGAGGGCAGCTCGAGCGACGGCGCCGCACAGCCGGGAACCCAGGATCCGACGAAGCGCCCCCGCGTCGATTCGTTCACGGGCCTTCCGGTCTCTTCTCCGGATTGAGGGGGCGCGCCGCGAACGAGCCCCTGGCTCGCCTCCCGGTGCCTATCGTTTCGGCGAGGTGGCGCCCTGGGGAGCGCGGCGCGCCGGGGAGCTTTCGGGCTCAGGGGAAGGCTCGGTCGGACGTTCCGCGGGCAGGCGTACCGGGGCCAAAAGGCCGAAAATCGCGCGACCCCGCAGTATGGCCGGGTCCAGGGGGCGAGCGATGGTCCTTCCAGAAGAAGCGCCCTTGGGGGAAGGTTTGGGGGCGCCTGGACGTAGATCACCGATCAGCCGTTCAGTTCTTCCGCGAAAATAAGCATTTCGAGATCGTCGATCTTCATTGTCGATCTGTTGCGCGCCAGAAACCGGTCTGCTAGTTAGCGCCTCCCTTTCGCGGGCACCCTTCCGTTTGTGGAGCGGCGGCCCCGAAAATTAGAGCCCCTCCGATAACCCGCCAGGCGGCCCTCTCCGAGAGGGAGAGTCCGAACCAGCGGTTTCTAGCCCGGGAGGGCATTGGATTCAGGAATAGCGGGTGACCTCGCGGTCTCCCGAGAAGAGCGGAAGCACTCCCATGATCAGCACTGCCAAAGGCAACTTTCAGCGAATCAGTCCCCGCAAGGCGCGGATGGTCGTGGACATGATCCGCGGGCGCGACGCGCTCGAAGCACTCCACCTCCTCGAGTTTACGCCGAAGGCTGGTGCTCCCTTCGTGAAGAAGGTTCTTGCGAGCGCCGTGGCCAACGCAAAACAAAAAGGCGCGACGAATCCCGACGCGCTCTACGTCTCAAAGGCGACCGTGGATCAGGGCCCGAATGGGCATCTGCGTCGCTGGCGCCCGCGTGCCATGGGTCGGGCTACGCCGATCGTGAAGGGCGTCAGCCACATCACGATCGAACTCGATCAGAGGTAACGGACGCGGCAGCTAGGAACAATAAGAGGGCAGAATGGGTCAAAAAACACATCCCTATGGCTTTAGGCTCGGCGTCATCCGTACCTGGACGAGCAAGTGGTACGACGACCGCGGCTACACGAAGTGGCTTCATGAAGACGTGCGCATCAAGCGCGCCGTGAAGACCTACCTGGCGAGCGCAAGCGTCGCTGGCGTCGAGGTCGAGCGCGCTGCGAACAAGGCGAAGGTTATCGTCTACACCGCGCGCCCCGGCATGGTCATCGGCAAGGGCGGCAAGGGCATCGAGACGCTCAAGATCGGGAACCTGAAGACGGCAGCCAAGGGTGAGACCAAGTTCCCGGGCGTCCAGTCGTTCACCGACAACGAGGTGTTCATCGACGTCCAAGAGGTGCGCAAGGCTGAGACCAACGCACAGCTCATTGCTGAGAACATCGCGACCCAGCTCGAGCGCCGTATCGCGTTCCGTCGCGCGATGAAAAAGAGCCTCGGCATGGCAATGAAGTTCGGCGCCAAGGGCGTGCGTATCCGCTGTGCGGGTCGCCTCGGCGGCGCTGAAATGGGTCGGGTCGAGACGTACCGCGAAGGTCGCGTTCCGCTCCACACTCTCCGCGCCGACGTGGAGTACGGCTTCGCAGAAGCTCGTACGACCTACGGCGTCATTGGGGTTAAGGTCTGGGTTTTCAAGGGCGAAGTCTTGCAGCGCAAGGCGCGCCGAGTCGGAGAGTAAGACATGCTGCAACCGAAGCGCACCAAGTTCCGTAAGGTCCAAAAGGGCAAGAACCGCGGCACGGCGTGGACCGGCTCCGACATTTCGTTCGGAGACTTCGGCCTCCAGGCCACCGATCGCACTTACATCACGGCTCGTCAGATCGAGGCCTGCCGTATGGCGATTCAGCGTCACGTGAAGCGCCAGGGCAAGCTCTGGATCCGCGTGTTCCCCGATAAGCCGCTCACCAAGAAGCCGCTCGAGGTTCGAATGGGTTCCGGTAAAGGTTCTGTCGAGCTGTGGGTCGCCGTGGTCAAGCCCGGCAAGGTCCTGTTCGAGATGTCGGGTGTCCCTGAAGAGCTCGCACGGGGCGCGTTCGCGGTTGCCGCGACCAAGCTGCCCGTTTCCTGCCGCTTCCTGGCGCGAGGAGTTCTCTAATGAAATTCAGTGACTTGAATGAGAGGACCGACAAGGACCTCGCCGAGCTCAAGAGCCAGCTCGAGAAGGACCTTTTTAAGGGCCGCATGAAGAACGCTGTCGGACAGCTCGATGACACGAGCTTTCTCGGCAAGACCCGAAAAGACATCGCTCGTATCGAGACGATTCTGAGCGGCCGCAAGGCGAGCCAAGGCGCGTAAGGAGAGAGAAGCGTGAGCACTGAGAACCTTGGGCGCAAGGCCCGTATCCGCAAGCTCATCGGGCGCATCAAGAGCGACAAGATGGATAAGACCGTCGTTGTCGAGGTGATGCGTTACAAGATGGACCCCGTCTACAAGAAGTACGTCAAGGAGCGCCGCCGCTACAAGGCGCACGACGAGAACAACGAATACAAGACCGGCGATCGCGTAGAGATCGTTGAGCATCGCCCGCTCTCTCGCGAGAAGCGTTGGAAGGTCGCTCGGCTTATCGAGCGTCCGGATCTGGCAAGCTGACCTAGGGGAGGAGACAAGACATGATTCAGGTAGAGTCCGTCCTCAACGTCGCCGACAACTCCGGCGCCAAGGTCGTCAAGTGCATCAAGGTGCTCGGCGGATCCCGTCGTCGCTATGCGAGCCTCGGTGACGTCATCGTGGTCTCGATCAGCGAGGCGATGCCGAACAGCAAGGTGAAGAAGGGTTCGATCGCCAAGGCGGTGGTCGTCCGTACGGTGAAAGAAAACCGTCGCGCCGACGGCAGCTACATTCGTTTTGACGAAAACAGCGCCGTCATCATCAACGCTCAGCGTGATCCCGTCGGGACGCGCATCTTTGGACCGGTGGCTCGTGAGCTGCGTGCGCGCAAGTTCATGAAGATCATCTCGCTCGCTCCGGAGGTCTTGTAATGAACCGCTTGCGTGTAGGGGACCAGGTTCTGGTCACCGCTGGTAACCACAAGGGTAAGAAGGGCCGTTTGGCGAAGATCGACCTCGAGAGTGGTCGCGTGATCGTCGAGGGCGTGAATCTGGTCAAGCGCCACGTCCGCGCCACGAGTGAGTCGGCCGGCGGCATCCAACAGAAGCCCGCACCGATCGCCATCTCAAACGTCATGCCGCTCGATCCGGAGACCGGCAAAGCCACCCGCGTTCGTTTCGAGACGCGAGATGGCAAGAAGGTCCGCGTCGCGCAGAGCGGCGCCATCATCGCGAGCGCAGAAAGCTAAACCGACATGACTGAAGCGCAGAAGTACATCCCGCGTCTCAAGCAGACGTACGAAAGCAGTGTCCGTGCGAAGCTCCTCGAGCAGTACGGATACAAGAATGTCATGCAGGCTCCTCGCATCACGAAGATCGTGGTGAACGTGGGTCTCGGTGAGGCGACAGCGAACCCGAAGGCGGTTGACGCTGCGGTTCGCGATATCTCGGCCATCACCGGTCAGAAGCCGGTCGTGACCCGCTCGAAGAAGTCGATCGCAGGTTTCAAGCTCCGCGAGAACCAGCCGATCGGCGTCATGGTCACCCTGCGCCGCGAGCGCATGTGGGAGTTCCTCGATCGTCTGATCACCGTCAGCCTCCCGCGCGTTCGTGACTTCCGCGGCGTGAGCCCGCGCGCCTTCGACGGCGCCGGGAACTACACGCTCGGCCTCAAGGAACAAATCGTCTTCCCGGAGATCGACTTCGATAAGGTCGACAAGGTCCGGGGCATGAACATCACCGTGGTGACGACCGCTAAGACCAACGCCGAAGCCAAGGAGCTCCTGACGCAGCTTGGCATGCCGTTCAGGAACTAACTCGGAGGACCAAGAAGAAATATGGCACGTGCATGTCAGTGGGCGAAGATGAATCGCCCCCCCAAGTTCTCCACCCGCCAAGTTCGACGCTGCTTTGTCTGCGGTCGGTCGAAGGCGGTCTACCGTGACTTCAAACTCTGCCGACTCTGCCTGCGCAATATGGCGCTCAAGGGTGAGCTTCCCGGTGTGACCAAGGCTAGCTGGTGAGGTGAGACTATGATGACCGATCCCATCTCCGATATGCTCGCTCGGCTCCGTAACGCCGCCATGGCTCGCCATGACGTGGCGCGGATTCCCGCGAGCCGCATCAAGAAGAGCATCGCTGAACTCCTTCAGCGCGAAGGCTATATCTCCTCGGTCAGCGAGGACGAGGTTGGCCCCGAGCGTCGCAAGACGATCACCGTCGTTCTCAAGTATGGCGGCGACAAGTCCTGCGCTTTCGCGGGCATCCGCCGGGTCTCGAAGCCCGGACGACGCGTCTACGTCGGCCACGGCTCGATCCCGCGCGTCCTGAACGGCCTCGGTGTTTCGATCCTGAGCACGTCTCATGGACTCATGACGGACAAGGAAGCTCGCCAGAAGAAGGTGGGCGGCGAACTGCTCTGTGAGGTTTGGTAATGTCGACGACTGCAGCTGATATTCGTCTGTCTCGCGTTGGGAAGCGGCCTGTCCCGCTCCCCAAGGGCGTGACCGTGAACCTCAAGGACGGAAGCATCGACGTCCAAGGTCCCAAGGGCAAGCTGACGCGCGCGCTTCCGAGCGGCGTGAAGCTCGAGAAGGACGGCGACAACATCCAGGTCACCGCGGATGCGGTTGGCGCGGATCACGCTCGCCTCCAGGGTCTCGGCCGTGCGCTGCTCGCCTCCTGGGTGAAGGGCGCAGCCGAAGGATACGAGCGGATCCTAGAACTCCACGGTACTGGTTACCGTTGTGAGCTGAAGGGAAGCACGATCCACTTCAACCTCGGCCTTTCGCACCCCGCTACCTTCGACGTCCCCAAGGCGATCGAGGCGGAGATTCCGAAAGATTCGAAGGGTACCGTGCTCATCCTCCGCTCTGCGGACAAGGAGCTGATCGGCCAGGCATGCGCCACGATCCGTCGGCTTCGTCCCCCGGAGCCTTACGGGGGCAAGGGCATCCGTAACCGTGGCGAGCAGATTCGCCGCAAGGCCGGCAAGACCGCCAAGGGCAAGAAGTAATCGCTCAGGAACAGGAACATGGCAAAGAAGCTCACTGGGCGCGAGAAGCGCAAGTATCGCATTCGGCACAAGATCAGCGGGTCGGCGGAGCGTCCGCGGCTCACGGTGTTCCGCAGCGCAAGTCACATCTATGCTCAGGTGATCGACGACGTTACGGGCACTACGCTCGCTTCTGCGTCGACTCTGTCTCCCGACCTCAAGGGCAGCCTCGGGGATGCGGACAAGACGGAGCAGGCCAAGAAGGTCGGCGCCCTCATCGCCAAGGTCTGTGCTGAGCGAAAGATCGAACAGGTCGTCTTCGACCGAAACGGTTTTCTGTACCACGGTCGCGTCAAGGCGCTGGCGGATGCAGCGCGAGAGGCCGGACTCAACTTCTGAGCCAGGGTCGACGAGAGAGAAAGAACGGTAAAGATGGCATTCGAGAATTTCGACGAGGACAAGCTCAAGGAGCGCGTCATCCACATCAACCGCGTGGCCAAGGTGGTCAAGGGCGGACGCCGCTTCAGCTTCTCCGCGCTGGTCGTGGTGGGCGATGAGAACGGCCACGTCGGCATCGGTTTCGGGAAGGCCAATGAGGTCCCCGAGGCGATCCGTAAGGGCAACGAGCGTGCTCGGAAGAACCTGTTCCGCGTGCCCATGATCGGTCGCACGATCCCTCACGACATCGTCGGTCGCGACGGCGCCGGTAAGGTTCTGCTTCGTCCGGCAGCTCCCGGTACTGGCGTTATCGCCGGTGGCGCGGTGCGCGCGGTGCTCGAGTCGGCCGGCATTCAGGATGTCCTGAGCAAGTGCATCGGCACGAACAACAAGAACAACGTCGTCCACGCGACGGTGGCTGCTCTTCGTCAGCTCCGCACGGCCGAGCGCGTCGCTCGCAGCCGCGAGAAGCAGATGGACGAGGTGGCCTCTGATTATCCCGTGGCCGCAATGGTGGCGCGGGGCATCCAGGCTTCTCACCAAGCAGAAGCACCGAGCCTTGATGGAGGTGCTCAATGAAACTCGAAGTGAAGCAAACGCGTGGATTCGCCGGTCGCCCTGAGGCGCAGCGTGAAATCCTGCGCGGCCTCGGCCTTCGCGGGATTGGTTCCCAGGTCGTGGTCGACAACACGCCGTCTTTCCGCGGCATGATCAAAAAAGTTCTTCATCTCGTCGACGTGAAGGAGATTTCTGCATGAGCCAAGTTCTCTCTCGCCTCAGCCCGCCCGCGGGCGCCCGTCACAAGGAGCGCCGTCTCGGTCGTGGTACCGGCAGCAACATGGGCAAGACCTGTGGCCGTGGCCAGAAGGGTCAGAAGGCTCGCAGCGGCGGCGACATCCATAAGCTTCACTTCGAAGGTGGTCAGACACCCTTGCAGCGTCGCCTCCCAAAGCGCGGCTTCCGGGTCCCGTTCCCCAAGAAGATCGTCGGCGTCAACGTCGGCGACCTCGAGATCTTCGAGGCTGGCAGCACTGTCGGCGAGGCGGAGCTGCGTGCTTCCCGTCTGGTCCAGGGACGCGGCGTCTTGATCAAGATCCTCGGAGACGGGGAGCTGACCAAGAAGCTGAACGTCAGCGCGCACCTCTTCAGTGGTACCGCTAAGGAACAGATCGAAGCCCTCGGTGGCTCTACCACCGTGCTCGGCGGCGAGCAGTCGGAATCCGCGTAAGGTCTAGGGAAGGCTCGAGGATCAGATGTTTCAGGGATTCGAAAATATCGGCAAGGTGCCTGAACTGAGGCGCCGCGTCATATTTTCGCTCGTCGTGGTCGCGCTCTATCGATTGGGCGTGTTCATCACGACGCCCGGCGTCGATCGTTCGGTCATGAAGAGCCTGATCGAGAAGCAGGGTGGCCTGCTCGGTATGCTCAACATGTTCTCGGGCGGCGCGCTCGAGAACCTCTCGATCTTCGCCCTCGGCATTATGCCGTACATTTCGGCGAGCATCATCATGCAGCTCATGGGGCTGCTCGTGAAGTCCGTCGAAGAGATGCGCAAGGAAGGCGAGTCCGGCCGTCGCAAGCTCGAGCAGTACACTCGGTACGGCACGATCGTGCTCAGCATGGCTCAGTCGTACCTGCTCGCGACGCAGCTAGAAGGCCAGAACATCATGGGCCAGGGCGACCTCGTCGCCGATCCCGGCTGGACCTTCCGGCTCATGACGATGCTGACGCTGACGACTGGCACCGCGCTCATCATGTGGCTCGGTGAGCAGGTGACCGAGCGCGGCATCGGAAACGGTATCTCGCTGATCATCTTTGCCTCCATCGTGAGCGGCATTCCGACGGCCGTGACCCAGTACTGGGCCGGCACCGGCGGCGACGTCGAGCCGCTGACAGTGATCCTCTTGCTCGGCCTGATCCTGGTGGCGATTGGGATTGTTGTCTTCTTCGAGAAGGCTCAGCGTCGTATCCCGATCCAGTACGCGCGGCGCCAAGGCGCCCGGCGCATCTACGGCGGCGAGACAGCGCACCTGCCGCTCAAGGTGAACATGGCGAGCATGATCCCGCCGATCTTCGCCTCGTCGCTTTTGCTCCTGCCGGCGACCCTCGCCAACATGGACATCCCGGGCATGCAGATGTTCAGCGGGATTTTGAACCGCGGCGACTGGGTCTTCCATACGCTGTTCGCGGCTTTCGTTATCTTCTTCGCCTTCTTCTACACGGGCATCACGTTCCAAGCTGTGGATGTGGCCGAGAACTTGAAGAAGCAGCAGGCGAACATCCCCGGGATTCGCCCCGGTCGTCAGACTGCCGAGTACCTCGACGGCATCGTCGGCCGACTCACGGTGGGTGGATCCTTGTACATCGCCGCGATCTGCGTGGTTCCCGCGATCCTGGTTCAAGCATTGCGCGTTCCGTTCCAGTTTGGCGGTACGAGTCTCATGATCGTGGTCGGTGTCGCGCTCGAGACCGTGAACCAAATTGAAGCTCACCTCATCACCCAGAGTTACGAAGGCCTGACGGGCCCTCGAGTCACTCGACTCAGCGGGAGGCGCCCGGCTTAACGGCCGCGCGAGACTCAGGTTATGCGGATTGTACTCGTTGGACCGCCCGCGAGCGGCAAAGGAACTCAAGCGAACGTCCTCACGGAGCGTCTCGGTGTCCCGAAGATTTCGACGGGCGACATGCTGCGCGCTGCTCTGGCTGCCAAGACCGAGCTCGGCTTGAAGGCGGCTGAGGCGATGAACTCGGGCAAGCTCGTGCCGGACGATGTCGTGATCGGGCTCGTCGAAGAGCGCATCAGCCAGGCGGACGCCCAGAAGGGCTTCATCTTGGACGGTTTCCCCCGTACGGTTCCCCAGGCCGAATCCCTGGCCGCGACTCTCGAGAAGAGCCAGACCCCGCTCGACGCCGTCGTCCAAATCGACGTTTCGCGGGACCTTTTGATCGATCGCGCTACCCTCCGGCGCACGGACAAACGGACTGGACAGATATACCACCTGAAATATAATCCGCCCCCCCCTGACGCCGAGCTCGAACACCGAGCCGACGACCAGGAGGAAACGGTGCGGGCTCGCCTCGATCAATACGACGCGATGACCGCGGCGCTCTTGCCCTACTACGAGGCGAAAGGTCTCTTGGTTCGGGTCGACGGCTCAGGAGCGCCGAAGGGAGTGACCGAAGAGATCCTTCGCTTGCTCGATGAGCGAAAGAGCTAAGAGCTCTTGATGTGAGTTTCGGGTCCTTACCGGACCCTAATGAGAGAGAGACCTCCTCGCGCGGAGGCAAGTAGAGAATCAAGGAGAGACGGAGACGAAGCGAGAGAAATGACAGAAGCTAGAGGGACGGTGATTGAGGTGCGACCCAAGCTCCTCTACCGGATCCGCCTCGAAAGTGGGGCGGTGGTCACCGCGGGTCTTGGACCCACCCTTCGGCATCGCATCGCGAGGCTCATCGTCGGAGACGGCGTCCTCGTCTCAGTCTCAGAGAGAGACCCGCACCGCGGGCAAATCGTGGAAAAGGCCTAAGCGAACCCCCAACGTAGGATGAACCCCGGGCGAATCCGGGAATGAGGATAGACCGATGAAGGTGCGACCCAGCGTGAAGAAGATTTGTGACAAGTGTAAGGTGATCCGCCGCGCTGGCGTCGTGCGCGTCATCTGCGATAACCCCCGCCACAAGCAGCGCCAGGGCTAAGGAAATTTTATGGCACGTATTGCAGGTATCGATCTCCCCCGGCGCAAAGCAATCGCTTACGCCCTCCCCTACATCTACGGCATCGGGCCGAAGACAGCGCTCGAGATTTGTGAGAAAGCCGGGATCCCGGTGGACAAGAAGGTGGACGACCTGAGCGACGCTGAGGTGAAGTCTCTCCGCGATACCATTGAAGGCGGCTACAAGGTTGAAGGTGACGCTCGCCGCGAGGTGCAGCAGAACATCAAGCGTCTGATGGATCTCGGTTGTTACCGTGGTCTCCGTCACCGCAGGGGGCTTCCTGCCCGCGGTCAGCGCACGCACACGAACGCCCGAACGCGCAAGGGTCCGCGCCGCCAGGTAAGGAAGTAATCCGAGAGGTATTTGAGCTATGGCAGCCAGCAAGAAGCGCGTTCAGCGCAAAGTCGTCAAGAAGAATATCCCGAGTGGGATCTGTCACATCCAGTCGACGTTCAACAACACGATCGTGACGATCACCGACATCAGCGGTAACGCGATCTCCTGGTCGAGCGCTGGTTCTCGCGGTTTCAAGGGCTCTCGGAAGAGCACGCCCTTCGCGGCGCAGCTCGCTGCCGAAGAGGCCGGCCGCAAGGCAATGGACCATGGCATGCGCCAGGTCGCTGTGTTCGTGAATGGTCCCGGCTCTGGTCGTGAGAGCGCACTCCGCGCTCTGCAGCAGGTTGGCTTCCGCGTCACCCTGATCCGTGACGTGACCCCGATCCCCCACAACGGCTGCCGCGCTCCGAAGCGCCGCCGCGTGTGAGGCTCGGCACAATCCTTTGAGTGTTACCCGTACGTGAGTGCGGGATTCGACAAGGAGGCACCCGAGTGGTTCCTCCTTTCGGCTTAGCGGCCCCTCCTGGTGGGTCTTTGAGCGAAGTTTGACCAGGAAACGCGGGCAGGCCGCGGAGTCGACCGAGGGAGCGGGTTCCCCGGCGGCTCGGGACGGCCGCGCGAGGTAGCCCGAAGGGGCGAACAGAAGAAAGGTAGAGGAACCGAATATGGGTGCACAAATGATGAGCCGCAACTGGCGCGATCTGATCCGTCCGAAGGCGATCCAGCTCGATCCCGAGACTTCGACCGAATACTACGGTCGCTTCGTGTGCGAGCCGCTCGAGCGTGGCTTCGGTACCACCATCGGAAACAGCCTCCGCCGCGTTCTTCTGGCCTCGCTCCAAGGCGCTGCCATCACCGCGGTGCGCATCGACGGTGCGCTTCACGAGTTCACGACGATCCCCGACGTGGTCGAGGACGTCACCGACATCATCCTGAACCTCAAAGAGGTTGTCTTCCGCGCTGAGTCGCCGCGCACCTATACGGTCCGCCTCGAGAAGGAAGGCCCCGGCCCTGTCACCGCTGGTGACATCAAGCTCGTCGATGGTCTGACGGTCCTGAATAAGGACAAGGTCGTGGCCAGCCTCGACAAGAAGGGCCCGCTCTCGATGGAGCTCACCGTGGGCGTCGGCCGCGGTTACGTTCCCGCCGAGCGCAACAAGACCCCGACCATGCCGATCGGCAGCGTTCCGATCGACTCGCTGTTCTCGCCGGTCCGTAAGGTCAACTACACCGTCCAGAACGCGCGCGTTGGTCAACAGACCGACTACGACAAGCTCATCCTCGAGGTCTACACGAACGGCGCGGTCAAGCCCGCCGACGCTGTCGCTTTCGCGGCAAAGATCCTCAAAGAGCAGCTCTCGATCTGGATTAACTTCGAGGAAACCGACGAAACCTCGTACTCCGCGGGCAGCGGCGACGACGCTCCGATGAACGAGCACTTGTTCCGTTCGGTTGACGAGCTCGAGCTCTCGGTTCGCTCGGCGAACTGCCTGCAGAACGCGAACATCCAGCTCATCGGTGAGCTGGTGCAACGCACCGAGCAGGACATGCTCAAGACGAAGAACTTTGGCCGCAAGTCGCTCAAGGAGATCAAAGAGATCCTCGGCACGATGGGCCTCTCGCTCGGTATGAAGCTCGAGAACTGGCCGGGCATGCTGGAGCGCTGGAAGCAGAGTCAGGGCGCCTGAGAGGCGCGAAGCACCCCGAGAACCTGAGGACGAACGAAGATGCGACACGGAAATTCGGGCCGACAATTCGGCCGCAATTCGAGCCACCGCCGCGCCATGTTGCGCGCACTGACGGCGAACCTGATCGCTCACGAGCGAATTGAAACAACCGACGCCAAGGCCAAAGAGCTTCGGCGCGTAGCAGAGCGGGTCATCACCAAGGCTCGCCGCCTGGGTGAGATCGCTTACACGCCCCACGACAAGCTGAGCCTGGCTGACCGCGCTCGCCGTCAAGCTGCTCAGCAGCAGGTCGCCCGCTTCCTTCAAAGGTTCGCGAGCGTAACTGGCGAGGGTGGCGCTTCGGTGAAGAAGATCGATCTCGTTGAGAAGGTCTTCGTTGATCTTGCCAAGCGTTATGCTGGTCGCCCCGGCGGCTACACGCGCATCATCAAGGTCGGCAACCGTCGCGGCGACAACGCCCCGATCTCGATTATCGAGCTCGTCGGCGAGGCCGAAAAGGCAGAGTGAGCCCGGCCGAGGGTGCGCATCGCTTTGAAGGCGGGCCCTCACTGACTCCCTCTGGGTAGCTTCTCGAAAGGGGCCGCCAGCCGAGGAAGATGAGGCGAAGATCCGAGGAGGGTCTTCGCCTTGTTGCCATTTGGGGGGGGCCGGCGGTGGGGCGTGCGGAGCGCGCGTTGTGAGAGCGGCGGGCCAAGTCGAGCGGAGCGCGGGTTGGGAGAGCGGCGGGCCCAGTCGAGCGGAGCGCGCGTTGTGAGAGCGGCGGGGCCAAGTCGAGCGGAGCGCGCGTTGTGAGAGCGGCGGGGCCCAGTCGAGCGGAGCGCGCGTTGTGAGAGCGGCGGGGCCCAGTCGAGCGGAGCGCGCGTTGTGAGAGCGGCGGGCCCAGTCGAGCGGAGCGCGCGTTGTGAGAGCGGCGGGGCCCAGTCGAGCGGAGCGCGCGTCTCGGTGATGCGGTGAGGTGCGGGGGCGCTGAGAGGCGCGGGGGCGCGGGGACGCGGGGGCGCGGGGGCGCGCTCTCAGGAGTCGTCCGTCGAGGGTTCCTTCAGGGTCAGGACGAGCTCGCCGTCCTCGCTTGGTGTTCCTTGCGAAGCGAAGCTCGGCGCTGGCGAATCTGCGTCTGCGGGGGCGCTGCCGGGGGCGTCGTCCGGGCTTCTGGCGGTTGCATTCCCGGCCGCGGTGCTCGCGGCGTTGTGCGGGGCCTCCGCGACCACCGGAGCTTCGCTTTCGACGTCCTCCGCTCCTGCCTGGTCTCCTTCGCCCGTAGCGCTCTCGTCTGTCTCGGCCTCAGTGTCGTCTTCTTCCGGCGCGCGCTCCAAAGCGCGCTTGCGGCGCCAGGTGATGCCAAGGCTTGTGGCAAGGCCGAGAAGTGCGAAGAGGGCGACCCCCCCTGCGAGCCCGTAGCGAGTCCAGGGACTCAGACCGACGGGGCTCGTGGTGGTGGACTCGAGATCTTTGGCGAGGGGATTTTTCGGATCGAGGGCGAGCGCAAGGTCGACCAGGCTGCGATCGTAGATGCCCTCGGCGGCGAGCTCTCGGGCTTCGACGGCCCGGAGGAGGCTCTCGGCGGCGTTTCGATCTTGGTCTTGCCCGATGCGCGCGGCGCGTCTCGCGGCATTTTTTGCGGCCTCAGGATCTCTTTCGACGTACTCGCGAGCGAAGCGCAAGTAGAGCGGGGCCATCTTCTCGCGCTCTTCGAAGAGAGGATTGTCGAGTAAGATGTCGTCGAGGTCCTGCTTCATGGCGATAAGATCGCCACTCGCCTCGGCCTTCTTTGCGCTCTCATATAACGAGTAGAGGCGCTCGAGCCTGAGGCGGTCGTACTCGGTGAAGAGCTCCCGGGCGAGCCGCTTCCAGGTCCACTCGCGCGGCGGACGCTTTCCCGTTGTGGAGAGGTACGCGTCGCGGAGCGCCCAGGCGGCGGATTCGCCGAGCAGGGCGATTCCCTGGCGTGCGGCGAGCTGGAGTTTGAGGCGTTCGATGGCCGCGTAGCCGATCAAGATCGAGCTCGCGTCGGGATTCCTTATGCGTCCGAGAGCGACAAGGATATCGGCGAGGGCGTCGGGATCGTCGGTGCGGACGAGAGCGTGAGCGATCGCTTTGCCGCGGAGATCGAGCTGCCTTTTGGCCCATTTGCGAACCATCTCGGCGGGATGTTGTTCGGCTTCGACGAGCCCGGCGAGCGCTTTGTCCCCGAGCTGATCGAGCTGGTTCTGAACGTCGATGCGGATGAAGTCGCCGAAGCGCGCGTAGACGCGGATGAGCTCGCGCACAGCTTCCACCGACCCGATCGCACCGAGCATGCGGTTGATGGCGAGGATTTGGAGCAGGCGTTCGGCGTGCGAATTCTTCAGATCGAGCGTCTCTTGAGCGCGCAGCAGGAAGTCTTCGTCGTCGACTCCTTTGGTGCGCCGGACGCGCTGCACCAGCTCGCCCATCTCCTTGCGTCCGCCTCGCTCGGCGAGCTTGTCGATGCGGGTGGCGAGACCCGAGACCCAGTCCGGCTTGGCCTCGAGGAGCTGCCTTCGCGCTCGTTCGCGGAGGACCGGGTCAGGGGAGGTGACCTCGCCGAGCAGCCTGTCGATGGCCTCGATGGCGAGGGGGCGCGGCGCCGGAAGTTTCAGGGACGGAGGCTCGGGCAGGGGTGCGAGCGGCATGTCTGCCGGGCGAGCGGGGGCCTCGAGAGTCGTTTCCTTCTCTTCGCGATCTCCCCAAGCAGGGCTCACGAGGAGGGCGAGGGAGAGGACAGTGCCGAAGAGCTCAGCGCGCCGAGCTCTCATCAGTCGACGATACGGAAATCGGCGTACTCGCCGGTATAGCCGCGCCAGCGCGTCTCGACGCGGTCGACGCGCGCGGCGGTCGGACCCTTCTGTGCCCAGCCGTAGAGCTCCCGGATGCTGAGTTCTTCGCCCTCGGCCACGATCTCGATGGAGCCGTCGGGGCGGTTCTTCACCCAGCCAGAGAGGCCGAGTCGACGCGCTTCACGCTGCGCAGAGGCGCGAAAATAGACGCCCTGAACCCGTCCACGAATATGGAGCTGGAGCTGCTTGAGTGCCACGAGTGCTAGTTACACCGCTTCGGGCCTGTGGTCGAATATGGCTCGTGAGCTCGCGGAAGCAAAAGGCGAAAGCCAGCGTCGTGGTGGAAGGCCCCCTTCTGCTCCGCGAGGTGCAGGTGGCGCGGGCTTTGCGCGAGGTGGCCGGGGCTCTCGGGGCTTCCCTCGAGCTCGATGAGCTCATCGAACTTGTCCTCGCGAAAATTCGCGAGCTGGTGCGGGCGGATGCTGCCTATCTTTTCGTCCTGGATGAACGACGCCAGGAGCTCGTGAGCCGCAGTGAGGGCGGGGGAGCTGACCGCATCATCATCCCCTTGGAGGACGGTCCACTGAGCCAGGTGACGCGCACCGGTCGGGGCGTTCGGCTCGAGGCAGGCGAGCTCCCACCTCGGACGGAATGGGAGGCGATCGCCCGGTCCCCGACGGGAGCTGCGCTGCTCCTGCCTCTGAAGAATAATCTCAGCCGCACCATCGGGGCAGCGCTCGTCTTGCGTTGCGAGGGCGAGAAGTGCGCGCCGTTCTCAGACGAAGATGAAGAGATCGTGAGCGTGCTGGCAAAGCAAGCGGCTGTTGCGATCGACAACTCGCGACTGCTGGTGACGCTGATTCGCAAGAACCAGCAGCTGCAGCAGGCCCAGGAACAGCTCATGCGCCGGGTGCGCGACCTTGAGCTCCTCTTCGAGCTCGAACGAGCTACCGCCCGAGCCCACTCCCACGAGGAGCTCGCCATCGCCGTCCTCGAACGTCTGGCGCGGGCTTCGGGCGCAGAACAGGCGCTGCTCGTGCTCCGGACCCCCGACTCGAGTCAGGTAGCCGAGTTCGCGCTCACCCGGCGCTTCTCCCAGACAGGGCTTCGCACCGAATCCCCCGCAGCTTTCTCGACAACCGTGAGCCCAGCTTCCAGCGGCCCGCTCGCGCGGGTCTTGAGCGAAGGGGTGCCGCTGCAGATGGACGCGGCGCTCGGCGAAGAGCGGGGCCTGGCGCGCGGTCCGGAGGAAGAGCGCATCGTCGACTCGGTGCGGATCCGCTCCATGATCGCTGAGCCCCTCGAGGGCGAGCAGCGGCCGATGGGCGCGATCGGGCTCTTGAACAAACAGGACGGGCCCTTCACCGCCGAAGACCTCGGACTCTTGCGCCTGGTGGCCGCGAACGTTGCGACTGCGGTGAGGCTGTTTGATGCGAGTCGAGCGCGCGAACAGGAAGAGCGCTTGAGCGCGATCGGGACGCTATTGTCCCAGGTTCTCCACGATCTCAGGAGTCCGCTCGCCGCTATCAGCGGCTACGTCGAGTTCATGACCGAGGCGTCCGAGCGGTCGGACCGGGAGCGCTACGCGGCCCAGATTTTGAAGCAGTTTGAGACGCTCGGACTCATGCAGCAGGAGGTCTTGGCCTTCGCGCGCGGCGAGACGAAGGTCCTGGTCCGGAAGGTATTCCTCGACCGGTTCCTGAGCGACCTGAAAGAGCTCCTCGAGCGGGAGCTCGCTGGGAAGAATGTGGAGCTCCGCTTCGATCACCAGCGCAAAGTCGTCGCCTATTTCGACTCGGAGCGCATGACGCGGGCCCTTGTGAACCTCGTTCGCAACGCAGCGGAAGCGATCGGGAGTCGCGGCGGAGCCATCACCGTCGAGACGGCGACAAGCGGACAAGATCTCCTGTTTCGGGTGCGAGACAGCGGACCGGGCGTTCCGCCCCACGTCGCGACAAGGCTCTTCGAGTCGTTCGTGACCTCGGGCAAGCAGGGCGGCACCGGCCTAGGGCTCGCGATCGTGCGCCGCATTGCTACTGAGCACGGAGGCAGCGTTGAGCTCGAGGAGACGAAGAGCGGCGCCTCGTTTCTGATCCGCTTGCCTGCGGCTCTCCAGAAGAAGCGGAGTTAACCCATGGGGCTATCCGACTTCCTCGCGGCTCGCTCGCGTTCGCTCGTCTCGCGCATCGTCGTCTCGTACCTCATCGTCCTTTTGGGCTTCGTTTGGGTCAGCGGCATGGCCCTCTTTTCGCTGCGGAGCGCGACCCGGGAGACGCGGGTGCTCAGCCAGGAGTACTTGCCGCTCGCGCTCTCGGTGCGCGACTTGGTCTTGAACCAAGACACCTGGAACTCACAGCTCAATCACGTCACCGAGACCGACAATCCCGCCGCCAAACGCGCCTGGTACGAGACAGAGCTTCGCCTTGGCCGGACCCAAAAGCTCGCCGAAGTCGAGGCTCACCTCGCTTCCGCCCTCGGCCAAGCAGAGCGCATCTCGGCGAGCGAGTTCGAAGCGCTCGCCCGGGAGCTCACGCACATCCGCGAGCTGATTGCGTTCGACGGAAGAGAGGTCACGGAGCTCTTCGCCGCGCTCGAGCGGGACGATGGGGCTGGGGCGGAAGCGGCGAGGGATGCTCTCGTCCTTCGGGGGCTCCGGGTCTCGAGGGCTCTCGCCCGCTTCGAAAAGCAGATTTCAGGCTACGTGGACGGGCTCGTGCGAGCGGCGGAGGAGCGTGAGCGCGTCGCGCTCATTCTGCTCAGCGTCTGCGCTCTCGTCGCGCTCCTGGTCGGGATTTTGATGGCCCTTTATGCGCGGCGGGTGGTGCTCCCGATCACCTGGGTCAAGAAGCGCGCCGAAGCTGTTCTCCTTGGCGATCTGTCGCCCAAGCCGGTCGTCGAAACGGGCGATGAGGTCGGCCAGTTATCCTCGACCTTCGAGGAAATGGTTCGAGCCATCGCATCCACCCGCGAACAGCTGCTCGCTTCCGAGCGCCTCGTCACGATCGGAAAACTCGCGGCTCACGTGACTCATGAGGTGCGCAATCCGCTTTCGTCGATCGCTCTGAACCTTGAGCTGCTCGGGGATGAACTCGGACCAAGCCCGTGCGAAGCGCGCTCACTGCTCGCGGCGATCGGGGCGGAGGTCGATCGTCTCAGCGCCCTCAGTAATCAATACCTCTCGATGGCGCGCCGCACTGCGCCGGAGCTGACCGATACAGATTTCGGGGAAGTGGTCTTGGGCGCCGCGGAATTCATGCGGCGGGACCTGACCCGGAGCGGGCATCGACTCGAAGTGACGATCGAAGAAGGGCTTCGTTGGATCCCGGCGGATGCGGGTCAAATCCGACAAGCTCTCTATAACCTCGTGCGCAATGCACGGGAGGCGACTCCTCCGGGACAGCTCGTCTCGATCCGCCTCGGACGAAGGGACAATCTGCTCGTGCTTTCCGTGGAGGACGAGGGACCAGGTATTGATCCCGGACAGATGGAGCGGCTCTTCGATCCTTTCTT
Source organism: Pseudomonadota bacterium (assembly GCA_023428245.1). Taxonomy (GTDB): domain Bacteria; phylum Myxococcota_A; class Polyangia; order Polyangiales; family Polyangiaceae; genus NIC37A-2. Next base: position 40,807 of record JAEYYX010000102.1, read on the forward strand.
CACGACCAAAGAGCACGGCACCGGCCTCGGTCTGGCTGTGACGCGACAGATCGCTGAGGTGCATCACGGTCGTCTGCGCTATGAGAGGCGCGAGGAAGGTGGATCTCGATTCTTGCTCGAGATCCCGATCCCCGAAGCCAAGAGCGAGCCCGAACAATGACAACGATCGTCTTAGGCACCACAAACGAGGGCAAGGTGCGGGAACTGCGCCTCTTGCTCAGCGATCCGCGGATTGAGCTCGTCTCGCTCGAGGGCCGCGTCCCGCCCGATTTCAGGGTCGAAGAGACAGGTGCGACCTTCGAAGAGAACGCGTGGCTGAAGGCGCTCGCTGTGACCTCGGCGACGGGCTTGCCAGCGCTCGCTGAGGACAGCGGTCTCGAGGTGGATGCGCTCGGAGGCGCGCCTGGCGTTTACTCGGCGCGATTCGCCGGAGAGTCGGCGACGGACGCGGAGAACAATGTGCTGCTCCTCGAGCGCCTCAGAAGCGTCGGCGAAGCGGAGCGCACGGCGCGCTTCGTCTCGGTGTTGGTGCTCGCGGTGCCGGGAGAGAACGGCCCCGAGCGTCGTGCCTCCGCGCGAGGAGAGCTCCCGGGACGCATCACCCAGGGCCTCAGAGGCGATGGCGGTTTCGGTTACGATCCGCTGTTCGCTCCCGTCGGCTACGGCGGCCGCACCACGGCGGAGCTCAGCCTCGAGGACAAGAATCGCATCAGTCATCGGGGCCAGGCGGCGCGCGCCGTTCTGCCTCTCCTCTCCGCGTGGCTCGACGGGGAATCGTGAGAGCCCCGTCGATGAGCGAACAGCAGCCTCCTCGGCCCTCTTTCGCGCCTTTTTTCTGGGGGCGCTTTTACTTTGACCGGGCGCGGTGGGCGTGATAATTCGGGCGCGCCAGTTCAAAACCGTGCAGCAGCACTGGAAATCAGCCGGGTCCTATTCAACACTCGGTCTCGAGATCGCCCTCAGCGTGGTGATCGGCTTGTTCGTCGGGCAATGGCTCGATGAGAAGCTAGGGACGGGGTCTGTTTTCACCATTGTCTGGTTTCTGTTCGGGCTGGCAGCCGGCGGTCGAGCTGTGGTTCGAGCGCTTCAGAGAGCGAACCGCGAAGCCCAGGCAGCTTCCGCCCAAGCGGAACAAGAGCGACGAGCGTACTTTGATGGAAGAGACGACCAACACTGACCCCATGCTGCGCCGCGCCTATGTCGCGGTCGTGCTGTGTGGGGTCGTGATTTCGGCCGTCTTTCTCTGGTTCCGCATGCGGGACGAAGCTCTCGCATCGTTTGCAGGCACGTTGCTCGGTCTCGGCAATCTCTACACACTGGCGCGCGCCGTGGGTGCACTGCTTGCGGGACGGGGGGCCTCTTGGGGCTTCGTCGTCTTCGTGAAATTCATCACGCTGTTCATCCTGGCCTATCTGCTTCTCTCATATGGAGGTATCAGCGCGCTCGGTTTTTCGGTGGGCCTGGGTGCACTGCCGCTCGGAATCGTGATCGCCTCCGCATTCCGGACACCCGCCGCCCCCTCTCTTCAGAAATCGAACGCGGCTTCCTCTGTACGAAACGAGACGGACCATGCCTGAACACGCTACCTGGCTCACCTTCCTCCTCGGGATGATGAAGGAAAACCTTGAGCACAACGCCGGGCTCCTCGGCGCTTCGTTCGTTGGCGGCCAGAAGGCGACCTGGCAATCCTTCGAGCCCCTCGCGGCCTCGGTCCTCGTGATGTTTTTCATCACGCTGATGGCGCTCAAGGTGCGCGGTCAGGTCTCAGCCAAAGACGCGCTCGTTCCTGAAGCGAAGCTCAGCCTCCGAACCTTCCTCGAAGTGTTCCTCGAGTATTTCTACGGAATGGCCAAGAGCGTGATGGACCCGGAGCGCGCGAAGAAATACTTCCCGATCATCGGCGGCTCTGCCCTGTTCATCTTCTGTTCGAACGCCCTCGCACTCATCCCGGGCATGCCCGTTCCCACGAGCAACCTGAACATCACCCTCGGCTGTGCCCTGGTGGTCTTCGTGATGTTCAATCTCTACGGAATCAAGGAGCAAGGTTTCGGCTACATCAAGCATCTCGCGGGGCCCGTTTGGTACATGGCTCCGCTGATCTTCCCGATTGAGGTCATTTCGACCGTGGTTCGCCCTGTCACTCTGGCAGTTCGTCTCATGCTGAACATGGCCGTCGACCACCTGATTCTCTCGATCTTCCTTGGCATGGTGGCGGTCTTGGTTCCGCTTCCGGTCATGATCCTTGGAATCTTGGTCCTCTTCGTGCAGACGCTCGTGTTCACACTGCTCACGTGCATCTATATCGGCCTGGCGACCGAGCACGAGGCGCACTGAGCGTCCCCGAAGCCCCCTCCGCTCACGTTAAGTTTTTTTCCGCCCCGGGCATGGAAATTCGCCCCGGAAGGCGCTACCCGAGTCCCCCGCAGAACCAAGAGTCATAAGGAGAGCACAAAATCATGTTCAAGAAGCCGCAGGCGCTTTTCGCCCTCGCCATCACCACCCTCGGCACCTCGCCCGCGTTCGCTGCGGAAGGCGCCGGATCCAATGAGTTCGATATGAAGGCCCTTGCCGGGATCAGCGCCGGTATCGCGATCGGTCTGGCTGTGCTCGGTGGCGCTACGGGTCAAGGCCGTGCTGCTGCTGCTGCTCTCGAGGGCATCAGCCGTAACCCCGGCGCCGCGGATCGCATCCAGACGCCGATGATTCTCGGCCTCGCGCTCATCGAGTCGCTCGTCCTCTTCGCGTTCGTGATCGCGTTCTTGCTCCAGGGCAAGATCTAATCAAACGCTCCTCAGCACAAATGAAAAGAGCGCGGGCGAATACTCGCCTGCGCTCTTTTTGCTGTTTTGTGCGAAGTTCAGGAGACCGAAGTTCGGGGAGAGCTCTAGGAGAGAGCCTCTCCCCGCGAACTATCGGTCATTTCTGAACGAATTCGGCGTCGATCTCGATCTTGACCTTCTTGCCGACGAGCACGCCGCCCGCCTCGAGCACCTGGTTCCAGTTCAGCCCGAAGTCCTCACGGTTGATCTCAGCTACTACGCTCACGCCAACGCGGCTATTCCCCCAGGGGTCCTTGGTGGGACCGGAGTACTCACCCTTCAGCGTGACGGGCTTGGTCACACCTCGGATGGTGAGGTCGGCTTCGACCGTCAGGTCTTCACCGCTTACCTTCACGCTCTTACTCTCGAGAACGATCTCGGGGGAGTTCTCTGCGTCGAAGAAGTCGGCGGATTTGAGGTGACCGTCGCGCTGGGCTTCGCCCGTGTTGATCGAGGCTACCTGCGCCGTGCCGCGAACCTTCGATCGGGAGAGATCGGCGAGGTCGATATCGGCGTTGGCCGCGAAGCTTTCGAACTTGCCGCGGACGGTGCTGATCATCATGTGCTTCACCGAGAAGGAGATTTGAGAGTGCGAATTATCGAGTTGCCAGGACATGGTCTCATTATGGGCCCCCTCAGAAATAGAACAATACTACCAAAACAGGAATGATTGTGTGCGCAGGAGCAACAATGGGGGCCTAGAGGCAGGTTTTGACCCGTCCCAGCCCCCTCGCGGAGGAAGCCGGCTTCTTTTTGTTGAGGTGCCAGCGCGGCGAGCAACGGAGCGCACGATCTGGGTGGGTGAGGGTGAGCCTGATGGAGCGTGGGGCGCTGCGGGCGAACGAGCGCGCATGAAATGCGCGAGTAGGAAGCGGAGTGGGCGGTTGGTGTGGCGCGAAGACCCAGCGTCCAAGGGCGAAAGTGAATGCCGAGATGAATGGATGGAAGTTGCGAGGAGTCACAGTGGGCGAAAGGCGAAGCATTCAGTCGGCTGCGCGAGAAGCGCTCGGACGCGCAGCGCGCGGCGGTCATGGGTTCCGAGCTCGCGGTGAACGCAGACGACTCGAGCGACCCCGAACGTCGCTGTCGTCCAACGCCATCCTCTGTCAGCGGAAGCGCGAGCGGGTGAGTGACCGCACAATCGAGGCGGCGGGCCTTGCCACGCGAGAAGCCCCGCCGAGTCGTGAGCCGCTCGTGAGAACCGCGGCTCGTGGTTCGGCCACGGCGGCCTCGTCTGGCGTTAGTTGAGAAGCGTGGCGGGGGAGAAGGCCGGGGGCTTGCCCGTCTCGATGCGCAGGGTGATGGCGCCCGCCGGGCTGCTCGCTCGGACGGCCAAATCGACCTGGCTTGCACTCAGTTTGCAGGAGGTACGCAGCAGATCGGCGATCACCGCAGCCTGCTCGGACGCCTTGGCGAAGCCATCCTTGTCCTCGGTCGGAGCGACCTCGACCGTCACCGTCGCACGCGAATTGTCAGAGACACTGGGCGTGGCGCTGCAAGCGAACTTCGACGCAAAGGGCAACGTCTTCGAGGTGTTTGGACGGAAGAGCAGATTGCTCTTGGCGGTGGCAGCGGCGCCCGCGGAAGCGCTCTCGATGGTGACGTACTTGGCGCTGACGTGCTTCTCGAAGGCCTTGTCGATCGCGGCGCGTAGAGCCTCGACCTCCTTCGAGTATTCGGCCTCCTTGTCGCTTGCCTCTTTCAAGGCCTGCTTGAGCTTCTCCCGTTCCGCCAGGGTCGTCTTCAGATCGGCACCACTCGACTTGAGAGCACCATCGAGCTCCTGCTTTTTTTGGGCGAGGGCTTCGTGCTCGTTCATGAGAAGCCCGTGGGCCGTCTTTAAGGGGAGGTAGTACGCTCCGGCAAAACCACCCGCGAGGATGAGCACCACCGCGGCTGCCAGCCAGCCGGTCGGTTTAGACTTCTTCGTAGGGGCACCATCGAGCTCGAACTTCGCCATCACAGATCCTCTCTCCTCCCAGGTTGTCGGGGAGCGGCAATCCTTTCTCAGATTCCGGCGGTAATAAATTCCCGATCGGAGGAAAATCGTCGGTAGGGTCGGGCGGAGTAGTACATCCGCAGATACAAATTTCTCTGTGGGCGAATTATGGCGTGGTGACCGAAATCCCACGGCGACCCGGGCAAACGTGCTCCGAGATCTGCTTGCCCGAATGACAGTATCGGTGAACGCTTCGGAGACCATGAGCCGGCTCGAAGTGAACCCAGAAGAAGAGTTTCATGTCGTCCTCCACGGACAGCAGACGTCCCTCAGCCTCGATGCACTCGCAGAGGCATACGAGGCCGATCAGATTAACGACGAGACATTGATCTGGCAGCCGTCCTTCCCGACCTGGCTCCCTCTGGCGCGCGTCCTGGCCGAGCTTGATTCGGAGGACGAGCAGGCGGGCGCTCCTGTCGCTTCCCTTCCGCCCGGAATGTATCAGGTGAACGTGAGCCCGGGCGAGGTGCGCCAGATGACATTCGAGCAGCTCAAGGACGCGCTCCGGCTCGGCGCGCTCGATCCTGACTCGCTCGTCTGGCAGGCCGGCTACACCGAGTGGCTCCCGCTGAGCGCAGTGCTCGCGGACAAGAACAGCCTCGAGCACGTCAGTGTGCATCCTTCGGCTCCCGGTGGCGTGATTGTGAGCCAGCGCCCAGCGCTTCGCTCCGATGGACCCTCGCTCGCTCCGCCCGCCGAAAGCCGCGCCACAATCCCCGGTCCCGGTAGCATCGCACCGCGTGCCGAGGCTCCGAGCTTCAGTCCCGCTGCACCGAGCTTCAGTCCCGCTGCAGCGAGCGCTCCTCCGCCTCGCCGCAACGACGGACCGAGCCTGGCTCCCGCTGCACCGAGCGCTCGCCCGCCCCTCCGGAACGACGGACCCTCCTTGGCTCCCGCCGCTCCGAGCGGCCGTCCTCCTCTCCGGAACGACGGGCCGTCTCTGGCTCCCGCGGCTCCCGTTTCCATGGGCCCCGGCTCGCTCGCGCCTCACGGTTCGCTCCCGGCGCGCCCGGTCGCGTCCGTCGCTCCTCCTTCACTCACACCCTACGACCTGCCTCAGCTCGGGTCTGACGACGAAGAGGTCTTCGCCAAGCCGAAGAGGAAGATTCTGCCCGTCGCTGGCGTGGCGGTGCTCGCAGCAGCAGTCGCGATGTTCGCTCTCTACCGCAATGGCGTCGGAGCTAGCTCGACCGGTGGCGTGAGCGCTTCGGGCGCGATCGCTCCCGACACGGATACCCCCGAGGGCATGAAGAACTGGCTCAGCAACGTGAACGGAAAGTACCCGTCCGACGCGGCGGCGCCGGAGTCGGGTTCTACGAGCAGCGCACCTTCAACCTCGACAGGCCTGAAACTCGCGGAGCTGCCGAAGGATGAGGAGCCGTCATCGTCTTCCTCTTCGTCGGCGGAGCCTTCCTCGCGCATCGCTGACCTGCTCAAGGGTAAGAAGGAGACTCCGGCCCCAAAGACCACCACTAAGGCTTCGAAGAGCGTCTCCGCTTCGGCTTCGACGAAGCAGAAAAAGACCTCTGGAAAGTCCTCGGGAAGTGCCGCGGACGCTTACGATCCGATGAACGGTACGCTCTGAGCGCTTATCTCCCAGCGGAGCGAGCTTCTACGGATTTCACAAAGCCAGAGCGCCGCGTTCGAAAGAACGCGGCGTTTTGTGTTTGTCGGCGGTTCTTCCGGCAGCGGGCCGGTCGGACGGTGATGCCATCACCTTGTGAGCGTTTCTTCAAGAACCCGTCGAGGTTGTCTCGAAAAACGCGCTCCGAGGCCGTGCGATGGAGCCGTTCGCGCTCCAGAGGGGGGGCTGGCCGTTGAGTCTTCGTGGCGGCGTGGTACTCCTTTTAGGATATGCCTCAGCGCGTCCGCCTATTCGGTCTGGGTCGTTCGCTCCTTCCGCTCGGCGCCCTCCTTGTGTTGCTCGATCAGGGAGCCTGTTCGAGTCCGCTCATGCCCGGAGGGTCAGCGGGTGAAAGCTCGGAGGATTCGGACTCTGGTGGCTCGAAGACGGGTGGACGCTCGAGTGGTGGGTCGGCGTCGGGCGGGAAGGGAGCGGGTTCGGGCGGGCGCAAGTCGAGTGGCGGCGCCGCGGGCGCGGAGGGAGAGGGAGGCTCGGGCGGTAAGAAGGCGTCTGGCGGCGCGGAGAGTTCAGGAGGCGCGAGCTCAGGAGGCGCGAGCTCAGGAGGGAACGGCTCCGGCGCGGCGCCAGCGCTCATCGACGAGTGTTCCGAGGGCACGCATAACTGTGATGAAAATGCGATCTGCATCGATACGGAGTCTTCGTTTAGGTGTACGTGCACCGAGGGTTACACGGGCAGCGGCAAGGTCGGTCAGTGTGACGACATCGATGAGTGCAAGGTTGGAATGCATGACTGCAGTGAGCACGCGACCTGCTTGAATCAGTCGGGTTCCTACCGCTGCGCCTGCAACGTGCCGTACTTCGGAGATGGCGTGAGCTGCACCTGCCGGAAGCCGAGCGGGGACAACGTGGTCGCTCAAGGAGGCCTTGATACGGCGGCGAGTGTTGGCGAGCACACAACGGAAAATCAGGGCGCCGTGTGGTCTTCGGGCGACGGAGTGACCTGGGTTTCGAACGACGACGCTGAGAGCTGTCCTGACTCCGGCGCTCTTCAGATCGTCAATACGCGCGAGCGCATCTACGCCACGAGCACCATCTGCGTTCCGGTCCAAGGCGACCAAGGGTACTCCCTAGGTCTGAAGTACAAGCGGACCCGGGGCGGGAAGTTCGCCTGCCAGCCCATCTACTACGCGAAACCCGGCTGCACGGACGGCATCGGATACGGCGCCCCCACGATCTCGATCGCGCGCGCCTCGAGTGACGACACGACCTGGCGCATGGTCACGTCGGGCATCGGCATTTCCGCGAGCGGTGCCCAGAGCGCCATGCTCTATTGTCGCAGTGAGCTCGCCTCGAACGATGAGATGTCAGCGACCTGGGTGTGGCTGGACCAGGTGTTCTTCAACTCGGCAAACGGCGAGTATTAGCTGGTCTTGAGATAGCGGGTTCAGCGGAGCCCGCCGCAGGCGCGCGCTCAGGTGTCACTCACATCCGGCAGAGTTCATTTCGGGCAGCAGACCTGGCCTTCGACGGCGACGGGGCCGCCTTCGGGGGCGCGGATGGAAGCTGTGGGCGTCGAGCCGCTTGCGCAGACGTAGTCGGGGCGGTGGATGGCGCCGTCGCCGATGTCGCCGATGACCTCACCGCCGCCGTTGGTGCATTCCTCAGCGGTCAGTGAGGGACGCTCGGCGGGTGTTTCGTTGGTGTCGGCGGGGACCGGGTGCTCGCCGGGTTCGGCGGGTGTCTCGGCGGGAGCTCCCGATTTGCTGCAGGCGGCGAGCGAGAGAGAACAGAAGAAAAGCGTGGCAAGAGAGCTTCGATTGAACATCCTCGGCAGCGCACTCCAAAATCGACGCGCGCGCAAGTGAGGTTGTTCACGGAGCGGCACGTCACGCACCAGCGCGAGTGCTGTGCAGTGAAGTCTTGACTGCTGGCAGTGCCGCGAAGCGACCTATTGTTTCGCAGAGCGCGGCGTGGGGTGACTTTGTGACTTTGGCCTGTGCGACGCGGGGCAAGAAAGAGCTCAGCGGCGGAGACGCTCGAGGCCGACCTGCGCCATTTCGATGAGCGTGCCGAGCATCGCGAAGACGAGGAAGACGTAGGCCGGGGTGTCGCGGCCCGCGGCGAAGAGGAGCGCGGAGGCGACGACGAGCGCGGAAACGACGACGGCGGCGGCCAGGTGGCGCGCGCTGCTCTTGAGACCGTCCTGGTGCTTCTGGTCTTCGACTTGAAGCTTGAGGCGGCCGAGACGGAGGTCGTCTAAGACCTCTTCGAGCTGCTGTGGGAGGCGATAGCCGAGGCCTCCGAGGCGCTCGATGCGGCGGATCAGATCGTTGCCGATACGTTCGGGGGAGTAGCGCTTTCGAAGCAGGTTCGCGAAGAGGGGGCGCGCCTCTTCCATGATGTCGAAGTCGGGATCGATCTCCTTGCCGACGCCCTCGATCGTGACCAGCGCTTTCCCCATCAGGACGAAGTCGGTCGGAATCGTGATTCCGTATTTCGTCGCGGTGCGGACCAGGTCGCGCACCAGCTCGCTCATCTCGAGCTCTTTGAGGCTTTTCCCGAGGAGCTTCTCGGTGAGGACGGCGACCTCGGCCTTGTAAGCCTCCATGTCGACCTTCTTGGTCGGCGTGCCGATCTCGTAGAGGGCGAGAGCGATCGCTTCGTCATCGCGCCGGAGCGCGGCGGTGACGACGTCGATTGTCAAATCGCGCATCCGGGGCCCCATGCGGCCGACCATGCCGAGGTCGATCATGGCGAGCTGAGGTGCTTCAGGCGTCCCTAGGATGAAGACATTGCCCGGGTGAGGATCTGCGTGGAAAAATCCGTCCTCGTAGATCTGTTGGATCATCGTGCGGAAAGCGAGCCGCGCGATGGCCTTTCCTTCGAAGCCCTGAGCGATGGCGTCGTGGAGCTTCAATCCGTCGATGTATTCGAGGGTGATGACCTGTTTGCTCGAGGCCTCTCGGTAGACTTTGGGGAAGACGACTTCGGGAACGCTTGCGAAGTTCTTTGCGAAACGGCGCGCGTTCTCCGCTTCCTGACAGAAGTCGAGCTCAGCGGTGATCGCTTGATCGAATTGCTCGACGAGCCCGATCGGTGAGTAGATGCGCGTCTCGGGAATCGTCCGCTCGAGCAGCGTCGCCAAGAGGTGCAGGATGTCGAGGTCGCTCGCGATCTTGGTGGCGATGCCCGGTCGCTGCACTTTGACGGCGACTTCGACGGGACCGTCTTCTGTCTTCAGACGGGCGCGGTGAACTTGGGCAATGCTCCCGGCGGCGAGAGGCGTCTCGTCGATGGCTTCGAAGAAACTCGCGACGGGCGCGCCGAGCGAGGCCTCGATCTGGTCGCGAATCTCCGGGAAAGGCACATGGTTCACCGCATCCTGGAGCTTCTTGAGCTCGGTAATGAGCTCGGCCGGGAGCAGGTCGGGGCGCGTCGACGCAAGCTGACCGAGTTTGACGAAGGAAGGCCCGAGATCCTCGAGCACATTGCGGATGCGGCTTGAGACGCTCTCCCGAGCCGTCTGTTTCGTATCGCCTTCGCGCGGCGTCTCCTCCGGCTTTTTTCCGCCGAGTCCGAGTCGCATCACGATCTCGCCGAACCCGTGGCGGACGAGCACCGTCGAGACCTCTCGGATGCGACTCAGGTCGCGGGCGGCACTAACGATCGATACCATCTTTGTCCGGAAGGGAACGCCTGGCTGAGTGGAGCGCGAAGCTAGTCCGCGCGAGAGAGAGCGCGCTCTAACGGCTCAGGTGAGCGACATGAGGAGTTCGTGGCTACAGATTCGGTAGACTTCCCCGTTATTGATCTGCTTGCGCTGTACGCGTTGACCGTTGAACTCGACGCCATTCGTCGAGCCCATGTCGACCATCCAGTAGGAGCCGTTCAGGTATTCGATCGCCGCGTGTTGGCGCGAGATGTTCGGGTCGCGGATCGTGAGATCCGAGACCTGCTTGCCGCGTCCGATCACGAAGGGGTCCTTGTGGACTGGGTAGGTGTTGCCCTCGAAATGGATGACGAGGGTGCGCTGCGCGGGCTCTTGACCAGGAGGTGGCGGGATCGGCTTGGCTTGGCCGCTTGTGAGCGGGGGCAGGCGATTCGGAGGCAGGGGGACCGTCTGAGCTCCGCCAGGCCCGGCGGGCTTTGTCAGGGGGCCGAGGGAGGGGAGCTGGGGACGGACGCTCGCGCCGGGAGGCGCGGGCGGTGCGGGGATGGAGCGGCCCGGGATCGGCGGAGGGACCGGGGGCGCTGCGATGCCCAGGGCGGGCGTGATCAAGGGAGGCGCAGGGGGCGCCGGAGGCGCAGCGCTCGGAACTGGCAGCGGCCTCGGGGAGGCGGCGAGAGGAGAAGAGAGCTCCGGTTTCGGCGGGGAGCTCGAGAGGCGGCTCCCGGAGGCGCCAGAGCCGGCCGGCACGAAGCCACGCTGGCGTGCATACTGCTTCATGGAGTCGTTGATGAGATAGTCAACGGAGCATTCGAGCTCGCGCGCCATCTCTTCGAACTTCTCCCAAAGAGCGTCACGGCATTGGAAGGTACGGGGCGTCTTCTTGTTGTTTTCGCTCATCGCCAAAATGAATTCATGAGAGCCGGCGCGTGAGCGCGCCGGTGAGGAGGGTTTAGGGCGTCGGCTCCGGCTGGGTCGACTCGGGTGTGCGACTCGTGAGCGAGGGCAAGATACAATGGCGGACGTAGTCGCCGACGGTCTGGACGTTCTTTGCGACGCGGACTTCCTTGTCTTCCTTGTCCTTTTCGGTCACGACGCACTGCCATTCGCAGGACTCGGCCTTCGGCGGGCAAGCGGGGACTTTTGCGGTGTCCTTCGCATATTGGTCGAGGCCCGGCGCGTCGCGAGAGTCGCCGTAAGCGTAATAGTAGCCGAGGGCGCTCAAGCGCACGGGCACCGGGTTCGAAGCGCCGGCGTAGCGAGCCACGACTGCCGTCGGGTCTTCGCCCTTCACGTCGTGGAGCAAGGGGCCGTAGGAGAGCGGCTCGGACAGAGCCATCTGCTTCACCTTTCCGAGCTCTCCCATGAACTCGGGTAGATGCTTGGCTTCGCTCATCTTCAGGAGGAGTGATGCCGCGGTCCAGCGCACCTGCCAGCGTGCATTCGAGAACAGCGCGTAGAGACGAGTACTCACCTGTTCGCGGGGGAGCTCTCCGATGCGACGGGCCGCGAGGTCGCGCAGCGCGTTCGGGGCTTTTTCGTTCGAAAGGAAGTCGAGGGCGAAGGTCGCGTGGTCGGGGTTTTTTCGATCGAGATTCCCTTCGAGCGCGGCGAGCGCTGCGGCGCGCCGACTCTCGCTCTTCTCTTCGTTCTTGGCGTAGGCGATCAGATATTCAGTGACCGGCGCGCGTCCCACGGTCTTCATCGCGCCGAACACGCGGATGATCTCTTCCTCTTGGTACGCCTCGAGCTGCTTCTCGAACTGCTTGTCGGTGACCGTGAGGCCGCTCGCCTTGTTCGCGGCGCGAACCCCTTCTTCCTTTTGCTTGGTCCACTCGGGAGAATCGACGAAGGTCGCGATCGCTACGAGACGTTTGCTTGCTTCGAGCTGGGTCGCGTCGTCGCCGAGTTCGTGGACGAGGTTTGAGACGGCAGCGACGTGCTTGAAGTCGGCGGCAAGTAGGTTTGGCAAATGGCGGGCGCCGTCGGCGCGGAGGAGCCGGAGCACCTGTTCGACGCCGTAGAGCTGAGAGGTGTCATCGAAGCGCTGCTCGAAGTCCGTCTGGCACCAGGCGACGAGCGCTTTTTCAAGCTCGGCCTTCGCCTCAGGATTTGTGATCAGCGAACCGCCATCGTGGGACAGAAGGGCAAAGGTCGCGTCTTTATAGGGAATCGACGGGTCGGTCGCGCCCTCCGAGCGCTCCTTCTTCATGCCCTCGACGAGCCGTGGCACCATGCCCACGATGACCTGCTCGCGGCGCGCGGAAGTGAGCGAAACGAGAGAGTCAAGGAGTCCAACAGCGCCGTCTTCGCCGAGCAATCCGACAGCGCGGCCGCCGCGCGGCTTCATCGTCGCCAGCGTGAGCGCAGCCTCGACGCGCAGGTCGAGCGGGTATTTGTCGTGCGTGAGCACCGCCGTCAGCTTTTTCGGGCCGGACTTCTTCTGGGCCCAGCCGTGGATCTCGTCGTTCGAGACGCGACAGCCGCTCACGGTCCCCGTCAGGATGACCGCGGAGAAGACCAGCGCCAGGTTTCTCGTTGTCTTGTTGATCCCCCGTCGCCCTGTCATTCGTGCTTTCCGCTCCTTTTCGAGGAGGAGTCAGAGAGGTCCTCTCTGCCCTCATCACTCGTCTGCCGCCCTACGGCCAAGCCAGACGATAGTACAGAATAGCGCTTCACTTGAGCGGTAAACGCGCGCCCTTTCGGGAGTGCTTCTGGGGCGCCGGCCTTGCCAGAGGAGCCGGATTGAGGGGCGTCTGACCCAGCCCGTAAGGGCAGATTCTGGACTTCGAAGGTATTCCAATGTAGGTTTTTTATCCACATGGTCTCCCGGGCTTTTGTCCCTCGCTCTCTCGAGCCTGAAGCGGGCTTGGGGTCTCGCTTTTTTGACCGGCGGCGCGAACTCCTCGCGCTCTGCTTCGGGGCGGGTTCCGCCTTCATCTTCCTCTCTCTCGCATCTTTTCAGCTGGACCCTGAAGATCCGGGCGGAGGTGGCGGCGACTGGATGGGGATTGTGGGGGCGAACCTTGCCCGCCTGCTGGTTCTGTCGATCGGCGGGGCGGCCTGGCTCGCCCCATTCCACCTCGCTCTCCTAGGGGCGCAATTTTTCCGGAAGACCGAAACGAAAGATCTCGGCCTGCGCATCGCTGGGGACGTCATCCTGCTCCTCCTCACGGCGTCTCTGCTCCAGGTGCTCCTGCCGACTGAGCAGTGCTTCGGGGGCGCCCCCATGGGCGGCAACGTAGGACTCGTTTTCGGCGAGCTCCTTCGAGGCTTGTTCTCGACGCCCGGCTCCGTTCTCGTCGTTACGACGGCGTCACTTCTGATCGGGATCGGTCGCGCCTCCTTTTCCCTCGTGGCGGCCTACGAGCGGCTCATCGTCCTTCTGCGCGCGCTCTCGGCGGGCGTGAAGGCGCGTGTAGCTCGGCTCGTCGAAGCCTGGAGGACAGCCTCGGAGTTCCGCAAGGAACAGGAGGAGCTCTTTGAGCCGGAGCTCGGTGTGCCTGAAGAAGGCGAGGCTGAGCGCGTCTTCTTCCAGCCTGAGCTGGTTGGTCCATGGATCCCGAGTGAACGCACGGGGCACCCTCCTCTCGCTGTGGTCGAAGCTTTGCGCCGCCCGGGCGGGCCGGAGCCGGACATCGATTTTTGGTCGGATGTGCTCGATGACGAAGAGTCGCGAGGAGCCCGAGAAACGAGCCCGGAAAGCGGACCGAAGGTCAAGGGGCGCTCCTGGGAGATTCTCGACGAGGCTGAGCCGGAAGAAGGCATCGACGAAGAAGCTTCGGAAGAGGACCAAGAGCCCGGCGACGACGAAGAGGAAATCGACGAGCAGGACGAGGAGTCCGAAGAGTCCGAAGAGTCTGAAGAGTCCGAAGAGGAAGCGGACGAGCCGAAGATCGTGGCGCGAAAAAAGGACGCAGAGCCGACCCGCCGCATTGTGCGCGAGCGGAAGACGCCGAAGTTCGAGCTTCCGAATCCGGCCCTGCTCGAGGAGCCGCCCTCCTCGGCTGCTCGCATCGATAAGAGTGTCTTCTTAGGGCACGCGGCGCGTCTGGAGGCGACCCTCGCGGACTATGGGGTGCTCGGAAAGGTCGAGGAGATCCACCCCGGTCCGACTGTCACGACCTACGAAGTCGCGCCGAGCGCGGGCACGAAGGTGAGCAAGGTCGCGGGACTGTCGGATGATTTGGCGCTCGGCCTCTCGCGCAAGGTGCGCATTGTCGCGCCGATTCCGGGCAAGAGCCGCATCGGTTTCGAGCTTCCAAACGATCGGCGCGAGCCTGTCTATCTCAGAGACCTCATCGAGGATGCGCGCTTCGTCGAGCTTTCGAAGAAGGCGCCTTTGCCGGTCGTGCTCGGACGCGACATCGTCGGCGCGCCTTACTACGCCGATCTCGCTTCCATGCCGCACGTGATCGTGGCTGGCGCGACAGGTGCGGGTAAGAGCGTCGGCCTGAACGTGATGCTCTCGAGTCTGCTCTTCATGCGGACCCCCGAGGAGCTCCGGCTGCTCATGATCGATCCGAAGGTCGTTGAACTCGCGCCCTTTGACCGCATTCCCCATTTGCTCTTGCCAGTCGTGACGGACATGAAGCAGGCGGCAACGGCGTTGAAATGGGCCGTTGATGAGATGGAGCGGCGCTATCAGCTCTTCGCCGACGCTGGCACCAAGAACATCGGGACCTATAACCGCTACGTCGAGCGCGTGATCGCCGGAGAACTCACGGCCAAGGGCACGCCCCCTACCGCGACCGCGGTCGCTCCCGACGGAAGTGTGGTGGACCTCCCCGGCGCTTCCGTCGGTCAGGACGGAGTGATCCCTCCCGAGCGCCTCCCCTACATCGTGATCGTCGTCGACGAGTTCGCCGACCTCATGATGCAACAGGGCAAAGAGGTTGAGGTCTCGGTCGCCCGCCTGGCTCAGAAGGCGCGCGCCGCCGGCATGCACGTCATCTTGGCCACGCAGCGTCCGAGCGTCGACGTCATCACCGGCATGATCAAGGCGAACTTCCCGACCCGTATCGCCTTCCGCGTTGCGCAAAAGGTCGACAGTCGAACCATCCTCGACGAACAGGGAGCGGAGGTCTTGCTCGGCCGCGGCGACATGCTCGTCAAGATGAACGGCGCGCCGGATACGCAGCGCGTGCAGTGCCCGTTCATCTCGGAGGAGGAGGTGAGTGCGCTCACTGACCACCTTCGGGCACAAGCTCCCCCGCAGTACCAGGACTCGATCCTGGCGAGGTCCGAGGAGACGGAGGACGGCGAGGAGGAGGAGAAGGTTGACCCCCGGTTCGAGGAGGCGGTGCTCATTGTTCGCGAATCCCAGCGCTGTTCGACGTCCTGGCTTCAGCGAAAGATGACCATAGGCTACAATCGCGCGGCCAAGATGGTCGAGATGATGGAGAAGCGAGGATTCGTTGGACCGCCCAGTGGTTCGAAGGATCGCGAAGTCCTGATTGTACCTTAGGCTGAGCTACGCCTCCGTCTCCCCCGAGCCCCCATGAGCTTTTCCTCAGTATCCATACCGCCGCCGAGCCCCGAAGATCCGGAGGACGTCGTCTGGGCCCTCCAAGCGGCGAAGGCTCAGTGGACCGCCGACTCATGGCGCGATGCGGTCAAGTGGATCGAGCGCGCCGCGGAGGCCGCAGAGGAACTCGGAAAGATCCATCGCTCTGTCGAACTCTTACAGCTCGTCGCCAAGATGACGCGCGCCGCCGAAGAGGCCACCTTGAGCGAGACGCCGATCACGCTTCCGATCATTACCTCTCGCTCCTCTCGCTCTCCATCGTTCCCTGCGCCAAAGCTCCCGCCTCTTGGCCGCGCTCGCATGCCGTCTCCCCTCGAGATCGAGGCAGAGTTCGACGAAGTTCCTGAGCTCGAGGTCGCCGAAGCGAGCATCGAGTTCGAGGAGCTCGAGGAGCTCGATGAGGAGGACGAGCTCCTCGAGGAGGACGAGGACGAGGTCGTTCTCGAAGCGACGGACGCGACCGAGGTCGTCGAATACGATAGCCGTGTCTATCAAGAGGAGCCTTCCTCCACCCATGCGTCTCCGGACGATGAGCTTCCCAATTTCGACTCCGACGATCGGGAGACGAATCGACTTCCCCCCGCGCCCACCGACACGATCCGAACCCAAGAGGACGCCGTCGAGACGAGCGCGAACTTCGATTTCGCCGAAGAGCGCCAGACGAGCCCTGAGCTCGAGGCAGGCCCTTGGATCGATCCTCTCTCGCCGGCCTTTGGAGACGAGGTCGATTTCGAGGACGAGGCGCCGACCTTCGTGCGTGAACATGGTTCGCGTCCGCCTCCGGCGATGCCCGCGCCGACTCCCGTGAGCTCAGGTCCGCCGCCCGAGAGTCTCGGTCCCCCAGAATCGGCTCCCATCGATATCCGCAGCGCTATCGATCGACGTGAACCCGCAGTGTTTGCGGCCGTGAACGATCCTGGTCCTCCTTCGGACGAGCCGAACGAGATCGAGCGAGAGCTCGGCCTGGACTTGAGCCTTCGCCTCTATCCACAGATCTCGAGCACTCCCTCCGCTGGCCCGACCAGCAAGGACCCTGACAGTTTTGCTGCGAGTCCCGCGGGCGAGCCCGAGCCCATTCCTACAGCGCCGCCGGACGTCCGCTCCTCGGCGCCGCCTTTCGAACCTTTCCCGACGGCGCCGTCTGCGAGCTTGCCTCCCACGCGCCCGATCGAGCCCCCCTCGAAGCCTTTCCATGCGCCCCCGCCCGATTCGATGCGGGAGCCCGAGCTTCACTTCGAGAACTACGACTATCCCGACGAAGCGGAGGGTCCTTCAGGGGCCGTGAATAGCGCGCCTCCCGCGCGCCCGATCGAGATGCCCCCGCCGACGAGTCGTCGTTCGACGAGCCCTTCGCACGCGAGCGAACCGGCGGATTCGCTTTTCCCGGTCGGTCTGACTGACACGACCATCGACGGGATCCACCTTCTCGAGGTTCCGGGCCTCGGCGAGTTCTCGAAGGACGCGCTCACAATGCTCCTCACGACGGCGCGCAAGGTGAAGCTCAGCCCTGGCGAAGAGGTGAACTCCTTCGCGGCGGCTCTCGTGACCCGCGGTACCGTTCACCTCATGCCAACCATCGCCGACGCGAGTTGCGCAGCGGTTCGCAAAGGTGGGGTCATCTTCACGCAGGGGTCCCTCGAAGCGGGCATCGATCTGCGGGTGGTCGGCTTCGATCTCGGGACACGCGTTGTGGTTTTCGATCGCGAACCTTTCAATCAGGCCCTCGCCATGTGCCCCTGGGTCGCTGAGGAGCTCTCCGCCGCGGCTGATAACTATCAGGCTCTTGCGGGCGCAGTCATGGGACCGCTCGGTGAGTCTTTCGACGAGATGTTCCGGAGCATGGTCCTCGACAAGCTCGCCGTGAAACATGTTCGGAGCGGCGAGACCATCGTCCATGCGGGCAAGCCCCTCGATGGCATCTACGTGGTCGGAGCCGGCTCCCTGATCGCCGAGCTTTCCTCCGGCGAGACCCGCGAGCTTGGACCGGGGGACTTCGCCTTTGCCGACACTCTCCTCTCCGCGAGCCCCGCGCCGGGGACCGTGCGAGCTCGGGAAAACTCCCTCGTTCTGTACGCGGGCCGCATGGTCGCGCAGGAACTGTTCGCAACCTGTCCTCCGTTTATCGAACTTCTCGCGTCCGCTTGAGCCGGTCGCCTGCTTCCGGTAGCGCCAGGCGTCGAATCCGCGAAAGCGGGCTCCTGACTACTCCATGCTGACCTTCGATCGTCGTCCGACGTGGCTGCGCCTCTTGTTCAGTCTTCGCGGCAGTGCGCTCGTCCGCATTCGCTATCGCCTGCTTTTCGTTGTCGTCGTGAGCCTGATCGTGACGGTGATCGAAGAATACTTCGAGTACCGCTTCAGCGTTCCCGTCGGCATCATGTCCCTGCTCGGCGTCGCGCTCGGAATCTTTCTCGGTTTCCGCACTAGCGCGAGCTACGACCGCTTTTGGGAAGGGCGGAGGCTCTGGGGACGGCTCGTGAACGAGAGTCGCTCCTTCGCGCGCCACACGCTCGTCTTCCTCTCGGGTGCATCCTTGGAGAAGCGCCGCGAGCTCATCTACCGCCAGATCGCTTTCGTGCACGCGCTTCGCATGCAGCTCCGGGACCAGTTCGACCTAGCGAAGCTCGCGCCTTACCTTTCCGAGGAAGCCCTCGAGGCCGCCGGGTGCTCGAGGAACCCGGCGAATCAAATTGTGCTCGACCTCGGGCGAGCGCTCCAGAAGGAGGCGGGGCCAGGCGGGTTCGGCGAGTACGCCTTCGTCGAGGCCATGCGCTATTGTCGAGAGCTCACGGACATTCAAGGTGGCTGTGAGCGGATCAAGAGCACGCCCATTCCCCATTCGTACACCATGCTCATCCACCAGGTGGTGGCGATGTACGTCTTCATCTTGCCCTTCGGCGTGATCGACGCGCTCCATCTCCTGACGCCGGTCGCCGTTTTCGTCATCGCCTTTACCTTCCTCGGCCTGGACGCGGTGGGCGACGAGATCGAGGATCCGTTCGGCGAAGACGAGAACGATCTCCCCCTTGACGCGATCTCGCGCACGATCGAGATGAACCTCTGCGAGATGCTAGGAGACGAAAATGTCCCGGAGCCGCTCAGTCCGACCCGCGGTGTCTTGACGTGAAGCCGAGCGGTTCCTCGCTCCGCGTCATTCAGACGTGCTTCACGAGTTGACGTGCTCTTGCGTTCGATTACTGTACAAGAGCGCAGTATCCATGGTCCAGCCGCTCCTTTTTCCCGCCGCCGTGCCCGAATCCGTTCGTCGTCTCATCGAGCTCTTCGAGAAACGCTCCGAGGAATTGCGCTTTCCGGGCGTCGATTTCGCGCGCCTTGCTGAAGCCGTCCATGACATCCAAGCCGATCTCGCCGAGCAGGAACGCGCCCAGGCGGCGCTGACGAAAGCCGGAGAAGAGGTGGCTCGTCGCCAAAGGGAGCTCCTCGCGCTCTCGAAGCAAGCCCACGCCTACGCGACGATTTTCGCCCAAGGCGAGCCTGAGCTCTTGGCCGAGCTCTCGGCCATGTCGATCGGGGAGAGTGAGCGCCCCGCGCGCAAGTCGCGCCAGCGCTCTGGAAGCGAGGACCCTGCCAAGAGCGGCGGATTCATCGAGCCCACGACGGCGAATCCGCCCGAGGTTGCTGAGAGCGCGCCTGCCGTCGACGACGCAGCGGAGTGACATTTCGGCTCCGAGGCGAGCGGCAAGAGCGGCCCTCCGAATCCCCGCGCGGAGCCGTCATCGAGCGCGCCCCGCGCGAAGGATGCGAGCCTTCTGGCGTTTTTGTGGCGCCTGACCAGGACCTGAGCGGCGCGCCGGCACGACCATCCTTAGGTCAGGCCAAGATCTCACTCTCCAGGCGCTGGTAGCTATCCTCCATGCCATGTTCCATGCCGCTCTCGAGCATCATGCGACGCGACTCGGAGTTCGGCACGGTCATCATCATCTTGAGCAGGGTCCCTGTGCCATCGGGCTCGAAGGTCGTCACGACGTGGTTATCGGGGGTAGGGTCGGGGAGGTGCATGCGCTCGACGTGTTCGATGCGTGAGTGGGGGGTGAGGGATATGTACTCTCCGCTGAGGTAGAAGCCGTGCCCGTCGCCATTGCTCCACTCGAAACGGATCTTGCCGCCGGGTCTGGGGTCGTTGATACAGACCGGCATGGTCCAGCCGGGCGGGCCGAGCATCCAGCGCTGGATGAAGTCAGCTTCGACGTGGGCGCGGTAGACGGCCTCGGGGGGCGCGCGGAACCGCCGCGTGACGAGGACCTGGTTTTCTCCGATTGTGGTGAGTTCGAGCTTCATCAGTCTGCCTTTCTTCTTGTGGGCCTTCGTGTGAGGGATCGGGAGAACAAAGTTCTTCTAAGAGCGTGTCGAGGCGCGCGTAGTTCGTCTCGAGCGCGACGCGGAGCGCGCTGAGCCAAGTCTCGATTTCGTTCACGCGTTCGGCCTCCAGCCGAAAGATCCGTTTCGTGCCTTCGGCGCGTCGGCGGATCAGGTTGGCCTCTTCGAGAACGCGGAGGTGATGCGAAATGGCGGGTTGTGAGAGGGCGAAGGGGCGCCCAAGCTCACTCGCCATCCGTTCGCCGCGAGTGAGTTCGAGCACGATCGCTCGCCGGGTCGGATCGGCGAGAGCAGCGAAGGCAGCGTCCAAATCGGAAGCGGGGGGCAGCATGGGATGGACTCAAGGGCGACGAGGAAGAGCAGCTGGGCGAGCCGGAGCGGCCGGGCGATCCGGAACGGCCGCTTCGGAACGGCCGCTTCGGAACGGCTCTGGAAGTTCAAATATGGTTTATATTGAGGATGGTCGATGTTCAAGGGGGCCTGGGACGGGCCACCTAAACTCTGGAAAGTCCACAGCTTAGTAAGCGCCTCATCCTCACAGGCGGCCCACAAATCCTCGCGAGCCGCGGCGGCGAGGCGCATCTCAAGCTCCCGCCCGCTCGCCCTTGAGGGCGGACGAGAGCTCGGCCGCGGCATTTGGGTGGCGTGCTCTAGTTGCCGAGCGAAGCGACGAGCTCGGCGCTCTCTTCGTCCGAGAGATCGGCGGCGACCGCGTAACCGACGCCCTGGCGTTCACAGGCGGCGATCGAGTAGCCGCGGCGCTTGCCGACGAAGACGGCGCGATTCCCGACGACGCGGGGCTCGAGATCGCGCATGGTGCGGAGGGGCAGCTCGTTCGGATCGTAGACGTAGAAAGTCACGCGACGACCCGCGAGAGAATAGTAGAGAGAAGCAGCGCTCGCGCTCTTCACGTGGACGATCTCAGCCCCTTCGAAGCGGGCGCCGTAACGACCGAGATCAGGCTCACGGATCGGAAGACCAAGCGTCGGCTCCATAGCCGAGAGAGAAGCGCGGTCGCGGATGCTCGGTTGCTTCAGGGCTGAGTGATGTTGGACGAGGGCCTCCACGAGCTGGTCCGTAGCGGCAGCGGCGCCTACGTAGGGCATCCTTGCTTCAAGCTTCACGTCCGAGCCACGGACGCGATTTGCGCTGAAACTAAACCAGAACGCCGCCGCTGCGACGGCAGCGAGCGGCGTGATTGTGGACCAGGAGAGGGGAAGGCCGTCGGCTCGAAGGTGGCCATGGCGGGTCACTTCTTCGGTCACGGTCTGCTTGAGCCGGGAGGCGAACTCCGTGGAAATCGTGTCCTTCGCACAACAGGAGCGAGTGAGACACTTCACGGCACTTTGGAGCTCGAGCTCCTTCTGACAAGCTAGACAATCGCTGAGATGAGCCTCGAGGTCGAGAGCTCGCTCCTGACTCAGCTCTGAATCGGAGTAGGCTTCGAGATACGCGCGGGCTTCACAACACTTCATACGCCAACAACCTTGCGCTTGCGGAACGCATCGAGAGAGATCGCGTTCTCAGGGGCCGCTTCGGCCTCATGCACCTCAGACGAAGGTGCACTCTGCTCAAGAAGCCCAAGAGCCTGTGCCTGGCTTGCAAGACGGTTCTTCAAGATCCTTCGTCCACGATGCAGTCGTGACATCACAGTCCCGATCGGACACCCGAGGGCGTCAGCCGCTTCTTTGTACGACAGCTCTTGGACGTCGACCAGCAGCACGGCCAGTCGGAAATCTTCAGGCAGTTCCATGAGCGCCTCCTGGATCTCGCTTTCGAGCATCGAGCGCTCAGCGGTAGCAAGGGGCTCACGGAGCGAACGGAGCGACGCAGTTCCGGTCCACTGGTCGCTGACCGGGTCGAGGGACTCCGCTCCGAGCAGCGAACGCTCGAGAACGCCGCGCTTGTAGCGGTTGATGTAGGTATTGGTGAGGATGCGCAGGAGCCAAGCTCGGAGGTTCGTGCCCTCGGTGAACTGGTGCCGGGCGCGCAGCGCCTTCAGCAAGGTGTCCTGGACGAGATCCTCGGCATCACTCGGCTTGCCCGTCATGCGGACGGCGACAGAGTAGAGGGACTGAGCGTGTGAGAGGGCATTGGTCTCGAAGTTGAGCTCAGCGGATTCGTCTTTGGGGGTAGCCTGCCAGAACATTCGCATCTCCGTGGAATTAGCGGGACTCGCTATGAGGGCCGCTGTTGTCCAACTTGGGTCCGGGGCACCCATTGTCAATTCGACCGCGCCCAATACGAACTAGCACTGCCCGCGCGTTATTCCCGTTATTTTCGGCTTCTCGGCGCGATCTGGCGTTTTTTGGGCCATATCAGGACCGCCTTCGCCTGGGCCCGACTTGCCAGGGACTCTGGCGAGTTTCGCTGAAAATTTCCCTCTTTTCAGGCGCTTCCCGTAGAAGAACGAAGATTGACTCGGGTCTTCGTCGCGCGCGGCCGAAATTGGCCCTCTTTCTCGGGCATGATAGCGCTCGTCTTCGGCCTTCTTGCGCTCGCGGGCTGCGCTCGCGATCCGCTTCCGGGGCTGATTGAGCTGACAGGGATCTCGACGGACTCGGTGGAGGCTCACGCGGATTGGTCAGTGCTCGGACGAGGCTTCCCGCCCCGGCGCCCCGTGACGGTGACGCTACGGGGTAAAGTGTACGCCCCGGGTCAGAAGCCCTCGCCTTTGACCCTGCGCCTCGCGCGCCAGTCGGACTCGCGCACGCGTATCTCCCTCGCCCCGACTCCAGAAGACCTCGCTCGGATCGCAGGGGACGAGCCCCACATCACTTTCCGCGGCGAGATCCAGGCAGAGTTCGCTCCCGTGCGCCCCGGTGGTCCGCCGCTCGGAGCAGTTCTGCCCGGTGTGGCTTTTGATGTGCACGTGCGGGGTTCGACTCGCGCGGCCCCCGAGGACGTGAGCGCTTTCTTAGCGCACGTCGGCCTCGAACTCGGACCGCTCATGACGGTGACGGCGGTGCACGTCGGGAGTCCCGCAGAGGCGGCGGGAGTGCACGCCGGCGATGTGCTCATCGAGCTCGACGATGTGCGCCTCTCAGGACAGACGGATGTGTTGCCGCGTCCGGGGCGCACGCTCTCAGTCCTCAAGGTATTTCGGGAAGGAGAACGAGAGAACCTCACTTTGCTCCTCGATCGCCGCGGCTACTCACGTCCTCATGCGCGCTTCGCGAATCAGAGCGTGAGCGCTCTCGTCGCGGCCACGATCGCCCTCATTTTTTCGCTGCGCCCGCCGCGCCTCTTCGTGTGGATGCTCTCGGGATTCTCAGGCTCGCGTTCGTTCCGGCGCCCCGCTGGGGGGCGTCCCTCCTATGCGCTCCTTCTCGCGCTGTCGCTCCTTCTCGATTTCGTGGTCTTCCGGCTCGCGAGGGAGCGTGAGCTTGGCACAGACGCCGCGCTCCTATTCCTTTTGGGGCTCTTTCTCTCCGGCGCCGCGCTTCTGCTGGCTCCGGCGCCCGAAGCGCGTCCCTCCGCCGTGAGGAGCTTCTCTGTAGCGCTCGCGTTCTCGCTTTCGCTCGGAGTGGGCTCCGCGATCGGTCTCGCACAGCTCGGCGGCCTGAGCTTGATTCTCGCGCCCGATGCTGTGCCATTCGCCTTCCCTCTGACACAAAATCCCTGGACGCTCTTCGCCGGGCTCAGCGTCCTCGGCGCGCTCTGTCTGGCCGCGACTTGGCTCGACTTCCGTGGCAAGCGCGGAGCTCCCCTCGGACGCTTCGGGCTTGTGGTGCTCTCGAACTTCTGGGTGCGACTGTTTCTGGGTGAGTTCTTCTCGCCGGGTTCTCCTCTCGACTTGCTTGTGACGGGCGTCCTCACGATTGGGCTCCTTGAGCTTTCGGGCGCTCTTGGTGCAGCGCTTCCTCGCGCTTCGGTGCCGCGCCTTTTCCGGCTCGTGCTCGGCGCGGCCACAATGCCCGCGGCTCTGCTCTTCGCCCTCTCAGTCCCGCTTGCGAACTTCCGGATGTACTCAGGCTGGCCGCTTGTGACGTCGCTCTTCCTTGGCGCGCTCGTCCTGATTCTCTTGGTCATTCAGGGTCGCTCTGGCTTCCGTCTCGTGCGAGCCGTCGATCCCTGGATCTAGAGCATCCGACGTCCGCTGGGGCGGAGCTTGAGTGGCGCGAATCAGCTTGAGTGGCGGGAATCACAGACGCGCGTGAAGCGCTCAGCGCTCCCGGATGGCGTCGGGGAGCTCGTTCCGGTTCTCTTCGCCAGCGGGGAACGCGCTCTCGAGAAGCGCGCCGATACGCCGGATCACTTCGAGCAGGCTCGGTGCAGCTCGTTTCTCCCGGAGGCCAGTGGTGAGCGTTTGGACGTCCTGCTGCCACTCGCCCGCCGTGACCCGCTCGTGGATGCCACTGTCTGCGAGAATGACAACCTGATGCTCGGCTTCGCTCAGGACAATCAGCACGCCACTTCGATCGCGGGTTTCCGTGACACCTTCTTCTGTGAAGGCACGGAGCGCTCGCTCGAGAACACGAGCATTCCTGATGCGCGCGGGCACGACGAGCCGAAGCAGTGGACCGACACCGAGCAAGAAGTAGAAGGGAATCACGCCAAGCGCGAAGAGCGGCACGAGCCAACCATCGTCGATTGCTGCGAGCCGGAGGAGCTCGGTGACAGCGAGGGATAGGACGATGGCCCAGGTGCCGCGGATCTGCGCGTAGTCATCCGAGCGCTCCGCGAGCACGATGACGAGCTCGCCGGCAGTGTGCGCTTCGGCCGCGCGCACCGCCTCTTGAATTTCTTTCTTCTCCGATTCGCTGAAGAGACTCATCGCTTGTTCACCAGCCTCCCGAAGCGCCGCCGCCGCCAAAACGGCCGCCGCCGCCGCCGAAACCGCGACCGCCACCCAGCCCTCCGCCGAAGCCTCCGCCGAAACCTCCGCGACGACCGCCGAGTCCCGCGCTGAGTCCGCCCAGGCCGCCGTACACCATCGGTCCTCCGCCGCCTCCTCCGCGCGCCATGGCGAAGAAGATCAGCGCAAAGATCAGAAGCGGCAAAAGGCGAAGTAGTGCGGGAGCCGGCTGCTTCTCTTCTCCCGGGAGCGCGAGCGCTTCGCCCTCCGCGGCGCGCATGAGCCGCGAGAAGGCGCGCGTGATTCCACCGTCAAAATCGTTGGCTTGGAAGGCGGGACGGAGCTCATGGCGGATGATCTGGGCGGCGGTTGCGTCCGGAATTGCTCCTTCGAGGCCGTAGCCGACTTCGATCCGGATCTTCTTGTCCGCTTTGACGATGAGAAGAATCAGCCCATCGTCGCGCGTCTTGTCGCCGAGCTTCCACTTCTCCGCGAGCCGGATTGAGTAGTCCTCGAGAGCCCCTCCCTCGAGTGATTCAATCGAGAGGAAGGCGAACTGATGTCCCGTGTCCTTCGCGTATTGAGCGAGCTGAGCCTCGAGGGTCTGAGCTGTTTGTTGCGAGAGGACACCCGCGAGGTCATTGACGTGACTCTTGAGCTCTGGGAGCGGAACCTCCGCGCGGGCCGCTCGGAGCGGCCCAAAGAACAAGAGCGCAAGACAGAGCCCGAACCAAAGGAAGAGTTCGAACGTGCGGCCGCGGGGGCGAGGAGGAGAGAGCTGAGTGAACAATGGGAAGCTTCGGGGCTTAGAATTTCACTTCGGGAGCGCGATCAGCTCCGGGGGTCGTTGCTTCGAAGGTCGGGCGCTCCTTCTTCCCGCGCATGCTGGCGCCGATTGAGGTCGGGAAGTGAAGGACGACTTTGTTATACTCGGCGACCGCGCCGATGTAGCGCTGACGAGCGACGGCGATACGGTTCTCGGTTCCCTCGAGCTGAGCTTGGAGGTCTTGGAACGCGGCGGTCGACTTGATGTCGGGGTACTTCTCGACAACGACCATGAGGCGAGAGAGCGCGGAGCCGAGCTGCCCCTGGGCTTCGGAGAACTGCCGGAGCTTCTCGGGGTCGTCGATGATCGACGAGTCGACCTGCATTTGGCCCACCTTCGCGCGAGCTTCGACGACGCTCTCGAGGGTCTCACGCTCGAAGCTCGCGCTCCCCTGGACCGTCTTGACCAGGTTCGGGACGAGATCGGCGCGACGCTGGTATTGGTTCTGGACCTCTGCCCAGCCCGCTTTGACGTTTTCGTCTTGGGTGATCACCTCGTTGTAGCCGCAACCCGTCGCGGCCGGGAGCGTGCAAACGAGAGCAAGGCTGAGGGCAAAGGGAGCGAGAGAACTCGACTTTCTCTGGGGCATGGATCGCTTCATCGCACTTTCGAGGAAGGGTGAGAAGCCCCCACTGCGGGCGGCCTCCATTTCGGTTCAGCAAATCGTGCGCCAACTCTCTCCAGGTCGTGGGCGCGACCTCTGGACGCAACCGTCCCGAAGATTGACTCATCGGCCGCTCACCGTGGAAGTGAGCGCGAGGGTCGCCGAGACCGAAGACGAAACCGAGTGAGCGAAGTCGAGCCTGGCCGTTTTTCGTTGCCCGGCGGCTCCCGGGCGTTAAGCTGAGATGATGGTCCTCGGTTGGCCTCGCGTTTCAGTTTGGGCATTGTGCTCCTGGTGCGCGCTCGCGGGCGCCCCCGCCTGGGCCCAGAGAGATGTTCCGGGTGTGACCGATCCGGCGGTCTCCGAGGCGCTCCTGGGCCGGCTGGAAACGCACGCCGAGGGGCTCCATCAGATGGAGAAGCGGGGCTCGTTCCTGCTCTCGGGCAAGATGGATGAGCTCGACGGCAGCGGGAGCGTGAGCGGGACGAAGGAGCTCGTGGTCAGGATCACGGCGCGGCCAACAGAGCGCGTCACGGAGATCCTGAAGTACCTCGAAGACGGCGTCGACAAGACCGAGGAGGCGCGGGCGAAGCAGAAGCGGCGGGAAGCAGAGCCAGACGATCCGAAGAAGCGCTTTATGCTCCCGTTCTCGCGCGCTGCGAAGAACCGTTACCGCTTTGAGGTGGCCGAACGGAACTTGAAGAGCCCGACGCTCGTGCGCGTCCGTTTCATCCCGCTCGAGCGCGCGGAGAATATGTTCACGGGCTCCGCTTGGGTGGACCAAGAGCGCGGCGAAATTCTGACGATGATCCTCTCGCCGACCAAGACGCCGCTTTTCGTGGACAAAGTCGAAGTCTCGGTGGTGTTCGAGAACCCCACGAGCTTGGGCCGTGCTCCCTCGGAGATTACCTTCGAAGCGCGTGGCAGCCTTCTCTTCTTCAAGAAGCGCTATCGCGGTTCTGCGACGCTCACGGAAGCCCAGATCTCATTTTGATTCCGAAGGTGAGTGAGAGGGGTGCCGGTACCCTCTCACAGAGAAGCCACCCAGCGTTCCGGGCGATCGCGGCGTAAGTCGTGCACGCGCGAGTCGCCCGGGCCTCCGGCACATTTCAGTGACGCTCGGGGTTCGATGCGAGCCAATCATCGATCTCTCGCTCGGCAGCCTCTTTGACGTAGCCGTATCGCTCTTGGAGCTTGCCTGCGAGTTGGTCGCGGCGACCCTCGAGCGCTTTCAAGTCGTCGTCCGTCAATTTGGCCCAACGAACCTTCGCCGCGCCGCTGAACTGCTTCCAGTTTCCTCGAATTTGATCCCAATTCATTGTGGTTGTTCCTCTTCTTTCTGTCCTGCACATCGAAAGATGCGTGACTCGAACCGTAACTGAGCCAGATTCGTGCCAGACGGAGCGCGCGCCCGTCCGAGCAGAGGCGGACGCCTGGAGCGCGCCGTCTTTACTCAGAAGCGCGACGTTCGCGCTGCTATTGCGCGCGGGAGAGGTCAGGGCCGCCGTGGGAGGAGGGGAGCCAAAATGCCACGTGTGAGGCGGGGCTGTCCTTGCCCTCGGAAACTCTCCTACGTTCAGAGGAGTCCCTGGCTCCAGATCGTCGTCTTGGCACGAGCACCTGAATGTTCCCACTTCTCCCAGAGCTGATTGTTCGCGTCCGTGAGCACTTGCTCCACGAGCTCCTGAGAGGCCACGGGCGACGAAGCTTCGCTTTTTCCGTGAAATTCGAGGAAGATTGCCCACTGCGAACGAACCTTCACTGTCCAAACCAAGGTGAGCGTCTTTCGCTCCGGAGACGCATCTGCCCAGTCGAACCGTTCGATTCGAACGTCAGCGCGGAGGGAGCGTTCTGTGAGCATCGGCTCGTCACTCGGAACGACCTCGACCTTCTCGAACGAGCGAGAGAATCCCTTGACGAGGTCGCGCTTCACGAAGGCGTCCAGATTCCGGATCTCGAGCGTTTCGGCCGATCCGTAAACAGCGTCGCCCAGGGACCGGTCCATCGCGAGTTCGAGGGGAGTTCCGACCTTACTGCCGACGTAGTGCGGCGGGCGGACCTCGGGAGAGAGCGCGCGAACATCAACGCCCGTGCGGGCACAGGAGAGGGACAGGAAGAGGACCGACGCGAGGGGTGGGATTCGAGAGGAGAGGCGCATAGTCGAGTGATCGAAATCGTGGCCTTGGGGAGCGAGTGTGTCGATCTCGGTCGCGAAGATGGCGTGAGGTCTTGGATTTCTCGTTCTTCGTCTCATGACCTCACGCCCCTTCTTTTGGGTTCAATGCAAGCAGATATGCGCGTGCGCAAAGTAGTCGTCCGTGTCGATGCGACGACCGAGTGTGCTCACGAAGCGGTCGAGCATTTCGACGGCTGCGCAACTCTTCGACTTGCGGCTGGCGCCTGGACGAGCCAGCTCGCCATCCTCTTCGAGATTTCCCGTGTCCCACTCGCCGAGGCTTTCGCGGTCGTACGAGCCGGCCACGTACATTTCGCGGACCTCCTCAGACGAGCAACCCTCATTGTGACATTCTTCCCAGAAGTCGGAGGTATTGTCGCGCGCCTTGGCCGTTCGAAGATCGACCGTTGCCAGTGTCCAAGCAGCGGAGCTCGCCAAGAGGCCCACGGCTACCCATTTAAAGATGTTCATTTGCTTTGTCTCTCTTTCCTGGGCTCAAGGCATGTCGCGCATGCCGATGTGGAAGCTCATGGTCTCTTCGAGCCACGTGACTTCGACGGGGTTCATGAAAGCGGTGTAGAGGCCGTAGTAGCCGGTGTCGTGGGGGGCTGCGCTGTCTGAGGCAGTGACGACGGCGACGCCGTCGACGGAGCCTACGAAGTGCGGTCCTGCATGGGAGAACTCGAGCGTCCGCCACGTGTTTCCCCAAGTAGCGAACGTCGTGAAGTTGACGTGAGCGAGCTCGGTATAGACGTTGTCCTGGACGCGGACGATGTTGGCGTACTGCTCCTGTGGATTGACCGAGAAGTAGTAGTAGTTCACCTGGTCGTGCCAGCGCGCGATCAGCCCGATCGAGTCGTCGTCGGAGGATCGAACGCGGGCGGCCACCTGTCCCGTGGCCCGTGGATCGTTCAAACGAATGACCTGAGCCCCAGCATAGAGTGCACCATCGACGATCGTCTCACCGGTGTTCGCGCTCGACTTCATGATACCGCCCGAACAGCTCCACGCGGGAATTGCATAGCATCTCCTAACAACACCGTTCCATGACGGCCCCAGGTTGGCTGTAGCGGAGATCGGCGAGCTGCATCAACTCAAGTTTCCTTGAGGGTTCGCACAATTAAGCCATGGTCAGCAAAGTGCTGGCGGCGCTGGCGCTTCGCTCGAGCTGAATGGACTCCCTGGCGTTCGGGAGGCCTCTCTCCGAGCCTCAATTCGGGCGGATGCTTCACGCGGAGACAGTGGGGAGTTCGACTATCCCGTCGGGCCCTTCGCGCGGATCCAATACTGTGTTCGACCGAGCAGCGAGACCCCGAGGTAGCCGCGCACCTTGAGGCGCTTTCCGTCATCCAAAGTTTCGACGAAACAGCGGTAGGTCTTTCCGCTCTTGGGATCGAAGACGGAGCCGCCGGACCACTCACTACCGTCCTTCTTCAGGTTCCACATGAAGCGGAGGCCAATGAGAGGGGGCCCCTTCTGCGCTTCCCCTCCCAAGTCCGCGTAGGACGAATCGAGGGCAGGAGAAGGCTCGGCTGAGCCGAGCCGGAAGTGATGTGCCGGGGCCACAAAAGAGAAAACCCCGTGTCCACTCCGACACGGGGCTTATCTTCGAGTGAGTCATGCGGGCAAACGCGGCCGGGGGCGTCGCGCTCGCCCCTCCTCAAGGGACAATGGGCGAGAGCGTTGCGCTCGAGCAGCGACGAGCGTTCGAAGCGCGATCTCCCAGAGAGCTCAGCGGCAATGTCTCGAAGAGAGAACGCTCGGAGATGCGAAAGTGTCGAAGGGAAGAGAACGCTCTTCCGTGGTGCTCTGGCCTGAGAGGGAGCGAAAGGTGAGCAAGGCGCGCGGTGGCGAGCGCTTGGCCCGGCGGTCAAGAGATGGAAGCGTTTTTCCCGAGAGGAATGATTGCGCCGGAGCGGATTTTCCTCCAACATCCGTTCCGCCAATACGAAAGTATTGTGATGGGGGGTTAAAAATAAAATGGAACAGTTGATTCGGGCGATCCGAAGGGTCACAGGTCTATTTCTCTCGTTGGCTTGCTTGCATTGCACAGCGGCGATCGATGAGGCGGGGGCGGAGTTGGACGTCGGGACAAGTCGCCAGGCGGTGACGTCGCTCGACGAGACGCTCTGCACCGCGCGCGATCGCGCCGTCGTGGCCAACACCACGAATATCATCGTGAACGCCGGGACTGTCGTGAATTCCTATGACTCGAGCGTTGGCCCCTACGGGGCGCCGAACGTGGGAGCGGCTGCCGTGCTTCAGGCCGGAACGACGATCTTGAAGAACGGTGGAACGATCCAAGGATCTTTGATCCCGAACGCGCCCGCTGGGCTTCCGACGCTCGCACCGCCGAGCGGCGCGACGAATTTGCCCGAGGGCGCTTCGACGCCCGGTTCGCTGAACATCAATGGTCCCGGAAGCAACGTCCTCTTGTCGCCCGGCGACTACGTGGTGCGCGACCTGAACATCAACGGTCAAGGCAGCCTGAGCATCATCGGGACCGGTGAGGTGCGCATCTGGGTCACGGGGAACCTGAACTTCGGCGGAAGCGTCAATCCGACGAGCATCCCGCGAAACCTCGCGCTCATCGTGCCGAGTTCGGGCTGGGTCAACGTGAACGGCGGTGCATTCCGAGGACTGCTCTACGCGCCCCTCGCGAACGTCAACCTCGGCGGACAGGTCTTCGGAACGGTCGTCGGACGGAGTGTCACGCTGAATTCGGGCGCTCAGGTTCACTTTGACGTCAGCTCGACGTGCTCTGTGGCCCCTGACGTTGTGGTCGATCAGTCGCTTCTGACGCCCGGTGGAGTCTTGGCGGGCGTGTACGGTCCCGGATCCATCATGGCTCAGACCTATACGGCTGGAGTCACGGGGAGTCTCGTCGGGGCGTCGATCGCGCTCGATGCGGCGAATTCGAGTTACGTGGCGCGCGTGCAGGTGCGCACGGTGGTCGATGGATATCCGAGCGACGTTGTCCTCGCAGAAGGATTTGCGCCGAGTGGAGGCGACGTGTCGATCCATACGTTCATCGAGCTCGAGACGCCGGTCGCCCAGGTGGCCGGGGAGCAATATGCGCTCGTGGTGAACTACCCGGATGCTCCTCCTTTCGTGGACGGCTCTCAGCCGATCGCTGACTGGATCGGCAATCAAGATCCGGCGTCCTACGGAGGAGGAAAGCTCGCCTACACCAATGACGGAGGGCTGACCTGGGAACCCGCGGAAGAGTTCGACTCGGACTTGCTCTTTCAGACCTATGTGATCGAGGACTGAACATCCCGTCCGCACACGAGCAGGAGCTCGCCGTGTTGGTCGGCGGGCTCCTTTTCTTTCCGAAGAGACCTGAGTGTCGATGCGGGCGGCTCGAAGCTCAGCTCACTCGCGGCTCGGGCACCTGGAAGACGCAAAGTACGCTCTTGCCGAGCCGATATCCGAGCCAAGGATCCACCATCTCCGAGAGCGGGACCATCCAGCGGTCCCAGAGCGAGATCTGAGATCGGGTGGGCATCGAAGAGCGGAGGAGCAGGCGGTTGGCGCCGGACGCCAACACGCCGATGAGGTCGAGATAACGTTCACACCGAACCACTGTTCCCGCCGGAGCGAGCGCGCTTAGGGTCGCCTTCGTGTAGCGCCGATAGTGTCCGATGCTCGCGTCGAAGGGGGAGAAGAGCCACTGCATCGCCGGGGAAAGAACGACCACACGTCCGCCGGGAGCGAGGCGTTTGCAAGCGAGCTCAAGCTCCGTGGCGTCCTCTTCGATGTGCTCGAGGACATCGATGTAGAGGATGGTGTCGAAGGTTCGTGCGGACGCCACGTCTCGCAGGGCCCCCGCGACGATCTCGGGGGAATTCCCGTGCCGGTCCAGGAGATCGCGCGTCAACTCGGGCAGGGCTTCGGCCATGGTCTCGTCCGGTTCGAGACAGGTCCAGGACTCGGCCTGCCTATCATGAAGTTTCCGAGTGGTCGCTCCGAGGCCCGCGCCGACCTCGAGGACACGACCTGAAATGAAGGGCTTGAGTTGCCTCGAGAGGTAGGCCTTCCAGTTGTGCGCGTCGCGGAAGAGATGGAGCTCGGAACCAGGGTAGTGACTTGTGTCGATCAAGAGGGCTCCTTGAACAGGGGTTCTTCCGCCTGGACGAAGTGTATGTGATCCCGGGAGGGAATGAACCCGAGGCCGCTGCGACCTCGAAGGACGAGGATGACCATAACGACACTGATGAGCAGGAGCTGAAGAAGCGCGAGAATGAGGAAACCGACCGCAGAGGTCGCCCAGCCGGGAATGGCCCAATCGGTCCCGAGCCGGATCCCCACGACGATCGCCAAAGCGACGAGGAGGAGGCAGGACAAGATGCCGAGCAGGAACAGGACGCGCACGCTCACGACTTCTCCCTGCACGGAAATGGCGCTCAGGCCGTGAACGACCAAGGAGATTAGGTTCATCTTCGACTGCCCCGAGATGCGCTCGCCTCGATCGATAGGGATTTGGCAGTTCGGGATCCGCGCCGCAACGACCGCGGCAGCGTAGTGGTTCCAGAGCTCCGAGACGCTCACGAGCCGATCGAGGCAGGCGCGCGGTACCACGCTGAAATTGCCTACCCGCATGGACCGGCCGACCAGTAGGCGATGCGCGATCCTGTAACAGGCGTACCCGAAGAGGAAGATTCCGCCCTCGGAGCGCCCCGCGCGCTCGGCGAAGACGAGCTCCGTGCAGTTGGTTTGTAGGCATCTTGTTAGGAGCGCGGAGACATCCGGAGGGCGATCTTCGCCGTCCCCATCCATGACGACGACCATGTCGCTGCGTCCTTCTCGCTGCAAGTGAGCCAGACCGATCGCGATGGCGCGCTGATGACTCAAGTTCCTCTTCAAGCGGAGGACTGAGACCTGATCGATCGAGGTCGGTTCCGTGAAGTGCGCCGGGTCGAGGTACTCGCTCGATGCGTCGTCGACGAAGAGGACACGTATGCTTCCAACGCTGGCGACGCTCCTGAGCGAGGGCAAACTTCGGTCGAGCTGCGTCAGGAGCACGGCGGCCGAACTCCAGTCGTTGAACAAGGGGATGCAGAACGTAATATTCACGGACTTACTGGGGAGCGCGCCGGGTCCACAGCTGAAACGTGCTGTTCTCTAGCGTCAGGTCGTAGTCATTTGCGTCGGGAGCATGGCCGTAGGTCCGATCGTGCCTGTTGACCACGATCACATCCGGCTTTCTGTAGTGGTCCCAGCGTTCTCGAGGTCCTCTATAGAGATTCGTTAGGCGTTGGACTGCTGAGCGAGGGACGTGAATGTTGAAGCCGTCGAGCAGGTAGGATTTGGAGATGGCTGTGAGTTGCGAGTTTGTGTAATCATCGTCGGTTGAGATCTTGTAGAGAGGAATCGCGTTGTATTTGGCGCTTGAGAGATAGAAGATGTGCGATGTGTAAGTCTTTGCGATGGATTCGAAGTGACTTTTCGACATGCGCACCTCCTTCGCCATGGCGACGAATCTCTCCTCGAGCTCGGCGTCAGGCCGAGAGGTAAGGAACGGATCTGGGACGAGAAGAAACCCGGGTTTGAAGCCGACCCACCATAACATCGTTGCATGATCGAAGGTGCCGAGAACCTTGGCGTGATCGAGATCTGGCGCCCGAAGTCGCCGTGTAAGCTCAATCCAGTCTGGTTTGTACGCGCCGGTTCCGGGGAACCCCGCGCGAGGTGGTCCGTACGAAACAATGTGCTCGGAGGCACGCTTCGCAATGACGACGTACGCGGAAGCGATGGCTAATGCGAGCGATAGCGCTTCTGCGCTTCTCGCTCGAGCTAAGTGACGGATGCGGAGGAGCAAGGTCGCGGTCAGCGCCTGCAAGGCGAGCGCGAGCGCGGTCAAAATGGCGTAGGAGAGGATTCGGGTGAAGCGGTCAGGAAAGTGATAGAGCTGGAGACCCTTCCCGGTGAGGATGACGAAGGCAGGCAACATGAGCCAGGCGGCCAGCACCAGACCCGAGAGCAGTGCTGCCTGGTCGAGCGCTCCCGGCGCCTCTGGAGGTCGTGGGAAGCGAATGAGGAGGTTGCGCTCGTACATCGCGCGAATCGCGGCGCTCACGCCGATGATCACGAGCGCTTGAAGAACTCTTGGCCATTCGAGCTCGAGTTGTGAGGGCGGAGATAATCGTGAGAGGGAGAAAGCTCCCCAACGGCGTGTCACTTCGAAATCTGTGACGAGATTCTGCACGAAAAATGGCACGAGGCAGATGCAGAGCGCCCCGAATGCTATCGAGAGCCGTCGCGTGGAGGCACGCCAGCCCTTGAGCCTGCAAGCCGCAACCAAGAGCGCGGGCCCTGAGAACAAGCCTATCCCGGCTGCTCCGTGGATATCGCCTTGCACAAGCCACGCAAGGGACGCCCCCCACGTCACCCAAACCCATCGACTCGCTCGGGCGTCCGCATAGCGGACCAGCGCGCACGAGAGCGCTATGGTGAGCACTAAGGGGATTTCGGAGACGATCGGTCGGGGCAGCCGGAAGCCCCAGAACGACAACTGGACCCCGGGGAGCAGGCTCTTTTTTATCAACCAGCTGATCACCTCGAAGGAGATTCCCCCAGCGGTGAAGAGGGAGATGATGCGCGCGTAGGACTTTGGGATGCCGAAACTTGAGAGAAGGAGAGTCAGGCTCAGGAAATAGAAGAGGGCAGCTATCCCGTCGGCTATCATAAAGCCGGCGTTCCCGAAGGCGGCCACACAGGAGATATGGAGAATCATCGTTCCGAGAGGGAACGCTTGAAGGCCGGTTCCAAATGATTCGTAGAGCGCGCTTTCGCCGAATTGACCTCTCGCTAAACTCGCGATCATCGCGACGTATTGGGTGTCGCCATCGGGCCGATAGAGCGCCCGAATCTCCAGCGGGATATCAGGCTCGAACCAGAAACTGCTGAGCCAGTAGTCAAGCCCCACCAGAGCAGCGGCTACATGGAGCACGAGCCAGAGACGGTTCCTCGGCCCTAAGATCTCGCGTGCGAGGTGGTGAAAGGTTTCAAGAGTGCCGAAGGGGATCATCGGTAGGCTTCGACGCGCTTGAGGTGGAAGTAGGTTCGCTGCTGGGAGATCACGCGCACGAAGCGGGCTTCCTGCGGCGGAATTTGGGGCTGCCAGACTTTGAAGGGGGCCCGAATGAGCGCGACCTGGTGGAACTCGCGGCCGTCTTGACTCAGCTCGATAGCCATAGGTGCCGCTCTCTCCGGGTAGTCTCTGGTGTTTTCGATAGTGAAGCGGCTGACTTGCTGAGAAGTGCCCATGTCGTAAACGGCGGCGGGTCGGTCTTCGATGTCCGTATGGAAGTCCATCAAGTGCGTGGGCCAATTGAGGTAACGAGAGCTCGGGGTGACCGTGGCCCGCGCGAGGAGATCTTTCGGCTTCGTGAGCGCTTCTCTGAGGTGCCAGCAGCCCCAGCCAACGAGGGCGAACGCAGCCGCAGTCATCGCCAGTCGAAGCGCCCCTCGGGGCCAGAAGCCGCGACGATGACGGATCAGTGCACTTAACATCTGACTTATTAATACGGCCGCGAGCATTGTGCGCGTGCGCGTCGTGGCTTCGGCGCTCGCGTTTGAGTCCGGAGAGGCCTCTGTATCGAGCTCACCGCTTGGAAGGTGACGCTGCAGCAAAGGAAGGTCGGGCTCGAACGGAATCGAAAGGAGGCGCTGCTTGGCGAGCTCTTGGACCGTCTGCGCCGCCAACAGGCGCGGGTCGCTCTCTTCCTCCGCTTCGGCCGCGAGCTCCCACGACTCCGCCAACAGTCGCTCGACTTGCTCAACGGCGCGCATCGCGCCGGGAGAGAAGCGGACACTCGGCGCAGAAGGCGAATTTGGCTCGGCCCTGAGCCAACGCCCGAGGCGCCTTCCCAGGCCTCCGAGGCGCTCCCGCGCGCGACTCATTCCCAGCTTCATGTCCTCCAATCCAGTGTATGAGAAAGCTTGTGACTGCTCGTCTTCGATCACGAAAGAGTATTCACCATTGAAGAGCTCCGTCGTGAGTCTTTCTACGGCGTGCCGATGGAGCAAGAATCGCTCCGTCGACGCAAGCACGGGAAGGATGCCCAATGTGGATGAGCGCCGCGGCACACTGTGTCATGCGCGCGGACAAGATTGTCAGGGCCGAAAGTCGAGGGTGCGTGGCGTCCGATGCCTTTCGGGACAGAGGCCACTGGTCGTCGGGCAGCGCGACAAAAGGAAAACCCCGCGACCCTCCGGGGAGGCGCAGGGCTTTTTTCGTCTCGAAGGTGAGCGCAGTCCCTTGGACCACGCTCCCTCGCTCGAGGCTCAGACTTACTTCTGATTGAAGGCCTTGGTGCCGGCGTAGATCGCAGCCTTGTCGAGCTCCTCGGAGATGCGAAGGAGCTGGTTGTATTTGGCGATACGGTCCGTGCGGCTGAGGCTGCCCGTCTTGATTTGACCGCAGTTTGTCGCGACGGCGAGGTCAGCGATGAACGTGTCGGCGGTCTCACCGGAGCGGTGGGAGCTGACGGCCGTGTAGCCGTTCTTGTGAGCGAGACGGATGGCGTCGAGCGTCTCGGTCACCGTGCCGATCTGGTTCAGCTTGATAAGGATCGAGTTGGCAATGCCCTTGTCGATGCCGGTCTGGAGGCGCTCGATGTTCGTCACGAACAGGTCGTCGCCGACGAGCTGAACCTGGTTGCCGATCTTGTCGGTGAGGAGCTTCCAGCCGTCCCAGTCGTTCTCGTCGAGGCCGTCCTCGATGCTGACGATCGGGTAACGCTTGACGAGGTCGACGTAGACGTCGACGAGCTCAGCGCTCGAGAGCTGCTTGCCGTCGAAGGTGTACTTGCCGTCTTTGTGGAACTCGCTGATGGCGCAGTCGAGGGCGAGCGAGACCTGCTTTCCGGGCTCGTAACCTGCGGCCTCGACAGCAGCGAGGATCTTCTGGAGAGCTTCCTCATTTTTGGCGAGCTTCGGAGCGAAACCACCTTCGTCGCCGACGGAGGTCGTGTAGCCGTCCTTGGCCAAGATCTTCTTCAGGTTGTGGAAGATCTCAGCGCCGGCGCGCAGAGCTTCGCTGAAGGTCTTGAAGCCGTGGGGCACGAGCATGAACTCCTGGATTTCCATGCCGCTGTCAGCGTGCTTGCCGCCGTTGATGACGTTCATGAGGGGCGTCGGGAGAACACGCGCCTGCACGCCACCGAGGTAACGCCAGAGCGGCAGACCAACGACATCTGCTGCAGCGCGGGCGGCGGCCATCGAGATGCCGAGGATGGCGTTTGCGCCCATCTTGCCCTTGTTCTTCGTGCCGTCGAGCTCAAGGAGGCGGTAGTCGAGCGTGGGCTGGTCGAGAGCCGAGAGGCCGAGCACTGCCGGTCCGAGCTTCTCGTTGACGTTCTCGACTGCCTCGAGGACGCCCTTGCCGAGGTAGCGCTTCTTGTCGCCATCACGAAGCTCTACTGCCTCGTGTTCGCCGGTCGAGGCGCCGCTCGGAACCGCAGCGCGACCAAAGCCGCTCTCGGTCTGGACCTCAACTTCGACCGTCGGATTCCCGCGGGAATCCAGAATCTCTCGTGCGTGGACGTTGATGATTTCTGACATGGTCGCGCTCGCTAACACGAAAAAATCGCGCCCGTAAAGGCGCCCGTCGGCTGGGCCCGCCAGGGCTCGATCGCTCGCGGTGACCGGCTCTCGATCGACGAGAAACCTTTATTTCTAGTGTTTCAGGGCGTTTACAGGTTCGAGCGCATCCCCCTCGCACTTTCCGAGGCGCCCGGCGATCCTGAAACCTTCTGGCGGCGAGGCGTTTGTGGCCTCGAGCACTCCCCGAGAAGACCAGAAGTGCCCTTCTTTGCGGGTGGTGGCCCTCCCCCGGTCTCGCGCCTCACTGAACAGAAGGACTCCCTCCTCCTCCTCTCAAAGCGTTGACCTCCCTTGAAGGGCGCGCTCGCCCGCCCCTCCCTGACGTCCGTCCTCGGCGCTCCCGCGCCTGCGGGCGGCCGTGGGAGGGGCCCGCTCTCCTCCCTTCAGGCGGCTTCGCTCCTTTTCGGCTCGGGTGTCCGCGCGCGCGAAAAGCCGCTCTGGCGCCGCGGGGGTGCCCCGTCTTTCTCTGAGAAATGAGGGACTTTAGGATGGGGTATGGAGTGGATGCGGCGAGAGATGCTGATTCTGGGTGGTGCTCTGCTGGTGGCGTGCCTGGGAGGGTGCGAGAAAAAGACCGAAAGCGCGCGCGAGGACGCTACGAAGACCGAGGACGCTTCCCTTCGGCCAGAGGCCGCTGGCTCGGAGGCGGCTCCGTCGCAGTCGAAGGCGGACGAAAAGGCGGAACCTGACTATCTGGTTCCTCCGACGCAGTACGGGGAACATGACGTGATCCGCGATGTGCTCGTCTCGGGGAGCGACGTCTACTTCGTGACACTCATGGAGCTCTACCGGGTTCCTCTTGCCGGCGGTACGCCGACGGTGATCGGGAAGACGCCAGGGATGACCCTAGCGGGGAAGTTTGTTCTTTGGGAGGACGGGGAACGTCTTGTCGCTCAATCCCCGAGCGAGCCAATCTTTATGGAATCTCCGAAGGCAGGCGCGCCGTGGAAGACGTTCTTGGACCTGACTCCGAACAAGATGGGAGGAGGCCGGGGTGCGGTGACGCGCCTCTTCGATGACCTCAAGAAGGGAGAGAAGAAGCGAGCGACCTTTGCGGACTTTGACGGGACGGACTTCTACTTCTCGCTCCAGAACGTGGGAGCGATGTCTTCGGTGTCGTCCTCTTCGATCCTGAAGGTTCCGCTCAATGGTGGAACGCCGGAGGTTCTGCTCGACACGCCCGGCGAGATCGACGAAGTGCACCGCTACGGAAAGGACATCGTCTTCAAGTATACCAAGCCCCCGAGCGCCGAGCAGCTCGCCGAGTACGAAAAGGCGCGGAAGAAGTCCCCCTACACGCCGAAGCCGAAAGGTCCGACGGGCGTGTTTGCGTTCACACCCGGCCGAGGAGAGCCGCGCCTGCTCATGAACTTGACGCATATGATGTCATCGCTGATCTTGATCGGCGATGAGTCGCAGGTGCTCCTGACAGGGTTCGAAGAGGGCGACTTCAAGAGAGGCGGAACCTTTCGTGTCTCTTTGGCAGGCGGCGCTCCCCAGAAGATCGACGCCCGACCGTTTTCGGGAGAAGGATTCGTCTACGGTGACTCCTTCGTGATTGCGGGTTCGGCTTCAGCGCAGCCTGGAGCGCTCAAGGCTGGCGAAGTAGTCCTGGTGGTCCCGAGAGCGCGCGGACAGAACCGTCAGGTCACAGCTCTCGTCGACGACTGGACGACTCATGCGCGGGCTCTCGCGGGCGACACTCTCCTTCTCTCGCGCTACAGCGAGCGCGACAATCATGCGGCGATCGTGCGCATTGGGCTGAAGCCCTAACGGATCCGGGAAGGACTTCGGGGTCGCCTTCGGACCGGACGCCGCAAAAGAAAACGGGCGCCCGCTGATGCGAGCGCCCGTTCGCTTTTCGAGCCGATGGGCCTTACTGCTCGAAGCAGTAAAGCGCGTGCGTTTCAGCGCAATTCGTCGGACCGGCGTTCGACCACGCGGGCGCGGTGGCGGACGTTTCGCCTACGTATCCGGAGTCCTCGCTACTCGAAGATGCCCAACCATTGCAGTTCGATCCCGGGCCAACGAATACTCCGTCCCTGTGGATCGCGGTCCAGGCGTAAGGTGGGGCTGCGTTCCCCTCTTCGTCCTGGTCGATGGCGTGCAGGAGATCTTCGTCGGTTAAGCCGGCCCAGTTATTGGCGACCAGCGTTCCGCTCGGAAGAGCGTAAGGGATCGTCGAGCGAGCGAAGGTGCTGTACGGATGGCTGACGTCATCGAAGCCGATCCATGCGCGGTAGGTACCGACCAGGTTCGCATCGTTGGCGTGGTCCTGGCAAATCTCGTCTGGGTCGAGAGCCACGGCGAAATCACCTGAATACGTCGTGCTGGTGACGAACACCTTCTTCGGGGTTCGCTGGCAGATGTATTCGGTTTGATCGACCTCATCGTCCTCGAGGATCCCGTTGCCAGCGAGGCCATCGCCCTCGCCATTGTCGATACCGACCTCGATCTTGAAGCCAGCAGTGCTGCAGTTGATGCCGATCGGCTCCGGAGTGAGCCTGATGAGCGAATTGTACCCGGACGGTCCAGTGTCGCCTGTGGGTCCAGTGTCGCCCGTGGGTCCAGTGTCGCCCGTGGGACCCGTGGGACCCGCGTCGCCCGTGGGACCTGTGGGTCCAGTGTCGCCCGTGGGACCCGCGTCGCCCGTGGGACCTGTGGGTCCAGTATCGCCCGTGGGACCCGTGGGACCCGCGTCGCCCGTGGGACCCGCGGGTCCTGCCGGGCCCGTCGGGCCGGGCATGGCGCCGCCCATCCCTATGCTGTCGCCGGTGGGTCCGGTCGGGCCCGCTGGGCCAGTGTCGCCCGTATCACCTTTCGCTCCTGTCGGACCTGTCGGGCCTGCGTCGCCGGTCGCTCCCGCCGGGCCGCGAGGTCCGCTTGCCCCGGTTGCTCCCGTCGAGCCGGGGCGGCCATCGCAGACGTACTCGGTTCCTTCGACCTCGCTGGTGTCGAGCCTGCCGTTGTCGTTCTTGTCGGGGCCGTATTC
This sequence comes from Pseudomonadota bacterium, assembly GCA_023428245.1. Taxonomy (GTDB): domain Bacteria; phylum Myxococcota_A; class Polyangia; order Polyangiales; family Polyangiaceae; genus NIC37A-2. The sequence goes on from JAEYYX010000102.1 coordinate 81,747, forward strand.
GACTTTCTGGCCGCCATCCTCACAGTTCTCTCCCGGGGGCTCCTCCGTGAGGCGCATCACCGCGGAGATGCCGTCCTTCCCGTTCTCGCCGTCGAGGCCATCTTTACCGTCGAGCGTGTCCCCGTTACAAGCAAGGACGAGGGCGCCTGTCGATACGAATGTGAGTTGCGTGAGACTTCTTCTGAGGTTCATAAACATTGCTCCTAATCTGTTTGGTCTTCCCCCAACCGCGCCCAAGCGCGGGTAGGAGCTCTCCCCATTTTCGGACTCAAGGCGCCTACTCGATGCGGGAGGAAAGGGGAAGCAGGCGCCAATAGCACGAGAGAAGTCCGCGTTCGGCGGACTGGAAGGCGGGCCAATAAATGCGACAAAGCTCGCAAGGTCTGCGTTCTCTTTGTGATGACAATGTGCGGAACTGTGCTCAGGGCGGGGTCTGAACGCGCGATGAGCGCCCTCTCAATGGGAGCAGGAGAGGTTCGATGAACGCTCAAGCGCTCGTTCATGAAGGGAACGGATTTGGCCATAACAAGCGTGATGCGGAGGGCGTCGTGCAGCGCTCCGTGTGTGGGAGAAGCGTGAGACTGCGATCCGCGAATAGATGTTAGTGATTGGGATGTTTGTTCCCAGTGCCCGCCACCCATTGGACGCGTCTAGCTTGCGGAACGCCCCAGACGCTCGGGGCAACGATCGGTGTTTCCCGGAAGATTTCCCGCACAGCGGAGCGTTGTGTTCGCTTCAGAGCGAGCCAACTTCCTTGTTTGGGCGCCTCAAAGCGCACACGAAGGCGCGGTTCGACGAGGAGGGACGTAGTGCATCCAAGGGATTTCGGAACCTCCGGAGAGAGCCTTCGATTTGCCGTCTGTGCGTCCTCGACGACGTTGAGCATCCCGGACTTGTCGAGGCAGTAAAGATCGGCTGGGCCTTCCGGCTTCGTCGTCGCTGGGGCCAAGACGATGGCGTCTGAGCCCTGCTCGCGGCTATCCGAAGGAGCTTCGATGGAGAATTTCCCTCTCGACAGGAGGAGGAGGCCTCCAGGATTTCTCTCGCCGCTCACCCGGGCTTGGTCGCCTGGGAACCAGACGGCTTGCGCGTCCCCGGAGCCGGCGAGACTGAGCTGCCTCGGATCGAGGCGAACGATCGAACCGCTCTCCGAGCTCCCGTCGGGGGCGGCAGCCCCGACGGCGAAATAGGGATAGTCGTTGTGGGGCGTGTCGATGGGTCCGAACTCGCGGGAGGCTTTCTCGGAAGGCAAGGTGACGCGCTCGCCTGGCAGCACGTCGCGCCTTGTTAAGTAGAAGAAGTCCCGCGGCGTCTCGTGGATGTAACGCGGGAAGTTCATGAGCGGCATCTTCCGAACCAAAAGGCGCGCGAGAAACCCATAGCCGTCCACGCCCGCGACCTTTCCGCTCGCTTCCCAGGCGGGGTCGAGAGCGCGTCCAAGACTCGGCAGCGTGTCGCTGCGCGCGACCCGGTAGAGTTCGAAGCCGGCGTGGCCGGCGTTCATGTCGAGGTGAATCCCGTATCTGCAGCGGAGGCTCAGCATCGCTTGGGCGAGACGGTCAGGATCGATGCTCGGCGAATAAAGGTAAGCGATATGGTGGTCTTGGGTGAGGCAGAGCGCACTTCGGACAGTGCGCGTTTCCTGGGTCCAACCTTCGGGCACTCCTCCCCACCAGTACCGCGAGTAGGGGTTCGCTCGGGAGGCGGCGACCAGAGGCGTCATGTTCTGACGGAAGCTCACCATGCCTTCCGGAATGGGTGAGCTCTCCGCGGGCCAGGTTCCAAAACCGGCAGACCCATCTTCGAAAGTCGCGACCGTCGCCGCAAAAGGTTTGGGCGGGAGCAAGACGACGTTGTTCTCCATCATTCCAAACTCCCCGTGCACCGCCTGGAACGCGCCGTTGAAAGCTCCGAGCAGGCGCTCGAGCACTTCCGGATCGCGTGGAATTAGCCCGGTCCCCTGACGTCCGAGCGTACTCTGGGGCTCTTCTGTCCCGGCGACGATGTTTAGCTCGACCCGCCTGGGATCCCAAAGAGCGATCGAGACCTGGTTGTAGCTGCGCTTCGGGTCGACCCGGATAAAGGTGAAGACGAGAGAGCTCGCGCCCGGCTCTTGGCCGCCGAGCAGTACATCACGTCCGAGGTCGATCCACTCGCCCTCCGAAGGGAGAGGAGGAGAGAGGATCGGCTGGATGGGCTCCGGCGGAAAACCTTCGATCGCGCTCACCTTCGCCAGAGGTAGGCGCTCGATGACGTCACCGAGCTCGGAGGAGATGTTCTCCTCGGCGTTGACCCCAACGACCGATGCGTGAAGGTCTTCGAGCTCACCGAGCGCCAAGTAGACGACGCCCTTCAACCACTGCATGCCGTGGTCGCCGATGAAATTGACCTGACGCAAGCGGTCGACGGCCCAGGTTGTTAGATTGCCCGGCCTGGGAGGGACGTGCTCTCGAACGACGAGTCCGGCTTCACTGAACTTCTCATCTGGCTCGCGCCCGAGGGGCCAGGAGATACGCTCTTCGTCGGTGTCCATGTGGAGGACACCCCGCTCGATCGCTGTTTTCACAGGAGGACCCGCCTCGGGCCACGCGATCGTGCTCCTGCCGACTCCCCGGAGCTGTCCGGTCTGTTGAAGGTTGGTGGTGCGCCTCTGGAGCCGGCCGACGAAGGACCAGCCGGGACCGCTCGGAAACTGTTCTCCGCCGAGATCGAGCAGCTCAATGCTCTGGATCTGGTCGCCGTTTCGGATCATCCAGGTCGCCCAGCGCCCCTCTCGTTCGAGATCGCTTTCGTCAACGCCAGCGGTCTCGGTGAGATTGAAGATGCCGGTGACGCGAGCCAGGCGCCCTTCATGATCGAACATGACGCGGGCGAGATAGATGTCCGTCTTTTCGCCAGACCGGCGCGCGGGAAGCAGGATGCGTTTGGCGGAGAAGATGGCGCGCAAACCCAGCGGGCTTTCGCGCGTCATGCGGAGGGCGGCGAGATCGGGCTCGAGTCCCCGCGCCTCGAACTCATGGCGCAGCTCGGCTGCGAGCTCCGCCTTGTGCGCAGGGAGAAAGGGAAACACGAGCAATGCGGCGCCCACGCTTCGCACGCTTTGGGAGAGAATCTCTGGCGATGGCAGGCGCCCCGTGAGCTTCTTGAGCTGAGGAGGAATCCGGGGGTGCGGCGCCGCGAGCCACAGGAAGGTCAGAGCAACTGCGAGAAGGCCAATTGTGAGACGTAAGGGAGTCGCCCAGGAGTGGATCACATGGGCCGAGGCGAGGCCGAGGAGGAAGAGTGCGACCGTGTAGGGAAGGAGCACGAGCGGTCGCAGGAAGTTCTTCCTCTTCTGGCTTTTCCGTCTCTCGTAGATGAAGAAGCGAGCCGCCGTGCCGCTCCAAATCGTGGGCAATGCCCACTCGATGGACCAAACACCGTGGTGCACGAGCAAGCCTGACACGACCAGGGTGAACGCCGGTGAAAGGGCGAGACCCACGCAAATGAGCAGAAACAGGAGCGGCGTCATAGGAAGCGCGGAGCAGGCCGGTGAACTAATGAAGTATCAGCGAATTTGCGATATACGGCCTCTCTTTGCGCGCGGGCCAGTTCCTGGCATCTTCCGGGCGATGCTGCGGACCAGGACCAAAGGAAAGAATGGGAGCGCCCTGCTTGCCGCCTGCCTCGCGGCGGTCCCCGTCTTCTGGGCTGCTGAAGCGTCCTCGGATTCGAAAGTCCCTCCAGCCTGGGTGCGGACACGCCCTCCCGCTGAGCTCCAGATCGAGCGCTCGAAGGAAGAACGCGGGGTAAATCCTTGTATGACCGAGGATCCAGGTTTCTCTGGCTACTCGACCTGGGACCGAGCGCCGGCCATGGGCCAGATGATCGTTCCGGAATCGCTGACGAAGAGCTCCGCGACCTTCGATGTCGTGTTCCACTTCCATGGTCATGAAGCGGCTCGGAAAGAGTGGGTCCGGAAGGTCGATCGCGTTGTGCTGGTCGGCATCGATCTCGGCAACGGGTCCCGGGCCTACCAGGAGCCGTTCGCGGTTCCGGGCGTGTTTGAGTCGCTGGTGCAAAGCGTCGAACGCGGGGTGCGCAAACGGCTCGACAATCCGAACATTCGGGTGGGCAAGATTGGACTCACCGCTTGGAGCGCGGGCTACGGCGCGGTCGTGAAGATCCTTGGGACGGCCTACGGACAGAAGCGCGTCGATTCCGTGGCGCTCCTCGATGGACTGCACACAAGCTACGTGAATGGTCAGCTTGACACCGCGCGCCTCGAGCCGGTGGTGTCCTTTGCGGAGCGTGCCATGCGGGGTGAGCGCGCCTTTTACATGAGCCACTCGTCGATCAGCCCTCCGGGCTACGCCTCGACGACTGAGACCGGGAATTACCTGATCTGGCGCCTGGGCGGACGACCCGAGAAGCCCCCGGCGCCCCGTTCGTTCCCGCTCGGACTCGAGCTCATCAGCACCTACTCGAAAGGCGAGTTTACTGTGAGAGGCTTCCGAGGGGGCGGAAAGCTCGACCACTGCGCTCACTTTGGCGTTCTGGGTGATGTGGTTCGGGGGCGTTTTTTGCCCCGTTGGCGTTCGCTGAGCTAAAGCTCTTCTGAGCTCATGAGGTGCGCGTCCAGATCTCTCACCTCCGCGACGCGCCGCCTCCCCGAGCCCTGCCTAGGGAGCCTTGCGGTGGGGCGCTTCCTGGGAAGGTGCACGCCGCTCGTGTTCTGTCTTGCTGCCCTTCCGTTCTTCGCTTGTGCGAAGAAAGAGCCGGAGAAGAAGAGCGCACCGGCCGAGGAGTCGCGCCCGAGTTCTCCGCCGGAGGAACCGGTCCCTCACGTCGCGCCACCGATGAGCGTACCCGCCCCAAAGGCGTCCCGCTTTGTAGCGGACCAGCCGCGTCCCGAAAGGCTCAGGTCCGTTGACCCAGAGCTCCGCAAGCGCCCCGTCCGCGAGCAGCAGGCGCACCTGAAGGAGCTCATCGTCGCCTACGAGAAGCTGGAGGAGGAGTCCCAAAGGGCCCTCTTTGGCATCATTGACGCTTCGGAGTTGCTCAGTTTCGGCAATCCGGAGGTAAGTCGTCCCGCTCAGACGCAGGAGGAGTGTGAGAGGGCATGGGAGGGGCGTGAGGCTCCCGAGATGAGTGAAGAGTGTCCTCGGCGCAACATGGCGCGCGTGTCCGCAAGGCTCTGCGTCGACATGTTCGAGTTCCCGAACATTCGCTGTGAATATCCTGTCGTTTGGGTGCGCGCGAGCGAAGCGAGCGCGATCTGTGAGAGTCTAGGGAAACGCCTTTGTGACGCCCACGAGTGGGAGGGGGCTTGCGCGGGTGAAGTTAGGCCTGCTTCCAAGGAGTACGACTACGTTCGCGTTCCGAAGGGAGATGGAGCCGAATATCGGCGCAATCGCCGCATTTTGATGGAGGGCTGGCACAATCTGGCACGCTCGCTGGTCTGGGCCTACGGACTCGAAAAGGAGCACAGCCGCTGCGGCACAGGGTCCCAGAAGAGCAGCGGCTGTGATGCGGTGAGCTACGAGCGATGCGGCACCAATGACTATCCCGCGGGGGCGTTTCCTGAGTGTCGGACGCCCACGAGCATCTTCGATCAGCACGGCAACGTCGCTGAACATATGAGCTTCCCCCTCTATCCCGAGGAGCTGGGCGGAAGGGGGTATACGGAGATGAAGGGGAGCTGGTTCTTGTTTGCGCGCGAGGAGACGCATCCTGACGATTGTCGTTGGCGTGCCAAGAACTGGCACACGACGAGGATCAAAGATCCTAACAGTCATCGCAACTATCACCTCGGGTTTCGCTGTTGCGCTGACCTGGATCCGTCTCGCCACTGAAATCGCTCTCGCTCCGGGAGAAAACTGAGCCGATCTCGAAAGCTCGCGATCGGGTCGTAGATTTCGTGGGTTAGCGAGAGCTCCTGAGAAGAGGGCGTCCCAAGGGGCAGAAATTATGGGGAGCATGTTCGCTGAGTGCGAACGAGAGGCGCGAGCGACACAGCAAACCACTCACCGATGAGCGGGTGGAGTTGTGAGCGGGGCACGTTGACAATTTGTATGCGCAGGCGTTCGATGGCTCGCCTCGAATCAACGAGGAGGGAGAAAAAGTATGAGAAAAGCATCTTGGATCGCCTGGGGGGCGCTCCTTGTGGGCAGCGCGCTCTTGGGCGGGTGTAATGGGGATGAGGAACCGGAAGACGCGACGGGCGGTAGCTCAAGCGGCGGTAGCGCGTCGGGAGGCAAGTCCAGTGGCGGCAGTGCCTCGGGAGGAAGAGCCAGCGGAGGCAGGTCTTCTGGCGGCCGGTCCAGTGGTGGGAGCGAAACGGGAGGAGAAGCGGGCTCGATGGCGGGCGGTGGCATGGGTGGAGGCGATGGTCCCCCAGTGCGGCCGAACTGTGAGGACATCGAGAGTCTCGCGGCGGGCGACGAGGACTTCTCCGTGACCGTCCCGGGCTTCGACTATTGTGGCCCGATCCCGGAGGCGCACACCTGTGAGGGCAAGCCCTTCCCCGAAGGAACTTCACCTGCCATCAGCTGGGAAGGGGCCCCCGACGGCACGGAGAGCTTCGCCGTCGTCTTCAAGGACCTCGCCATTCTTGCGATCACTCCGCCCACAGATGCGGCCTATAACCGCGGCTATCACTGGGCGATGTGGGATATTCCCGCGGCGACGACTGAGCTACCTGCCGAACTTGGACCGGGATTCAACTCGGAAGACGTCGAAGGCGCGCTCCAGTGGGCGAATTTCAAGGATTATTCGTTCTTCGGGCCCTGCCCGAATTTCGATCCCGACTCTCCGACGGACTTCGAGGATAGCTATTCGTTTGTGGTCTATGCGCTCCCGGTCGCGGAGGCAGAGATTCCAGCCCAGGAGCCGGGGATCAGCACCGTCCGCCTCATGGACGACTACTTCCAGTCGATTGCGCTGGCCGTCGCCGAATATCGCGGCACGTCAGACGCCCACGCCAGCGAGATCCCGGACGGAGTCTTACCTCCCACGCCGAAGCCGCCCTGTCCCTCGGCAGGGGAGCCGCCGGAGGACTGTCTCGAGAAGGAATGAACCTTCGCGCAGGTCAATAGAGCAGATCGCTCGGCTCCTCGGCTTCGC
>JAEYYX010000103.1 GCA_023428245.1 Pseudomonadota bacterium
ATGAGCCCGAGGCTGACCCACTCACGGTCTTCTCAAAGGAAGACCTCTTTCTTCTCGCCAACGCACTTCCGAGGCCTGTCCCACTCCCCAAAACGCTTCGAGAAGCGATCTTGCTTCTCGCTCAGCACGGCGGGCACATAAAAAACAACGGCCCCCCCGGATGGCAGACTCTTTCGCTCGGCTACGAGAAGCTCCTGACTTTACGCCTTGGATGGGCCCTCCGCGGCCTCGCCACAGATGTGATCAATCCTTAGAGGTGATGGACCGGGGCCAAGAGACACACCCGGGCGCGGAGGCGTTCCGAGCTCGGACGTCGAGACGAGCGCGGATGGGGAGGTGAGCGGAGGGTGGGGAAAAAGAAGGAGACCGAGCGGGGAGCTGGTTTTTCAGCCTCCCACGCTGGGTCTCCTTTGACCTTCGTCTCTCACGAGTTGAGAGAGCGGCGGAGTGGCCCCGCGAGCGGGGTGCCACTCCATGCGTCACTGACTCACAAAGGTCGTCACGCTCTTCGCGGGCAGCGAAGCCGGGAGCGATCCGTCGGCGACAGCCACGGCCGCGCCGGCGGCCCAGTTCGCGGCAGCCGCGGTCACGTGGGGAACCATCATCGCCGGCGCCGTGCCGCCCGTGATGGCGATCGGGACGTTGACAGCTTCGTTGGTCGAGTTGATGGCGACGATGACGAGCTCGCCGTTGTCACCCTTGTACGCCGAGATCTGGACGTTGTCGGGCGAGGGACCAGCCACGCGGACCGCGTGGAAGACGTCCGGGCGGATGTAACGGCTGTAGTTCCCCATCGTGTAGTAGCGTTTCGCGATGGTGCTGCTGCCCTGAATGAGCGCGAGGCCTTCGTTGTCGTTCTGGTAGTAGGCTTCGTACCACCAGTAGAGCCACGCGGACGCCTCGCCCACCGTCAGCGCCGAGTGGATCCAGCGGGCGACCGCGAGCCCGTTGTCGATGTTGGTCGAGGGGCCCTGCTCCGGCCAGTACATCACGCCGGACATTTCGGTCTGCCAGACCTCCTTGTCCCGGACGCCGCCGTTCACGTCACTCGGCCATGCATAGGCGACCTGCGATTCGTACTCGTGCACGCCCAGGATGTCGAAGGCGTCCCAAGCGGCGGGATCTTTGGCGAGCCAGTGACCGTAGTCGTAGCCGCCCTCTGCCAGCTCGCCATTTTCACCCTTCCTGCAATGAGGGGCGCAAGTCATCTCGACCGCCGCGCTGATTTCGTTCGAGTAGCAGTTGCACTCGAGAGGGTCGGAGCTGTCGTAGCCGCCGTTGGCCTTATTGGTCGGTGAGATGCTGCTCCAGACGTGGATCCAAAGGGACGCTTCGGGAGCGATCATCTTCGTTTCGGGCGCCACGGATTTGAAGATGGGCCCGGCGACCTTCACGAACTCGGCCAGCTCCTTACCCGTGTACACCATCGACTCGTATTCGTCGGTGAGCGGAGGACTGCACGGCCGGCCCTGAGAGGGAGAGCAGGACGCAAAGTCGGTCTCGTTGCCGATCGACATCGCGTAGAGGTTGTTGTCCTTGGCGTAGGTAGCGATGCGCGTGGCCCAGTCCGCGTAGCGAGCCGGGAGCAGGTGACCTCCGCCGGTCGTGCTGTTGTTGTCCTTCCAGTTGGCCGGGGCGCTCCAGCAGGAGCCGATCACGCGCGCGCCCAGGGTCCTCGCCGTTTGCCAATCGCTGGGAACATCACGGTGTCCCCCGTTTTCATGCATTCCGATACGGAGAATGGACAGGCCGAGCGCATTCTCCCCTTCGAGCGTGTAGAGCTGGTTCCAGGGGAGGTTCTTGTTCGAGGGCATGATCGTCGCGTTGATGCCGAAGCCGCGAATGATCTGTTTGACCTCCTGCAGTTGAACGGTGAGAACGTCCGGTTCGACCGGCGGCGCGCCGCCCGTACCGTCGCCACCACCACCGCCGACTCCAGCTCCAGCTCCGCCGCCCACAGCGCCACCACCGGCCGCGGAACCACCAGCATTGCTCCCGCCGCTCGTCGAATCGCCACCAGCTCCCGCTCCACCAGCCGCTGAACCGCCCGCCGCGCCTCCGCCCGTGGACGTTCCGCCGGACGAAGCACCTCCGGCTCCCGGGCCTGCACCGCCCGCGGCGGCGCCACCCGACCCGAGCGGAGGGTCACTGCTCGAGGGGCTACAGGCGACGGCGGGGATCCATGATAACAAAGTAAAGAGCGTAGCGGTACGAAGTCGGGATCTGCTGGTCATAACGGGTCCTTTGAGAAGGCAGCGGTGGGGCTCCAACTGTCGGAGAAAGTCCAACGATCGTTGAAGGTCGGATCTGTTCGCCCCCGCGATCGGCGTTAAAGCACAGATGAGCCCGGGAGACACGAGAATCGACATCCAAGAACGCGCGCCGAAGCAAGCTAAGCGCTTCCATGATCGGAGGTCTGAGCGTCCGTGAGTGTCTCGTGAGGTGCTTATCAGGCAGACGCGTTTCTCGTTCGGCGTCTTTCTTGTTGGACCGACCCGTGAGCTCAGGCCGTTCTCAACAGAATGACCAGGCGAGGAAACTTCGCCGGAGGGCCGGAGGCAGGTTTGTTTCGGCAATGAGGAGGAGCCACCTAAAGGCCAGCGGCTGTCCCGAGAGTCCTCGAAGGACGGTGAGGGGACTGGCCGCTGCCCCAATAGGCTTCGAGCGCTTCATGAACGGAAACATAGCCGTATTCGTTCCGCCTCTTTTCCATGAGTCCCGTGCGCTCGAGGACGTCTCGGACGGGGCCCTTGACCCCGGCCAGGAAGAAGCGGATCTGACGCGCCTCGTACTCGCTGTCGAGCTCCTCGAGGAGTTCAGCGGCGGACGAGTCGATGTGGTTGATAGCGCTTGCATCGAGGAGGATGAGCTGGGGAGGCAGCGGCGCGGCCGCCTCGAGCTTCGCGAGTTGGTCTCGAAAATACTCAGCGTTCGCGAAGTAGAGTTGCGCGTCGAGGCGCAAGATCAGCACGCCCTCGTAGGTGACGAGACCCCTGTACCGTTTCACGTTTCTGAAGAGCTGCGTTCCAGGGACGCGGCCGAGCACGGCGAGGTGCGGCCTGGTCGTTCTCCATAAGAACCAAACGAGAGAAGCCAGAGTGCCCGCGATGAGCCCCGTCATGATGCCGAAACCGAGCGTCGCGAGAAACGAGAAAACAAGCAGGATCCCCTCGCTTTTTTGAACTCGGAAGCGCTCCCGAACCTGGCGCAGCTCGACGAGACTGAAGACCGCGGTGACGATGATCGCGGCGAGCGCCGCCTGCGGGATGTTGCTCAACAGCGGCGTCAGGAAGAGAAGCGCGGCGAGGACGGCGACGGAGGTGACCACGGCGGAGAGGCCCGTCCGAGCGCCCGCCTGCGCGTTGACGGCGGTTCGAGAGAGGCCGCCTGCGACCGGGTAGCCTTGGAAGAATCCCGCGAACGCGTTGGCGGCCCCGAGAGCCAGGAACTCACGATCGGCGTAGAGGGGATACTTCCCCTTCTTCGCGTAGAGGCGAGCGACGGCGATTGACTCCACGAATCCGACCATGGCGATGAGGAAGGCGCTCGGGAGAAGCTGACTCAGAAGCGCCGCGTCGAGGGGCGGGAGCGTGAAACGGGGGAGCTCCTCGGGCATCGCTCCGACCAAGCTGAGCTCTCCGCGAAAGCTCGGAACGTTCGCGAGGAGAGTGGTCGCGAAGAGGACGAAGAGCGCCCCGGGCGCTCGGGGGGCGAAGCGTTTTTGGAGCACGAGTAGAGCGATGGAGACGGCTCCTATCAGCATCGTCGCTGCATCGGCTCGGCCGAACTCGGGCGCGAGCTGGGAGACCATTTCGATGAAGTTTGTTCCTTGGATCGAACGGAGACCGAGGAGGTGCGGGAGCTGGCTGGTGGCGATGAGGAGAGCGGCGGCCGAAGTGAAGCCGCTGAGGACGGGCTGGGAGAGGAGGGTGACGAGCGCGCCGAGACGGAGTGCGCCCAGGAGGACCTGAAAGGCGGCGACCAGGAGGGCCAGGGTCGCGGCGAGGGCCGCGTAGGCGTCCGGCGAGACCGACGCGAAGCTCGAGAGCGCCGAGAGAACGAGGAGCGAATCGAGGGCCACAGGGCCGACCGAGAGCTCTCGCGATGAGCCGAGCAGCGCGTAGCCGAGGGGCGCGACGAGCGCCGCGTAGAGCCCCGCCACGGGCGGCAGCCCGATGAGCAGCGCATAGGCCATTCCCTGAGGGACCAGAAGGACGGCGGTCGTCAGACCGGCGACGAGATCTTTGCGCAGATCTCGTCCTTGAGCTGCCTTGAGGTCAGCGAGGAGAGGGAAGGGGAGCCGACGAGTCCTCATGCATCGTTCACGGAGCTGGGGGCAGTTCCGCCTCGCGGGGCGGTGGAACGAAAGGGGGAGCGCGCGAAGGCGATCATGCTCGCGATCATCGCGAGCACGAAGACGACCGCTGGCGCCGTGAGGGTGAGCACGCTGGCTAAGGCGGGCCCTGGACAATAGCCGCCGATCCCCCAGCCGATCCCGAAGAGAGCCGAGCCGACGACGAGCCTCGCGTCGATCTTGGACAGGGGTGGATCTGAAAAGGAGGGACTCCAGAGCGGAGAGGGGCGACGGAGCACCAGGCGATAGGTCACCCCATGGACCAAAACGGCGCCCATCATCACGAACAACAAACTCGGGTCGAAGTCACCGAAGAAGTCGAGGAACCCGATGATGCGCTCGGGCTTTGTCATCTCAGCGAGCACGAGGCCAGCGCCGAATAGGGCGCCGATCGCTACGTAGGCAAGAAACCTCACGACGCACCTCCGAGGGCTTTCATGAGCGCGACGGTGAGCGCGCCTGAGACAATGAACGTCATCGTGGCCACGATCGAGCGCACCGAGAGGCGACTGATGCCGCAGACGCCGTGCCCCGACGTGCATCCGGAGGCGAGCCGCGTCCCGAAACCAACCAAGATCCCAGCCAGCGCGGCGCGAGCGAGCGAGCCGCCGGGTAGCGGAGCGAACGCGTCGGGCTCGAGCAGGAAGAAGACGGCGCCCGCCCCGATCAATCCGACGAGAAAGGAGAGGCGCCAGCGGCGCTCCTCGGAGGACGTCTCGCGGCTGAGGGAGGCGCCGAGGATGCCGCTGATGCCGGCGACGCGGCCGTTCAGAAGGAAAAGTGAGGTCGCGGCGAGCCCAATCAGGGCGCCGCCGAGGAGAGGGGAAATGATGTTCATGAGAAGAAGAGGAGATCAGGGTAACGAAAGTGAGGTGAGGCCTAGGGCGCTCGGACCGCGAGCATGCCGCCCGTGAGGTTCATGACGTTCTCGAAGCCGAGCCTCTGGAGCTCAGCTGCGGCCCGGCTGCTCCGCCCACCGGAGCGACAGAGCACCAGCACGGGCTCAGAGCGCGCCCAGCTCTTGGCGACACCTGGTAGCTGGGAGAGCGGGACGAGTTCAGCTTCGGGGAGGTGGTCTTCCGCGAATTCGTGGGGCTCGCGAACGTCCACGATCCGAGTGCCGGCAGGCAGATGCTCGAGTTCGCGCGGGCTGACTTGGCGGAGCGAAGACGAAGGTTTCGAGAAGAGAGCGGAGAACATGGTGGGGCCTTTCTAGGATGGGGGGAAGAAGAGGACGGGCGTTATGGCTGAGGGAGGGGCGCACCGGCGCTGTTGGTCGGCGCGCGGCGATTGAGCGGGATTTTCAGGAAGCGTCCGCCGCCCGGCTCCGGCTCAGGGAGGAATCCCCCGTAGACGTTGACTTGGATGCTTTGGAAGATGAGTCGTGGAGCGCGGAGCGTCTTGTCGCGCTTGTCGCGGAGCGTGATGAACTCGTCTTCCGTCGTCGCCGCGCGAAGCTGAACGTTGGCCTCCTTCTGGCGGAGGATCGAGGACTCGTAGCGGACCTCGCGGCCGTTCGGACGGTAGTCGTGGCCGACGAAAACGCGCGTCGAGTCCGGCAGGGAGTAGAGGACTTCGTGCACCGAATGATAGAGAGCGGCCGAACTTCCTGCGGGGAAGTCCGTGCGCCCGGTGCCATAGTCCTCCATGAACAAGGCATCTCCGGTGAAGACCGCGTCTCCGATCCAGTAGCTCAAGCACGCGGGCGTATGACCGGGAGTGGCGAGCGGGTGGACCGTGAGCGTGCCGAACGAGACTGCGCGCCCGGGCTCAAGCAGCAGATCGAACTGAGAGCCATCCACGGGGGTCTTCGGATCGAGATTGAAGATCGTTTTGAAGGTCTTTTGTACCAGAGCGATCGAAGCTCCTACGCCGATCGGTGCGCCTGTCTCTTGCTGAAGAAATCGGGCGCCGGAGAGATGATCGGCGTGAGCGTGTGTCTCGAGGATCGCGCGCAGCAGGAGTCCTTCGCTCCTGAGAGCGTCGAGAAGTCGCTGGGCCGGTGCGGTGGAGGTCTCGGAAGAGAACGCATCGTAACTCAGCACTGGATCGATGATGAGCGCGTCCTTCGAGACTGGATCCGAGACCAAGTAGCTGAGCGTGGAGGTCTCCTCATCGTAAAAGGCGGCGACCTGGGGCGTTCGAGAGCTGTCCATGCGAAGTATCAAAGCACGCTGCGTGCCAACGCCCGGGGAGACTTGCTGGCCGAAAGAGGTGGTAGAAATTGCTAAGAAATCGGGGGCAGGCGCGCTCTGGAGCGGCCTCACGGCGGGTCCGGAGCCGTGTTGAAACGTTGCGTGAAACGTTGCAGAATGTTGCATGGCGGGCGGGTCGAAGAGGACGAAGCGCAGCGAACGACCTCTTGCGAGCGGCGGCCCTGCGCATCGACTCGCGGAGGCTGCGATTTCCGAGTTGCTCGGGGCCGCGCTCCTCCTCGACAGCCAGCTTCGGATTTGTGTCGCGACCGACCAGGCGCGCGCGGTGCTGGGCGGGGCAGATCTTCTCGGGGAGCGCGCGCCGCACGTTCTGTGTGGACGCGGCGAAGAGAGACCCATTGCGGAAGCCCTCTCGCGAGGTGAGCCGGCCTCGGCCTTGGTCCCTCACCCGCTCGGGAGCGAAGGCGATCTGATCGCGGCGCGCACCATCCCGCTCCATTCTGCCGGGAAGCTCTCGGGGCATGTGGTGCTGCTTCAGCCCGCTCGAAGTCCCCCGGGGTCTTCGGTTCAGCACGGTATCCTCACGCAGAGCGAGAGCATGTTTCGACTCCTCGAGCAGGTGCGCCGCGTCGCCCCTTCTCATTCGTCAGTTCTCGTCCGCGGAGAAACCGGAACGGGGAAGGAGCTCGTGGCGCGGGCCATTCATGCTGAATCTCCGCGCAAAAAGGGGCCGTTTCTCGCCATCAACTGTGCGGCGCTCCCGCCCGAGCTCCTCGAGAGTGAGCTCTTCGGTCACGTACGAGGTGCGTTCACTGGGGCCGTACGGGACACGCTCGGCTATTTTCGGCGCGCCGACGGGGGAACCCTCTTTCTCGATGAGGTCGCTGAGTTGCCGCTCGCGCTCCAGGCGAAACTCTTGCGTGTGACGCAGGAGCGCGTCGTCGTTCCCGTCGGGGGAACCGAACCCGTCGCGGTGGATGTGCGCATCGTGAGCGCGACCCATCGCTCGCTCCGAGACGAGGTGAAGGAGGGACGGTTCCGCGCTGATTTGATGTACCGGCTCCGCGTGCTCCGCTTGTTTCTTCCTCCCCTACGCGCGCGGCAGGAGGACATCGAGCTCTTGGCCTGGCACTTTCTGGAGCGACTGAACCGCTCGGGAGCTTCGAGGAAGGTGGAGCGGCTTGCGCCCGGTGCGCTCCGGCGGCTCGTGAATTATGGATGGCCCGGCAACGTGAGGGAGCTCGAGAACGCGATCGAATACGCGTTCACGCTGGGGGATGGTCCGACCCTTCTCGAGAGCGATTTGCCGGAGGAGTTAGCCGCGCAGGCTTCGTCGAGCCCGACTCCGCTCGCGATGCTCGAGCTCGATCCTGGGCTCGCGCCGGAGGCGAGACGTTTGCTCTTGGCTCTCGAGCGAGCAAACGGGAGCCGGGAGCGCGCCGCGCAGAGCCTCGGGATGAGTCGGACGACCCTCTGGCGCAAGTTGAAGAGTTTCGGGCTCGACGCGCGTTGAGCGAAACTCGCGCCGAGTGAGAGGGGAGCGCGAGGAGAGCGCGAGGAGAGCGCGAGGAGAGCGCGAGGAGAGCGCGAGGAGAGCGCGAGGAGAGCGCGAGGAGAGCGCGAGGAGAGCGCGAGGAGAGCGCGAGGAGAGCGCGAGGAGAG
>JAEYYX010000089.1 GCA_023428245.1 Pseudomonadota bacterium
TGTGAATGCCGAAATACGGAGAGCCAGACCGCTGACGAAGGTGCTGCCGAAGGTGCTGCCGAAGGTGCTGTCCACCGGCCGCTTTCCGCCTTCCTTACGGAAATCACAGTTCGAGTTTCCTACGCTCCACGATCGGCGAAAATCGAGATCGACTCGGGGGGAAAGGCGACATCGAACTCCACGAGCCTCCGCTTGCGCGTCGTCTCGAAGGCGTCGACGGCCATCTGGACGACCGAGCGCAGATCTGTTTTCACTTTGTGAAACTCGCGGTGCCCGCTCTCCATGCGACCCCAGTCGAGGAGCCGATCGATGAGCTCAGCGAGGCGCGTGCTCTCGCGCTCGAGCGCTTCGATGCATTGCGCTTCAGTCTCGGGGTTGCCCCGACGGCGTGAGAGCGTCTCGGTGAACAGACGAATGGAGGTCAGCGGGGTGCGCAGCTCATGGCTCACCTTCGAGACGAAATCGCTCTGCAACCTTGAAATATTCGCTTCCCGGCGCACAAAAACCCAGACCAAGATGACGCCGGTGATGGTGGCGCCGGAGAGAGCGAGCACTAAGATGCCCATCAAGACGTTGGCCTCGATCCCGCCCAAGAAGAGGAGTACGACTCCGAGCGCGAGCAGGAGCGCGGTGGGCACAACCCCCAGCAACAAGAGCAGCACGACGATACGGCGATAGCCGAGATCGGGGAGCTCTCTCGAACGCATGAACACGAGCTTACCAGAGACCCGGGCCGACGCCTCCTCCAGCGCGCGGACGCGCGCGCGCACCGGGCTCTTTGTGCTGCTCCTCGGCGCGTTGGGCGTTTGGGGGGTGCGCGAGGTTCAAGGCGCGCTCATCCAGCAGGCGAGCGCACGCGCTTCCGAGACGCTGCTCTTCTTGGACCGGTGGCTGGCTGAGGCGCGCGCCTCGGGAGAAGAAGAGGCCTCGAGTGGAGCGGAGGTCGGCGCGCCGCCGCCCTACGTTCTCTCCGAGAGCGCGCCGAGTGCGCCGGGCGCCCGACACGCTCGAACTCCTGGCAGCATCTCGGTGCCGCCGGCCCGAGTCCTCGAATGGGTGCGGGCGAAGAAGGTGCCGAAGGGGCGCATGGCGCTCGCGTCCCCGTGGCTCCCGGCCGGGATCTCGATCGGGGGCATCTCGGGCTACGGTCTCGGCCTCGTCGAGAGCGATCGGCTCGTGCGCGTCGAGGGGGCGCCGGTGACGGACGCGAGTCAGGTCATCGGCGCGGTTCTCTCGGCGCTGGGGCGAGGGGCCTCGCAGATCAGCGGTGAGTTCGTGCGCGCGACCGAGAAGGGCCCGCGGACGATTCGTCTCATTGTTCATTTGCCGACGCCGCGTGAGCTCGAGGCGGTGCTCGAAGAGTCAGAAAAAACTGCGCCTTGAGCCTTCCCACGGTCTCGCACCTTTGAAGGGGAGAGCTCGTGGTCGGAAAGCTCGGCGCGTGCGGGCGCCGAAGGTTTGCGCTTCCGCCTCGGACGCGCTAGCCGCGATAGCGATGTCGCGCATGGTGCACTGTGTAAAGTTAGGCCGGGAGGCCCCCGGTCTCGAGAAACCTCCCCTGAAGGGCCCCGTCGGCCAGCGCGTGTTCGAGAACGTGTCCGCTGAGGCGTGGCGCAAGTGGCTCGAGCACTCCAAAATGCTCATCAACGAGTTCCGCCTCGATGTGACGAGCGAGCAGGGCCAAAATATTTGGTTCACCGAGCTCGACAAGTACTTCTGGGGCGAAGGCTCCTCGATGCCCCCGGATTTCGTCGACAAGAAGGAGTGAGTCGAAGCCGGTCGCCGCCCGAGCCTCACCGCTCCGGGGCGGCGGGCCGGGCCCTCACTCCTTCCGATAATCACAGATGAGCCCGACCTCCGTTCCGGGGAGGCCGAGCGCGGCGGGGATCGAGCGGAAAAAGCGTTTGTGGGAGTCGATGCAGGGGACGACGAGGTCGGGTGAGCCGAGGTCGAGCTTGGCATCGATATAACAATAGCCTTTGCTCTCGAGCGTCGGGTGGAGCTCGTGTGCGCAGCGGTAATAGTCTGATGTGGGGTCGAATGGGTCCCCGGGCATCCTCGGGATCTCGCAGAGCGTGGCGCGGTCTGTGCTCGTGAGCCGCATGGGCGTTCGGTACTCGTCGTCGACCGGAATGCGCCCGAGAGTCGTGCAGTCGAGCTCTTGGTCTCGGTAGAGCTCGAGGAGCTTGCACTTCGGGGTGCCGTCCTCGTGGAGCGGGAGACTGGGTGTGAAGCAGGCGTAGTTCGAAATTGTTCCTTGGCTCAGGAGTGACGTGTGAATGAAGTCCTGGTAGCCGTAGCCTGGTTGTCCCACGTCCATGAGCTGCTGGGGGCAGATCGAGCCAACGCGGGCGTTTTCCCCGAGGGAGCGCACAAACTGGAGGAGCCGGGTCGGAGGGAACGCCCCGGCGAAGCGCTGCGGTTCGCCATAGGAGCCGTCCAGTTGGCGACAGAGCGGTGATTCGGTCTCGAGTCTCGAGTCGCAGGTGCAGCCGTGGGAGTCCGTACAAACTTCGGGCTCTGGGAGCTCGAAGATGCAGGAGTGCTGGAGACTGTCTTTGCGGGGCCAGACCGTCTCGTGGCCATGGATTGGGTCCCAATCTCCTCCGGGCCTGGGCAATCCTCGGCGCGGCTCGACGGACTCGATGAGGTGCGGATCGGAGGGGGGAATATTCTGCGCCGGATCTCCCAGGATCTTGTCCCAGGTGCCGTTTGCGTCGAGCTCGCTCGGCGTGAGAAATTCGAGAGACCGATCTGGCTCCTGGGACTCGGGCTTTGTGATGAGCTGCCAGGGTACCCCGGAGAGGAGGAGGACCTGGACCATGTCGGGCGTGCTCCCGTATTTGAAGAGCGGATTTTTGACTCGTTCGCCACGGCGATTCGTGATGGTGGGTGAGGTGAGCGCTTCGGTATACCGCTCGACCGGGAAGAGGTAGTCCTTCCCGAAGCGCCGCTTCTGAGCCCAACAGCGTGTGTTGAGCGGCGCTTCTTGGGAATCGAAGTTTGTTCCCTCGAGGCAGACCGGATCTTCGGTCAACGGAGAACAGCCCTCGGGTGGAAGCTGCTCGGAGAGATCACAAGGCCGACAACAAGCGCTCTCAGGATCAGCAGCGCAGGCGCTCGCGCCGCGCGGAATCGTCTCCTCGCCCATTTTCCAGGCGTCCCCTGAATCCATCACCGAGCAGTCGTCTTCGTCGGTCGCGATGATGACTGTGAGGGAAGAAAAGGGGGGGAAAAACTCGGCGCGTCGGGCAAGGAGCTCCTCAGTGATGCCTTCTGCGAGTGTCTCTCGGGCCATCCCTTCGCCGATGACCGACACTGAAAGTGGTGGTTGTGGGTCGACGAGAAACCGGTACATCGCCTCGAGGGGGGCTTCGTAACCGCACCCGTCCTCGCCAGCAGCGATGATTTGGCTCGCGATATCCTCGTCACCCAGAGCGCTCAACGGGGAGGCGCCTTTGCTCTTTCCCGCGCAGATCTCGCCGCCTCCTTCGAGAGAAGAGGTGATGACGAGGGCCTCGTTAATGAGGCCACTGCCACTCATTCCGTACCCATCTGGGCAAGTTCCGTTGATCGGGTTGACTTGGCTTTCATCGGGCGCCGTACACTTGGTCCAGACGTACTTCGCTCGCTGTATTGCGCTGGCAAGAAGGGCCTGTTTGTCGGCCATGGACGGAGAGTCGTCAACAACCAGAAGAATGGCTCGCCGTCCCACGTTTCCTTGGCGCGTCGAGCGGGCAATCCGTGGCGCGGCGAGGCCCTCGGGATCGCCGGTCCAGATGGGTCGGTTGAGACAGCCTTCGAGCGTGGGCGTCAGCGCCAGAGCAAAGGATAGCGAGACCAGTTGTACCGATTGTTTGGTCATAGACTGATTGTTCCGGCTTGGGGGGGGGCGGGCCGGGGGGCCCGCCGGGGGGGGTGTTT
>JAEYYX010000018.1 GCA_023428245.1 Pseudomonadota bacterium
GCGCGCCGCTGATGCGCTCCCACGAGGAGCTGAGTGCAAGTGAAGGCTCGTTCGAGCCTTTCCGGAGGTGATGGACCGGGGCCCTAAAAAAAGCAGGGAACGCTCGCTTTACAGGCGCGGCCCGAGAGGTTTTAAACTTCCCTGATGATGAGGCGATCTATCCTTCGCAGTCCTTCCTTGGCGTCGAGTTTTGGAGCGGCGCTCCTTTTGAGCTCACTGTTCGTCGCCTGTGGCGGTGGGTCAGCGGATGGAGCAGGTGGCGCAGACGGTGGCGCTGGCGGAGAGGACTCTTCGGCTGCGAGTGGCGGGCGAAGCTCCTCAGGCGGATCCTCCTCGGGAACCGGTGGCAGCGAGGCGGAGACCGTGCTCGATCTCGGGATGGACGGCGCGGAGGGGCTCTTCCTCGAAGGCTACCCGAAGACCATCCTCTCCCATGATCAGAAGCTCCTGATCGCTGGCACTGTAGACGGTGACTTCTGGGTGGCTCGTCTTGATGAGGCTGGCGAGCCGGACGCGACGTTCGGCGACGGGGGGAAGACCGTGGTGCCGTTCCCAGAGAACGACATGGCCTTTCTCGAGGCCAACGTGGACGTCGCTTACGCGCTCCATGCGAGCGATAATGTCCTCTGGGTCGCGGGCGCCGTGCGTGGCATCGCAGCCGGGGTAGACAGTCGCTGGGGCCTGGCTCGCTTGAGCCCGAACGGCCGGCTCGACACATCCTTTCAAGACGGCGGCATCCGCCTCATTGACTGGACGATCGGCAGTCGCGCCTACGGCGTCCACGAGGACGAGGAAGGACGCGTCTACATCAATGGCACGATCGACAACCCCCAATCCACCGACATGGCGGTCGTTCGCTTCCTTCCGACGGGTGAGAGCGACACGACCTTCCGCCTCAAGGACACCGGCGCGGGCGCTGTCCTGAGTGACGGGCGCAGCGAAGAGGGGCTCGCGGGCGTGCTCCTCGAGGACCGATTCATCGTCGCGGGTGGCAGTGATTTTGTGACGACGGCCGTCGACTTGGACGGGAAGTATCTCACGGATTTCGGCGATTCCGGCTGGGCGACACCGGCGGCCGGGATCGTCTACGCGATGGTTCGCTCCGGAGATTCTCTGTTTCTGGCGGGACCGGAGCCGGCGAGAGATAACCGCACAGAAGCGCTCACCATCGTGAAACTAGATTTCGACGGAGCTCTGGACGAGAGCTTCGGCGAAGATGGGGTGGCGCGTCTCACTTATGACTTTGGGAGTTACGTTTGGCCGGAGCTCGAAGACCGACTGGGCTTCGAGGACGCCTTCGTTCGGGTGAACGGCCTTTCTTTGCTCGAGGACGGTTCGCTCCTCGTCTACGCAGACGCCCTCGGTTTTTTGAGTCGCTACCCGGTCCTCCTGAAGGTCACCGCCGACGGGACTCTCGATACTTCCTTCGGTCAGCAAGGTCTTGTTGCCTTCCCCGTCGCGATGCCGCTCCTCGCGGGTGCTCTGCCGCAGCCCGCGACTCGGCTGGCCGCCCGAAACGGCGTCGCCTGGTTCGTCGACGAAGGGGTCTTCTCCGGTGGAAATCACGGAATCCTGATTCGCGTCGAACTCGACCGCCTCTGAGAGCTTCCTTCGAGTGTCATCGCCCGCTGCTTTTCGAGCTCGACTCAGTCGAGCGATACGCGGGCGACGGTGGCGGTGGAAGGAGAAAGGTAGAAGCGGCCGTTCCAGGGGCCGCCGTTCAGGATGCCGACGATGGCGGCTTTGCCGCCGTCGGTGATGGCCATATCGAGGGCGCCGGTGCCGTCCTGGTGTGTGCGACCGATGAGCTCCTCGAGCTCGAAGCGGCCGGTCTCGCGCCCGTCCTGGTCATGGCGCATCAAGACCGGCACAGCCTCGAAAGGGTGATACTCAGGGTCCAAGGGCTCCACGGGCACGGACCAGAGAGAGAACAGCGAGCCATTCACGAGGGCCATCGCTTCAATCGCCCCGCAGAATCCGAGCGGCTCCGGCTTCCAGGCCTCATTTCGAATGTCGATCAGCACGGACTCGGAGCACTCGATGCGATCGAGGGTTATTGGATCTGCGACATAGTAGGTGGAACCCATGAAAATGCGATCCCCGTCGCTCGCGAGGAGAGCGGCTTCGGCATAGAGCGTCGGACTATGGAGTGAGTTCGAGTAGAGCGGCTTGGAGCCCTCGTGGGTTCGCTCGAATACGTAGAAGTTCGTTCCGTGGAACTCACCATCATATTGGTTCATTCCGTTGAAGACCTGACTCCCGATGACTCGATCCTCTCCAACGTGGAGAAAGGAATGTCTTTGCGGAGCCGGATGGCTCACTTCCGGCGCCTCAAAGAGAGTTCTTCCGCTCGGCAGCGCGAGGAGGCGAAGAACTCTGCCCTGAACGAGCCAGCCGGAGGAGAGCTCTGCGATTCCGGTTCCTCCCGGTCCGAGTCCGGCTGCGGGCATCTGCGGGTGCAGGTTTCCCGCTGCGGTGAGGGCCTGGAGCCAGTTCTGGGTGAGGAGCACCACATTCCCAAACCGATCGATGAGGAGGTGGGGGGCGATGTAGGGGGCCAAATGCGACGTGCTTCCCGCGCGTCCGTGAACCCAGTCCATCGACCCATCCCGAAAGAGTCGCGCCACGGCGCCGTGCGCCGAGAAAGGATCGAGGGTGTCCACCTCTCGCACCTGTCCCCAAGTAACAGCCACGTTGCCGCAGGGGTCCACGGCGAGTCGTAAATCCGAATGGGAATCGAGGTCGCGCGCTTCCAGGAGCGTCGCCCATTGCGGCAACGTCTCACGAACTTCGTCACAGGCCCCATTGGCCCGCGGCGCCTCGTGTTTCTTCGCTTGGTCCTCGGGGAGGGGCTGGAGCCCCTCCGTAGTTTGACCATTGCAGCCGGCGGAGAGCGCAAGACCGAGTACTGCAAATAATAGTCTTCTCATGCCTTATTCGAAGCCAAGCCGGTGGTCGGAAGCGACCTATTCGAGCGGGACGCGAGCGACGGTCGCCGTGGAAGGGTAGAGGTAGAAACGGCCGTTCCAGGGGCCGCCATTCAGGATGCCGACGATAGCCGCCTTGCCGTCGCCGGTGATGGCCATATCGAGGGCACCCGTGCCATCTTGATGTGTGCGACCGATGATGCTCTCGAGATCGAAGCGGCCGGTCTCGCGCCCGTCGAGGTCGTGACGCATCAAGAACGGGACCGCTTCGAAGGGATGATACTCGGGATCGAGCGGCTCGACGGGGACGGACCACAAAGAGAAGAGTGAACCATCGACCAGCGCCATCGCCTCGATCGCGCCGCAAAAGCCGAGCGGATCGGGCTTCCACGCTTCGTCTCGAATGTCGATCAGCACGGACTCGGAGCACTCGATGCGCTCGTGAGTGGCCGGGTCCGCGACATAGTAGGTCGAACCGAGGAAGGTCCGCTCGCTATCTGCTGCTAGGAGCGCGGTCTCGGCATAGAAACTCGGGTCGTCGGGGGCATGAATGAAGATGAGGTGGCCTTCCGCGCTGCTCGACACGAGGAGTTCGGAGCCCGTGTAGGAGCGACCATCAAAGGGCTGATTGATGATTGCGATTTCGGACTCACCGCCCGGAACAATCACCTGATCCCAGCGGTTGTTCCCGGATCTTCCCCAAGAGGCGTCCGCACCGGCGAGAACGTTGCCGCTCGGGAGCTGAACGAGCTTTGAGCCATTGATCGCCCATCCGCCTGGGGTCTGACGAATCAAGTGCCCATTCAGAGGCAACCCCGCCTTGGGGATTCCGTCATGGAGCTCGCCCGAAGCGGTTACGACGAACAAGGAGCTCTCAGTAAGCACCACCACGTTTCCGTACTGATCGACGGCCATGTCGAAACTCCACACCGTCCCGCCCCAGGTCGGTGATGCGTTCCAATCGAGTTCACCATCCGAAAAGAGCCGCGTGACACGAGGAGAATGGAGCCTTTCGACATTCCCGATCTGCGACGTCGCGGCGAGGAGCGTGTTCCCACAGGGGTCTATTTCGAGCCGAAAGGTTTCCCGCTTCTCAAGCGCGCCAAACTCTACGGCCGATACCCAGGACTCGGGGCGTTCCCTGAGCGCTCGGCACCGTCCGTCCGCCCTGGGCGCCTCATGTTTCCTCGCCTCGTCCTCGGGGAGGGGCTGGAGCCCTTCCGTCATTTGACCATTGCAGCCGGCGGAGAGCGCAAGACCGAGTACGGCAAGTAATAGTCTTCTCATGCCTTACTCGAAGCCAAGGCGGTCGATGATAAAACGGCCGGCGCCGTTCTGCGTCGCCCGGGCGCCATGCGTGACGAAAGGCAGGGTTTCGCCGTCGGGGAGCCACGGTGATGTGTCGAGGTCAGTCGGAGGCTCTGCATTGAGACCGAAGAGAGGGACGCGGACGCCCTTCAGTCGAGGGGCACGCGGGCGACGGTGGCGGTGGAGGGAGAGAGATAGAAGCGGCCGCTCCAAGGGCCGCCGCTCAGGATGCCGACGATAGCCGCCTTGCCGTCGTCGGTGATGGCCATATCGAGGGCACCCGTGCCATCTTGATGTGTGCGACCGATGATGCTCTCGAGATCGACGCGGCCGGTCTCGCGCCCGTCGAGGTCGTGACGCATCAAGATCGGGACCGCTTCGAAGGGATGATACTCGGGATCGAGCGGCTCGACGGGGACGGACCACAAAGAGAAGAGTGAACCATCGACCAGC
>JAEYYX010000045.1 GCA_023428245.1 Pseudomonadota bacterium
TCGCGCCGCCGCTACTGGCGCCGCCGCTCGTCCCTCCCCCGCTGCTCGTGGCGCCGCCGCTCGTCGGGCCACCACCACTCATGGCGCCGCCGCTGCCGAGCTGCCCGCCTGTCGCCTGGACCCCGCCGCCACCCACGATCCCTCCTGACCCAGGCAAGCCGCCGCCGCCTGGTGCCACTCCCCCCGCACCGAGGGGCCCGCCTCCTCCCGTGCCATCGCTCGGGATGCTGTCCCCGCAGCCAGCCGAAGCGAGGAGAGTCGAGAGGGCGAGAGAGGAAGCCAAGTATGGGCGCAGATCCATAAGAGCTTGGTAGCCTGACACGCTCAAAATGAGGCAGAGTTGCCGGGAAGGGGCGTCCCTCAGCCTCGACTTTCCCGACGTAACCGAGGCCCGCCCAAAAAACGCAGGTGCTCAAACACCTGAAAGCGCAGCGAACCTCGAAGTTTCCGTGAGCGAGCGACCCGACCTTCGAAGACATCGCGAAGCGCACCGGACTCTCCCGCACGCTGCTCTATCGAATCTTCAGCGAACCTCGAAGTTTCCGTGAGCGAGCACCCGACCTTCGAAGACATCGCGAAGCGCACCGGACTCTCCCGCACGCTGCTCTATCGAATCTTCAAGGACAAAGAAGACATCCTTCGGGCGGTCTTCGTGGACTGGCTCGTTTCTCGACGTCCCGCCGCGAAGAAGGCGGCGCGAGGTCCCGGCGACGCTTACGAGCGTTTGAGGCGCGTCACGCGGTTTTTTGGCGCTGAGCCTTGGGGGGAGATGGAAAGCGCGCCCATGGGGGCCGCGTTCTTTGACATCTGCGAGCGAATCGATCCGGAAAGCGAAGCCGTGTATCAGAAGCTCGCGCTCGAATGCGTTACTGCCATCTTGCGCGATGAGGCGAGCGCCGAGGTCTTTCTCCTCGCTCTCGATGGGTTGTTCTCGGACCACCCTTCGATGGACCAGCTCGAGCGGCGAATAGAGCTCCTCACAGCGCGCTTCGCGCCGCGAGCCACCACGGCCACGAAGAAACGTCGTCCT
Source organism: Pseudomonadota bacterium (assembly GCA_023428245.1). Taxonomy (GTDB): domain Bacteria; phylum Myxococcota_A; class Polyangia; order Polyangiales; family Polyangiaceae; genus NIC37A-2. The sequence continues at coordinate 1,031 of JAEYYX010000045.1, forward strand.
TGCGCCTGATGTCGATTCCGACGCGATGCCGGTCGACAGCCGCAATCATCGAGAGCACCCGCATGCCCGCGTCATTCGCCCCCTCGGCGTGGAGCACGTCGACCGGAAGCCCTGGCGCGTTTCGCGTGCGTGCCGCGGCTGACCCACCGCTCCATGCCTCGATTCACCCTGGCGCGCGGCTACGTACACCTCCTCCCCGGGTAATGCTAACCAAGGGCGATGGCGCAAGGCAATTCTTCGCTCGAAACCACTCTCGCTCAGATGATCGACCATGCGTCCGAAGGGAGGTCTCTGTGAAGACCTGGGTGGCGCTGCTTCGGGCGGTGAATGTCGGCGGGTTTACGCTCGAGATGGCCGCGGTGCGCGCGGCCTGTGAGGCGGCGGGGCTCTTGGACGTGCGGACCTATATCGCGAGCGGAAACGTCGTTCTGCGCAAGGCGGGCGATGAGAAGAAGGTGAAGCGGGAAGTCGAAGCGGCCCTCACGAAACTCGCTGGCAAGCAGGTCGACGTCCTCGTGCGCACCGGCGCGGAGCTCGAGACGATCCTCGCGAAGAATCCCTTCACCAAGTCGGCCCCGAACCGCGTCGTCGTTCTCTTCCTCGACGAGGCGCCGCCCGCCGACCTCCTGACCACCGCCAAGAATGTCCAAGGCGAGCGCATCGCCCTCGGCAAACGCGAGATCTACATCGATTACACGGAGGTCGGCGGCCAAGGAAAGTCGAAACTCCAGCTCTCCGGTCCGAAGAAATGCACCGGGCGCAACATCAACACCGTCGCCAAGCTCGCAGAGATGACGAAAGAGTAGCCTCCGTCACCCACTGCCCATCGCGAGGTGTCGATGAACGGCTCGCAGCCAGTGACCCTTCGCCTCCGGAAAGGCCTTCTCCATCGCGGCGTGAACGGAAAGAGGACGTGTGCGGCACGCATTCTTTCGGATCAGAATGCCACGAAGCCGCTCCTTCCAGCTATCGCCCCACTCGGAAGGACAGCGGGGCCCTCCTTTGGTACTTTCGTCCTTTGAAAAGGAGGAGCTAGATGAGCTCACACAAAGACGATCAGGGGCCCACGAAACTTACGACCGATTTTGGCGCTCCGGTGCCGACGAATCAGGACAGCCTCACGGCGGGGCCGAGGGGACCGCTTCTGGCCCAGGACGTATGGCTTCACGAGAAACTCGCGAACTTCGTGCGCGAGGTCATTCCGGAGCGGCGCATGCACGCGAAGGGCTCCGGTGCCTTCGGAACCTTCACCGTTACCCATGACATCACGCGTTACACGCGCGCCAAGATCTTCAGCGAGGTCGGCAAGAAGACCGAGATGTTCGCGCGGTTCACGACCGTGGCCGGGGAGCGCGGCGCCGCCGACGCTGAGCGAGACATTCGCGGCTTTGCCCTGAAGTTCTACACGGAAGAGGGCAACTGGGACATGGTGGGCAACAATACGCCCGTCTTCTTCATCCGCGATCCGCGCAAGTTCCCGGACCTCAACAAAGCCGTCAAGCGCGATCCGCGCACAAACCTCCGCTCGCCGACGAACAACTGGGACTGGTGGACGCTTCTTCCGGAGGCCTTGCATCAAGTCACGATCGTCATGAGCGATCGCGGCATCCCCGCGAGTTACCGTCACATGCACGGCTTCGGGTCTCATACCTATTCCTTCTGGAACGCGCAGGGCGAACGCTTCTGGGTCAAGTTTCATTTCAGGACCCAGCAGGGCATCAAAAATCTCACCGACGCCGAAGCCGCCGCCCTCGTCGGACAAGACCGCGAGAGCCACCAACGAGACCTCTACGACGCCATCGAGCGCGGCGACTACCCGAAATGGACCATGTTCATTCAGGTCATGCCCGAGACGGACGCAGAGAAGGTTCCTTACCATCCCTTCGACCTCACCAAGGTCTGGCCGAAGGGCGACTACCCGCTGATCCAGGTCGGCGAGTTCGAGCTCAACCGGAACCCCGAGAACTTCTTCGCCGACGTCGAGCAGGCGGCGTTCTCGCCGAGTAACCTCGTCCCCGGCATCAGCGTTTCCCCGGACAAGATGCTGCAGGCGCGCCTCTTCAATTACCCGGACGCGCAGCGCTACCGCCTCGGCGTCAATTACCAGCAGATCCCCGTCAACCGTGCCCGCTGTCCCGTTCACAGTAACCACCGCGACGGCCAAGGTCGCGTCGACGGAAACTACGGCAGCCGACCCCACTACGAGCCGAACAGCTTCGGGCAGTGGCAAGAACAGCCCGATTTTCGCGAGCCGCCGCTCAAGATCAACGGCGACGCAGATTGGTGGAACTTCCGCGACGACGACAGCAACTACTACAAACAGCCAGGCGATCTGTTCCGGCTCATGAACCCCGAGCAGCAACAGGCCCTCTTCGACAACACGGCCCGTAACCTCGGCGACGCCCCCGAATTCATCAAGCGCCGCCACATCGAAAACTGCGCGAAGGCGGATCCCGCCTACGGCGCAGGCGTGGCCAAGGCACTCGGTTTCTAGAGGAGAGGAGAACACCATCACCATGAAGCTCAAGAATCAGGCGCTCATCGTCACCGGCGGCGCGAGCGGCATCGGCGCGACCTCGGCCTTCGCCCTTGCAGCGGAAGGCGCAAACCTCATCGTCGCCGACTACAACATCGACGGCGCCACCCAAGTCGCCAGCGAGCTGACCAAGAAAGGCGTCAAGGCGTTCCCGTTCAAGGTCGACGTGTCCAAGGGCAGAGAGGTCGAGGCGATGGTCGACTTCGCAGTGGAGAAGCTCGGGACCCTGAACGGTATCTTCAATAACGCCGGCATTGGCCTGGTGAAACCGTTCCTCGAGATGGACCCGGCGAGTTACCTCAAGGTCATCGAAGTCAATCAGCACAGCGTGTACTACGGCATGTACTACGCGGCGAAGAAGATGGTCGCGCTCGGCGCCAAGGGAACCTTCGTGAACACGGCGTCGATCTACGGGACGACGGCGGCGCTCGGTAGCTTCAACTACAACGCCGCCAAGGCAGCGGTCATCATGATGACCCGCTCCGCAGCCCTCGAGCTCGCGCCTCACGACATCCGCGTGGTCGCCGTGGCCCCCGGCTTCATCAACACGCCCATCCTCGGCAGCGACGCGGCCATGAAAGAGATGCTCGGAAGGCAACACCTCCACGGCGAGCTCATCGAGCCCGAGAAGGTCGCGAGCGTCGTCGCGTTCCTCTTCACCGACAGTGCATCCGCCATCAACGGCTCGACGATCCCGGTCGAAGACGGCTACCAGGTCTTCAAGAACAGCTGAAACGCTCCGGATCTCACCCCGGAGCAAAGAGAGAAGGACCGGTGGCTCCGCTGGTCCTTCTCGCGCTTCAGCGTGAAAGCCTACTTCGCAGCGAAGGGCAGATAGTCGCGGATCTCGCTGCGCCCGAGGGCGCTCTGATACTGGGCGCGGGCCAAGTGGTACGAAAGGAGCGCGTCGAGCTCGCTCAGCTCCGCGTTCCGCTCAGCTTCTTCCCGCAGGTTCACCTGCAGAATCGAGCTCTGACCGAGCTCTAAACGCTCGCGCTCGGCATTCGCCATCACTCGAGCCGCCTCGAGAGCTCTGCGCGCGAGCTCCACTCGCGCATTCGCATTCGCCCAGGTCGCGCGGAGGGCCTCGAGCTCCTGAGCGAGGAGCTCCCGGGCCATCATGATCTTCTGGTCGAGGGCCTTCGACTTGGCTTCGAGGCTGATCAGCTTTCCTCGAACTTTCCGCCGCTGCATGTCGAGGGCGAAGCCGAGCTTGCCTGTAACGCGGGTCTCAGTTTCGGAGGAGTAGCGCTCACCATAGATGCGGGCGGCGCCGAGCCCTTGAGTCGCTTCGACCCCGAGGTCGAGCTTCGGCAGGAGCTGGTTCTTGGCGAGCCGGAGCTCCTCACGAATGGCCTTTTGCACGAAGCTTTGGACCCGGAGGTAGGGCGTATCAAGCAGAGCGTCGCCGGTGGGAATCGCCTTCGGCGCTTCGGTGAATCTGGTCTCGAGACCGGGCAGGTCCTCGATGCGCGGCTCCAAGGGCCGGCCCGAGTCCCGGAGATAGAAGGAAAGGTTCAGTGATTCGCGCTTTAGAGCGAGCTCGAGCTCCAAGAGCGCAAGCCGACGGCTATCGACGAGGCGGCCGTTATCGACGAGCTCGATCTCCGCAACCTGACCCGAGCGCACCTGTTCTTCGAGATAGATCTGACGGTCGGCAGCGAGCCGAACCAAATCCTCGTAGACGTGCCTCTTATGGGCAAAAATGACCCATTTGTAATAGGCGGACGCCGCGCTTCCGAGCAGCTCGGCGCGCGTTTGCTTGAGTTGTTCTTCGGAGACCCTCTTGCCGAACTCGGCCTGGGTCAGGCCGAAGCGTCGTCCGTCGACCGTGCCGCCGCGCAGGAGCGGAAGGATCGCGGCGATCGAAAGCTCCCCTTCCTCGCTGGTGACCTTTTTCCCTTCATAGACGGGGAACTGTGAGCCGTTCCGGTATCCGGCGCGGAACTCGAGGCCGTAGAGCGTCGTCGGCTGAATCAGGCCGATCGCTCCGTAGGTCCGGTCATAGTAGCCGAGCGGCGCGGTTTCGCCTTCCGCCACGAGGCCAAGATCGAACTCACCCCGAGCGCTTTGGAGAACGCCCTCTGCCTCCGAAATTCCTAGGCGCGCCACCGCGAGCTTTGGGTGCGAGTCAAGAGAGGTTCTAAGGACCGTTTCGAGGCTGAGCGGTTCTGCTTGCGCTCGAGCCGAAAGAGAGCCGCACAAAGCGAAGGAGAGTCCGAAAACGAGAGCTCTCACTTCTCAGCTCCCTTCGCCTCGCCGGAGGCTCCCCTTGTCTGAGCGTCGGGGACACGCTGAACGGACTGGGGGAAGCCGTTCACGCGCCGCCAGATTTCCCAGCCCACACTGACCTCATCCAGCAGGACCCAGCCAATCGCGCGCACCTGTTGCCGAAGGTGAGCCGCCGCGGGCCAGGCGGGCTCGTCAGGATCTGGCTGGATGAGCACGCGAATCCGCCCGCGTTCGTCGACAGCAGCCGGATTCACGAACTTCACGATGCCGCCGAAGGTCCCCTTCGCGACGCTCGGCCAACCACTGAACTGGAGCGCTGGCCAGCCTTCGAACTGCAAGCGAACCTTTCGCCCTTTGCTCAGAAGCGGCGCGTCATTGCCGTCCACGAAGAGCTCGACGGCTCGCGATTTGGTCTCCGGAACAAGGACAGCGAGCTCTTCGCCACCTTTGACGATGCGCCCGCCTTCGTTGCCATCGATGCGCACGATGGTCCCGCTCATCGGAGCGCGCACGATGCGCGAGGCCTGACGGGCGATCTCCACCTCAACCTTCGCGACGTCGCTCCGCGCATAAGCGGCCTCGGCTTTCGCCTTCTGAACGTCCGCCTGAGACTTTACCACGTCGGCGACGCCTTCAGCGTCAGCCCGGAGCGCATCTGCCGCGAGGGCCGTCCGGTAGGCTTCCGCCTCGGTCACTTCAGTCAAAGCGAAGTTCCAGGTCGCCTGAGCCTTCGTCGTCTCGAGCTCCGCCATCTCCCACTGGCGCCGGGAGACGAGTCCTTTCTCCAGGAGCTGCTTCGTCCGCTCGGAGTTCGCCTGGGCCGTTCTTAGCTCAGCTTCGGCGGCTGCTAACTTCTGACGAGCGCCGGCGATCTTCTGTTCTGCCATCTTCACGGCGAGCTTCGCTGCCTGAACCTTTAAATTCCTCGCCTGGGAGTAGGCCTGGGCCTGTTCGGAGAAGCCTTCAGCTTGGCTTTGAGCGGCGGTGATGCGCTCGGCCTCCGCCTCTCGTCTGCGCTCGAGCCGGGAGATGTATCCAGGATCGACGTCGAGGATCTCGACCACAGGATCGCCTTCCGCGACTTCGCTCCCTTCGACCACGAACCACCGCTCAATGCGACCCGGGATCGGCGCGTGGAGGCTCTGTTGTCGCTCCATCGGGGAATAGGCAACGACCTTGCCCGAGCCTTTCACGGTCTGGCGCCACGGGAGGAACAGACAGCCCACCCCGAAGACCACGAGCCCCAAGAAAACGGAGCGACCGAACGCGCCCAAGCTCTTCGGAGCAGCGGGAGGCTCGAGGGCGCGCACGCGCAAGAGCGCCAAACTGTCGTCGCTCACGTCGCGCTCCCTTCCGTCGGCTCGAGCGCTGCTTCGGGCGGCGAGTGCGCTGTTTCGGAGGAATGATCGACGAGGTGACCGAGCTTCTCGAAGGAGGTCACGAGGTCGTAAACCGTGGCCATTTGTTTCCCGAGTTTGCTGAGCGAAACGAGCGCCGAGGTGGTCACGAGCTCAGCCCCGACGAGCTGTCCGAGGGAAAGCTGACCTGAAATGACGAGGCGTCCACCGATGATCAAGAGCGCCGCCCCAAACACCATCTCGAGAGCGAAGATGGCCGCGAGCTGAGCAAAGCTGATGCGAAACATTGCGCTCCGCGCTTCGATCCATTGGTCAACCTTCATGCGGCCCGTCAGGCTCCGGTCCACGGCGTCGCTCTCCGAGGGTCCATCAGCGAGCCACGCCGCAATCTGGTACTTTGCCCTCGACTCCCTCAAGTTTCTCTGAAGGGCGGAGCGAAACGGAAGGCGAATCACAAGCCACGCGGAGATCACGAGAGCCAGGGCAAAGCCGAGCAAAATCGGGTGATAGACGCCGAGCAGGATCGTCGCGGCGAGCACCTGAAGGCTCATTCCCGTGACGTCGAGGGCGACCACGAAGAACGCCTTGTCGACAGTCGTGATCTCAAAGAAGCGGTGCTCAGGGTACCGGACGGAGCTTGTCAGAGACGACTTGCGCGTCCCGAGATCGAGGGCCACCCGGTGCACAAAGCGGCGCACGATGTTCTCAACGGCCCAGACCTGAAGCAGGCGGAGAGCGCTCGCTCCTGCGAGCGCGACCAGGAGCACCAGCGACAGAACGATGATCGGCTGTACCAGCATGCCGAAACTGATGTTGTTGATGAGGACTTGGGCCGCGAGGGGCACCGCGAGCGCCAGCGCTTCATAGCCCACCGCGAAGAGGAGAACTGTCGAGAGCAGCCCCCGCTCCAGCAGGAAATAGCGAAAAACGCGACGAACCCCTTGTGAACCAGCCAAAGGCGAGAGCTCCCGTCCCGTGGCGCGAAGGAGAAAAGTCCGCGCGCGGCCGTTCCACTCTTCACGAGGGACACGCGAAACCTTTCCGGTGGAGTTCTTGAGGAGCGTTCGCTTCTTGGACCATTCGACCACGATCTCCGGGCGCTCCCCGAGGTGGACGATGGGAAGGCGAACCTCGGACAGTTCGAGTTCCTCGGGGCGAACTTCGATCGGCAGGAGCTCGACGCCGAGGTCGAGGGCGGCTCCCTTGAGCGCTTCGATGAGCGAATTCTCACTGGACCATTTCGTCGCCGCATCGAGGACGCGGGAGCGCGGCTGTCTTGGAAGTAGTGTCGTCAGGAGTTCGAGCAGCTGGAGCCGAACCTGAGAAGCTTCGTGCATTTGCTTGGGGGAGAAGAGCAGGAATCGCTGGTCTATTCCAGAGATTCGCCCCCCCGTCGCTCGCTCCGCGCTTGGTAGGCTTCGTGTGTCCCAAGGAACGAAACTGGCGCGTGAGACGTGTCTTTGAGGCCCGACACTCACGATTCAAGCGCGGGCAAACCTCCGTCTGAAAGGACAGACGCTCCAAAATGCCACACTTCTTCAAGAATCCGGCCCTCGGCGACGTGTTTCTCAGGACACAAGCCCCGCCAGCCACCACTACTTGTCAGCGACAAGAGCGAGCTGGCGATGAGTGCAGGAACTTCCGCAGGCGCGCTCGTCGGTGTCCTTCCAGGTTTTCCCTGCCGAAAGCGTTCGCTCCGAGAACTTCACCTCAAGCTCCTCATGAAGGCCCTCGACGGACACGCCCAGCACGATAGGAAGCCGCCGTCCCACCTGCGCTACCCGATCCTCCCCCGCGTCCACGTCCTTGGATTCCCATTCGTAGACGACGTCGACGAACCTTGACCCTGCTTCCGCGAGAGAACACTCGGTCTCCGTCGCGCCTGCGACGCAGGTCGAGCGGCCGCCCTTCCATTCGACCTCGAAGGTGATCTCGCTACTCGACACGTCAATGGGCTCGGGGAAATTCGCGATTGTCACGTCGTCGCAAAAACAATCACTCCGCGAGCTGCACGACGCTCCCATGAGCCCCGCCAGAGTGAAGCCAAGCAAAGTAAAGAATAACCTTCCCATGGAGCTCAGCTTGCGGAGCATCCGAAGAAAGTCAAACGCCGGGCGTCGCGCCCGCCCCCTGGCGTTCCGGCAATAGTTACCGGCTTAAGAGCGGCATTGCGGACGGGAGCACAATTTGCGATCCTGGCGGGATGGTGAGACTCAAACGGCATGGGACGGCGGCGTTCATCACGGCGTGCGCTATGGCAATGGGACCGGTCGTCGCCTGCGGGAGCAGTAGCGACGATGACGGCAGCGACGCCGGGGGTGAAGCCGGGGCCGGGGCCGACGACGGAGACACCAAAGGGACAGGGAGCAGGAGCGGCAGCGGTTCGGGCGGCAGGAGCAGCAGCGGTTCGGGCGGCAGAAGCAGCAGCGGTTCGGGTGGCGACGGCGGCACCGTCACGTATGCAGCGATCGAGCGCGCGGCCAAGCTGATTTACGACGACCTCGAGAACACCGAGGGCAAGCCCGACGGAGACGAAGCTGCGCACATCGATCACCTCACTTCGCACGTCGCCGGAGCCCTCGAAGCCTTGGGCTTCCCGTTCGTCGACGAAGATGACCTGAGCGAAGACGAGATCACCGAACAGATCGAGGCCCTTCTCGAAGAAGGAAGGCCCTTCGTCACCACGACTTTGGCCTACCAAATCGCCCGGGCCTACGAAGGCGGCATGCTCGTGGACGTCCCGGGGTATTTCGAGGGCCTCGAAGAGCAGGGTGTGGAGAGCCTCCTCGGCGATGCGCTGAGCGCGCACGATTTCGTGAGTTCGCAGGTGTATTCTCTAGGTTTGACCGCTGCGCTCGACACGACGGTTCCCCTGGACCCGAAGACCATCACGTCCGCCTTCCTTTGGGCCCTAGGTCAGGAACGCGCGGCCCGGCTCGAGATTGTAGAAGACCCGATTTGGGGTGATGCCCGGCTCGACCCGCTCCAGTTTACGCTGCTCAACTACACGCTCCTCTCCACGCCCGGCGCCACGGATCGGACGCAGTCGCTGCGCCCTCCTAAGGTCAGGCCGGCCTTCGTCGGCAAGATCATCAAGAAGGGCGTCAAAGAGTTCATCAAGGAACAGCTCAAGGACGCAGCCAAGGACCAGGTCACCGACATTCTGCAAGACCTCCTCGAAGTTCCCCTCGACCCGCTCGAGGCGGCACAGGTCAGCGTCTGCGCCTCCATGTTGCTCTACGGCCACAAGATCCACATGGAGAACGTCCCGAAGGAGATTTGGCACAAGAACTCCGGTTCCCCGAACTCCACGACGGCCTACATGCTGCTCAACTTCGAGGACGACTACTCCAACAATACCAAAGGACAGGTCGCTGCCTGGCTGAGCGAATGTGAGCTTCCGCCCAAGGGATTCGTGCCTGGGAAGAAGATCAAGGAGTGGTCGGTAGCAGGCGGAATCATCGGCCACGGCGAGTTCACCGACAAGGAGACTGTCACGGACAATGCCGGCGAGGCCCAGGCCACCTGGGAGGCCATCGCGGACAACATCAAAGACTCCTGCCGCACTGATGACATCATGAACTATATCGTGGACGGCGTGACACAGGTGAAAGTCAGCGGACTTCTCCCGGGCTGGAGCAATCTCGAAACCATCGTGACCGCCCTGAACCCGAAAACGGGGAACCAGGGTCACGCGCCGCTCGCTGTGCACTACAAGCGCCAAAGGACCGACCGGAACTGCCACTATCCGGATTGATGCCGCGCCTCTCCGCCGGCCCGGCCCTGGTCGTCTGTCTGACAGCGCTCTTCGCGCTGCCACAGATGGCGGGGGGCTACCGGCTCACAAAATGGGGCCTTTTCGGTCTCGGGCTGGCCACGCTGGCTCTCGGGTTGCTCGTGCGCCTTCGGGCGTACGAGCAGCTCCGTTTTGTGCCTCGGCTCGCTTGGGTGCCGTCGCTCGCGTTCATCGCGGCTGCCATCCTGCTTCCGGCGCTCTCACCCTCTCCCGCCGTGGCGCACTGGCCTCTCGCTCTTGTCCTGCTCACGGGGCTCGGCTTCTTCTTCGTCACCACCGTCGCTCTGCATCTGGACGTTGACCCAGCGCACGCTCGGCGAAGCAGTCTTCTCTCCCTCACGACTGCGGGTGCGCTCTGCGCGGTGCTCGTATTGCTCCAAGCGGCAGGCCTTCGCTGGATGACAGAGGGTGTGCCTCCTGGGCTCGAGTTTCGGGCACCGGGCACCTTCGGAAACCCGAACTGGGCCGCGGCGTTTCTCGCGCCTTTGGTGCCGCTCTCTCTCGCGCTCGGGGCAACTGCCCGTGGTGATCGGGGGCGCCGACTGCATCACGGCGTCACGACTCTGCTCGCGATCGCTGTGATGGCGACGTTGTCGAAGGACGGGACGCTGACGCTCGTGGCGGGCGTATTTTCGTACCTGCTCTTGGACAGGAAAGCGCCGCTGCGAAGGCGAGTTGCGCTGCTGAGCGTAGGGCTCGCGGGAGCGACGGTCCTATCGGTCGTGGCTTGGCAGCTCGATTGGTTCCACAGTGCGCCCTGGCTCCGCGGACGTTGGTTCGTCTGGCGGGCGGCGCTGCTCTTAGCGATTCATCACCCTGTGACGGGGCTCGGGCTCGGAGGATTCTTGCCGGCCTACGGGGAGGCCGCTGAAGAGCTCAGTCGCGCGCATCCTGAGCTCTTCATGCCGCTTTCGGTCTTGGATGTGGCGCACAACGATGTGCTGCAGTTTGCAGCCGAGGGCGGCTTCCTTACGGCTACGGCCTTTGTGCTTGTGGTGCTCTCGTCGGTGCTGCTGGCATGGAGGGATGGCTCACCGCTCGCACGCGGCGTGGGCGCAGCGATCGCGGCGCTGTTCGTGAACAGTCTCGCGGACCCAGCGCTCCGCATGCCAGCGACGTTTGCGCTCTTCTTCTTTTTGCTGGGGTGGCTGGCGACTAGGTCGCAAAGCGAAAAGCCGGGCGAGGCTCCGCACGATGCGGCGGGAGCAGACAAGGAACCGCACAACACCGCGAATACGCACAGGGCGGCCCACAACACGACCAAAGCGAACCAGGCCGCACACAGCGCGGCGCAGGCGAACGCGACAACATCCCTAGCGAGACACGTCTTGCTCACCAGGATCTTGCTGGTCGCCTCCTTCGCGCTCGGCGCAGTACAGGGAGTCCGCTACTTGGCGGGCAATCTTTACTGGACTTGGGGTCGTGATGCGCTCGACGCAGAGAGTCCCGTCGAGCCGACGCTCGAGCACTATGAACAGGCGCGCGTCTTCCTGCCGGAGCACGGGCGCATGGCCGCTGAGCACGCGAAGGCGCTCCTCCGCGCAGGAAAGCTCGACGAGGCCATCTTAGCTTCGAAGGCTGCTTCAGCGCTGCGGTTCGATTGGGACGATGAGCTATTCCGAGCGGATGTGCGCGCCCATCGGCTCGAGCCAGATCAGGTCGTCCAGATGTGGCGAGACTTGGCTGCGCGCTACCCGATGCTCCTCACACCCCACCTCCGCCTGGGGGCGCTCTACGCAAAGTCGGGGGACGCAGCTGCGGCCATCCGAGAATACGAAGCCGTGCTCGCCCTTCCCCAGCCGACGCGCGCAGGCGAATCCGCCCAAGCGCAGGCGACAAGTGCGCTCCGCAAACTCCGAGGGGAAGAGCCCCCCGAACAGCACCCTCAGAGGAAACGCGCCAGCGAGCGACCTTCGAAGGTGCCGAGGCCTTGGGAGGCGCGTTGAGCGGACGTGATGCGAGCGCTCTCCCCTCTCGACGCTCCTGCCATGTTTGCGACGTGACGCAGGAAGACCCAGTCGCGCCCTTGCCGACTACGTCCGGAGCGTGTCCAGTAACGGGCGCTTCGACGTGCTCGTGAACAACACGGCCTGCACTCCGTCGAGCTCGGAGACCTAGCCGGGACACACTCGGTGTCCCGCTTGGCACTTCCCCCGCCCGGGGCGGTGGACGCGGCCCTCGAACGCTGAGTACCCTGGCTTGGTGGCCACGAAGAAGACCACCAACCCGATCGACGCCTACCTTGCGGGCCTCAACAACGCCGCCGCGCGCGCAACCCTCACGCAGCTCCGCGCGCAGCTCCGCGCGCTCTTGCCGGAGGCCACCGAGACGATCAGCTACGACATGCCGGCCTTCCGCCTGCCTAACGGCAAGGTCGCCGCCGGGTTCGCCTTCTTCGGGAAGAACTGCGGGTACTACCCGCACAGCGGCGGTGTCATCTCGACGCTCGGTGCGCTGGTCGACGGGTACAAGACGACAAAGGGTGGCATCTCATTCCCGCCTGACGCGCCGCTGCCCAAGAAGCTCGTGAGCGCGCTCGTCCGCGCGCGGCTTGCCGAAATCGACGAGAAGGAACGCGAGCCGAAGACCACGCGGACGACGAAACGGGCGACGGCGCGCGAGCCCTCGGTGCTCTCTGCGAGCACGCGCGAGAGCGGCGCCGCAGCGCGCGTTGGCGCGCGAAAGGCTCGAACTTCCGTGGAGAAACGGCGAAGCCCGCGTTGAGCGAAAGCGAGGCGTCCCGGCTCCACGCTGGACTGTCGCTGCGAAGCGAGCCTGTGTGGTCCGCATGGACCAGGCCCCGCAGCCCGAAGACGCCGCCGCGATCACCGAGCGCGAGGAGCTGCGGCGCTGAATCCCGAGGGGTCGGTGCAGGGCGCCATCGCGGTGCCCTCGTTGGCGCGGGGGGAGCCCCCGACCTCCTGGATTGACGGAGGCTGTGGAGTTTCTTATCGTGTATTAACGATGAAGGCGACCGCCCAAGCGTCCGAGCCCTGCTGCCTGCCTGCGAAGGAGCAGGCCGACCTTCGTCCCGTGGAGGGCGATGAGGCCGACGAGGAGCTGGCCACGCTCTCGAAGGCGCTCGGCCACCCCGCGCGCGTGAAGATCATCCGCACCCTGATCCGCAGGAACGCCTGCGTCTGCGGCGATATCGTGGACGAGCTACCGCTCGCTCAGTCGACGGTCTCCCAGCATCTCAAGGTGCTCAAGGACGCCGGCCTCATCCGCGGCGACGTGGACGGACCGCGGGTCTGCTACTGCATCGAGCCACACGCGCTCCGTCGACTGCGAGCGCTCGTCGGTGGGCTCTAGTGCCTGCCTTTCTACGCCTTCAACATCGTTCATCGCCGATAACCGAAAGGAACTTCCCATGTCCGTGACCATCCGCGTGTTCGACCCCGCCATGTGCTGCTCCACCGGCGTCTGCGGCCCGAGCGTCGACCCCGAGCTCGCCCGCTTCGCAGCCGACGTCGACTGGCTCCAGAAGCAGGGCATCACCGTCGAGCGGTTCAACCTGTCGCAGCAACCCGCCGCGTTCGCCGAGACCCCGGCCGTGAAGGAGGCACTCGGGCGTGGCACGGAGGTGCTGCCGCTTGTCCTCGTGGGCGACCGCGTCGCGGTCGAAGGGGCCTACCCCTCGCGCGAGACCCTCGCCGCGCTCGCCGGCGTGGTCGTGAAGAAGCTCGACGCCGCGCCCGCCGCGTCGACCGGCTGCTGTGGTCCGAGCGCCGGAGCCAAGTCGAAAACGAGTTGCTGCTGAGGAGCGCGTCATGGACTTCCTCGAACGCGCTCCGCGAAACCTCTTCTTCACGGGCAAGGGCGGCGTCGGCAAGACGAGCGTGGCCTGTGCGACGGCGATCGCGCTCGCGGAGCGCGGACGACGAGTTCTCCTCGTCAGCACCGATCCGGCATCCAACCTCGACGAGGTGCTCGAGACGCCGCTGGCCGGTGAGCCGCGCGCGGTGACGGGCGTGGCGGGCCTTTACGCCCTCAACATTGATCCCGAGGCCGCCGCGCATGCCTACCGCGAGAAGATGGTTGGACCGTACCGCGGCGTGCTGCCTGACGCCGCGGTACGCAGCATCGAGGAGCAGCTCTCGGGTGCCTGCACTGTCGAGATAGCCGCGTTCGACGAGTTCTCGAAGCTCCTCGGTGACGCGCGCGCGACAGCGGACTTCGATCACGTCGTCTTCGACACGGCTCCCACCGGGCACACGCTGCGCCTGCTCGAGCTGCCGGCAGCGTGGACAGGGTTCCTCGAGACGAACGTAGGCGGCACGTCGTGCCTTGGACCGCTCGCCGGTCTGAAGGCTCAGCAGGCGCTCTACGACGGCTCACGTGCCGCGCTCATCGACGGCTCCTGTACCGCGCTCGTCCTCGTGTCGAGGGCGGACGTCGCGGCGCTCCGCGAAGCCGATCGGACTCGCGGCGAGCTCGCGGCGCTTGGGATTGAGCGGCAGGAGCTCGTCATCAACGGCCTGTTCCGCGCACAGGATCGAGCGGACCAGGTCGCGGTGGCGATGGAGCGGCGAGGCACCGACGCGATGGCCACGATGCCCGCGGGGCTGCGCGCGCTCTCGCGCACCGAACTCCCGCTCTTGCCGTTCGGACTCGTCGGCATCGCAGCGTTGCGGCAGCTCTTCGCGAAGACGGGCTCGGCCACCGCGCCGGTGATGGCTGCCCCCTTTGAAGAAACCGCAGCGCCATCGTCGGCTCCTCTCGCCGCGCTGGTTCCAGCGCTCGAGACCGCTGGGCACGGCGTGATCATGACGATGGGCAAGGGAGGCGTCGGCAAGACGTCGGTCGCAGTCAACGTTGCCGTCGAGCTCGCGCGGCGCGGTCACAAGGTGCATCTGACGACAACGGACCCGGCCGCCCACGTCGAAGAGACTCTCGGAGGAGCGGTCGACGGCATCCAGGTGAGCCGCATCGATCCCGCGGCCGAGACGCGTGCCTACTCCGAGGAGGTGCTGCGGACGGCGGGCGCGAACCTCGACGCCGCCGGGCGCGCGCTGCTCGAGGAAGACCTCCGCAGCCCATGCACCGAGGAGATCGCCGTCTTTCGCGCGTTCGCGCGCATCGTCGACGAGGGTGAGCACGGGTTCGTCGTCATCGACACCGCGCCGACGGGACACACGCTGCTCCTGCTCGACGCGGCCGAGTCGTACCACCGTGAGGTGCTTCGGACCTCGGGCTCGGCTCCCGAGGAGGTTCGGCGCCTGCTGCCGCGCCTTCGCGACGCGGCCTTCACCAAGATCCTGCTCGTCACGCTGCCGGAGGCGACGCCCGTGCACGAGGCGGCGGCGCTCCAGCGTGACCTCGAGCGCGCCGACATCCGCCCCTTCGGCTGGGTGATCAACCAGAGCCTGACGCCGCTCAAGGTCACGGACCCGGTGCTTGTCCGGCGCCGCGAGAGCGAGGCCCGGTTCCACGCCGAGGTGGCCGCGCTCGCGCCTCGGGTCGCCGTCGTCCCCTGGTCCGCACCGGCCAAGGCACAGCCGCGCCTGGACTTCTTCGCGGCGAGCGAAGCGCCACGCGTGGAGGTGGTGCCGTGACGACGCCCGCATCGACGATGACCTACACCGTCTCTGCTACCACGTGCGCCGGTGGAACCGCCTCGGTTCACGCGCGCACGAGCGACATCGCGTTCGATGGTTCGGCGCAGTCGGGCGAGGCGCTACCCGGTCCGGCAGACCTTCTCTGCGCCGCGCTGTCGGCGTGCATCCTGAAGAACGTCGAGCGCTTCTCGCACATGCTTCCGTTTCGCTACGAGTCGGCCTCGATCGAGGTGACCGCCGCGCGCGAGGAGCCGCCGCCCCGCATCGTGCGCCTGCACTACCGGCTGCGGGTCGTGACCGATGAGCCCGCGGCGCGCGTGGACTTGCTGCACAAGAACATCCGCAAGTTCGGAACGATCACGAACACGCTCGCCGCGGCGTGCGACCTGACCGGGGAGATCGAGGCGGTCTCGTCGGGAGGTGCGACGTGACCGCCGACGTGAAGGTGCTCTTCGTCTGCGTGCACAACGCGGCGCGAAGCCGGATGGCCGAGGCACTGCTTCGAGAGCTGGGTGGACCGCGATTCGAGGTGACGAGCGCGGGCTTCGAGCCGCGCGAGGTCAACCCGCTGGTCGTGGAGGCGCTGGCGCAGGTGGGACTCAGCCTGCCGTCGACTGCGCCGCAGCCGTCCGTGTTCGAGTTGTTCAAGGCGGGCCGGCACTTCCACTACGTCATTGGCGTCTGCGACGAGGAGCACGGGCAGAGGTGCCCGCTGTTCCCCGGCGTCACGCAGCGCATCTACTGGAGCTTCCCCGATCCCGCGTCCTTCGAAGGGACGCACAGCGAGAAGCTCGCGCGAGTGGTTCAGGTGCGAGAGGCCATCCGGTCGCGCCTCGACGCCTGGCACTCCACGTTGCCCGTCGCGGCGACCTCCTCGACGACAAGGACTGACCTTCCATGACCCACAGAAGCGCCGGGCTGCTCGGCAAGCTCTCGTTCCTCGATCGCTACCTGACGCTGTGGATCTTCGCCGCAATGGCGCTTGGCATTGCCCTCGGCTTCCTCGCGCCCGGCTTCACGACGGCGCTCAACAGCATGAGCGTGGGCACGACCTCGATCCCGATCGCGATCGGCCTGGTGCTGATGATGTACCCGCCGCTCGCGAAGGTCCGATACGAGGAGCTGGGAAAGGTCTTCCGCAACAAGCGCGTGCTGACGCTGTCACTCGTGCAGAACTGGATCATCGGCCCGCTCCTCATGTTCGGGCTCGCCGTCGTGTTCCTGCGCGACAAGCCCGAGTACATGCTCGGCCTCATCCTGATCGGCCTCGCGCGCTGCATCGCGATGGTTATCGTCTGGAACGACCTCGCGAAGGGCGACAGCGAGTACTGCGCAGGGCTCGTCGCGTTCAACTCGATCTTCCAGGTCCTGTTCTTCTCGGTCTACGCATACTTCTTCGCCACGCTCCTGCCGACGTGGCTCGGCCTCGAGGGCGCGATTGTGGACATCACGATCGGTGAGATCGCCAAGAGCGTCGCCATCTACCTCGGCATCCCGTTCGCCGCGGGCTTCCTCACAAGGCGCGTGCTCGTGGGCGCCAAGGGACGCTCCTTTTACGAGGAGCACTTCGTGCCGCGCATCAGCCCCATCACGCTGGTCTCACTGCTCTTCACGATCGTCGTGATGTTCTCCCTCAAGGGCGAAGCGATCGTGCAGCTCCCGCTTGACGTGCTCCGCATCGCGGCGCCGCTGCTCATCTACTTCGTGGTGATGTTCGCCGTCTCGTTCTTCATGAGCAAGCGCGTGGGCGCCGACTACAAGCAGACGGCGACGCTCTCGTTCACGGCCGCCTCCAACAACTTCGAGCTCGCCATCGCCGTCGCGATCGCGAGCTTCGGCATTCACAGCGGGGCAGCGTTCGCGGCGGTCATCGGGCCGCTCGTCGAAGTGCCCGTCCTCATCGGCCTCGTGAACGTCGCCCTCTGGGCGCAGCGCCGCTTCTTCCCGAGCACAGAGCTAAAGGTCGCGGTCCCCGCGTGCCCGACCGACTCAAAGACCGCATCGAAAGCCTGATCCATGAGCAACGAAACCAAGAGCATCCTGTTCCTCTGCGTCGCCAACTCCGCGCGCAGCCAAATGGCCGAGGGCCTCGGCCGCATGATCTTCGGCGACCGCGTACCCGTCATGAGCGCCGGCAGCGAGCCGTCGCAGGTGAACCCCTACGCCGTTGAGGTCATGCGCGAGCTCGGCTTGGATCTCGCCACGCATCACTCGAAGTCCGTGCAGACGATCGACCCGGCGACCGTCGGCACGGTGATCACTCTGTGCGCGGAGGAGGTCTGTCCCGCGTTCCTCGGCAAGGCACGACGGCTCCACTGGCCCATCCCGGACCCGGCGAGCAAGGACCCGTCGATCCCGCGGGAGGAGATGCTCGTGCGCTTCCGGACGGCACGGGACACCATTCGCGGGATGCTCGAGCGGTTCGCTGCGGAGGAGCGCCTTGGGTGACGTGACCATTCGGCCAGCGCGTGTCGAAGACCTGGCTGCCGTCCGCCAGCTCGTCGTGGCCGCGGGGCTCCCGGACGCGGGCATCGCCGACCACTTCCCCGGCGGCTACGTCGTGTTCCACGAGGGCGAGACCCTCATCGGGACTGCAGGGCTCGAGGTTCACGGTGAGTCCGGTCTCCTTCGGTCCGTGGCGATTGCGCCCTCGCATCGAGGAATGGGCCTGGGGCGGGAGCTCGCTGAAGACCGGCTACGAACTGCGCGAGCGCGGGAGCTGACTCGCGTCTACTTGCTCACGACGACGGCGCCGGAGTTCTTCAGGCACCTTGGGTTCGAAGGCGTCGCTCGCGAGAGCGCACCCACTTCGCTGCAGAGATCCTCCGAATTCACCACGCTCTGCCCAGCGTCCGCCATCTGCATGGTCATGAGGCTCTGGTGAGCTGCGTCCTGCTGCCGCCATCCTCCCGGCCGCCCTCCTCTTCGGCGTAGTCGCGGCGGTGGTGACGGGCTCGCCTTTCGAGGGCGTGTTGTCGAGCAGCACGGTCCGGCCCTCACGCTGCGGGTGCGCGTCCGCGAGCACGAGATCTCCGCAGCGGCGGACGTGTCGAGCGAGCGGTGACCGCCCAGCCATCCGCATGGTATGAGCAAGGATATGGCCCTTCTCCGAAGCTGCACCTTCGCGCTACTGGTGATGTTCGCTGTCGTGAGTGGCTGCGCCCGGAGGCCCTACCTTCACTGGCAGGGCGGCGATGTCTTTGGGGTCTTCGAAGCGGACCGTCGCTCTCCATCTCGAATCGACTGCCGTGGCACGACGGCAGAACGCTTCGCATGCTTTGCCGCGAGGCTGCATGACCGAGTCGGAAACACAAGCGGTGCCTTCGCGGTTATTGCCGCAGATGGCGCGCTCCTCCAGACCACGACAACGGAGCATGGCCAACCCGCCCCGACGACGTCGGAGACGCTGTTCCCGCTCTTGTCGGTCACCAAGATGTTCACGGCGGCGACTGCCGTGTCGCTCGCTCAAGAGAGCGTGCTCGATCTTCATCGACCGATCGCTAGCTACCTCCCAGAACTCAGCGCGGACAACGAGCTCGGGCGCGTGACGCTTCATCAGCTTATGACGCACACGGCGGGGCTCGTGGATGATCCCCACCACCCGCTCTGTCAGGGCGGTGGGGGGCTGTCCGACGCAACCGTCCGCGCACATCTCGGGACGCAACCGGGGACCGTCTTCCTCTACTCGAACATCGGCTACGCCCTGGTAGGGCTAGTGATCGAGCGGACGACGTCGAGGTCCTTCGAGGACGTCGTGCGCGAACGCGTGCTGCTTCCGATGGGGATGTCGACGGCGACGTTCAATTTCGCCTCGGTTCAGGTTCGAGGGCATCCCGAGGGCGCGGGCGCTGGTGACAGGTGTCGGCTGGCTGCTCCCGCCGGAGGGCTGAACATGAGCGCCCGTGACGTCGCTCGATGGGCGCGCGCCATGAGCGAACCTACGACGCATCCGCTAGGGCAACGCCTCGTCGACGCGCTCACGACGCCGCACGTGGACCAGGGCGTACGGCCCGGCGACTCCTACGGCTACGGGGTCTCAATGACGAGACGTGGGGACGTCTGGGTCTACCATCACAGCGGCGGCGTCCCGGACTTCAGCGCCTTCGTAGCGTGGGTTCCTGCGAGACGGCTCGGAGCCGCTGCGATGCTGAACGCGACGAACGCAGCGGGTGCCACGCCGGCGGCCGTCGTTCTTCGTGGGTTGAGCGTGCTCTTGGACCTGCCCGACGATTGGCGAGCCAACATTGAGAGCTCGCATCGTCCCCTGACTGCCTACGTCGGCACGTACGTCGATCGCAGGAGCTGGCTCGGTCGTCTGCGGGTCCGGCTCGAAGGTACTGACCGCCTCGCGTTCGACTATCTCGACGGCCCTCCAGCGCTGTTGCCGCCCACGTTCGCGTTCCGTTTCGTCCCCGGAGAGGAACGCGCGAAGTTCGTTGTCACGGCGGTGGGTGTCGGCGAGCGTATCGCGGACAATTAGGTCGTCGCGGCCCGCGCCCGTCGGTCCCCGACCTCTGCTGCTCTGCGGGCACGGCTCTACGTGCTCGAGCAGGATGCGCTTGCGCTTGGCGCGCGCGGCGAGGTCCTTCACGCCGTACTGGCGGTAGCGCCACATCTTGTAGGGCGCGAGCTCGAGCTCGAGCAGCGCGAGCACGTCGTCGTAGCGCTCGGCGGCGACCAGCGCGCTCAGGCAGTTGGTCGTGCCCTTGAAGAATCCACGCAGGCTCGGGTCCGGGCTCCACGCGAGCTTCACCGTTTCCATGAGACGGTCGGCCCATGCCGAGGCGATCTCCTTCGAGGCGCAGAGCGTGCCCCAGTGGTCGCCGAGCCACTCGATGTAGGGGATGCCATCGTCCTGGTACGCCTCGAACAGCCGCTCGAGCCACGCCTCGCGCGTCTTCGCGTCAGCCGGCGCGTCCGCGATGATCGGCACCAGCTCCGCGATGGCGTTGTTGACGGCGGTGCCGATCGAGCCCGATGAGCTGTCCACCCGTTCGAGCGCTGGCGACACGCGCTCGGGGAACGCGATGGCTCCCTCGGCGGCGAGCAAGGGCTCGTACTGCCCGCGTCGTGCCCTCCGCGGCGGGCAGGCTTCAGCAGCACTAGTAACGCCGGCTTGACTAATAAGACCCGCTGGTAAAGGATTCGTTCCTAGCGCCACGCCCTGGTAACGCCGGCTTGCCCA
>JAEYYX010000004.1 GCA_023428245.1 Pseudomonadota bacterium
CCGCGCCCCGGGGGCCCGCCCCACCCGCCGCCGGCCTGCCTATCACCGAGCCGAGCGGCAACATGGTCGTCGATATCGGAGGGGGGACAACCGAAGTCGCGGTGATCTCGCTGGCGGGTATCGTTTATTCCCAGTCCGTCCGCGTCGGCGGCGATAAGATGGATGAAGCCATCGTCGCCTACATGAAGCGGAAGTATAATCTTGCGATCGGCGAACAGACCGCCGAGCGCATCAAAGTCACCATTGGCAACGCCTACGCCCTCGAGGAGCAGCTCTCGATGGAAGTGAAGGGACGCGACATGGTGGCCGGAGTGCCGAAGACCGTCCTCGTCAACTCGGATGAGATTCGCGACGCGCTCTCGGAGCCGATCAACGCGATCGTAGACGCTGTGCTCGTCGCTCTTGAGCGGACGCCGCCCGAGCTGGCAGCGGACATCGTGGACAAGGGGATCATTTTGACAGGCGGCGGTGCCCTCCTGAAAAACATGGACGTCCTCTTGCGCGAGGAGACGGGCCTTCCGGTCATGGTGAGCGACGACCCGATCAGCGCCGTGGTGCTGGGAAGCGGGAAGACGCTCGATCATATTCAGCTTCTCAAGGAAGTGACCATCGGTTAGGGGAGGTTGCCTTTGCGCTCGAATCGCCCTCCGCTCGACGTTTGGACGACGGACTCCTCGCAAAGGCCTAAGAGCGGGCCAGCATGAGCTTCTACAAGCGCTACCGTGATATCTTCTTGGTCATTCTGCTGCTCGCGGTCCCGTTCTTCTTCCTGCGAACCGCCATCAGCCGACCCGAAGATCTCAACGCCATCGATCGCGCTCTGACGACGATCGCGAGCCCGATCCAATTCGCCGCCTCGGCGGCGGCGCGTACGGTGTCCGGCGTTCTCAGCGACTATTTTGCGTGGGTGGACGTCGGTAAGGACAACGATCGCCTGTCGCGGGAGGTGACGCGTCTGGAGAATGAGGTGCGTCGGCTCGCTTCCCTCGAAGGGGAAAATGAGCGGCTTCGGAAGCTCTTGGGCCTCCGCGAGTCTCTCGGGATTCAGACGGCAAGCGCCGTCGTGACGACCAAAGCGCCGACCGAGTTCTTCCGCGTCGCTCATCTCGCGGTGGACGCGCCGGGCACCGAACTCAAAAAGAACATGCCCGTCATTGCTCTCGGGGGAGTGGTCGGTCTGCTCAAGGTCGTCACGGGCGATACCGCCACGGTACAGCTCGTGGTCGATGCGGGATTTGGTGTGGACATCGTGGTCAGTCGGACTCGAGCCCGCGGTTTCGCGCGAGGAATCGGCGACGAAGCGCGTTATGTCGTGCGCGTGCAGGATGTCGATCGAACCGACGATGTCGAGGTCGGAGATCTCTTGGTGACGAGCGGCGCTGGCTGTCGTTTCCCGAAGGACATCGCGGTCGCGAAGGTGACCGAGGTCGTCAAACGAGACTTCGGAAGCTACCAAGAGGTCTTGGCCCAGCCCACCGTGGATTTCTCACGACTCGAGGAGGTCCTCATCATCACCGGGGAACCGCGCGACTGCGACGCGACCCCGAGGAAGTGAGTCATGCGGAGCGCGGCGTACGTCCTGGTCGGCTTCTTGCTCGTCCTCCTCCAGTCGATTCTCTATCGATTCTGGGCTCCTTTGGTCCCTCTCCAGCTTTTCGGTTTTCCGATCTCGAGGCTGACCCTCGGCATCACCCCGAACTTCGTCTTGCCATTGGTCCTGTTCTTGGCGGTTCAGGAGCCATCGCTGGCTCGAGGCTCTTTCCTTTCATTCTGTCTCGGATGGGGCATCGACGTGATCGGAGGCGGCCCCGCTTATCTTTACCGCTTCACAATGGTGGCGGTCTGGTGGTTCACGCGCATGGTCTCGGCTCGCGTTAGCATGCAGACGCTCGCGTCGCGCATCCCGCTTGCCTTCGTTGGATCGCTCCTCGAGAGCTTCATCGTGCTCACGCTGCTCGCGATTTTTGGCGCGGATGCTCAGAGGCCCGTTGAGCTCAGCGTGCAGATCTTGCCGCGAGCGGTCACGACCACCCTCTTCGCCCCTTTGATTTTCTCCATCGCCGCGCGGATTCAGCTCGAGAGCCGCCCCCAGGCGACTAGCCCGACGAGCTGACCGGCTATGGCAACGTTACTCCAGCGCTCCGACGCCTCTGAGTTTCGCAAACGCTACCGCTGGCTTGTCCTGTTCATTCTGTGCGCCTTCGGAGCATGTGTAGCGCGCCTTTTTTACCTTCAGGTGCTCCACGGCGACGTCTACGACGTCAAAGCTCGCCGCAACATCATCGGAGAACGGCGGCTTGCCACCACGCGAGGAGTGATCCGCGATACTCACGGAAAGGTCCTCGCGGCCAATCGTCCCTCCTACAATCTCTACGTCGTGCCGGCCGCGCTCGATCTCGACAGGACCTGGCCGCGTCTTGTCGAACTGGCGCGCTTGTCCGAGAGCGAAGCGGCGCGCACCAAAGAGCAGCTCGTCAAGCTCAAAGAACATGAGCGAAAGCGCGACCAACAAGCGTTACTTCTCGTCGACCTGAATCGTGACGTCGTCGCCTCCCTCAAGACCTTCGCCGAAGAGCTCCCGGGCGTGAGTGTGCTTTCCTCGTCGGTCCGCTCCTATCCGTACGGAACTCTCGGAGCCCATTTGCTCGGTTACATGCGGGAGGTCGACGCAGAGGTGCTCGCGGAGCAGCCCGAGGCGGGGTTCCGAGCGGGAGATCGACTGGGCGCGGTAGGAGTTGAGCGGCGCTGGGAGAGTTATCTGCGGGGGCAACGAGGATTCCGTAAGTTCATTCGCAAACGCGCCATGCGCGAGCGCGTTGAGGATCTCGAGGAGCGATATCTCGGAGAAGATCGGCTGCGCGAACCGGCCCCTGGGCGAGACATCTCGCTCACCCTCGACATGGAGCTCGTGGAGTCTGCAGAGCGCGCCATGCGCGGACAACTCGCCGGAGCGGTTGTTGTCGTCGACGTGCGCACCGGCCGTATCCTCGCAGCGCACTCGAAGCCCGGCTTCGACCCGAACGTTGCCTCCGGCGCGAGCGGTCAGGAAGCCGTTAGGGAAGCCTTCCAGAGCTATTACAAGGACCCGATGACGCCGACGCTCGATCGAACAGTGTCAGCGGCGTACCCCCCCGGCTCGACCTTCAAGCCGTTCTCCGCGCTCACCGCCCTTGAGAAGGACATCGTTCGTCCGAACGAGCAGGTCGATTGCCGCGGCGGCTACGAGTACGGAAAACGCTACTTCCGCTGTACCGGCGTTCATAGGCACGTGAACCTCCATGAGGCCCTTGTGCAGTCCTGCAACACGTATTTCTACGAGCTCGGTAGTCGGGTGAAGATCGACGACCTTGCCGAAATTGGGCAGCGATTCGGGTTCGGCGTGAAGACAGGCATCGGCATCAACCCAGAGGCGAGGGGGCGCATGCCGACCCGCGCCTGGTACACGCGGCAATACCGCGGCGCATTCCGAGGCGGCTTCACGCTCCTCGCCGCGATCGGTCAGGGTGCTACTACAGTAAACGTCTTACAGCTCACTCTCGCTTACGCCGCGCTCGCCAACGGCGGGACCTTGTACCGCCCCCAGCTTGTTCGCAGCATCGAGACCGCCGACGGCACCGTCGTTCAAGATTTTCCCCCGCGCGTGCGGCGGGTCGTTGAGCTCGACCAAGGCGATCTGACCCGGGTCCAGGATGCGATGGTGGGGGTGGTCACCGAAAAGCGCGGTACGGCCCACGGAGCGCGCATCGAGGGCGTCGACATGGCCGGTAAGACCGGTACCGCCCAGGTGAGTCCGCTCGCGCCCCGCGGTTCGGATCAGAGTGACGTCGCCTATTTCAACCGCGACCACGCGTGGTTCGCCGGGTATTCGCCGACAGTTTCGCCGGAGATCGCTGTCGTGGTGCTCATCGAGCACGGCGGCGGCGGCGGTAAGAACGCAGTGCCCGTCGCCATGCGCATCGTGCGCGACTACGAGCGACTCAAGCGGGACCGCCTGGCTGCGGCCAAGCAGGCCCCCGCTGTACAGAAGCGAGAGTTTCCTTGATGTCGCGCTTCGCTCTTCGAAGGAGGCCCCTCTAGATGGCTCGCTCCACCAAGTCCTTCCGCTCGGGACCCGAGGTCGACATGCCGCTCTTGATCACGGTCGTCGCTATCGCCTCGATCGGGATCATCAACCTGTACAGTGCGACCAGCGCGTACGTCGACGCAACCCAGCGGAGCGCCCTGGCCGACGTCTACGTGACCCAGATCTACTGGTTCGTGATCGGCCTCCTGCTCGCCATGTTGACGGCGGTGATCGACTACCGTCACTTCGAGCGCCTCGCGCCGATTCTGTACTTTGGCGGCCTGATATCGCTCGGGCTCGTGTTCGTGCTCGCCACTGACGTTCGAGGTTCGGCCCGCTGGATCCAGCTTGGAAGCTTCAGCTACCAGCCCAGCGAGTTCATGAAACCGCTCGTCGTGCTCATGGTGGCGCGGCACATCCAAAACGACACGAAGACCGAGGCTCGTTCCTTCTTCGACCTACTCCTGCCGATCGGGATCGCCGCAGTCCCGGCTGTCTTGGTCATGCTGCAGCCGGACCTCGGCACCTCGCTCATCTACCTGACGTCGACGGCGGCTATGCTCTCGATCACTCGCATCCGAACCGCCACCTTGGCGTGGATGGTCTCAGGGTTCGCCGTGACGACAATCCTCATGTGGAACTTCGGGCTCAAAGCTTACCAGCGAGGTCGCGTCACGAGCTTCTTGAACCCGGAGAAGGACGCGACGGGAACCGCTTGGCACGCTATCCAAAGTCAGACGGCGATCGGCAATGGGGGGCTGTTCGGGGAAGGCTTCATGCAAGGAACCCAGAACCAGTTCGGCTTCCTTCCCGACCAGCACTCGGACTTCCCCTTCTCGGTTTTCGCGGAGGAGTTTGGCTTCGTCGGCTGCTTAATCCTGATCGCGCTCTATTGTTTCCTCTCCATCTGGTCCTTGCACATCGCTTCCCAGGCCAAAGATCGCTTCGGAGCAGCGCTCGCGGTAGGAACCGGCGGCATCATCTTCTTCCAGGCGTTCTTCAACATGGGGATGTCGATGGGGCTCCTGCCGGTGGTCGGCATTACCCTGCCGCTCTTCTCTTATGGGGGCAGTAGCCTTGTGACGATGCTCATCTCGCTTGGCCTTTTGATGAGCGTTTCGATGCGGCGCTAAGAGCGGGGCTCGTACTGTACGCACCGAACGCGCACCGAGCGCGCACCGAGCGCGCACCGAGCGCGCGGGAGCTCTTGATCGCGCCTTGCGCACTCTGGGACGCGCGGCGAGATCTTGGAGCGTGCGTCCTGAGACTACTCTTGTGCCGTTTAGAAGAGGTAAGGGTCCTCGTAGTAGGCGGAGATCGCTGCGTCGAACTGGCCGCCGTCCGTCGTGATGTACGTCTGGTTCCCTGCGCCGACCCCGAAGGCCACGCCGACCCCGCCCGCGTCGACGAACTCTTCGATGTGTTCAAACACGTACTTGACCTTGTTGTCCCGGTAACGGCCCGGCGTTCCTCCGGGCGTGTCGCTCGGAACCCCGAACGGAACCTGCCACCACATCATCGGAATCCCGAGCCGATCGGTAACGGTCTTGGCGAAGGCCTGGAGCTCGTGGAAGTTCGGGCTCGTCTCGTTGGTCTCGTCGAGATACCAAGGGCCGTCCTGCCGCTGGCACTCGGGCGCCTGGGCCTCGAAGCAGCCCGCGTCCCGATCGAGCATGTCGGTGAAGACGAGATCGGACTCACCCGCGCCGAGCTCAAGCAAATAGTCTGCGACAGCGGTGGCACTCGGTGCGCCCCAGGGTGAGGCGTGGAAGCCGATGAGAGTTTTCGGGGCGTAGGTTCGGCAGAGCTCGACCAAACACTTGCCCATCCCGCTGAGATCGTCGGGCAAGCTGTTGCACTCATCCGCGTACTTGCTCACAATCACCGAAAGCTCCGAAGGGTCACCGGCTTGCTGCATGAAGCCCCAGAAGTCAGGCTCAAGATGGACCACCGAGGGAGTGTCGAGGGCTCCGAGGCGTTCGAACAAGATGCGCGCCCCTTCCCAGTAAGCCTTCATATATGAGTCGGTCGTGAGCGCGGCGACGCTCCCTTCACCGGCAGACGCCATCGAGTAGAGAGTGAACATCGGAACGGCGTCGTATTCGAGCGCCTCTTGGGCCAGATAGGTCGCAAACGCGCCATCCCCGTTATTATCTGTGTTCCAATCCGGCCAACCACCTTGGCCTCGCAGGCCTACGAGATACACATAGTGGAGGTCTAGGGGCTTGCTGAGAGTGAACGCTCCTGAGGGGCCTGAGTCCTCGAGGTCGTTACCCATCCCGATCAGGAAGTGGTCCCGACCGAGGCGGGTGGCGACGTCCGCGGCGGGGGAGAGATCTCCTCCTGAACGCCCTCCGCTTCCAGAACGGCCACCACTTGCGCCGCTCGCGCCTCCCGAGCGGCGCGCTCCCGTGCCGCTATCGTCGTCTTCTCCGCCATGGCCGCCGTCTCCGCCATTCCGACTCCCGGTTCCCGAAGGTCGCCCGCCAGTGCCCGGCCTTCGCCCGCCGCTGTCGCTGTCGTCGTCTTGGCCGTCGCCCCCGGAGTCATGGGAATCGTCGCCATCCTCCGAGGAGGAGCCACAGGCAGCGAAGGCGAGGGGGAGGCTGGCGAGGAGAAGGAGAGTGCGAGCGCGCATGACTTGAGATGATACGTCCGTTCGTTTCGACTCTCAAAGCGCGATCGACGAGGACCCGTCGGGCAAGGCGGCCGAGCGCGGAACGCTTTCCCGCGGCGAGGGATCGATGAGTGCTGAGCGCCCTTTCAGAACGTTATCGTTTCGGTTTTTGGGCGGCGAGTCGACGCTCTTCGAGAGCGAGCCAACGCTCTTCGAGCGCCTCGAGCTCTTGTTTCTCAGCGCTGAGAGTCTTGACCAAGGCGGCGAAATCTTCAGGCTTTCCGGGCATGGCTTCGGGGTTGGCTAGCTTTTCTTCCAAGGCGAACACGACTTCGCCTTGAGCTTCGATGCGTTCAAGGAGGCCCGAAAGCTCCTTCTCCTCCGTGTAGGTCAGCTTCTTGACCGCAGGCTGCTCTGGGGCGGGAGCCGAGCTCTCGACGGATTTTTGGGATTGGACCTGTCGCGCGAGTTCTTTCTTTCGCTCTATGTGGGCGCTGAAGCCGCCTGGCGAAAGGTCCCAAGCGCCCCGTCCATCGAGGCCAAGAACATGGGTCGCGACCCGATCCAGAAAATACCGATCGTGACTCACGATGAGCGCCGCGCCTGAGAAGTCCATCAAGAGCTCCTCGAGCGCTCCCAGAGTCATGACATCTAAATCGTTCGTCGGTTCGTCAAGCACGACCACATTGGCCTCTGTGAGCAGAATGCGCGCGAGCGAGGCCCGCGCCCGTTCTCCTCCCGAGAGCACCGACACTTGTTGGCGAGCGGCCTCTCCCCGAAACCCGAAGCGCTCAAGATAGGAGTATGCGCTCAGATCCTGGTCCCCGAAGCGGAGCTTCGTGCGCCCGTCCGTGATGGCGTCGAAGACTGTCGCATCTGGGTCGAGGTCCGCCTTCATCTGATCGAGGTAGGCGTAGCGGACCGTGGTGCCCTGCCGGATCGTGCCGGACTCAACGGGGCGCTCTCCGAGGAGCGTTCGGATGAGCGTCGTCTTTCCGGAGCCGCTCGGTCCCACGATGCCGAGGCGCATGCCCTTTTCGAGACGGAACGAGAGGTCACGCACGAGCTCGCGGCCGAGGATCGATAAACAGAGCCCTTCGACCTCGAGAACCATCGAACCGAGGCGCGACTCTTTGAGCTCGAGGGCGACCCCTTTGGTCTCGATCGGAGCGGGAGCCGCGATCGCTGACTCCGCGCGTTGAATGCGCGCTTTCTGTTTTCCGGTGCGCGCCTTGGGCTGACGCCGGAGCCACTCGAGCTCACGGCGGAGAAAGTTCTGGCGATTCGCTTCGCGGCTCTGCTCTTGCGCGCGGCGCTCCTCGCGCGCTTCGAGATACTCTTCCCATCCCCCCTCGTAGGAGAAGAGCTGGCCACCTTCGACCTCGATGGTGCGGCTCACTGTGCGATTCAGAAGGAAGCGATCGTGGGTGATGAGGATCAGGCCGCCCTGGTATTCTAGAGTGAGGTACTCCTCGAGCCACTCGATCGCCTCGGCGTCGAGGTGGTTCGTCGGTTCGTCCAAGATCGCCAGATCGGGCGCCGCGAACAGGACGCGCGCTAGCGCGATGCGTCGCTTCTCTCCGCCGCTCATAGGCCCGACGACTGCATTCGGGTTCGGCAAGCCAAGACGCGAAAGTAGCTTCAGAGCCAAGAGCTCAAGCGCGTAACCTCCGAGCTCGTCGAATTGGACCGTGGCCTCTGTATCCCCGGGGTGCGCGGCGACTCGTTTTCGAAAGTGATCCCACTCTGGTCGCCCCCCAAACACGACCTGTTCCGCGGTGGCGTCGGGCGGAAGGGGCGGATCTTGCGCTAAGTATTCGATACGCGCGTCGCGGCGCCGATGGATCGTCCCCATATCCGGCTCAGCGACCCCGGCGAGGATGTTCGCGAGTGTGCTCTTGCCGGAGCCGTTCGCGCCCACGATCCCGACGCGCTCGCCGCGGCGAACTGTGAGGAAAACGTTGGAGAGCAGTGTGCGAGTGCCGATCCGCTTCGAGATGGCTTGGGCGTCGAGGATCGGCATGGAGCGACCGGCCTCTTAGCACAGCCCCCCGTAGTCTTTTTGACCCCCCGGTGTGTCACACCCCCTCGGGCCCCGCCGAGCCTTCACCTGTCCTCTTCCCGGACGTCCCAGGCCGGGGCCCGTCAACATTTACAAGTACATTGAACCAAGTGCACGCCTGCCTAAATATAACAAAATATTCTCTATAAAGAATGTTTTATTCTTTTACAGAATGAGGCGTGGGGTTTAGATCACTCAAGCCATGAACTCAGAGTTCGCTGCCTTGCACGGCTCCGGTCGTCCTTCCGTCCGTCGCCTTGCAGTCGCCGAGCCCCCCGAGGACGCCTCCGCGTCCGATCTTGTGGCCTGGGCCTACCGGCTCCACGGCGACAAGTTAGCCCTTTCCTCGAGCTTTGGTGCGGATGCCGCGCTCATGCTGCACCTTGTGACCTCGGTCATTCCCGACATCAAGGTCATCTTCATCGACACCGGGTACCTCTTCCCCGAGACCTACAAGTTCGCCGAGGAACTCAAGGAGAGGTTCTCGCTGAACGTCCATGTGTACAGCGCGAAGATGACCGCGGCCCATCAGGAGGCGCTTTACGGTCGGCTCTGGGAGCAGGGCGACGCTGGAGTGCAACGTTACCTGAAGATGAATAAGGTCGAGCCGATGCGCCGCGCTCTCGACGAGCTCGGAATCACCGGTTGGATCGCTGGCCTCCGAGCGAACCAGACTGAGCATCGCCAGGCCCTCGGCCGCGTCACCGATCAAGATGGTCGCATGAAGGTCCACCCGATCCTGCACTGGACGAAGGCGGACGTAGAAAACTACTTCCAGGAGCACAAGCTCCCGCGCCACCCTCTGTTCCACGAAGGCTACCGGAGCATCGGCGACGTCCACTCGACGATCCCCGTTGGACCCGATGACGACGATCGGGCGGGGCGATTTCTCGGCGCAAAGAAGGAGTGCGGTTTGCACCTTTCCGCCGAAGAGAACACGAGCCTGAGCGCTTCGGGCCTTTGATAATGTCCTAAGCGTAGGTTAGGGCTCGAGCTGTTGTTCGAGATGCGCCCTGAGGGCCGAGAGCACGCGGGCGGTAGCCTCAATGTCGGCGTGGTCGGTGTCCGAGAGGAGCGCCTCGACCGCGCACTCGACGGTACCCGGAGTGCTGCAATCGAGCGCGCGCCCTGCGTCGGTCAGGCCGAGCCAGGTCCGCCTTTGGTCTTTCTGATCGCGTTTGCGTTCGATGAGTCCCTTGGCCTCGAGGCGCGCGAGGCTCGCGGAAATGGTGCCGGGGTCCAGGTGGAGCAAGGAGGCGAGTTGTCCGGCGGGGACCCCGGGGAACTTTCCAACGCAGCGAATGATGAGTCGCTGCTGCGCTGTGACGCCGAGCTTCTTCGCCATCTGCCCAGAGAGCTGTTCGAGGGCATGGTTGAGCGCCCAGAGGCGCTCGAGAAAGGCGAGGGCGGGTCCGAGGGACTCGGTGGCGTCAGGGCGGGAGCTCATGGTCCGGCCGCCTTATCTCCAAGGTCGAGCAACTTTGCGAGGAGCGTGTCGATCGCGCCTTGATCCTGCAGATAATAGTCGGCCGCCGAGGAGCGGGAGGGGCCGACCCGAAGCTTGATCAGTGCCGGTAGGTCGGTGAGACGGAATACGTCCTCGTCTGTTACGTCATCCCCGACGTACAAACAAGCGCGGGCCCGCTCCGCCTTGCAGAGGGCCTTGAGAGCATCGCCTTTATGAGGCGCGCCCTCGGGCACTACGTTGAGCACGAGCTTGCCCGCCACCAAGCGCACGTCGAGGGGCAAGGCTTCGATCGCTTTCTTGACCTTCTGACGTGAGCTTCGCTTATTGGGTGAGCGTCGATAGTGGATCGCGAGCGAATACTTTTTGTCTTCGATGTCGACGCCGACCAGGCCATCGAGGTCGCGCCTGAGAGTCCGGAGTGCCTCTTGCATATCCCGTCGGTACTTGGCTTGGTCCGGGCTGGGCTCGAGCCCATGGTTGCCGATGACGTACTTGACGCGCGCTCCCCGAAGGCGCGGCCTGAGGTCGGCGAGGCCGCGACCAGAGATCACCGCGCAGGGAAATTTCCGACACAGCGCCGCGAAGGAAGCGGCCGTTTCCGGGCGCATTTGAGCCTGGTCCCGGTGACTGACGATCGGGGCCAGAGTGCCGTCAAAATCGAAGGCAAGGAGAACTCTCCGTTTCGAGAGCGTGCTGAGGATCTCGCTGTGGTCGCGGTGAAAGAGGTGCTTCATGAGGCTAGGGCGCGAGTCGTGGAGGACACGAGCTGATCGTTCATGCGCTCTTTGCGACGGAGCTCGGCGGCGTCGACCAACATGCGCCCTGCCCAGCGACAAACATTGAATTCGGAGACGATCTTCCGCATCGACTGCATCCGAGCTCGCTGTTCGTCGGGGGTCATCTGGAGGGCCGTCGCGAGCGCGTCCCCTGCCTGTCGGAAGTCGTAAGGATTCACGATCAGGGCTTCGGTCAGATCCCTCGCCGCGCCTGTAAATTGACTGAGAACGAGGACTCCTTGTTCGTCGTCGCGAGCTGCTACGAACTCCTTGGCGACGAGGTTCATGCCGTCGTGGAGGCTGCTCACGTAACAAAGGTCAGCCGCGCGGTAGAACCTGAACACCGTGGCTGGTTCGTGGTGAGAGCGGAGCAAAATGATAGGTCTGTAGGTTCCTTCCGACCACTTGGCGTTGATCTCTTGGGCGAGAGCCTCCACGCGCTCATTGAGCTCGCGATAGCGAGCGATCTTGGTGCGGCTCGGCGCAGCAAGCTGCACGAACGTGAAGTTCCCGCGGAACTCGGGATGGTGCGTGAGGAGTTCATCGACAGCCTGCAGGCGCTCTTCAATGCCCTTCGTGTAGTCAAGCCGATCGATCCCCACACCGAGCCGTGTGTCGGGGCTGAGGCCGAGCTCTTCTCGCACAGGGCCGCGCACTTCCGCGGCTTTCGGCACGTCGTCGAGCCAATGTACCGGCCATTCGATGGAGATCGGGTACGGGCGAACCAGGGTCTTCTGGGTCCCTTGGATCACGGCGTTATCTTCTCGATCAATGCGGCTTTCAAGGAATGCGCCGACCGAGTCGATGAAGTTGTTGCAGTGCTGCTGGGTGTGGAAGCCGACGACGCTCGAGCCGAGCAGTCCTGTGATGAGCTCTTCGTGCCACGGACAAATGCCGATGCGCTCAGCGTTCGGCCAGGGGATGTGCCAGAAGGTGATGATCGTGGCCCGGGGGAGCTTCTGACGGATCATCGCAGGAGCGAGAGCGAAATGGTAATCCTGGACGAGGATGATCGGATCGTCTGAGTCAACCTCTTCGCAGACGGCGTCGGCGAACTTCTGGTTCACGCGGACGTAGTGAGCGTAGTCCTCGGCGCGGAAGACGGGTCTGGTGTGGGCGACGTGGCAGAGGGGCCACAGACCCTCGTTCGAGAAGCCGTAGTAATAGCCATTTTCCTCTTCGTCGGTCAGCCAGACGCGCCGCACCATGTAGGACTCTTCGCCCGGCGGCACGAGCACCCTGTCGTTTCCGTCCACGGTCTCCCGATCGGCGCTTCCAGCTCCGTGGGCGACCCAGACGCCGGAGCATGCTTTCATCACAGGTTCGAGAGCTGTGACCAAGCCGCTCGCCGGATGCACGACGTGGACACCATCGGGACCGTTTTCGTGGATGTAGGGTTCCCGGTTTGCCAAGATGACGATGCGCTCACCGTGGAGGTGCTCGGTGAGAGTCGCGCGTAGGCGCTCAGGTCCCCAGAGGCCGCCCTTGTCCCGTTCGCGCTCGCTCACGATCCGCTCGGCAAGCGAGTGCACGTCGCGCAATAGCGGCTGAAATGCTGGGAGGGGCGTTCCACTCAGGGACTCGCGCAAGAGCCCAATCCAGCGCTGAAAGGCCTCTCGTGTCACGAGCAGGCTCACCCAAAGTGTGGCTACGGAGAGCACAGCGAAGAGCGTGAAGAAGAGGAGCCGCAGAGTACCAATGCGGTCACGGAGGAAGCTCACGTCTTCGGCGAGGGCGAGGGTGACGGGTGCGTCAGTTCCCGTCGTGACCCGAGTGGCGGCGACGTGGGTCCACTGGCTGCCGCTTTTGTCGAGGAGCGTCCAGGGTAAGGTCGACTCGATAGCACTCGAACCCGCCAGGGTGAGGGAGCAGGGGATCCCCTCGGGAAAGGAACCGACTCGGGCGAGAACTTCTCCGGACGAAGAGCACAGGAGGCCACCGATGGAGTTTGAACTTTGTGGGTCCGTGCCGAGCGCGCGGGCGAGGTGAGCTCTGGGGTCGCTCGAGTTCTTGTCGAGAGAGCTCCCAGCGGTGCGGAGCAAAAGGGCCGAGCGGCGTGCGAGATCCTGCTCGAACCAAGTGGTGACGACGCGGGAGGCGACGAAATGGGCTAGAAAGCTCAGGAGAGCGAGACCAGCCAGAAGTCCGATGAGGAAACGTTTGGCAGGGCGCATGTCAGGACCCCTACCACAAAATGCTTGGATATCCAACGAATGGACGGGAGCCCCGGGCTCTAACGGACCTGACGGAGCACGAAGGCGGCGAAGCCGCTCATGAACTCATCGAGGGATTTTTCGATCCGCTCGTCCTTCAGCTCGCCGGACTCTGTGAAGACTTGATGAGCGGAGCCGACGAGGAGCCTCGGACCGAACCAGGGAACGGTTCCGAGCGTGCGCAGCACCGGCAACCAGGCCTCTTGGGCGAGTTCTGTCCCCATGCGGCTCAAACTCGCGCCCATGATCGCGACCGGTTTTCCTCCAAAGACGCGAGGAATGTCCGCGCCTGGTCGAGACAGCCAATCGATAGCGTTCTTGAGCACGCCCGGCAGGGAGTGATTGTATTCTGGCGTGACGAGCAGCAAGCCATCCGCTCCTGCGATGCGCTCTTTGAGTGCACGCGCCGCGTCAGGGAGCCCATGTTCCGCCTCGA
The DNA here is from genome assembly GCA_023428245.1 of Pseudomonadota bacterium. Lineage (GTDB taxonomy): Bacteria > Myxococcota_A > Polyangia > Polyangiales > Polyangiaceae > NIC37A-2. The sequence goes on from JAEYYX010000004.1 coordinate 13,636, forward strand.
AATCGCCGTTATAGAGGGGGATATCTTGGATCGACGCGGGTTCGACGCGGATCGTGCCGGGCGCTCTTTGGACGGCTGCGTGGAGGAGCGCTGTATTATAAGAGCTGCGCCTCAAGCTGCCGGAGATCGCGATGATGGTGGGAATTCGGTTTGCCACTGCTGGTTGCCTCGTCTTCTGAGGGTTAGTGCGCAGAGCGAGAGAAGTCCAACCGACGAGCGTGGGCGCGTGGAGTGCGTGGAACGGATCGAGGGCGGCCCCTTTCGCACTCTGCCGTTTTCAGTAAGCAAAATGTAAACCGGGCGCTACCCTCCGCGCCCAGAGAACAGTTCCGTCGAGGCGCACCCTGGAACTCCCCCACGCGAGCCGCTGGGCGAGCGTCAGGGGGAGTCGGGCGAGCGCAGCGAGCCCGGAGGGGGCCTTTCTTTCAGAGAGGTCCGCCTGTCTTCGGCGCTTCTCAGCTGATGAGATGCGCGGTCAGCCGGGCGCGACTTAGGTCCCGATGACGCCCGGAAGTACTGCGGTCGCCCGCCCGCCGTCGACGCCGACGG
>JAEYYX010000126.1 GCA_023428245.1 Pseudomonadota bacterium
GCCGGCCCGCGGCCGCCGCCCCCCCCCCCCCCCCCCCCCCCCCCCCCACGTTTCACTTGATGATCAGCGCGTCGCAGGGGAAGCCAGCGAAGAACTGGGTGACTTCGGGCTTCAGCCAAGTGTCGCAGGATTCGCCGAGGAGCTCGAGAGTCGTCGGATCGTTCATGCGCCAGTCGGTGCTCGGGATGAGCTCCTCGTTTACATAGATCTGGCCGGTCGCGACTTTGTCTTCCTTCACTTCGACGTTCGAGTGGCTCAGGTCGAAGATGCAGGACTTGAGGGCCTCGAGGCTGCTCTGAATCTGAGCAGCCAGAGCTGCCGGGTCGGCATCCATGAAAGCCTTCTTTGTCGTCGGGGCCGTATCGTACTTGCCCGCGGGGAGGAAGCATTCCGGGTTGCCTTCCGGCGGGAGCGGGCTGCAAGTGGCCGGATCGGGCGCATTTCCGCTTGCGGTTCGCGCACTCGACCAAGCAGCGATGGAGCGGCACGAGTCAGCCATAGGCCCGTTGTAAGGGTTGACCGTGAGGCCGGTAGTCCAATTCGGGAGCTCCCCCCAGCCGGCCTGCGCATAGAAATCAAACCACTCGGGGTTGTCGATGCTCGAATCTTCGATCCCGAAGACCAAGGTCCTCACGCCTTTCGCCGCGGAGACCTGAAGCTCGGCGATGAGAGTGTCCGCTGCGCACTTGGCGTCGGGGTCATCACAGAAATCAGGATCCCCGTCCGTGACGAGCAAGATGTACCGATCGCCAGGGCTATCGTCGGCCAAGAGGAGGTCCGTGGCCTGCTGAATTGCCTTGGCCGTCGGCGTCTCGGTCTTCCCCTCCGGTCGATTGAGCTGCTCATAAGCCGTGCGAATCGCCGCGTAGCTATTCTCCGCGAAGGGTACCCCTGAATCCGTCAGGCCATCGCAAGAATTACTGGTGCCGGTAAAGGTGCCAAAACCAAGGCGAACGTCTGCTTGCAGCTCTTGGATGACAGGAAGAACGGCGCCCCTCAGGGTGTCCCAATAGGTTGGAGTCGACGAATCCCACATGCTCGTCGACCGATCCACGAGCACATAAACCGTCGGCGTTTTCGGCACGAAGCTCACTGCGACGCTATCGCAGAACTCCTCTTCCTCAGGCGGCACGTAGGTTCCCTTGCCGCCGCCGCCGATGACCAAGTCGTCGAAATCTTCGCCGTCAGAGTTTGAGGCGCCGCTGCCATCCGCGCCTGTGCCTTGGTTCCCGCCACCGCCCGCGGAAGCGTTCCCTCCTACCCCATGGTTTTGACCATCGCTGTGTCCGTCGCTCGTATCGCTGCCGTTGTCACTACTGCCATCACCGCCGGGGCCACCGGTCGGTTTACTGGCGCCGCAGGCGAGAGCGATGATTCCGAAAACCGCAAGTGATGGATAAGCGAGAGCCCGAAACAAAGAACGGGCATTACGAGTCCGAGGGGTAAGCATGATGGATGAAAAAGTGTAGCCTGAAGCGCTTTCAGCGGCCACGCGTGGGAACGGCCAAATCGGAACAAATTCGGCCGCCGTCGCCGTTTTTGCAATGACGCCAATTTTCGGCCAGACAAGACGGATGGACGCAAAGAGGGCGGCGAGCCATCCGCTCACCGCCCTCTCCTTCCCCGCGTCCTAGAGCCATTTTTGGCTACTAGGCGGGACTTCAGGAAGCGCCCAGGAGACGAAACCGCCCCCGAGCGCCTCATACTTCAGACCTCGCAGAGCACGTTCACGACCGAGCCAGCCGGCGCGTAGGGCACGAGGTTCCCCTCGATGGGCTTGCCGTCGACCGTCAGCTTGGCAGGCCCCGCCGACCCGGAGTTCTTCACGGTGATCTTATAGGTCGCACCACGCGCACGCCGGGTCACCTCGTAGCTCGGGACCTCCTTGGTCATGCAGGGCTGCACGACGAGACCATCCCACTCAGGACGGACGCCGAGCAGGTATTGGCTGATGGCCACGAAGTTCCAGGAACCCGTACCCGTGAGCCAGCTGTTTTTCGCCTCACCGGGCTTCACAGCGTCCTTGCCCGCGATCATCTGGGCGTAGACGTAAGGCTCGGTGCGGTGGAGATCGCTGATGTCTTCAAGATACGAAGGGCAAATCTTCCGGTAGTACTCCCAGGCGCGCTCGGGCCGTCCCACGACGGTCTCGGCGATCATGACCCACGGGTTATTGTGGCAGAAGATACCGGCGTTCTCTTTGTAGCCGGCGGGGTACGTCGAGATCTCTCCGTACTCGACGACGTATTCGGTAAAAGCGGGGTTATTCAGGACGATGCCGTAAGGGCAGTCGAGGTACTCCTTGACCGAATCGAGCGCCTTGATGGCATGACCCGTGTTCACGCCGATGCCGGCCATGACGCAGTAGCCTTGGGGCTCGATGAAGATCTTGGCCTCTTTGTTCTCCTTGGAGCCGACCTTTTTGCCGAAGAAGTCGTAGGCGCGGAGGAACCAATCCCCGTCCCAGCCCTTGTCGAGCACGACCTTCTCCATCTTGGCAACCTCGGCGCGGACGCGCTCGGCTTCCGCCTTGTCGCCCTTGCGCTCGGCCATGTCCGCGTACATCGGACCGATCGAGACGAACATGCCCGCGATGAAGATCGACTCAGCCGTGCGTCCTTCGCGGTTCTCCGTGGTCTGGAAGCTCTCGCCGGGCGTCTCGCTGAAGCAGTTCAGGTTCAAGCAGTCGTTCCAGTCGGCGCGCCCGATGAGCGGGAGGCCGTTCGGACCGATGTTGTGCAGAACGTGGTCGAAGGAGCGCTTGCAGTGCTCGAGGAGACTCTTGGCCTTCGATTCGTCGTTGTCGAAGGGGACCTGCTCGTCGAGGATCGAGAAGTCGCCGCTCTCCTTGATGTAGGCGGCGACCCCAAGAATGAGCCAGAGCGGATCGTCATTGAAGCCGCTGCCAATCGCGTTGTTGCCCCGCTTGGTGAGGGGCTGATACTGGTGATAGGCGCTGCCGTCCTCGAACTGCGTCGCGGCGATGTCGAGAATACGCTCACGAGCACGCTCGGGGATCAGGTGCACGAAGCCGAGCAGATCCTGGTTCGAGTCGCGGAAGCCCATGCCGCGTCCGATGCCGCTCTCGAAGAACGAGGCGGAGCGCGACATGTTGAAGGTGACCATACATTGGTACTGGTTCCAGATGTTCACCATGCGATCGAGTTTGTCTTCGCTCGACTTCAGCGAATAACCCGAGAGGAGGTTGTTCCAGTAAGCTTTCAGCTCCCCGAGCGCACTATCGACCTTCTCCTTCGAGTCGAGCTCGGAGATGAGCGCTTGGGCAGGCTTCTTGTTGATGACGCCCTTCGACTCCCACTTCTCCTCCTTCGAGACTTCGATATAGCCGAGGACGAAGGAGAGGTGTTTCTCTTCGCCGGGAGCGAGCTCGAGCTCGAGGCATTGCGAAGCGACCGGCGACCAGCCAGCGGCCTTCGAGTTCCGGCTCTTGCCCTCTAGTACAACCTGGGGCTCGTGGAAGCCATTGTAGAGGCCGAGGAACGTCTCGCGGTCCGTGTCGTAACCGGCGACCGGCGCGTTCACGTGGTAGAATGCGTAGTGGTTCCGGCGCTCTTTGAACTCGGTTTTGTGATAGATGGTCTGGCCACCACCGGTGATTTCGACCTCACCCGTCGAGAAGTTTCGCTGGAAGTTGGTCATGTCGTCCTCGGCGTTCCAAAGGCACCACTCGAGGAAAGAGTAGAGCTGGAAGCTCTTCTTCTGGGACGATTCGTTCTTCAGGGTGACCGAGTGGACCTCACAGGTCTTGCCCACGGGCACGAAGAAGAGCGTCGAAACCGAGAGCCCGTTCTTCTTGCCGGTGATGCGTGAGTAGCCGAGGCCGTGGCGGCACTCGTAGGAGTCGAGATCGGTCTTCACCGGGCCCCAGGAAGGGTTCCACACGGTGTCGCCTTCCTTCACGTAGAAGTAGCGCCCGCCATCGTCCGTCGGAACGTTATTGTACCGGTAACGGGTCAAACGACGGAGCTTGGCGTCCCGGTAGAAGCAATAGCCGCCGGCCTGATTGGAGACGAGACCGAAGAACTGCTCCGAACCAAGGTAATTGATCCAGGGATACGGGGTCTTCGGGGTGGTGATGACGTACTCTTTGTTGTCGTCGTCGAAGTGACCGAAACGCATGACGTAGTTTTTCTTTCTTCGCGGGGCCGCTCGTAGGGCCGAGAGGACTTGGCAGTGGCCGTGGCCAACCGGGCCCCGGGCACAAAGCAGGGCGACTCCTAGCATTCCCCCCGCGCCCTTGAAAGATGCCGGAGAACCGGGACGACCGGTCCTTGTGGCCTCCAAAAAGTCAGCGCTATTCAGCGCGGGCGGAGGGCAATCGACGCGGCTCGACCTCCTCGCTCGAGCGCCTCGCCCGGCCGCCCCAGGTCTTGTGGGGCAAAGTGGTTCCGGCGCGCCCTCGGGTGGACTATGGGCCGAAGCGGACGTTCGATAGAGAACCGATGACCGACTCGAATCCAGACGGGCCATCTCCCGCGGAGGCTGCCCTTTCTTCTGAAGCTTCCGCTATTTCGCCCGACGATCGCGCCCCCCCCGCGCCCCCACCGCAAGGGAGCCATTCGGAGCACGGACACAAAGGCATCATCGCCCTCAGCGTCGCGGCGCTCGGCGTCGTCTACGGCGACATCGGCACGAGCCCTCTCTACGCGCTTCGTGAGTGTTTCTCCGGAGCCCACGGCCTGCCGGTCACGGAGACCAACATCTTCGGCGTCCTCTCGTTGATCTTCTGGTCTCTGACGATCTCCGTCTCCATCAAATACGTCCTCTACGTGCTCCGAGCCGACAACCATGGCGAGGGTGGTGAGCTCGCGCTGATGGCCCTGGCGCTCACGCACGGCTCCGACGCGAAATGGCGCAAGAACATCATCATTCTGCTCGGACTCTTTGGTGCTGCGCTGCTTTACGGCGACGGCATGCTTACTCCCGCGGTGTCGGTGCTCTCCGCCGTCGAAGGCCTCACGGTGGTCACGAGTCGACTCGAGCACGTCGTCCTGCCGATCACCTGCCTCCTCTTGTTCGGGCTCTTTTCGGCCCAGAAGCGGGGCACGGGAAAAATCGGGGCCATCTTCGGCCCTGTGATGGTGCTTTGGTTCTGCACCATCGGGCTGCTCGGTCTCGGTCAGCTGATCCAAGAGCCGCGCATCCTTGCTTCGCTGAACCCGGTCTACGCAGTCCAGTTCTTCATGAAGAACGGCATCCACGGCATGGTCGTGCTCGGCGCTGTGTTCCTCGTGATCACGGGTGGTGAGGCGCTCTATGCGGACATGGGTCATTTCGGAGCTCAGCCAATCCGCGTTTCTTGGTTCCTCTTCGTCGGGCCCGCGCTGCTCCTGAACTACCTCGGCCAAGGCGCCCTTCTGCTCCGGAGCCCCGAGCTCGCCGAGAGCCCCTTCTTCTCCCTCGCACCGCGGTGGGCTCTCTTGCCGCTCGTGCTGCTCTCGACCTGCGCCACGATCATCGCCTCTCAGGCGCTCATTTCAGGGGCATTTTCGGTCACCCGACAAGCGACCATGCTCGGCTATCTGCCGCGCTTCGAGGTCAAGCACACCTCCGCCCACGAGATCGGTCAGATTTACGTGCCGCTCGTGAACTGGGTCCTGATGATCTCGACGATCCTGCTCGTCCTGAGCTTCCAGTCGTCGACCCGCCTCGCCGCGGCTTATGGCGTTGCCGTCACGACCAGCATGCTCATCACGACGGCCCTCGCCTACGTGGTCGCGCGCAAGGCCTGGAAATGGAGCGCGCCCCTCGCCCTCAGCGTCACGATCATCTTCTTCTGCGTCGACCTGGCCTTCTTCTCCTCGACGGTCCTAAAAATTCCGCAGGGTGGCTGGGTCCCGCTCTTGGTCGGCGCAGCGATGCTCACGGTCATGCTCACCTGGCACCGGGGACGGGGTCTCGTGGCTGAGCGGATTGTCGAAGAGATCATCCCCATCGATGATTTCGTGGAAGTCTTGCACGTCGAGATGCCCGCGCGCGTTCCCGGTACCGCGGTGTTCATGACGAGCAACTCAGACGGCACCCCGCCGCCGCTCATGCAGAACTTCCGCTTCAACAGGGTGGTTCACAAGCAGGTCATCCTGCTCACGGTGGTCACCGAACAGGTGCCCTATATCGATGTCTCGAAGCGCGTTGATGTCATTGATCTCGGCCACGGCTTCATTCGCATCGTCGCCCACTACGGCTTCATGGAGCAGCCCGATCTCACGGAGATCTTGCGTCGGCCCGACACCCCCTCCCCGCCCCTCGACCACACGACCTTCTTCCTCGGGCGCGAGGCTCTCCGCCTCACGGAGCGCGGGGGCATGGCTCGCTGGCGCAAGTTTCTCTACGCGTTCTTGCTGCGAAATTCCGCGAGAGCGACGACCTTCTTCGGCCTGCCTTCAGACCGCGTCATCGAAATCGGCGGTCAGATCGACCTGTAAGAAGACGCGCTGGGTCCTGGGCGCTCGCAGAAGCGCAGTCCCCCAAGGTCCGAACGAGCTCCGCGTCCGAACGAACTTCCCTTCAGCCGACGCCTTCGGAAGGGGAGCGCCCCCCCTCGCGCCCCGCTCCATCTTCGTCCTCCGGCGGCTCCACGTGGGAGACCAGCACTCGATGGAAGCAGAACGTCGTGAGCCCAATGACGGAGGTCAGAGAGCTCAACATGAAGATCCAGCCGAGCGGCGTCACAGTGTCCCCCTTGATCCGATGACCTCGTCGAGTTTCCCGTCGACGTCGAGGCCGGCCGCCCGGAGGCGCACCTCAAGTTGTCTCGTCAAGAGCAAGAGGCCCGCGATCACGAGAGCTAGCCCCGCAAGTGTCCAGGCAACCACATGGTTGTCGAAGATAGCCTGCACGTAGCCGGGCAACGATTGAAAGCAGAAGCCCACAAGCACCACGAGTAGATAGCTCGGCGCCACGTACTTCATGACGAACCTGTAGATCCGCGGAATGCGAATGAGCGCGCCGTGATGGGCCTCGGCTAAACCTCGCTCGACTCCGAAGACCCATCCGAAGGTCACGATCTGCACCGTCGCGAAGACAAAGATGCCGAGCGTCCCGACCCAGAAGTCCATCGTGTCGAGGGCCACGAGATTCTCGCTCTGGTAAAGGACCCAGGCGGAGCCGAGCGTGGCTGGGATCGCGGTCAGCCAGACGGCGCGCGCCCGCGACACGCCGAGCGCCTCGCAAACGAACGCAACCACCGGCTGGAGCATCGAGAGCGAGCTCGTGATGGCCGCCAAAAACAGCATCAAGAACCAGACGAAGCCGAAGAAGCGGCCTGGCGGGCCCATGTGCTCAAACACGACCGGCAAGGTCTGAAACCCGAGCCCAAAGGTTCCCCCTGCCGCACCGCTTGCGCCCAGGAAAATAAAGGCGGCCGGGATCGTGATCAGGCCGCCGAACACCACTTCAAAGAGCTCGTTCGTCGAGGCCGCGGTCAGACCCGAGAGCACGACGTCGTCCTTGCGGCGAAGATAGGACGCGTAGTTGATGATGACGCCGAAGCCGACCGAGAGACTGAAGAAGACCTGAGCCGCTGCTGCGAGCCAGGTCTTGAAGTCCGCGAGCTGGGAGAGGTTCGGGTTCCACATGTAACCGAGACCTCCGAGAACATTCCGCTCAGGGAAGTTCGGGTCCGGCGTTCCCAACGTCAGAACACGTCCCAAGACGATACAGGCGCAAAGCGCCATGAGCGGCATGCCCAAGCGGGACACACGCTCGATCCCCTTCGAAATCCCGCGGCCCACGAACCAAACGTTGAGGCCCGTCACCACGAGCCAAGGCGCCGCGCGCTCAAGGAAATAAGCGCCCGTCCCACCAACGCCGGACACCTCCGCGAAGTGATTGCTCGCTCCCTCCGAGTAGCGCGATGGCTCGTCGCCCAGCTGAATGCCGCCGGTCAGGTAGTCCCAGGCGTAACGCATGCACCAGGTCTCGATCACCACGTAGTACATGTAGATCACGAGCGGGACGAGCAGACCGAGCACGCCCAAATAGCGCGTCGTCCGGCCTCCACCGATGGCGCCGAGCACCGCCGGACTCGAGTGAAAACCCTTGTGGCCGCCGTAGCGCGCCATAGTCCACTCGGCCCAACCGATCGGGATGCCGAGGAAGACGAGGGCGAACACGTAGGGGATCATGAACGCTCCCCCGCCGTTCTCGACGGCCTGTCCCGGGAAGCGCAGGAAATTTCCAAGCCCGACGGCCGACCCCGCGACCGCCAAAATCACCCCGATCTTGGAGCTCCAGCGCTCCTCACTCTCCGCTCTCGGACGGGGGCTCTCGTCAGTCGTCACTCGAACCGTTTTCGCCAACCTGTCCCCTCGTCGCAAGCCAAAATGGCACCGATTTTTCGGGTTCCGAGCGCCCCGAAAGCCCGTGGGAACCAAGGGCCGTCTCTGGTATGGGGAGCACTTTATGTTCGGCTTGTCGCGTTATCAATGGCTCGTCCTTTTCGCTGCCTGGCTCGGCTGGGGCTTTGACGTCTTCGACGGACTTCTCTTCAACTTCGTCGCCCCTATCTGCATCCCGAACCTCCTCGGCCTCGATCCGGCCGACCCGGCGACGCACAAGACGACCATGTACTGGACCGCGAGCCTCACGAGCCTCCTGCTCGTCGGCTGGGCCATCGGCGGCATCATCTTCGGCAAGCTCACCGACCGCTTCGGGCGAACGAAGACGCTGCTTCTGACGATGCTCACCTACGCGCTTGGTACGGCCGCCTGCGCCTTCTCTCCCCACATCCTCTTCCTCGCGTGTTTCCGTTTCATTGCCGCGCTTGGTATCGGTGGCGAATGGGCCGCAGGGGCGTCTCTCGTCGCCGAGACTCTGCCTCGTGAAAAGCGCGTGATGGGCGGAGCTTTGCTCTACACGTCGGCGCCTTTCGGACTCTTCCTCGCGACCTTCGTAAACGATCTTTTCACACGCCAGATGGATTCTCTGGCATCGAACCCCGATCTCTCCTGGCGCGCCGTCTTCCTGACAGGACTGATCCCGGCCTTCGTCGCCCTGCTCATCCGCATGAAGGTCAAAGAGTCCGAGGAGTGGACTCCTTCCGACGAGGCACCGCGCATCCGCGAGCTCTTCTCGCCCGAGCTCCGTCGCCGCACCATCGGCGCCCTCGTCCTCTCTATCACCGCGCTCATCACCTGGTGGACCTGCAGCGCGTTCTTACCCGTCGTCGCCTCCTACCTGGCTCAGACAGAAAATACCGATCCGTCCCAGCTCGCGCTCGAGAAGACAGCCTTCATCACCACCGCCACCACGCGCTTCAACCTCGGGGGCCTGATCGGAACGTTGCTCACGATCCCAGCGGCGCTCTATCTCGGGCGCCGCCCCATGTTCGCGATCTATTTTGCGTTCAGCGCCGTCGGCGTCTGGGCCACCTACGCGCTCCCGCTCTCGCCCAACGTGCGGATGTTCGCGATGGGCCTGACGGGAGTCAGTGTTTTCGGCGTGTTTGGCGCGTTTTCGTTCTACCTGCCCGAGCTGTTCCCGACGCGTCTCCGCGGAACTGGTGCCGGCTTCTGTTACAACTTCGGGCGGATCGCTACGGCGTTCTTCCCCTTCATCGTCGGCGTCATTGTTCGCTCCGGGATCAGCCCCCTCGAGACGCTCAAATGGGTTGCTATCGCGCCCGCTCTCGGACTCGTCGCGATGGCCTTCGGTTACGGCGACGAGACAAGGCATCAAGGGGCATAGCCGTACTCGGGCAGACGACGTCCTCGTCCTTCTGGGCGCCTGCGGCGCCCCGAGAAGAGCGCCGCAGTTTCAGTCCGCCTCAGAGATCGCCCTCACTTCTCGTCGAGGTAGATCGCGATCCAGCCGAGCGCCGCGTTCCAGTTGATCGCGACCTCATTGACGCTGTAGGCGTCGATGTGATCGACGAAGCAGCGCTGGGGCGCGCAGCCCGCGAGACCCGAAGCCTCCGTGTAGGGATCTTGAATCTGGCTGTTCGGACCTCCCGATACAGCGCCGGGGGGGGGCTCGGGGAAGCTCGAGACGGCTTGGTGCGCCCAGAAGCGGTGGTGCGGATTCTTCAGCGGACGGGAGCCATAACCTGTGATGTACGACTGCCCGAGGGCGTTCCTTCCCAGCAAGTAGTCGAACCCGATCGTCGCCGCCGTGCGATACTTCTCGTCGGAGTTCAGATCGGAGGCCACGCCCAGCACAACGAGCTCGTTCAGCAAAGCGCCGTTCGAGCCCCAGTAATAGCCATGTTCGTGGCCGACCGGAATGCGATAGCCCTGCTTGGCTTGGATCTCGAGGAGCCTGTCCGCCGCGAACAAGAGCTTCTTCTCGACCAGAGCCCGCTCCTCAGCGGACAGCACGCTTCTGTGCGTCGCGAGACTCAAGAGACCAAGTCCCGCTGTCTCCCGCCAATAGAAGCCCTCGCCGCCGAGTCCGGCCGCTTTGTGAAGCGGAGAGGCAAGGAACTTCTTCTTGAACTCGTCCTCCCGGGTAGCAATGAACAGCTCCACCTCGGCCCAATAGAACTCATCGCTGACGTTCTTGTCGTCGTAAGGGCCGCCGCCGGTCGTATCTTCCGGCCCGATGAAGAGCTTCGGCTCCTTCTCTGCGGCGCGGTACGCGCGGCGCGCGGCCTCGAGATACTTCTTGCTCCGCGCCGGATCGAAGCGAGCGAAAATGCGCGAGGCTTGTGCCAACGTAGCGGCCGCGTTCAAGGTCGCAGCCGTCGACACTGGGCGTAGCCGGCGCTCCATCTGCTTCTCCGACTCGTCGGGACGAAGACCGAGCGCAGTCCAGTTCACGTCGTGGATCTTGTGGTGGACCATGCCCGCGTGGGGCTTGCCTTCGGGGACTTGCATCTTCACGAAGAAGTCGAGCTCGAACGCAGCTTCGTCGAGCAGATCCGGGATCCCGTTCTTCGACTCGGGGATCTGGAGAGTCCCGTCGCCCAGAGCCGCGGACGTCTTCTTTAGCTCTGCTCGCTCCCAAGCGTTCAGGAGCATCCAGACCGAAAATCCGCCGTTGACCACGTATTTTCCGAAGTCACCAGCGTCGTACCAGCCTCCACTCACATCCAACGTGTAGTCGCAGCCCGCATCTTGAGCGCAGCGTACAGCCTTGTCGCTTTGGACATGTCCGGCGGGCCGCGTCCAGCGCTCTTCTACCGCGTAGGGCAGCTCGATCGGCGCGCCGCTTCGATTGTGGTAGAAGTATTTGATCGCGTCGCGTTTGAGCTCCCTGTAGAGGCGCTCCTTGATCGAGAAGTGCGAACTCACGTCCTCGCCGACAACGAGCACAAACTCGCCCTCCTTCTTCACATCGGAAAAGTCGATCGTGTGGACAGAGTCGCCGCTCGCCGGATCCGGACCAAAAGGCACCGTCTCTCCAGAAAGAACAACAGTTTCGCCCTCTTTGAGCTGGTAGACGAGCGGGTCCTTTGCCTCTGTTACGTAGGTCGCGATCTTGGGTCCGTTGAGGAGATATCCAAGCTGGTTCACGCGCACGTTCGAGACGCGCGCCTCGGCTTCCGGTGGCGGCGGAGTGAACTCGGGATCGCTCAGATAGACATCATCGATGCACACTACGAGGGGCATCGTTGCGTTCTGCGCGAGCCTTCCGCCCAAGTGAAAGGCGAGTTCGACCGTAGGATCGTCCTTGCCGCGCATCGTGAACGTCGAGCGCACCGTCTTCTTCTCAGTCGTGAGCGGGACGTCCTGGTACCAATATTCTCCATATGGGGGCCCGGACATCCCAAGCTTCACCCGGCCCATCGAGGTCTGGTTTGCCCAGATCACGAAACTCGCCGTGTAGGTATGTCCCTCTTGCGCGACCATCTCGCGATGCCGAAGCTGAGCATCCCAAGGGTTCACCCCGCGATCTTCGATCGTCAAACAGAGCGCCCCGTCCGTCACCTTGGCTTTGCCGCGAGCCGGAGCCGTAAAAGACGAAGTCCAAGGGACGCTCTTGCCGCCGTCGAACCTCGAGTTCTTGAGCAAGTTGCCGCCAGGCGGAGGCCCTGGGGGCATGTCGGCTGAAGGCGCGGGGGCAGAGGCTCCTTTCTGCTGACAGCCTGAGAGCGCGAGGAGGAGCGAGGAAAACAAGAGGAATGGGGTCGAGGTTCGGAACATGGACGCGTCTTTCCGAGGCCTTTTCCCGGGGTGTCACCTCACGGGCACGAGCCTCTTCGGAGATTGAAAAGAAAAGAGGCGAGCCCCAAAGGACTCGCCTCTCTCTGAAAAGCGGCAGCTTACTTGCAGCCGGTGAAGCGGATCTGATCGATAGCGATATCGTAGTCAGCTCCGGCCTCGTTGACCTGGACCTGGATGCCGTAGACGGTGCTCGAGTCGATCTTCATCTTCTTCGGACGACCCCAACCCGGCATCTGGCGCATCGCGTACCAGGGGATGATGAACCGCTGCCACTCTTCGGTCAGCGTCAGGTCCATACCGAAGTCGTTGAAACACTCGGTGCACACGCCACCATCCGGATCCGTGTTGTTGTCGGGGATCTTGATGCGGATCTTGCCGGTCGAACCGGGACCCTTCTTCGCCCAGAAAGAGATACCGCCGTACTTGCTCGCGTCGTAGGGGCCCTTCGGATCGAGGAAGTTCATGCCCATACCCGAGAAGAGCACGGAGCCGTTACCGATCTTGCCCTTGAAACGAGCCGCGAACTGTGACCCTTCAGCGCCGCCAGGGGACATCTCAAAGGTACCACCGTGCGCACCAGCGGTCGGCCAAACGGTCGTGCCCGCATCGTCCACGAAGGTGTACCAGTAGCCACCGCGTCCAGCGACGACGGCGGTCGCGTTGTTGTTGTCCTCACCATCGTCGATGAGCCCGTCGGGCCCCTCGCAGATCTTTCCCTCTTCGGTCTCAGCGACTTTCGGGTTCGTGGGGTTGACGGTGCCCTGACAGCCCACAGCTGCCAAGCCACTTGCGGCGACCATTGCGAGGGTGGCCTGTGAAATTCGCTTCTTCATCTCGGTGTTCATTCGATTCCTCTCTCACGACTTCGTAAAAATTTTTGCTGCGCGGCTCGCGGGCCCCCTGCCTCAAGCTCCCTAGGACTCACGACTTCTTTCACTTGCGCGGACCGTCCTTTACCAGGGAAATCCGCCCTAGCTCAAGGCATAGCGTTCTTAACCTAGTCCCTCGGCTGGGGAATTCTCACTTTCAGGGAGCCTGCTCTCACTTTCTTGCGGCCCTTCTGAACTCCCAGTTTCTCGCGCGAATGCGCCGTCCTCACTTCTCCGAGTCGGTCTGACCATCAGGCCCCAGCTCGCCCTCGGAGGTCCCGAGCAGAGCGATGAGCGCGTAGGTGAGCGCTGTGTTCCAATTGATGGCGATCTCATTGTGCCAATAGTCGCCGAGAGTATCTGCCCAGTTCATCGCGGGCAGCGCATGGCCGGGGACGTTGCCGTCACCGTGGGGTCCGCCAATGAGCAGGCCGGGCCAAGGCAAGCCGACGCTATCGCCCGTCGAGGGACGGTGGTGCGGGTAGAGGGGTGGATAGTGGCCAATGCCCGTCACGAAGGAGCGCGAGAACGGGTTTCGTCCGAAGACGTGGTCGACCTGAGATTGGATCGTGTCGAGGTATTCGTCTTTCGGGTCGAGGGTGTAAGCCGCCGCGAGCACGTGGGACATGCGCACGACGCCGCCATTGCCGCCCCAGGAGTAGTTGCGCGCTGCGCGCCCGTAAGGATCTGCCTCGGCTTCGGTGACCATGCCCTCGGCCACAGCCAAGATGTTGTCTTGGACCTGCTCGAGGAGCTCGTCGTCGCGCTCTTCGCTCGACGAGCGGGAGTAGGTGATGAGCGCGAGGTTATTGGCGCCGTACCAGTCGATGAAGGGATGAAGTCGGAGCGGCGAAGGGCCACCCGCTGGCGTGCGGTCCGCGGGTTTCTTCAGGAATTCTTCGAACTTCTTCAGGTACTCAGTCTCACCAGTCGTCTCATAGAGCTCGATCAGAGCCCAGGCGCGCTCGTCGGCGTCCCCGTCGCCCGCAAGGTAAGCGCCCGTCGTGAACTTGCTCAAGTCGGGTCGAATCGGTTCGGGGTGTTCGTCGAGGAACGCTGCCCCCCGGCGCGCCGCCTCGAGACATCGCTCGGAGAACTCAGGATCGATCTCACGATAGAGCCTCGCCCCGAGGGCCAGGACCGCTGCCGCGTCTCCGGTCGCTGCACTGCCAACTTCCGTAAAATACCGAGTCTGCAGATCCGCCTCGGGCATGATGTTCGCCTCGAAACCCAGACCTGTGACTTTGTGAGCGAAGGCACCATTCGGAAACTGAACCTTGAGCAGCCACTCGAGCTCTACCCGCGACTCATCGAGCAGGTCGGGGACGTCATTTTCGCGCTCGGGGAACGCCACCTCGAGCCGACCCGCGGTCTCTGGGAACTCTTCGTAGGCCTTCAGGTAATAAGCGAGAGCAAACGCGCCGTTGACCGTGTACTTTCCATAGTCACCAGCGTCATGCCACCCGCCTGTGTCGTCGAGCGTCGTCGGCGCGGGCGCCGGGCTCGGAGTGCTCGGGGCGCCCGCCGCTCCCGCGGCTCCCTCCGCGCTGGTCGCCGGATACTTCGCGTGATCGAGGCGCGCCTCGGCCATGTGACACTCGTCGTGAGAGAAAGCGTCTCCCTCGTGCTCAAGATGCACAGCTTCGCCGCAGCGCTGACCGTACATTGCCAAGACGCTGATCGAAGCTGCCTCCACGAGTCGCGCGCTGCCGATCGTGAAGGTCGCAGAGCGCTGATGAGAACCGCGAACCGAGACGTAGTACTCGCCGGGCTCACGCAGGTCCGTAAAGTCCGCGATTCGGAGCTTCTCTCCGGTCTCCGGCCAATCCACGGGCGCGCTCGCCGTTCCGTCGAACACACTCTTGTCATCGGACGCGCGCCGCACCTCAAAGCGCGCTTCGTCGCCGGCGAAGGCGGCGAGCTTCTTTCGCTCAGGCAACATCCCGACCGTGTTCAGGCGAACGTCGGCTCGGAGCCAGCAGCGCCGGTAGCCATAGGACTCGTTCGGGCCGCATTGGAGCTTGGGGATCTGAGCGGGCTCGCAGGCCGCCTCTAAGAAGAGTCCGCCGATTCCCAACGCGAGCATTAAGCCTAAGTTCTTCGATTCCATGAACGTGGTAGCGCTATCATTCCTTGAGAAAAGCGCAAGCGGTTTCCTCATCCTGGCACGCCTCTCTTGAGAGACCACCTAGAGAATCATGAAATCTTCCACCATCGAAGGAGCGAGCCCTGGGCGAGTGCGTTCGTGTTCGCCGAGAACGGTACTGGTGAATGTTTTCACCCGAACTAACATTTCCCTGATGTCCCTCCCTTTTCGTCTTCACGGACGGCCGTGATATGGACCGAAAACCCATGGAGAAAACGGGCAAGCTCGGCATCCTCGTCGGCGGCGGACCGGCCCCAGGTACGAACAGCGTGATCGCAGCAGCGGCCATCCGCGGGAACTTGGCGGGAGTCGAGGTGATCGGACTGATGGATGGCTTTTCCCATCTCCGGGGCAAGACGACGCCCCAGCGCATGGCCCTACCCATCGAAGTCGTCAGCCAATCACACTTCCGCGGCGGCTCTTTACTCCGAACTTCCCGCGATGTTCCAAGCACCCCCGCGGAAGATCAGGCCGCGATCAACACCCTGAAGGTCCTCGGCATCGATCGACTCGTCACCATTGGTGGCGATGAAACCTGTAAGGTCACGATGCGTCTGGCCCGAGCGAGTTCGGACATTCACTTCGTCCACGTCCCCAAGACCATCGACAACGACCTCCCTCTGCCCCCCGGCATCCAAACCCTCGGCTACGAAACGGCGCGCCACGTCGGCGTCGGGATCATTCGCGATCTGTTAGTCGACGCGAAAACGATGGGGCGCTGGTACCTTGTCACCACCATGGGCCGAAGCGCAGGTCACCTCGCGCTCGGTATCGGAAAAGCTGCGGGCGCTACGCTCACGCTCATTCCCGAAGAACTTCCTCCCGGGCGGCTCACGATCGACTGGATTGTCGACACCCTGATCGGGGCCATCATCAAGCGCATGGCCTCAGGTCGGCGGGATGGTGTCGCGCTCCTCGCCGAAGGTCTGGCAGAGTGGCTTCCCCCGGACGAACTCGCGCTCGTTCGTCGTCCCACGAGCGGTTCGACCGTGCGTCTCGGCGACTTGGGTCTCGGGGAGGTCGTGCGCAACCGCGTCCACGAGCGACTCGGACACTTTGGAGTTCGCGCCGAAATGGCAGAAAAGAGCATTGGTTACGAGCTCCGAAGCGCCGATCCGATCCCCTTCGACATGGAATACGCCCGCGACCTCGGCTACTCCGCAGCCAAGTTCCTGCTCGAGAACGGCAAGAGCGCGATGATGACGATGGTCGCCGGAAAGTTCGCGCCCGTGAGCTTCACGGACATGGAAAGCCAGGCCGGCGGAGGGCTTCAGGTGCGTCCGGTCGACACGGAGACCGAGACCTACAAGATCGCTCGTCGCTACATGATCCGCCTCCGCCGAGACGATTTCGAAGATGAGGACCTTCTGGCTCGCCTCGCGACGACGGCGAACATGACAAGCACCGATTTCCGCAAACGCTTCGCTCCCCTCGTGCACGACGAGGCTCCGCCCCTGCGCTTCTTGGCCAAGGCAGCCCTCGTCGGCTAGCCGTTCTGCCTTCTCTTCCGGCGACGCCTGCCCGCCCTCACCGTCCCAGCTGAGAGCCCTCGCGCTCGAGAGTCCGTCACCCGAGGGGAGCCCATCGGGCCTGGAACGCGGCCATCCTCGCGGGGGACTCCGCGAGGCGACGCTCGAACTCCTCGCCCGATGGAGCTCGGAGCCGCTCATATACATCCCGAATCGTCCCGCCCGGCGCACAACAAAGGAACGCATCGGCGCCCGCGAGCAGGCTTCGCTCGGCGGCTTCGGCCGCTCCAAAATGATCGCGGATTGCCCTCATCTCGAGGTCATCACTCACAATCAGCCCCTGAAAGCCGAGCTCCCCGCGCAAGAGCGATGTCAGGGCAGCTCGCGACATGGTCGCGGGGACCTCGGAATCGAGGGCGCGAAACAGGACGTGGGCCGTCATGATCGAGGCGAGCCCCGCCTCCGCGTAACGCTGAAATGGAGGTAGCTCGATCGAGCGGAGACGCTCGAAAGAATGAGGAAGTTCTGGCAGCTCGAGGTGCGAATCTTGTGAGGTGTCGCCGTGTCCTGGGAAGTGCTTCCCGCAGGAGGCGACCCCCTCGGCTTCCAAACCGCGCGCGAGCGCCAGCCCGAAATCGCCGACCACGGTTGGATCGCGGGAGAAGGAACGGTTTCCAATGATGGGATTGTCAGGGTTGGTGTCGACGTCGAGCACCGGAGCGAAGTTCCAGTCGACCCCGACGGAGCGGAGCTCTCGGCCGATCGTTCTTCCGAGCTCGAAAGCCAGGCTCACTTCTCCCTTCTCTCCCATCGTGCGCATCGGCTCGACGCGGGTGAAACCCTCCCGAAAGCGCTGCACGACCCCTCCCTCGTGATCGACGCTCACCACGATCTTCCGTCCGGCGAAGCTCCGGAGCCCTTCAATGAGCTCGCCCACCTGTTCGGGCGACTGGAAGTTCCGAGCGAAGAGGATGATACCGCCGACACCGAGATCGAGGACCTCGCGGGCCTGATCGGTGAGCTCGGTGCCCCCAATCCCCGCCACGATGAGCGAAGCGGCGCGAGCTTTGAGGTCCGTCGCGCCCGTAGACTCTTTGTGAAGATCCAAGGGACCCGCAGTCACTTGAGCTGGGAAGTGATATCGGCGCCGAGCGCGTCGAGGTCTGCCGCTTTCTTCTTCGTTTGCTCGGTGTTTTTCGGTGCCGAGGCCGCGGGAGCTTTCGGAGCTGCGGCTGCTTGTTTGGGCGCTTGAGTCGTGGCCGGTGCCGCAGGTTCCGGCGCCGGCGCCGGCTTTGCAGCCTCCGCGTTCTTCTCCTCGAGCTCCGCAGCTTGAAGGGCAGCCTGCGTCTTGCGGAGATGCTCGAGGCGCTCCTTCTGCTGCTCGACGGTCAGGCCGTCGGACGCTTCGGGGGTGACCTTCTTGGCTTGTGCCTCGGCATCACTGCCGCCCGAGGCGAACGCGATCGCGAGACCAATGCCAAGCACAACGGCCCCGCCCACGACATAGAGGAGGGGAGAGGTCTTCTTGATCGGGACGGCGTAAGTCTCGTCCCCGCCCGCCTGACTTGCGGGCGACGATCCTTGGGATTGGCTCGGGCGACCCGAACTCGGACGGCGACTCTGCTGCACCATGATCCTTTTAGGCTAACCTGCGGGGCCCCTCGGCGCCATTGTCCGAAAGGCCGGCGCAGTTCCGTTGCTCCGAAAAGGCGTTCGGCCCGCCCCCTTTCGGTCCCCGGATGGGGAACTCGAAACGAAACGGGCCGACGCACCCCGAAGGGCCGAACCTCAATTATTGCTGATGCAGAAGTTGTCGACCTTGAGGTTGCTGGCGCCGCTCCAGACCTCGAAGCCGACGAACACGTTCGTGAGGCTCATGCTGTCGTTGATGACGGGTGTCTTCTCCGTCGTCGAGGTACGGGTCTTGGCGTCCTTGATGAAGTCGTTCAGGTCAAAGCTGAACTCGTTGAGCCGACTCGTTGCGACGTAGCTGATGATCGGTCGGCCTTCGAACTGGCGCGAGACGTAGATCGCGAAGGTTCGTCCGCCGATGGCGAGCGTTCCACCGGACTCGCCCTGACCCTGGCCTTCCGCATAGACGTTCGGAGAACGGTCGAGCCAGACCATGAGGAAGCTGCGCGATCCCGGACCACCGTCCGCGCCGCCCGGAGAGAACCACACGTCATAGGCGACGTTGTATTCACCCGTGCCGCCCCCGCTCCAGCGGATGCCCGTCGGGATCTTATTCAACTGCCCGACCGACTTCGGCAGGTTGCTACCCGCCGTTCCGAAGCCATCGCCGCCGCTCGAACCGAAGATGAAGGACGGATACCCAACCGGCGCATCCGTGGTCGGACGGTTACCGCTGAAGTTCGCGACCGTGAAGCTCCCGCCATTATAGGTGATGTCGTAGCTGCCGCCGCCGCTAAAGATATTGTTCTGAATAGCGATCACGGGAGGGCCGTTCACCGCTGTCACGCGCTGGAACGCTCCGCCTCCGGCGCCGAGTGTGCCGCTCTGGCCGCCAGCAGGGGCACCGCTCACGCTGCATCCGACGGTTTCGATGTTTCCGTTGCCCTCGGAGATGTTATTGACGCAGAAGTCAAAGTTCACGTCCTCGGTCGAATCGGGAATGCTCTGAGCCTGAACGATGATCTGCGAGAGGGGCTCTCCGTTGTAGGCTGTGCCGTCGCCGCCAGCCCAGCACTCGGTGTTGAACGAGTCATAGGCAACGAAGAGGCTCGGATTCGAGGTTGCGCCGATCTCCGAGCACCAGCGCTGGCTCGCGTCGGTAGCGCCGTTGGGACCCTGAATCTGCAGGCGAAGCTGCGTCGCGCTCTTGTTCTGGATGTCGATGATGATGCCCTCTTTCGTCGGGGTCACCGTGCCGAGCGGAGCGTTCTCCATACGCTCTTGGTTGATGCCCCAGCCGACGAGAGCACCGCTCCAGCCGTCGACCTCAGAGGGGGGCTTGATCGTGCCCTTCGCGCACATCGGCCAAGTCTCGACGCCTTCGAAGTTCGCCGGCTCGATGGTGTTCCCGGAGGGAGTGTCGCTGCTGAAGAGGGAGGTGAACCCGAAGCCGTGCCAGGGGCCCGACTCGAAGTAGCCAGTGATCGGGCCGTCACCTTCACCACCGGTTCCGCTCCCACCGGTGCCCGGTCCGCCGCCACCAACACCCGGGTCGCTCCCGCCGACGCCCGGTCCGCCGCCGCCAACACCCGGATTGATACCGCCGCCGGTGCCCGGCCCGCCGCCACCGACGCCCGGTCCGCCGCCGCCGCCGCCGGTCCCTTGGCTAGCCGCGCACACACGGTTCACACAGCTGCCGCTCGCGCAGGCGTTGCCGCAAGCGCCACAGTTGTTCGCGTCAGACGCAATGTCGACGCAAGCGCTGTTGCAGTCTTCGAGGCCTGCGCCGCAAGTCTGAGAACAAGTGTTCTGAGAACAGACGAGGCCCGCGCCGCACGCATTGCCGCAACTGCCGCAGTTCTGCGGGTCAGACGTGACGGAAACACAAACCCCGTTGCAGTCGACCTGACCGCCTTGGCAGGTCTGAGGCGACGATGACTGGGGGAGACAGGCTACCCCGAGCCCCAAGACGGCGAGGGAGATTTGGACCAATGAGAAGTTTCGAAGGGCCCGGCGAAGATCAGAGAATAACGTCATGGCTCGGTGGTTCGATCGTGAAGCTCGAAATCAGGGTCAAAATTAAGACGACTCAAAGACGTTGGCAGCGGTTCCACTCACCCCGTCTTTCAGCGTGGTGGTGTACGAGCCGTTCGGGCCCGGGGCAACCGCCCGCCCAGCAGATTCGCGTTTCGCGGAGGAGTGAATTTTTCCGAGATTGCAATTTTGGTGCGTTGACGGGACGGCAGAAATGCGGTTCGTCGGCGCTCTGGCTGTTTTCGAGCGGGACACCCGCTGCTAAGCGGCGCGCTCGAACCGTTTTTCCTCCGAGAACGAATAGAAAAGAACATGAACGCTAAGAAGCCGAAAGTTGCCCTCCTGACCGCTGGCGGACTCGCCCCCTGTCTCTCCTCGGCCGTGGGAGGACTCATCGAACGCTATACCGAGATCGCTCCGGACATCGAGATCATCGGTTACCTCGGGGGCTATAAGGGCCTCCTACAGGGCGTGAGTCTCGTTGTGACCCCTGAGGTCAAGAAGCAAGCGAGCTTCCTTCACAAGCACGGCGGCAGCCCTATCGGCAACAGTCGCGTCAAGCTCACGAACGTCAAAGATTGCGTCAAGCGCGGGCTCGTCAAAGAAGGAGAGTCTCCCCTCGAGGTCGCGGCTCGCCAGCTGACGCGCGACGGCGTCACGATCCTCCACACAATCGGCGGCGACGACACGAACACGACCGCCGCCGATCTGGCTGCCTACCTGAAGACCCACAACTACGATCTGACGGTGGTCGGCCTTCCGAAGACGATCGACAACGACGTCTTCCCGATCCGCCAGTCGCTCGGCGCCTACACGGCAGCAGAAGAAGGCGCGCGCTACTTCGAGAACGTCGTGAACGAGCAATCGGCCAATCCCCGCATGCTCATCATCCACGAGGTCATGGGCCGCAACTGTGGCTGGCTGACCGCCGCTACGGCTCGCGCCTACCGCGAGCGCCTCGACAAGACGGACTTCGTTCCCGGGTTCAATCTGCCGCGCGGCCACAAGGACGTGCACGCCGTGTACGTGCCCGAGATGGAGTTCAATCCGGAGACCGAGGCGAAGCGCTTGAGCGCGCTCATGGACCAGAACGACTGCGTCAACATCTTCGTCTCAGAAGGCGCCTGCGTCGATCAGATCATCAAAGAGATGGAGAGCCGCGGTGAGACCGTCCCCCGAGACGCTTTCGGTCACTATAAGCTCGACTCCGTCAACGTCGGTAACTGGTTCTCCAAGCAGTTCTCGCAGGCGCTCGGCGCCGAGAAGTCCCTGGTCCAGAAGTCCGGTTACTTCGCTCGTTCCGCAGCAGCCAATGAAGCCGACCTCAAGCTCATCAAGAGCATGGTCGACCTCGCCGTTGAGTCGGGACTCAAGGGAGATTCCGGCGTAATCGGCCATGATGAGGACCAGGACGGCCGTCTCCGCTCCATCGAATTCCCGCGCATCAAGGGAGGCAAGCCCTTCAACATCGAAGAGCCCTGGTTCAAGGAGCTGCTCGCCGCGATCGGTCAGCCCCTCGGCAAGCGCGTCGAGGTCAGCCACTGACTGTTCGCCCACTCGGGCACATCAGGATCGGACGACGCCGGCGCGGCGAAAGTCGCGGCGGCTTTTTCTTGGCAAGAGGAACGACCGAAGGGGGTCCGGGCTCCCGAACGTCTCGGGGCGAGCTCCGACGAGCATCAAGGCCGGAGCGCCCAAGAACGCTCGGCGCTTTCGTCCCTGTGCGTCTCGAGCCAATGGATCACGACCTCAGCCCACTGCTTGCGGGCAGATTCGGTCGGATGAATACCGTCACGAATGCGCGGCATGCTTTCGACATCCATGAGCTGATTGGTGTCGAGGAACAGACAAGGCGAGGCATTCCGAGCGATCACGTCGAGCAGACCGTTCTTCGGCCCCGCCCAGAGAGGGATCGCGACCCAAACGCAAGGCCTGTCGCCGATAGCTTCGACGAGCTTTCTTACAGTCTTCCCGCGGCTCTCCGGGTCTGGAATCTCGAGCTCATTGGCGCCGAGGGTGATGACGACAAGGTCAGGATTGTATTTCCCGATGTGCTTCTGAAGTTTTCCGTCCCAGGCCCAATCAGTCAGGTAGCTTGCGTCGCTGAACTTCAGCACCGAAGTCATGCCCGCCTCTTCGAGCATCTTCCCGAGCGGCAGGCCGAGCGCTCCCGCGAAGGAATCTCCCACGTGGAGGACCCGGGTCCCGTGAGGTAAGGGCGGAGCCTTTGGCTCCCCAGCAGACACTGGAATCGGCTCGGCATCGACGGGCGTCTGAGCTTCCAGCGTCGTCTCTTTGGGAAGCTCGGCGGCGGTCGCCGGAGCTGAGCTCGGGTCTTCTGTCACCTGGCTCTTGGAGGCGCTCGATGGAGCCCGAGCACCTCCGCACCCGAGGGTCCATCCGAGAGTCGCAATAACAAGGAACGGGGAGAACCGAAGCATCCGTGCGCCCGGCCCCATACTACCAAGGCCGCTCCGAGTCGATGGCTCATCCCACACAGACCGACCCGACGCGGAAAAGGCCGAACCTTCGGAGGACTCCGAGCGAGGATCGGACTACCAAACCTCTGGTCAAGAGGCGGAGTTTCCACAATGCTTGGCCCCCATGAATCAGTCCCCGACGGTCCGATGGATCACTGTCGCTCTGCTCGCCTCCTCGCTCGCGTGTTCGCGTCGTTCCCAGGAGACCGGAGATTCGACCACGAGCTCTACACCCTCAGCCAAGGAGAACAAGGAAGTGACGACCGATACCGCCAACAAAGGGGCTGAGAAGCCGAAAGCCGAAGGCATTCCCGCACCCGAGGACGTCGCCCAACCGCCCGCGGACGCTGAAAAGACCGCGTCGGGTCTCGCTTCCAAAGTGCTCACCAAAGGCACTGGCACGACGCACCCGGGCGCGACGGACACCGTCTCCGTGCACTACACCGGCTGGACCAAAGACGGAAAGATGTTTGATAGCTCGGTCGTCCGCGGACAACCGACTTCGTTTCCTCTAAACCGTGTGATCAAGGGATGGACCGAAGGTGTCCAGCTCATGGTCGAAGGAGAGAAGCGGCGCTTCTGGATCCCCGCCGAGCTCGCCTACGGAGAGACGCCCATGGGCGGTCGTCCCGCCGGCCAGCTCACCTTCGACATCGAGCTCTTGAAGGTTCCTCCGGCCGCCCCGAAGGACGTCGCAGTTCCGCCGCCCGGTGCGAAGAAGACGGCTTCGGGCCTTATCTACATCGAGCTCTCCCCGGGCAAAGCGGACGGCAAGAAGCCGACCGAGCAGAGCACCGTCACCGTCCACTATTCCGGCTGGACCAAGGACGGCAAGATGTTCGACTCATCGGTGACACGCGGCGAGCCCGCTTCGTTTCCGCTCAACGGCGTCATTCGCGGTTGGACCGAAGGTCTCCAGTTCATGAAAGAAGGCGCGAAGTTCCGTTTCTGGATCCCCGCCGACCTGGCCTACGGAGAGACCCCGCCGCGACCGGGAATGCCTTCGGGGCAGCTCACCTTTGACGTGGAGCTCTTGGACGTTTCGTGAGGATTCTATTCGCAGCGAGCGTGCTCGTCCTCGCCGGATGCGGGACGAGCACTACCCCGCCGCCGAAGAGCCCTTCGAGCGGCTCCGAAGTCGCCACGCCGCCCCCTGAAAAGCGCGCCGCGGCGGAGCGCGACGTTCTCGGCCCTCCCGATGAAGCGGTTCCGCCCGCGCCCTCTTCTTGCGCGCAGGGCGAGCCGCTGCCCGCGCAGGAGAGCTGCGACGGTGCCTTCGACCTCTTGGCGACGTCAGTAAGAGCGCCTGAGCCTTCGGCGGCGCTCGCCTCTCTCGAGCGCTGCGCCGAGTTCGAACCCGGTTTGATCCGCGCGCTCCGTGCAGAGCTCGGGCCTGTCGAGTGCGGCGACGTCCTCGTCGCTCCGGTCGTCGGTGAAGGAGCTAAGGATGAAGTCTCGCGCGGCGTGAGAGAGCTCCTGCTCGCTTACGGGATCTCAGCACGCCTTCGCCGCTTGGCGCGCGACCTCCCTGGCGCGCCCCAGGATCGGAAGAAAGCCGCGATCGTCCAGTTCCTTGAACAAGAGGTCTTCCCTTGGGCGAAGCGAGAAGCGGTCGCTCTCGAGCGCCTCGCGCGCAAAGGCTCCGAGCTTCGGGGCTACGCGCGCGGAATTGCGGCCGTCGAGGCCGGCATGGCCGACATGCGATTCGTGAGTCTCGTTCGAGAGGTTCCGCTCCCCGAGGAGATGCTCGCGGATGAAGAGGTCCGGGAGGTCTATTACGCCTCCCTCGAAGAAGCTCTCGACGCTCGGAAGAATCGCGGACGGGACGCGAGTTTGGTCGGGCTCATTGAGCTGGAACGGGCAGGAGTCGTCTTCGACGCTCGGGTTCATCTTGCGCGGGACCTGCTCGTGCAGGTCTTCGGTGGCTCGCGCCTGAAAGCGCTCGACGCTCTCCTGATCCCCAAAGCCGAAGTGCCCTCCCCCACGGCCGCAGCTGAAGCCGTCGCGTCGAGTGTTCCCTCCCCTTATCTGCCGCTCCTTCTCGGAGACGCTCGGGTCACTGGTCTACTTCTCACCGCGGCCGGTGTGCGCGGGATCCCTGCGGGCTGGGACAAGGCTTTGCCCGCGGACCTGAGCGAGAGCGAGCGCCTGACGCTGGCATGGGCTCGCTTTCACAAAGGGCGGACCTATTTCCGTTCGGGTGACTTCGTCGGTGCAGCCGATCTAGCCAAGACTATCACGGAGAGCTCACCTCACTTCGCGGAAGCCGAGCTGCTGCGGGCCCTCGGAGCTGCACTTGCAACAGGACCGAATGGACCTGTCGAGTTGATGCGCCGGGGCTCTTTCGTGGGTCTTTCCCTGGGCAGTGCCGAGGCGCTTGAGCAGATCGCGCGGAGCACCGGCCCCTTTGCGGGCGCTGCCGCGTTCAATCTGGCGTACTTGCGGGGGCTCGTGCTCCCGCCGGGTGCTGCGCTCGACTGGCGCCAAATCGCCGCGCAGTTCCGAGACGCATCCAAGAAGCTCGGCCCAGGCCTCTCCCTCGCGGCCAGACCGAACGAGGAAGTGGACGCCAAGACGCGCGCGGACGAGGCCGCTCAAACTGCCTCAGCTACGAGCGACGCGATCCAAAGCTCTCCTCGAGCCACAAAGTAGGACCGACGCGGGGCTCCCGAGGTGGGCCCTCGCGAGCCTCTTCCTCGGAAGCGAGGGACCGAAGCCTAATTCGGGCAGCAAGCCGAGTTCCAGCCGACGCCGACGTCACGGTTCTTACATCCGTCCCGTTTCCCCGCCTGGTTACGCTCGACGTGCTCTCCGCCCGTGTACTTGTAGGCGACGGGGCGACTCGGCTGATTCGCCGCACAGTCCGCATCGAAAGCGGGGGAACGCGCGCGCACAACAGCCGACGCAAGCTGAGTCGAGGATGCTTGATTCGAGCTTCCCTGGACGCTCGTTCGCTCCCGAACACAACCGCGCCCTGGGACCTCGCGCGCTCCCTCTTCGCATCGGGGCGCGCCCGCCTTCGCGCAGCGCACTCCATTCCAGAGTTTTCCGTCGAGACACTCGACCTCATCGACACCAAACAAACAGCGTCCCGCCTCATCGAGGCCGTACGGACAGGGCTCGGTGAGTTTGTCGAAAACGCAGCGGACCCCAAGATGTGACCCGGAATCATTGGGACTGCCGCGACTGCGCAAGGTCGGCTTCATCCACTTGTCGAAACGCCGACTCCAGCTCCCTCCTCGGTACACCCGGTGGCGTCCGTTCTCCGCGGGCCACGGATAGGGCGCAAACCAGCTCGAGGTCCATTCCCAGACGTTGCCTCCGACGTCATAGAGCCCGAAAGCTCCCGGCTCGTAGCTCAGCACCTTGCAGGTCTCCGAGTGTTTCCAGCAGGTGTGCCCGTCGGGGCTCGCCTCCCCCCAAGGAAACTTCCTCATCTCGGCGCCCCCTCGCGCGAGATACTCCCACTCCACCTCCGTCGGCAGGCGCGCGCCCCGCTCAGCACACACCGCTTCGGCTTCATCATACGTGATGCAGTTGATAGGATGGTCTTCTTTGCCTCGCTGACCTGAGGTGCAGCGGCGGCTCTGCTTTGTGCCGGCGGGCGCGGGACATTTTCCCTTCACTGCACACGCGTCGTATTCCGCCGCAGTCACTTCACGATTGTCCGCGCAAAAGCCCCGGACCCTCGTGCGAAAACGCGGGTTTTCCTCGTCTCCGTAGGTTCGTCCGCTCGAACCGACCCAAAAGGTTCCACCCGGAATGTCTACCATCCCCTCCGGGCAGACCTCGGGCTTGAGCTCCACCTGGCTCGGCGGAGTCTCTGACCGTGGCTCGATTCGAGCTGCGGGCTCGGACGGCGTGGGGACTGTCCGAGAGTCCTCCTTCGGGGCCGGAGGGTCGGTCTTTTTGCAGCCGACGAGCAAAAAAAATGCCCAAACGGCGCTCGGCAGGACCGCTCTCCTCATGGCAAACACCGCCTCAGAATCCCCTCGAGTTCGAGTCGACGCGCCACGCTCCGCGTCGAAAGGTCCAAGGATTCGAAAACCTGTTCCGCCTCCTCCGAGCGGCGCGCCTGACACAAACTCACCATCAAATTCCGCTCATTTTCTTGTTCAAGCTCGAGGCGCGGAGCCCTTTCCCTTTGCGCGCGCAAAAATGCGTCCGCCGCCGGCCCTGATTGACCAAGCGAAAGCAGAGCGCGCCCAAGCAGATAAGCTCGAAGAAACTCAGACTCGTCACTCTCGGCGCTCTGAGCCAAATAACTCACAACTTCGATTGGACTCGCACGCCGAACGAGAAGCTCACGAACGAGCGTCTCATCCGCCAAGCCGCGCGCGTCCGTCAGCGCCCAAATCTTGAGAGAGAGGGCCCTGCGCTCGCCACTCGAAGAGGCTTCTGAGAGGAGCTCACGATAGGCGCTGAGAGCTCGCTCGGCGCGCCCCTCGAGCCAATCCAGGTCGGCGAGACCTTCCCGCTTCTCCTCTTCGGTCCAAGGGGGCTCACCAGGCACCGGGCCAAGCAAACGCCGCGCCTCGTCCGGCGTCCCCGCGCCCAGGTAACAGCGCGAAAGAAACACAGAAGCCTCGCGCGCCCGCGGATCCCAGGCCCAAGCCTGGCTCGCCAGACGCTCCGCGACTCGGGGATCGAGAGAACACGTGCGCTCCGCTCGGGCCAAGACGCGATCGACGGCATGGGGACAGACCCTCTCGAGAGTCGCCGGCCCCGAGTAGCGCGCCCGCGCCGCGCTCTGGACGACCTCGGGAACCGTCTCGCGCTCAAGAGCTCGATGGAACCCACGCTCGAGCTCAGCTGTGGATTGGCCTGTGAGCTCTTCGAGATCGGCTCCGCCGTACCAAGCCCGGAGCGTTCCTGCGCCGTACTCTTGGCGCAGGTATGCAATGAAGGCTCCCGCGGCGCCATAAGCGCGCGCCGAAGACTCCCCGTAGAATCCGAACTGAAAGAGACGCCGGAGCGGCGGCATCGCGCCCACAACTACTTGGGCCCGGGCCCATTCAAGGAGCGTCCCGTCCGAGTTTTCGTGAGGAGCCGCGGCGACAGCAAAACCTTCGATGCGGCCAGGATCGGGGATCCACCCTCCGAGCTCGCCGGCGATCCGAAAAGGGCCGCGTCCGAAACGAGCCGTCACGATGTGCGCGAGTTCGTGCCGGAGCGTCGGATGAGGGTAGCCGCTTGAATGCACGTAGATCTCACCGCGCCAGGGTTTGGCGACGTAGGTTCGGCCTGCCCCGGTCAAGCGGGCCTTCTCTTCGACGCTCCCGAAGAGCCGCACCACGACCTCCCGCTCCCGCTCCACCTCGAAGTATTCGGCGAGCTCTCGCAGGTGCACCGAGCATTCCCGCGCAATGAGCTCCGCCTCGGCGCGGCTCGTCTTCTCTTCGGCGTAGGTCAATAAGCACCCATCGAAGCGGACCTCGCCCGCAAGAGCCCGAGACAAGCTTTCGGCGCTCGTCTCGTGCCCCAGCTGATCGCCGTAAGACCGAAGCAGGAAATACCCGCCCAAGCAGAGGATCCCGACCCGGAAAGCTTGCCTTTTGAGGAGAAGAGCAAGGCCTACTCCCAGCAGAAGCGAGCCGGCTCGATAGCTGAGCAACGTCTCGAAGCGGTACTCGACCCGATCGTAGAGGGGTCCCGCGAAGTAGCCAACGAACTCACTATACGCAAACACAGCGGGGGACGCGTAGATCCCGTAGAGGCCGATAAAGATCGGGACCAGGGGCACCAGAACCCCGAACAGAGCCCGAGGGATTCGCTGGAGCTTTTCGAATCGCTGACGCACGCTGAGCGCTGCCTCAGTGCAGAGAGCTGCAAGAAGGGTCCCGAGCGTTGGCCCGAGCAGCATCAGGGCATAGGCCTCGGCGCGCTCGCAGGACGGGCCCCGAAGGTCACCCAAGAAGGCGACCATGAGCACCGCTGCGCTCACCAAAGCGCCGCGACCGACACTGCCGAAGACCGGGACGTGCGCGCGCCCGAGCGCGACCCAGAGGCTTGCTACGAACGGCCCCAGGAGCCCAAAGACGAGGGCCAGCTCGTACCCCGCTCCCCTGAGCAGAAACATGCCTACGGACTCAGAGAGCCGGCGCTGCGGCCGGCGCCGGCTGGGCAGGCGCAGAGGCGCGCGTGGTGTCGGGCGACAGGATCAAGCCGAGAAGATGATCGACATGGGAGATGTAGCGAATCCGAAGATTCGCGAGGATTTCATCGGAAACCTCACTCACATCCGCCTCATTGCGAGCCGGGAGGATGACCTCCGTCACGCCGGCTCGGTGCGCCGCGAGAAGCATCGCCTTCACGTTGCTGACGGGCAAGATAGCTCCCCGGAGCGTGAGCTCTCCGACGACAGCCACGTCGCTTCTGCAGGGCACGCCGAGCAAGAGCGAACAAAGGGCCGCGAAGATCGCCGAGCCGAGGCCAGCAAAGTCACGCACGGCGCGCGCGCGGGGCACGTGGATGTGAAGGTCGATGTCCTTGAGCCATTCAGGGCTGAGATGCAGCCTGTCGGCTCGCGAACGAACGAA
This sequence comes from Pseudomonadota bacterium, assembly GCA_023428245.1. GTDB lineage: Bacteria > Myxococcota_A > Polyangia > Polyangiales > Polyangiaceae > NIC37A-2. Next base: position 29,295 of record JAEYYX010000126.1, read on the forward strand.
GCTCACGGCCGTGTGGGCCGCCTCTTCGAGCACCTTGCCGAGACTTCCCGTGAGCCGAATGTTCCCTTTCCCCGGCATCCGACTCACCTCCACGATCACAAGCTCTCCGCCTGCGCCGCTCGCACCGAGTCCGGCAGCGATACCGGGAGCGGGAGCGATCTCGGTGGTCTCGAGACGATACTCGGCCGGCCCCAGGATCTCTTCGACGATGTTTCGGGTGACTTCGACTGCCTGGACTTCACCTTCCGCTTCCTTGACGGCCGTCTCGCGACAGATCGCGGCGATGCGCTTCTCTAGAGTGCGCACACCGGCCTCCCGCGTGTAGGAGTCGACGATGGTCTGGATGCCGCTCTCTGCGAAGGTGAGCCGCTCGGGAACGATGCCGTGCTCTTCGAGCTGCTTCGGGATCAGGAAGCGCCGCGCAATTTCGCGCTTCTCGATCGGCGTATAGCCCGGGATTTCGATCACCTCGAGGCGGTCACGGAGCGCCTCGGGGATCGCCCCAAAGCTATTTGCGGTGGCGAGGAAGGTGATCTTGGAGAGGTCGAAGGGCAAGTCGAGGTAGTGATCGACGAAGGAATCGTTCTGGGCCGGATCGAGCGCTTCGAGCAGCGCCGCGGCCGGATCTCCGCGCATGTCCGCGCCCATCTTGTCGATCTCATCGAGAACCAACACAGGATTGTTCGCGCCGACCTTCTTGAGCGCTGCGAGAATGCGTCCGGGGAGCGCGCCGACGTAGGTCCGCCTATGGCCGCGAATCTCCGCTTCGTCTCGAACTCCACCGAGAGCGATGCGCGCGTAGCGTCGTCCCATGGCGCGGGCGATCGATCGGCCCAAGGACGTCTTGCCGACGCCAGGCGGGCCCACAAAAAGCAGAATTGGGCTGCGGTTATCCTGGCGCAGGGCGCGGATCGCCGAAAACTCGACGATGCGCTTTTTGACGAGTTCGAGCCCGTAGTGGTCCTGGTCGAGGCAACGCCTGACCTCGGAGATGAGGTGGAGATCGGGGGTCGAGACCTTCCACGGGAGATCCAAGATCCACTCCACGTAGTTCCGCGCGATCTGGTACTCGGGGGACTGGCTCTGCATCGAAGCGAGTCGGGAGAGCTGCTTTCGAGCGACGTCCCGAGCTTCCGTCGGCAGTTCCATGAGCGCGAGGCGCTCCCGGAGCTGTTCCACCTCATCGTCTTCGTCGGGGCTCTCACCGAGCTCCTCCCGAATCGCCCGGAGCTGCTGCCGCAGGACGTAGGCGCGCTGATTCCGGCTCATTTCCGTCTCGACCATGTTCGAGACCTCGGCCTTGATTCGCAAGGCGTCGAGCTGACGATCCAAGACCTTCGTCACGATCTCGATCCGCTCCCGAGTTCCGTAAGCCTCGAGCACCCGCTGGCGCACAGGGACCTGAGCGAGCTCTTCGGGGAAGTTTGAAGCGACGAGATCCGCAAGGCTGGCTGCCTCTTCGACGTTGTCGAGGATGCTCTGGGTCTCTTTGGGAAGGTTCGGCGTCAGCGCGAGCACCTGCCGCGTCTTGTCCCGGAGCTCTCCGGCGAGCGTCTCGATCTCAGGGCTCGTCTCCGTCGAATCGGTGACCCGCACCACCTCGGCCCTGAGATAGGGCTCGACGCCGAGGGGCTGGGTGATGTGGAACCGGCCGATCCCGTTCAGGACGACGGAGTAATTCGTGGCGCTGATCCGAATGACCCGGACAATCCGTGCGACTGTCCCCACCGTGTAAATGTCGTCGAAAGTTGGATCGACAGTCTGTGGATCTCTCTGGGCCACGACGCCGATTAGGCCGCCGCTCGCTTCGAGCTCTTCGACAAGTCGTACGCTCTTAGGGCGACCAACGTTGATCGGGACGACCGATCGCGGAAACAGGACTGAGTTCCGAAGAGGGAGGATAGCGATCCGCTCCGGTTTCTGGGCCCCTTGTGCACGAGTCATTCGTCGGGAATCCTATCCCCGTGTCCGCGAAGCCGCACCCCAAACAACACCAAAAACCAGAAATTCGCTCTGGTTGGGGTCACGCGCTCGGACCAAACCGGGCAAAATGGGCGCTCTTCGCCCTTCTCTTCTCGGCCTGCGCGCCTCGAACAAACGCCCAAACGCCCGAAGCCACCCTCGCCGCGTACACGCGCGCCCTCGAGAAAGGCGATCAGGACCGCGCCTATGAGTTCCTGAGTTCGGAGGCGCGGCTCGGCATCTCTCGCGAGGCCTTCCGTGATCTCTCTCGAAAGTCCCCCGATTCCGTGCGCGCTTTCGCCGAAGTCCTCACCCGAGACGACGGCGCGCCCAAGACGATCGTTACGACAAGCTGTGCGCCCGGGCTCCTCCTCGTCTACGAAGAAGGAAAATGGCGCGTTCCACCCGAGGCGATCGACCTCTATCCGGCGCGCACTCCCCGTGAAGCTCTTCGCTCGCTCATTTCCGCGTTCGACGCGGCCCGCATGGATGTTCTCCATCGCCTGATGCCCGAGGCCCGTCGAAATGAGCTGAGCGAGGCCGAACTCCGAGAGGCCCTCACGAGCCCAGGCCCCGGATCCCTCGCCTCGGCCCTCGACAGCCTCCGGCTCGCCGTCGACGACGCTCCCATCGAGCTCCTCGGAGTGCGGGCAACGCTCGCCTATGGCAAGGGACGCACCGCTCGTCTTGTGCTAGAGGGCGGCACCTGGAAAATCGAAAGCTTTTGAGGTCATGAGCGAACGCCGAGCCACCGTCCGGAGAGAAACAAGCGAGACCCGCGTCACGGTCGAAGTGAACCTGGACGGAACCGGGCGCCACGACATCATGACGCCTCTGCCCTTCTTGTCACACATGCTCGAGCAGCTGCCCCGTCACGGCCGCTTCGATCTGACAGTGCGCGCCGAAGGCGATGTCCAGATCGACGGTCACCACACAACGGAAGACGTCGGGATTGTGCTCGGCCAAGCTCTGCGCGAAGCGCTCGGCGATCGCCGCGGCATCAATCGCTACGGGCACGCCACACTGCCCATGGACGAGGCCCGTGTGAGCTGCTCGCTGGACCTTTCCGGGCGCGCGTTCTTTGTGTGGGACGTCGACTTGCCGAAGGCGAAGATCGGAGAGTGGGACACGGAGCTCGCTGAGGTCTTCTTTGAGGCGCTGGCGCGCTCGGCCCAGATCAACCTGCACGTCGTGCAGGAGGCAGGGAAAAACCTCCACCACATCACCGAGATCGCATTCAAGGCCCTCGCCCGTGCGCTGCGCGATGCGGTGCGCGTCGACGGGGACCAAATCCCCTCGACGAAGGGAAGCCTCGACTGATGCGCGTCGTAGTCGTTGAGACGGGCCACGCGAATATGACCTCCGTGTGCCGCGCCCTCGAAGTCGCGGCTCCGAGGAGCGACGTGACCATCGTGCGCGGGAGCACTCCCGAGGACGTGCGCTCGGCCGACAAACTCGTAGTCCCGGGGCAGGGCGGCTTCGCCCATTGTCTGGCCGGGATCCGAAGCGGCGTCGGTGATTCCCTCGTGGAGGCCATGAGGAAGGGGACGCCTTACCTCGGCATCTGTCTCGGGCTCCAGGCGCTCTTCGCGAGCAGTGAGGAGGCGCCGGGCGTCGAAGGACTCGGGTGGTTCTCGGGCTCTTGCCAGAAGCTACGCGAGGAGCCGGGCATCAAGATCCCCCACATGGGCTGGAATCGTATAGAGATCGAGTCCTCCGCCCACCCGATCTTCCGCGAGCTCGGTCCAGACGACCGCTGGTTCTATTTCGTCCACTCCTACCACGCCGTCCCCGCTGATCCGGGCATCATCGCCGCCACCGCAACCCACGGTGCAACCCGGGTGACAGCGGCGGTCGCCCGGGACAACGTGATCGCGACCCAGTTCCATCCCGAAAAGAGCCAAGCCGCCGGCCAAAAGCTCCTCGGCCGTTTCCTCGCCCTTTGACCGGGGCGCTCCTCGGCCCCTCAGGCGGCGCCGCAAAAAAAATCCCGCCCCATGCGGCCGTTTAGAGCCCTCGAGCGCCGACTTTTCATGTTCGCTTTCTTTCGATTATCGTGAGCCCCGTGGCATCCACAGCCCCTAGACCGCGCGGCCTCGCCGCTGACGCGCTCGCCCTTCCCAATCTGCTCACCATGGGAAGAATCGTGGCGATCCCTCTGGTGCTCTGGCTCCTCGATCGAGCGACGCCTGAGGACTGTGTCTACGCCGCGCTCGTCTACGGCGGCGCGGCCCTCACCGATCTCCTCGATGGCATCCTGGCGCGTCGCATGGGGATTGTGAGCGTGCTCGGGAAGTTCTTGGACCCCCTCGCGGACAAGCTGCTCGTCATGGCGACGCTCGTATGGCTTGTGTCCATGGGGCGCATCCCGGCCTGGGCCGTCGTGCTCCTGCTCACCCGAGAGCTCAGCATCACCGGCCTTCGGAGCATCGCGGTGACCGAGGGAATCATCATCGCCGCCGGAGACAGCGGGAAGAGCAAGACTGCCTTCCAAATGGTCGGGATCCTCTGCCTGATCATCGGCTACCCGTACCAAATCGGCTTTTTTCCCTTCGACTTCGGGGTCGTCGATCTGGTCGTGGCGGGGCGCGCCCTCGTCTACATCTCGCTCGGCTTCTCCTTGGTGAGCGCCGCCAGCTACATTTACGGATTCAGCGAAGCGCTCCGGGCCAAGGGCCGGGCTTGACGGCCCCCGCCGAACTGATAAGGCCGCCCCATGGTTTCTCGCCTTCGCTTCAAGCTCGCCCTCTCTCTGGGCGGCTGTCTCATCTTCGCGAGCGTCGCTACTCCCGGCTGTCAGAAGCAGCCGGAAGGCGATCGCTGCGTCCAAGCGAACGGAGATCTCGATTGCGAAGGCGGGCTCGTCTGCACGCCAGCTTCCGAGCTCAAGTCCGGCAGTGACGGCGTGAGCCGCTGCTGTCCCGACGACGCCCAGCCCATCCGCGACGATCGCTGCAAGCGAGGAGCTCCTGCAGGTCCAGGCGGAACCGGCGCCTCCGGCAATATGGGCGGAAGCAATGGTGACGACGGCGGGAGCGGCGGCGCGGGGGTCGGCGTGGGCGCGCGCTGCGACTATCCCTCCGATTGTCGAGCCCCCCTCACCTGCGGTCCTTCGGGCCGTTGCCAGGCTGAATGTGTCACGGACCGTGATTGCCGTGACGGCAAGGTCTGCGACGACGGAACCTGCGTCGGAGCCGCCGGCGGCGCCTCGAACTGAGGAGTTCGGAGAGCCCTATGCGAGGAGCCGGGCGCATCCTCGGTGTCGACGGAACCCGGGTGCTCGTCGCTTCCGTGAGCGAACGCGTCTGGCTCGAGGCAGGAGCGCACGATCTTGTCGCGCCCGGCGACTGGGTCGAGTGGCGGAAGGACGCGGACGCGGACGCGCCCGCGGAGCTCACGCTCGTCCAGAAGGCCCCTGAACCTCGGGGCAACGGGGAGGTCGCGCGTTTCTTGCTCGGCGAGAAGGGAGCGCTCCTCCGCGAGCGGCATCGCGCCCTTCGCATCCTGCGCGACTACTTCGATAGCCGCGGTTTTCTCGAGGTCGATACGCCCACGGTCGTGCCCTGCCCCGGACTCGATTCCCACGTCCACTCCCTCGGTGAGGTCGCAAGCGAGCGCTCCTTTGGGTACCTGCGTACCTCTCCCGAGTTTCATATGAAGCGACTCTTGGTCGGGGGATTTGACAAGATCTACCAGATCGCTCCGTGTTACCGAGCGGAAGAACAAGGCACCTGGCACGAACCGGAGTTCACGATGGTCGAGTGGTACGAGGCTTTTTCGAGCTTCGAGGACTTGCTCCGGAGCACCGAAGAGCTCGTGCGTCACCTTTGCCTGACCCTCACTGGAAAGAGCGAGCTCCGCCGCGGTGATCAACCGGGCTCTCTTGCTTCCGTGAGCGAGCCCTTCGAACGTCTCAGCGTCCAAGAGGCCTTTTCAGAGTTCACGGGTCAGAGCGATGTCGCCGATTTGGCCGCGTCAGAGCCCGAGCTCTACTTCGAGCTGCTCGCGACGCGGATCGAGCCCGAGCTCGCTCGACTGCCCCGCCCCGTCTTCCTCTACCATTACCCCCTGAGCCAAGCGGCCCTCGCGACGCCTGTGCCCGGGGCGCCGGAGTTCGCTGAGCGGGCTGAGCTCTACGCCCTCGGCATCGAGCTCGCGAACGGCTTCGCCGAGCTCACAAATCCTGTCGAACAGCGTCGACGTTTCATCCTGGAACAGGAGCGCCGGAGGCGCGCCGGTGAAACGGTGTATCCCCTCGATGAGCATTTCTTGAGCGCTCTCGGAGAAGGAATGCCCCCTTCAATCGGCAATGCGCTCGGCTTCGATCGCCTGCTCGCGCTCTGTCTCGGAAGCCGCGGCATCGCGCCGATCCTGGCCTTTTCGAGCCAGGAAAAATAGGGCACCAGTCGAGCCCAGCGCCTCCCTCTAGGCCCCTCAATACCGCACAAGCGAGTGGACAAGGCCGCTCTCGCCTGCATCCTCGAGCCGCGCGGCTCCCCCGAGTCCGGGAAGCTCGACCACAAACGCAAACCCGCTCACGGTCCCTCCGAGGGACCGCACCAGCTCCGCCGTGGCCACAGCCGTTCCACCTGTCGCGAGCACATCATCGACCACGAGCGCTCGGGTGCCATGAGCCAGGGCATCGGTATGCACTTCAAGCTCGGCGGTCCCATATTCGAGGGCGTAGCTGACCTTCCGGACCTGGAAGGGCAATTTCCCGGCCTTCCTCACGGGAACCAGAGGAACGCCGAGGCGAGCCGCGAGGGGCGCCCCGAAGAGAAAACCGCGAGCTTCGATGGCGACGATGGCCTCGGGCTGCTCAGTCGCGCAGATCCGCTCGAAGGCCGAGAGGACCGCGTCGAAAGCGGAGGGATCGGTGAGAACCGGGGTCAAGTCGCGGAACAGGATCCCCGGGCTCGGGAAGTCCGGAATCGTCCGGATCAGGCTCGCGACTCTTTCGAGGTTCGGGATTTCTTCACCGCTCGTCGTGTTCACCTCTCCTCCTTCTTCAAGAGATCGACGATCAGGCGCGCGTCAGGCTCGAGGTTGCTCGACCAGAGATCGAGAACGAGCGGAGTAATTCCAATCTGTCCCTCATCGAAGGCCTCCGTGTCGCTCCCGGGAACGTGTTCGTGGCGCGCGTCGTGGCCGCTGCCGCCGATCCAGAAATAGTCGAGCCCCCGCGGATCGCTGCGCTGGACCATTCCGCCGCTGTAGACGCGCTCGCCGAGCCTGGTCGGGCGCACGTCCCACTCGCCGCCCGGGGGGAAGTTGATATTGAAGAGGCGGCTCCCGCCGAGGCCTGACTCATGAATCGTCTTGGCGATATGGCTGGTCATGCGCGCGGCCGCGGGGAGCTCAGTGTCTCGCGCTGCCGAGAAAGCGAGGGCAACAATGCCAGAAAGTGCGCCTTCCCGCGCAGCGGCGACGGTGCCGCTATAGAACACATCACGACCGAGGTTCAGGCCGTGGTTGATGCCGCTGACGACGAGGTCGGGGCGCCTCGGCAAGAGGCCTTCGAGGTTCATCGCGAGGTAAACCGAATCCGCTGGGGTTCCGTCGACCGAGAAGATCCCGTCGCCGTGCCTGTAGAGGCGCAAGGGGCGGTTGATGCTGAGGGCGTGACTCGCCGCGCTCTGCTCGGCATCCGGCGCACAGACGATGACGTCGGCCCACTGTCGGAGCGCATCATGGGCTGCCACGATGCCTGGCGCTCGGTAACCGTCGTCGTTGGAGAGGAGGATCAGCGGCCGCATCACTCAGGTCCCATAGGGCCCGTTTCCCCCGCGTTCAAGGAGCGCTCTTCCGCTACCGGTTTGATCGTGACAAACTCCGGCGAGCATGGGGAATGACGAGCGCGGCACAGGCAGGTACGGGACACCTCCCGACGAGCCGCTCACGAGTGACGACGCAGAGGACCTGCTCCGGCGCGTCCAAGAAGCGCTCTCCCGTTTCGCCGTCCACGGCCGCGTTCGACTCGAAGGAGATGGCCTCGTGCTCACGACCCCTCGCGGCCCCGTCTCGCTGCCCGCCCGGGCCCAGGTCGCGCGCTTTCGCAGCGCCGGTGAGAGCGAAAGGCGCGCCCTCGCCCTCGACTTGGCCAAAGCCCTCGTGAAGAAGCGGGACTCGGATTGCCCGCCGCCGGTCCTCGAATCGAAGGGCGAGTTCCCTTGGGGCGTGGCGGCGAGTGCCCTCGCCTTCGTCTTGCTCGGCGCCGCCGGCTATCTCTGGTTTGAGCCGCGGGATGGCGCGGCCGCTGCCCCGGGGGAAGAGGTCGAGGTCACGAGGAGAGAGCGCACGGGGGGGCCGAAAGAGTCCTCCTCACGCGCCGAGCGCGTCTGTGAGGCGACGAAGGCCCGCGTCGCGCGCGGAGCCACCGTCACGATCGCCGATACGGACGGCTGGGTGGTCGATTTCGTTGCTCTCAGGAGGGAAGATTCCGAACAGCCTCTCACCGAAGCTCTCGCTCCCTTCTTCGGGGTCCAAGACTGGACTGGACCTGCGCGGCTCATCTGGCCCGACGAGCCCGAGCTCGCTCTTATCTCGGACGACAGCGCTCACGTGACATTGGAACGCTCCTCCCTCGAGACCACCCGCGGCCGCTTCGAAAGCGTCGCACTCTCCTTTCACGGTTCACTCATCGACTCCTACTTTCGAGAAGAGGAACGCGGCCGCTACTATCACCTCGCCACAGGGCTCACGGGCGCCCTCGGCGCGTCCCACGCGGGCGTCGTCGCGCGCTGCGCCCACGAGCGCGGCTATCACCTCGGCTCGTGGTTTTTCGGACAGACCGACGCTGACGCAGCGACGAGCCTTCTCTTTCTGCTTGGACACCACGGCGATCCTCCTCACATCGCGTCTCCGTTCCGCCGCCCGCCGGGTGGCGCTTCAGACGACGGCTTCGCTCTGTCGAACATCGAGCGCGCCGCCGGAGAGTTCAATCGCAAGACGCTGTCCGCCGCTCTCGGCCCCACACAAGGCATGGCGATGGGCCGCTCCGGTGAGTCCGTTGTCCTCACGTTTGCCTTCCGCGACGGCAGCGCCGCCGCGCGCGCCAGCCGCCACTTGAGTCGCCTCGGCCGCATCGGCGGAGACTAAGTAGCGTCTCGCCGGTTGCGCGGCCCGCGGACCGACTGACGCGCGGACCCTTCAAAGGACATGGCAAGCCTCCCGCCGCACGCGCTCACTCGCCTCCGCTCACTTGAACCGAGCCGATCAAATCCTCTTGCGGCGCCCTCAAGGGACAACTACCCTCGCTCTTCCTATCGGTCGGGCTCAGTCTCCCTGCGCCCGACACGACACTTCCGCGGGAGTAACTCAGCGGTAGAGTGCGACCTTCCCAAGGTCGAGGTCGAGGGTTCAAATCCCTTCTCCCGCTCAATGATTATAAGGACTTGGTGAGAGCCAAGTCCTTTTTTCTGTCCACCTCCTGACCTTCACTGTCCACCCCTCTGTCCACTTCGTTCGACGAGGCCCCTCCTTGGATGACTCGGAAGACTCGGCTGAGTCCCTCGCGCTGCTCATTGGCCGACACTGAAGAATAGAGTGTCTGCATCTGAGCGGTGGAGTGGCCCGAGATGGAGCGAGTGACCACATCCTCGACTTCGGCCGCACGGGCCAGGTCTTGGAAGGTTCGCCGCATCCCCCTTTGACTGAGGGGGTATGCGAGCCCAATTCGATCCGCCACCTCCTTGAAGGGCTTATTCAGGACGCTTGGGGCCCTAAACTTGCCATTGGTGGCGGGGAAGAGGAGCTCGGACGCCTTCATCTCATCGGTGCTCAGCTGAGTCTCGACGTGCCAACGAAGCACGTCCATGACCCCCTCGGGCAGGTGAACCGAGTATCGCTTCCCTGTCTTGGTGGACTGCATGACTCGTTCTCCCCGAGTCTGGCTTCGCCTGACTCTGAGTCTCGACTCATCCCACAGAACATCAGCCTCGGGTCCATTGCGCCGAAGAGGGCGAAGGGACGAGGGCCTGAGTCCCGTGGCGAACCCCAAGAACACCATGGCGTAGTGCTGAGGGTAGAGACGCCTCATCTCCGAAAGGAAGGTGGCCGCGTCCTCTGGCTTGAGCGAGTTGGGCTTCTCCTCCGAATACGTGACGTGCTCGCGAGTCGAGAAGTCCTCCACCCCGAACATGAAGTCTTTGCCGTCTAGTTCCTTGGCAGCGGCCTTTGAAATCACTCGAAGGACGCGAAGCCAAGTGTTGAACGTCGTGGGGGCGTATTCCTTGGTCTCCAGGAATTGAGCCAAGCCGTCCTTCCAGTGTTCGACGTGAGCGGGCCTCAGATCAGCAAGCAAGAGCTTCCCGAAACCAAGGACATGAATATCCCCTACCTTCGTCCCGTTGATTAGATGGGTCAGGATGTGCTTCCACTTCGAGATCCCATCGGCCGAGACGATATCGCCTCGCTTCACTTTGGCATCAAAGACCGATGCGCAGAATTCGCTGAAGAGCGTCGTCACTTCTCTCGCAACGATCCCGTCCCGAATCTTTTGCTTTTCGGACTCCAGGTATTGGACTGCCTGAAGTAGTGTCTCTTTCTCCAGTACCTTGAAGATCACCTTCTGCTTGCCCGAGAGATCCTTTGCTCGTCCTCGGACGACGTATCCTCCTTCCCGCCGCTGGAAGACGCTGGGGTACTTCGTTGGGGCTAGTTGGTATCCGTACATCTGCTTGTAATTTGCCATCTGATTCTCCGTTCTTGGGCGAATCAGGGCGATCCACGCCCTGACTAACTCCATTTCGGGGGGACCCCAAGGTTCGAATCTCGGCGGGCGGAAGACCCCGCTTGAAGCGTTCGACCTCGGCCGCCTCGAAAACGTGGGTGGCTCGTTCGAGGCCTCCCCTCCTCCCAACGGGGACTAGGCGACCTTCGTGGACGAGCTTCCGCACCGAGGCTGGCCGCATCCCCAAGTAGGCCGCTGCTTCCTTGGTCGTCAGGGAGGTGGAGATCGGAACCACCTCCCCTGCTACACCGCCCGCCCCACCTCTCTCAGAAACCCCTAGTATTTTGAGGATCGATCTAGGCCATGGAGTTGCGGTATGGATCCACTCCTCCGAAGGGAGCCTAAATTGGCTTCAGGAGCGAACGGCCAAGGGTGTCCGAATTGCCGATGCCCCTCGAATCCTTGTTTTTAAGGGGGTTGAGGGCCGACCTAAAGAAAGTGAAGGCCTAGGGATCCGAAAAACGGGGCGGGTCGTCCACCCGAATAACAGGCACCCAATAGCCACAATCGTAGCCATTTGCACGGGGACTAACACTCCGCACACAATGGAGCCTCCTGCCCTCTAAGAAAATCGACCGAAGGCCAAGTGCCTAAGATCGCTGGACTAAGCCTCCAATTTGTAAGCTCATATCCTACCTATTGTAAGGCTCTTACAGCGGGCGGGAGGCCCCGAAAGTTGCCGCGGATCTGACACGGAAGCCGAAAACGGCTCTCAAGTGCTCAAAATAGCGCCCTCCATAAGCCACTTATGCCCGGTGTAACTAGAGCACGATGGGCAATCCCGCCCATCGGACCCCGAAAGGAACACCGATGTCAGACACCAATCAATACACCTACCCCGTAGGACTCACGCCCGAGGACCGGGCACAAGTCGAGGACCTCCACGCAGCCACCCTCGGGATCCCGAGGGGGACCCTGCTCAGGGCCCTGATCCGTATGTCCCTCCCCGCTGCCTTGGAGAGGCCCGAAGTGCTGGGCCCTCACCTCGTACGGAATAAGGGTACCCCACGAGTGAGCATTCCGGCCAACCCGATCAGTCGTTCCGGGCACTCGATCAAGAATCGGAGCGAAGCGACGGCTGGTTTAGGTTGTTTGGTTGATTGACTTTCGTAGGGAGGGCCCCTTGAGGGCGATGACTCTGGAGGTGTGGACGATGCGATCGCAGATCGCGTCGGCAATCGTGGGGTCTCCGATAGCGGCGTGCCAAGTTTTCGGCGGCGTTTGCGATGTGAAGATGATCGACGAGCGTTCTTGTCGGTCTTCGAGTAGCTCAAGCAGGTCACGACGTTCCGGATCGGTGAGAGGCGCCATCAAGAAGTCATCCAGAATCAAGAGGTCAAAGCGCTCCAGGCGTAGCAGCGCGTCAGCGTACTTCCCTTGAGCTCGGGCGATCGCGAGCTCTTCGAAGAGGCGAGGCATTCGCAGGAGCAGTGCCCGGTAGCCTTTCCTGCACGCCTGCTCGGCGAGCGCCGCAGCAAGGTAGCTCTTGCCCGTGCCCGTAGCTCCAACCAGGATGATATTATGATGCGCCTCGAGCCAGCGAAACCGAGAGAGCTCCTTGAGTGCAGCTCGGTCGAGCCCGCGCCCCGGGTCGACGATGACATTCTCCAGCGACGCCTTTTTCGTGAGCTTCGCCTCTTTGAGGCGCTTCACGAGCCGGCGATTCTCTCTTGCCTGCCACTCCTGGTCGACGATGAGCCCGAGTCTCTCCTGCCAGCTCAGCTCGACCTGAGACTTTTGAGTCTCCATCTCGCGCACGGCGAGCGCCAT
>JAEYYX010000082.1 GCA_023428245.1 Pseudomonadota bacterium
ATCAGCACCTTGTCGCGCTTGGCCGGGTTCTTCTTCAGCCAGCTGCCGATCACGGTCTCCGATTCGCCACCCTTGTTGCCGGGCTTCCAGCGCGAATAGACGTCGGCGGTGTCGACGAAGGAGAAGCCGGCATCGACGAAGGCGTCGAGGATCTTGTGCGAGGCGGCCTCGTCGGCCGTCCAGCCGAACACGTTGCCGCCGAAGGCGATGGGCGCGAATTCGAGGCTCGATTGGCCGAGCTTGCGCTTCTCCATGATCGTTCTCCCTTGTGACGAATAAAAAGGCGCCCTACGCCTCGGGCCTCGGTCCGAGGCGGCGCTTGCCTCGCGATCATAGCGGCTGGAGAGGGTCCCGCCTACTCCGCGGCTTTTGCCGGCGCCGGAGGGACCTCCGGCGGCGCGGCAGCGGGCGGCGCGGCAGCGGGTGGAGCTCCCGGAACGGGCGGCGACGATGGCGCTGGCGGCACTACGGACACCGGCGGGGCGCCTGGCTCGGGTGGTGGTGGCTCGGAAGAGTGCATGAAGGGCACGACCAAGGGGAACGAAGTCCTCTTCATCGGCGAGTCGTTCATTGCTGCCAGTGACATTCCTGAGGAGACGACCAAACTCGCTCGCGCGGCCGGATCTCTGGCTCAGAACGAATCCTACGTCGACAAGTCCGTGAGCGGGACCTGGATCGGCAACGGGGCGGGCAACTCGATCCCGAACCAGTACAAGAACAACAAGAACGGAGTGCGCTTCGTTCTCATGAACGGAGGCGGAAACGACTGCTGGCAAGGCGGTAAGGAGTCCGACCGGACCAACGCGTTGAACGCTGCCAAGGCATTGTTTACCGAAATGGATCAGAACGGCGTCGAGAAGATCGTCTACTTCTTCTACCCGGATCCGATTGGCAGTCAGTTTAACGACTTGAAGGCTTGTCTCGATATCCTCCGTCCCGAGATGAAGAAGCTCTGCGACGAGCTGGGTTCACCGAAGTGCTATTGGCTCGACTTGCGGGAGACCTGGAACGGTCATCCTGAGTACACGAGAGACGGGATTCACGTGGATGGCCCCGGTAACGTTCCCACCGCCACGGCCATCTGGAATACGATGGAGGAGAACTGCGTCGCTCCTTGATCGGAAGACGCCAGTACAAGGGTAGACGGCGGGGGTCGGGACCGTCATCATCAGTGTGAGGATGACCTTGAGTTTTCAGCGATCCCGAACCATCTGTCAGAAGAATGAGAGCCGCGCCGCGGGTGCGGCTCTCATCTTACTATTCTCTCTGAGCGCTTGCGAAAGCGAGAGCGGCACGCCTTCCGGCGCAGGGGGCGCGGAGGCGACCGGCGGTGCGAGCTCTGGAGGCGCGGCTGCCATGGGCGGGTCGCTTCCTTCCGGTGGGGCCGCGTCCGGAGGCGTGGACTCGACGGGCGGCGCGGCGAGCGGCGGTGACGTCAGTTCCGGCGGGGCTATCGGAAGCGGCGGTGACGCATCGGGAGGCGCGAGCCCTACGGGCGGTAGCTCTCCCTTTGTCCTTTCGAGTCCTGCTTTTGAAAACGTCGAGGACTGCTCCGAGTCGAACGTCAACGTGTGCGATGCCTTCCCGGACGAGAACGTCGCGTACCTCGAGAACGCGAACGTTACTCCGGAGCTGAGTTGGACGGGGGCCCCGGAAGGAACGAAGAGTCTTGCTCTCGCCTTGTTCGACGTCTCCTACGGACAAGCGCACTGGGTACTTTGGAACATCCCTGCGGACCTGACGATGCTTCCCGCAAACATCGCGCAGGATACAGCCACTCCGGCAGTGCCGGCCGGCTCGCAGCAAGCCAACGCGAATTTCGCGACCACCTCGGAGCACGGCTACTTTGGGCCCCATATGCCCTGTAACGTTTACGAGTTCGAGCTCTACGCTCTCGGGACGAGCGAGCTCACGCCGATGGACACAGACTCCGCGGTGCTGGTCTGGTTCGAGCTCTCCGAACACCCCGATTTGCTCGGAGTAGCTCGACTCCGAGGTCGTGGAAACCTGTCCGGCTGCAACTGAAGGACGTGCCCGAGGCCCCCGTGCGAAGGGTCACTAGGCCTCGCATTGTGCGGTGATAGGATGGGCCCGTGGCGTGGCTTGTTCTTTTCGTCGCAGGGCTTCTCGAAGTAGCTTGGGCGCTCGGGCTCAAGACTACTGAGGGCTTTACGCGCCTGGTCCCGAGCCTTCTGACAGGAGCGGCCATCGTCGGTAGTATGGTGCTCCTGGCCCAAGCCTCGCGGACGCTACCGATTGGGACTGCGTATGCTGTTTGGGTCGGGGTAGGGGTCGTCGGAGCGTCGATCGGTGGAATCTTCCTCTATGACGAACCCGTGAGCGCTCCGCGGACCCTTTTCCTCGGCTTGCTCGTCGTGTCCATCATTGGCCTCAAGCTCACCTCCCCCGAGTCTTGAGACGGTCGGGGCTCTGAGAGGGAAATAGAAGAAGGGCAGACTCACGAAGAGTCCGCCCTTGGATGGGGCTTTGTGGAAAGCCCTTACGGGTTCGCGGGGAATGCCCCGGTACGTTCAATCAACGAACAGCTGCGGCTGAGGGCCAGGTTTGATCCCGATCAGATCGGGATCTTCGCCGTCTTCAGTCGCTGGCTGGTTCTCGCGATTGGCCTTTCGAAGCTTGCGCTTCTCCAGCTTCTCCTGTTGATGCTCGACGCGTTCGCGTTCGCGAATCCGTTTTCCCGTCGTGGAACGAGGTTTCAAAGAAACCTCACCAACGCTCGCTTCTGTCACCGCGGCGGCTGCCCTTATGGCCACCACCACCGTGTCCGCCGCCGCCGCCGTATCCACCACCGCCGCCGCCGCCGTATCCACCACCACCGCCGCCGCCGCCGCTGCGGGGAGCGCGCTCCTGCGCCTCATTCACGCGGACGGTGCGTCCGTCGAAGTCCCTGCCGTCCATACCCTCGATGGCTGCTTTGCCGTCGGTGCCGTTTGCGAAGGTGACGAAGCCGAACCCACGCGAGCGACCGGTATCGCGATCCATAATGACCGCTGCATCGACGACCTCACCGAACTTTTCGAATCCGCGACGAAGGCCATCGTTGTCGGTGTTGAAGCTCAGACCACCGACGAATAATTTCATTGACATTTCTTTCTCTACTTTTCGTTTCTTGCCAGCTCACATCTCCCTCGGAAGGGGAGGCCTCAGACGCAAAGTCGGCCGTCGAATACGGTCCGTGTGCGCTTGTTGACCCCCTAGTGAACGAATCGCTTTTTAGGTGACTCGTTCGTTCGAGACGCTCGCCTGCCCCGGACCCGATGTCCGCAGCCTCTCAACTCGGCAAGAATCAGAGCTCTGAACTCTTTTCGGTCTTCGGTCAAGGAAATTCGCTCCGGCCGAGGGCTCACCTCGCCGCCATCGACCTAGAGCCGCTGCGCGTTGCGGCTCCCGTTCGGAGCCCGAGCCGTGATAGGGGTGGCCCGAAGCATGCGAGCTCATGGGGATTTTTCGAAGGGAGCGCCGTGGGCGCTTTCGATCCTGGCCTGCGCCCTGCTCACCGCGGCGCCTCTGGGGGCCGAGGAGCGCGTGGAAACGACGGTGCAGGCGTCCGTTCAGGCTGGAGCGGGCCGGACAGCGGCCCGGACGACCCTCACGCTGCTGACCGTCGGTCCTGGTTCGGACATGCTCGAGCTTTGGGGCCACAGCGCGCTTTGCGTGAGCTCGGGCGAGTTCGAACAAGGCGATTGTTATGACTATGGGTGGAGTCCCGCACTCGACGTCTCGAAGCTCATCTTCGGAACTCTCTCCGGGGAGCAGCTCTTCGTGCCGACGAGTTTTCCCGCGTCGCGTATGCTCGCCGTGTACCAGTTCCGGGACGTCTGGAGGCAGAAGCTCGAGCTCGACCCGGAGCAGACTGATCAGTTGCTCGCCCGCCTGCGTACCGACGTCACTGAGAGGCGCGCCTATGCCTACGAGCCGCTCTTCGACAACTGCACGACACGTCTCCGCGACGCGCTCGACGAAGTCACCTTGGGTGCGCTGCGCAAGGGAGCCAATGCTCCTGATGGCGCGGCGCTCCGCACCTTTGCGGAAGAGGGACTCCGGGGCCGTTTGGTTCCGCTCGCGGCCTTGGCGCTCGGCGGCGGAGCACGGCTCGATCGGAAGAGCTCCGAGTGGGATCGGATGGCGTTTCCGATCGACCTCATGGACTCCATCGACAAGAGGCTGAACGCGCCCAGAGAGCGTCTCTTCACGCGTCTCGATGCCCCGCCTCCGACCAGCGTCCACGTGGGGCGGGCAGCGCTCATTGTCTTCTCCTTCGTCCTCGCGCTCTTCGTTTGGCGTGGGAGAAAATCGAGCCTTCGCGTCAAGAGCGGGGTCGTCGGACTTTGGCTCTTCGTGCTTTCGCTCGTTCCGCTCGCCGCGCTCACGACCTCTCTCCCGTCGCTCACGCCGAGCTGGACCCTGCTTCTCTTGTCGCCCACGGACCTCTTGCTCTTCGCGAAACCGAGTCAGCTCCTTCGCCGCTACGCTACGCTGCGTGCGGGAAGCAGCCTGATCCTCGGCGCCCTCTCGGCGCTCGGTGTGATCGAGCAGAGCCTCGTCGCCGTGAGTTTGGTTGTGCTTCTGCCGCTTGGAAGCCTGCTTCTTTGCCTCGAACTGGAACCAGTCGAACAAAACGGAAGAGCCCGCGCCGCTCGTCGCAGCACGGGCCCTTGAGGAAACCGGGGCGCCTCTTTGAGAGAGGCCCTCGGCCGTCTTCTGATCATCAGCGAATGTAGCGATTGATGATGTTCTCGTAGAGCTCCTGTTGGCCGCTCTTGAGAGGGGGCTCGCCGCCCTTGTTTCCGAGCTCCGCGAGCTGAACGAGATCCAACTTGCCAGCTTCGAACTCAGCGCCTTTGCCGCCGTCGAAGGAGGAGTAACGCTCCTTGCGCATTTTCTCGATCGGCGACTTCTGGATGATTTCGTCGGCGATGATGAGGGCGCGAGCGAAGGTGTCCATGCCGCCGATGTGGCCGTAGAAGGTGTCGTTCAGGTCCGTCGAGTTACGACGACGCTTTGCGTCGAAGTTCACGCCGCCGCCCTGAAGGCCGCCCGAGCGGAGCAGCACGAGCATCATCTCAACCGTCTCGTTGATGTTGTTCGGGAACTGGTCCGTGTCCCAGGCGTTCTGGTAGTCGCCGCGGTTCGCGTCGATGCTGCCGAGCATGCCCGCGTCCGCCGCGACCTGCATCTCATGGTCCATCGTGTGGCCGGCGAGGGTTGCGTGGTTCGTCTCGATGTTGATCTTGAAGTCCTTGTCGAGACCGTGCTCGCGCAGGAAGCCAATCACCGTCGCACAGTCGAAGTCGTACTGGTGCTTGCTCGGCTCCATCGGCTTCGGCTCGATGAAGAAGGTACCCCTGAAGCCCTGGCTCCGCGCATAGTCACGAGCCATCGTGAGAAAACGGGCGAAGTGCGAAACTTCACGCTTCATGTCCGTGTTCAAGAGGCTCATGTAGCCTTCGCGACCGCCCCAGAAGACGTAGTTTTCGCCGCCGAGAGCGATCGTTGCGTCGAGGGCGTCCTTGAGCTGGGCGCCTGCGTGAGCGACGACCGAGAAGTCGGGGTTCGTCGAAGCGCCATTCATGTAGCGGGGGTTCGAGAAGAGGTTCGCCGTGCCCCAAAGGAGCTTCACGCCGGAGGCGGCCTGCTTTTGCTTGGCGAACTCGACGATGTCCATGACGCGCTTTTGGGTCTCGGCGCGGCTCGAACCTTCCTCGATCAGGTCGATGTCGTGGAAGCAGTAGTAGGGGACGCCGAGCTTGGTGATGAACTCGAAGGCCGCGTCAGCCTTCATCTTCGCGCGAGAGAGAGCGTCCTTGCCCTCGTTCCACGGGAACTGGAAGGGGCCCGGACCAAACGGGTCCGCGCCTGCACCGCAGAAAGTGTGCCAGTAACAAACCGCGAACTTGAAGTGATCCTTCAGCTTCTTCCCTGCGACGACGCGGTTCTCGTCGTACCACCGGAACGCGAGCGGGTTGTCCGACTCCGGACCCTCATACGCGATCTTGCTGACTCCGGGGAAGTATTCCTTATCGCCAATCACAACGCTCATAACGTCTTCACCTATGCTTTCTGTACTTTTTCGGTAGTTCCCGCGCTCGCGCGGGGGTCGCTCACTTCCCTGACCAAGAGCTCGCCGAGCGCGACCTCCCTGCTCCGGGTGATGGGTGCTTCCCCGAGTCTTTCGTTCGGGAAGCCGGCCCCCCAGTCGCGATGCCCAGAGGGGCCTCGCGAAGAGGACCCCTCACCGTAGTCGAAGTTTGGAACGTTTCTACTCCCGAGCGAACGCTCTCGGCGCGCGGAAGGGCTTTCCCGAGGTGCCGATTCAGGAAAATCGCGCCCTTGGGGTGCGGCGTCGGGTCCATACCGGGGGGCACCGGGGCGGGGCAGTCGAAGAGGTCTGGTCGTCCCGGGTTGTGAATCAGGTCGCGCAGCAGTTTCATGGTCGCTCCGCCATGTGTCGCAACATCAAACCTCTCTTCAACTTCGATCCGCCGGCCACCGAGGAAGAGATTGTCTCTGCTTCGCTTCAGTTCGTTCGGAAGCTGAGCGGGTTTACGCGGCCGTCGAAGGCAAATGAAGCCGTCTTTGAGGAGGCTGTGCTCGAAGTGAGCGGCGCGGCGCGCAGGCTCATCGATGCGCTGGTCACCGACGCGGAACCCAAGAGTCGGGCCGCCTACGAAGAGAAGAGGCGTGCGCAGAACGCGCGGCGCTTCGCGCCGCGCTCCTGACATCTTCAGCCGTGTAGAGGGCGCTCACCTGCTCGAGAGCTCGAGACCGACCTGCCCGCGTTTTCCTAAACGTTTCGGGAAGAAAGGCTCGGGGATGCGATCCCCTGGGGCGCTATGGTATGATCTAACATCGTACGTTGAGGCTCCCTTCGGGAGCCCGAGGAGGGGGCTAGTGTTTCGTTCGGTGCTTTCTGGGAGTGGGCTTATCGTTTCTTTGTTCTTGGCGGGCTGCGGCGGTCAGCAAGCAGTGAGCGGCGATGATGGAGGGCCTACCGACGATAATGGAGGGCCTTCCGACGATAATGGAGGGCCTTCCGACGCCGGCGAAGATCCGTTTGGCGATGGAGGAGAACCATCGGAGGCGAGCGGCCAGTCTTCCTATCGTTTGCGCTCCTTGTGCAAGGTCGAGGAGACTCTTGAGCAAGAGTTTGTTCCGATCACGAAAGCGGAGCTCGTCGAGCTTCTCGGAGACCAGTTTGTCAATTGGATGACGCCGCTCCATGCGGCGCTCACAAATGTCGATGACGTCGGGATCATCGATGCGTTCTCGGAGCTCCTTTCCATCGCCGTCTATGCGAGCTGTCGTACCGAGGCGAACTACGACGTGTTCTCCCCGAACCAGTCTTTGACGGAAGTTTCGGAGCAAACCCGCGTTCGGGAGGAGGTTGTTGAGTTCTTGAACAATGCCTTAGAAATCTCGAGTGGAGAAGTTCTGCGCTTGGCCTTCCACGAGTGTTCCTGCTCGAGTGAGGGTGTTGGAGAGACTCCGTCCTTTTGGAATGTGCGGCGCACCGCCGCAGGAACGCTGCTCTTCGAGGTCGAGCTGACCGAGGGAGCTGCCTGGACGAAGAAGGTGACCGTCTCTCCGAACGAGCTGACGGTTCAGGCGAACCTAGAGACGCTGACGGATTGGGCCCGGACTGCGACTGTCGATGCGCGCGAAGGACGTACCGACTTCTCGCGCTCGAGCGGGACAGTGACGGTGGGACTCCGCCGCGACGCGCAAGGAAATATGAGCGGGTCGGTGGGCGTGCGAGGCCTCAAGATTCAGCCGAACGAGGACAAACCCGAGCAGACGGTTGGGAGCAAGAGCGAAGCTTGTACGGGCCTCGAAGTGCACGTGGGCCCGCGGTCCATCGGGAGCAGCTATTCCGCGCAGCTGGGGGCATTCGACGTCACGCTCCCGGGGTCTTCCTTCTGCCGTGAAGGGTCGATGGACTGTGGCGAAAAGGAGCGCACGGGGCCGTTTCGATTTGAGTTGCCCGATAGCTCTTTGCGTCTGACCCAGCCCTCAGAATCGGGCGCCGAGGTGTTCTCTCTCGATGTTCAAACGCGAGGGATACTTTCAGGCAGCGTGGCGGAAGATCGATTCGCCGAGGGAGGCCTGGGCCCGGGTGGTGAAGGGGGCAAGACGACTGCTCAGGTCACCCGATCCGCCGCCGGTTTCGAGCTCACCTTTTCCCCCGCGCTCGATATGGGCGCGGCCCTCATGATCTCGAGCTTCTCCGACCAGATGCGCGTAAATCTTCCCGATTGGCTCACGGATGAGATTTTCGACCTCACCTTCGGCGGAGATCCCGTTCCAAGCATTCTTGTCCCTTACCGTGAGCTCTGCGCTCCGGGATCGGCGACAGCTGTTTCGAGGCGCGAGCTTGAGATCTCAAGCGGGACGCTCGAGATTCGCGCAGACGAGCGGGTGATGAGCGCGAGCGCGGGACAGTGTGTGGGTGAGAGTCTCGCGGACAGCTCGACCTTCCAGAGGACCTCGGATTTTTGGGACATTGGGTTCACCTGTACGCCTTGAGCGCCTCCGAGCGCTGCTCTGAACAGAAGGTGTGCGGGGCGGAGGGGATGCGGACGTGAGCTGAGGAGGGCCTTGGAAACGGCTCAGTGCACCTTGAGGTCGGAAACGCAGAACTCGAACTTCTGGTCTCTGCCTTTGGTCGCCTGAGCTCGGAAGTGGACCTGAGTCACGGAGCTGAGCAGGTCCCCGAGGTCGCGTTTGCCTTCCACAGCCTTCTCGGTGCACCCCTTGCGCAGGCTCGTCCACTTGATCCGATTGTTCCCCGGCTTCATCTCGGTGCAGTACTCTTCTCCCTTCACCGTGACACCGAAGAGATAATTTACACTCTTCGCCTTAGTCTCGAGGTGAAAGGAGAAGGCTTTGACGTTCGTCTTCCCGAGAGCGTGAATGCCCTTTTCGTCCTCCCGGAGGTTCCAGTCGATTCCGGCGCCCCAGCTCTTCTTCGGCGTGGTCTTCTTCGCGCGGATCACTGTCCCTTTCGCACAAGCCTTTTCTTGCTCATCGGGAGCTAAGCAGGCAGCAAAGGCGCAGGGATTCTCGATCTTCGCGCCCATGTTGTCCGCGCTCCAAGAAAGGCGACCACCGAGGTCGGCGCCGATCGCCTTGGTCCCTGCGATGGCGATGACGTTCTTTGCCTTGGACTTCGTTTTCGTTTTCGCTTTCGCCTTGGACTTGTCAGGGGGGGCGAGCTGTTTTGTGATCGGCTCTGCCTTGGCCTTTTTCTCGACACGCGCTGATTTCGGCTGGGGCGGCTCGGCTGTGGCTCTGGGCTTTTCGCCTTGGGCGAGCGTGACCAAGACACCCGCCGCGGGGAGGGCCAGAAGGCCAAGCGTCACGAGGGCAGCCATCTTGAAGGTCATGGCAGGTACAACATACCTCAGAAGTCGGGCAGGTCTCTCAAGGCCCCGCGGGGCCCCTTCGGGAGCTCCCTTTAGCCTTTCGTGCGGGAGTTGTCAGTGGGGCTCGGAAACGACCACTTCCTCCGGGACGTTGCGCATGAAATTCGCGACCTCGGCGAGCCGGGGCCTGAGGAATGCCTGGAGCTCGGGGTCGACGGCGAGATCATCCATTGCCTTGAACATGCAGCGGAGCCAGGCGTCCCGCATCCGAATATCGACGGGAACCCGGGCGTGGCGCATGCGGAGCCGAGGATGACCGTTCTCTCGGACGTAGTCGTCGGGGCCACCCAGCCAGCCCATGAAGAAGAGGGCGAAGCGATCGCGCGAGCGTCGGCTGACCAGGCCACTGTCGTCGAGCTCATGGAGCCTTGCGAGGTCCGGCTCGAGCTCACTCATCAAATCATAAAATCGCTCCGTCAGCTGGATGGTGGCTTCACGTCCGCCGAGTTTGTCGTAGGGGTTCCACTTCACGGGCGGGGATATAGCGCACCGGCGGAGAGAGTCTGACCGCTAGCGTTCCGAGCTGGATTTTTCCTGTCTGCCGGCCTCTTTTCGTACAAGGAAAGCAGGAGCAAAAAATTGAACACCGAGGGTGAGAGAAAATGCCCTCACTCGCGAGTCCCCGCCCGGCTTACGATTCTATCACTATGTCTCCCCACGCGCACGTTGGGCTTTTCACGAAGCGAGGGAACTCGCCTGGACGACCAGTACCTCGCGGGAGGCACCGAAGAATTTCGGGAGCCCTCGCTCTCTCGGCGATTGCGTTTGCCTGTGGAAGTCCTGAGGCGGGCGTAGACGGTGGCAGCGC
>JAEYYX010000124.1 GCA_023428245.1 Pseudomonadota bacterium
CCACGTCCGCCTTGAACTCATCCGTGAACTTGCGCCTCGCTCGGCGCGTCTTCTTTCCTTGTGACATCGAACACTCCTTGCGCATTGTCGCGCTTCTTGGGGTGTCCGGAAATCGGGGGGAGGCTCAGCTCGAGTCGGACCCGGTGCTTTGGACGCCTACCATCGCCTACGAAGGGGCGACCACCGAAATCGGATCTTATGGCCGTCCTATCGATCGGTTCTCGCTCGTCGATGACTTCCGGTTGGGGTCTGGGCTTTCGACGCCTGTGAGCGCGATCTTGACCGGCGAGGCGGTTCTGGGAGGAGTCGTGTCCAAGGAGGCAACTCCGGATACTCTCTTGGCACGGCTCTGGAAAGTCGCGGTGGACCCCGAAACCCATACGCAATCGCGCTGTCTTCTGAAGGAGTGGCCGATTGGAGCTTCAGCTGGCCAGTTCAATGCCCTCGTCTCAACTCAAGAACTCGCCTCAGCACAAGGTACTTGCCCCCCGTTGGCGAACGGTGTTCTTGAATCCGGAACCCTGCTGGATTTTGAGATGACCTCGGATACGGTGGTCGATCCGAGCCTCGTGAATTGGGTTCCGTTTGTGAGATACACGACCGCAACCGTTCCCGATCCGTATCCGGGGAGGTCTCCTGTCGCTGGTTCCGTGTTCTGCACCCCGGAGTCAGGTGGTACATCCTGCTCCGTTCAGAACGGCGTAACTTCGGCTCCCATACCAGCTAGCGTTGCTCGGCGGCAGGCGCCCGTGAGCTTTAAGCCACCAGGCATTCTTCCGGGGGAGCGAACGCAAACGTTCGTGGCTACCGCCTCAACGATGCACCTAAGCGGGCTACTCCGGCGTTTTGCTACGTACCATCGTATTGTAGGGCTTTGTCAGTCGGGGAACCGTCTGCTTTGGAAGAAGGAAATCCGAGGGGACTATCTTCCCTACACCGAGATCGACGAGATCGTCGATGAAGAGGTGACGGGTCTGGTTCCTGGGCAATCAGTGACCTGCTCGCTGCGCTCGGAGAACGATATGCGCGCGGGCCGTCTCGATCTCGAAGCGATCAACGCCAGCCTCCCGGGTGGGAGCTCTTCCTCGGGCGTCCTGGAGGTTCCCGTGAACACTCTCACCGATGATCCGAACTACTTGGCTTCCTTCGGGGGCATGGTTCGCGCGTGGGGAAGTCTCTCGGGCGGATTTCACGGCTGGAGTTTTGGTGACTTCCGTTCCGATTCGGGAAGCTTTGAGCCGAATAGGTTCGAGGACCAGGACTTAGTTGCGGAGAGCCTTCTAGAGGAAAAGCCCGCGTTCTTCCCCGCGACCCCGGGAGTGGCTCGGAAAGTCGAGGCTCCGGGGCCCGCTTGGGAAATTCGCGGTGGGGGATTCATGAGCGCCGCTGGGCTGCTAATGCCGGGCGTTGTCAAGGTCGAGCAAGCCCTGGATGCGGGAGAGCATGGGGATGGTGCCTTAGCAGCGCGCATTTCTCATTCGGCCACCTATGGTGTGGACCTATCGCTGCCGTGGACGGGCATTGGCTTTGGCAAGAGCCATTTCGTGCTCGATCGCGACCTGATCGACATGAACGGCGACAATCTTCCGGACACGATCACAGCCTTCAACGTGGGCTACAATACTGGCTGCTTGCCCGTCGGGGCGCCGAACTGCGCGGGTAGCTTCGTCACGGGCCCGAGTTCCATGGGGTCAACCTCCACGGAAACGGACACCAACATCGGCAAGACACGTTTGGGCCTCGATGTAGGACTGGCGGGGGGGAAGATCACCCTTCTCCGGGTCTCGGGCGACGGCGTGCCGCAGGCGTTTACGGGCATGGGTCTTGGCTTGGGCACCGACTTTGGGAGAACGAACACTCACCGACAACTCATCGACATGAACGGTGACGGGTTGCCCGACTATGTACACTGGGACCGCGATGCGAAGCAGACTGTAGTGGGGCTGAATGTTGGGTATCGGCGCCTTCCGGATGTCGTTTGGCCGCGTGCTGCCGGAGAGGATTGGGGGTCTGAGGTCTTCCCCCTCGAACTCTCGTTCGGTGTGGCGGAGTTACACCCTTACAGTGACAAGGTAGGTAGTGCTCTCAAGGGTGAGCCCATCTCAGAGCACCCTGAAGACCCGGACGACCCCGGACTTGTCGTGGACTCTTCGGTCTCGGTAGACGACGGAGCGATGGCTCACAGTATCGTGTCTACCGTGACTCCTTCGTTGGGAGGAACTGTCCCCGCGGGGCCGATTGGTGTGTCAGCCGGGGTTGCCTACCAGCACTCGGTGCGTCGCGATCTCGGTCGACTAGTGGACGTCACGGGTGACGGGCTCGCCGATTACGTCTTTACAGCGGCAAGGATGGGTACTGCCGGAGGCGCTGCCTGGCTGCTTTTTCGACCAAACTTGGGCACAAGCTTTGGAGAGCCCCGGATCTTGGGCGTCCCGGAGTGGAACTCGCCGCCCGAAGTGGAGGGGTTTCTTCGGGAGCTTAACGTCAATGCTGGGGCGGCCCTCGACTCCATCGGCCTCTCAACCTCGTCCGATTGGACAGCGTTCGAAGAGGTTCACTTCTGTTTTCTCTTCTTCTGCGTCGGAATTTCCTCCACACAATCGTCCCCCGATTCGCGAGAACAGCTCGCTTTGCAGGACGCTGATGGCGATGGACTCCCGGATTTCGTCCTCAAGAGCAAAGACTCGTCTTTGACCCGCGCCAAGCTCAACAAACTTGGCGGAATAAACCTTCTCACCTCCGTCGAAGGCCCCACCGGCGCCAAGACGAAAATCACCTACGGACGACAAGGCGCGACCCATGCACACCCCGGTGTTCAATATGTCGTGAGCCGTGTGGAAGTCGAGGACGCTCACTCGCCCACCTACGTGGTCGAATACGAACAGGGAAGGAGCGGAGCTTACAGCCGGACAGAGAGAAATTTCCTCGGTTATGAGAAGGTCCTGGAAAGGAGACCTGGGATCTCTCAGGTTGAAGCGACGTACGCGAACACCAGCTACTACACGAAGGGCTTGCCCCTCTCGCGGACTGCATACAGCGACGGCCCTGCCAATAGCCGCGTGAAATACGTGAGCGAATCTTGGACGTATGAGCCGCCGCCTGAACCGGAAGTGTCCTTCACGCCTCTGACAGAATCGCACTTCCCTTATGAGAAGATCCGAACCTCGACCATCTTCGAGGGCGAATCGACCGGCCTCGTTTCAACGGAGACCCGAACGTGGGACCTGTCGCACGGCAACTTGAAGACTCTCGCCGTCCAAGGTGATGAGCCCTCGAAGAATGTCCTTTACACGGTAACCTACGCGAACCCTGCCCCGAATATCGTTCGGGCAAGTCGCGTGACGGCCGCGGGCGGGGGCGTGACCTATCGCGATCGGCGAGCAACCTACGGAAACAAAGGTGAGCTCCTTACGGTAGCGAACTATAACACCACGGGCGCGACCCTCTTGGCCCAGTGGAGAATCGACTCGCGCGACCTCATGGGGAACCCCACGCTGGTGACCGACCCGAACTCCGCAACTCTCTCCTACACCTATGACGAGGCGCTCCAGACGCATGTCGCGACCGTTACGGATGCTTACGGTCTCACCACGACCAAGGCGTACGATCCTCTCTTCGGCAAGGTGATTTCGGTCACCGACGCTAGCCAGAACATCACCCAGTATGGCTACGACCAGTTTGGACGGTTGTCCTCGATCAGGGGACCCAAAGACTGGAACACGCCCGTGGCTACCGTCTCCTTTGAGCATGCTCTTCCCTTGCGTACGGGTGACCCGCCTAGCCCCCTCTGGGTCATGACTCGTCGCAAAGACGCAGCGAGAAATTCACCCCACGTAAACACCGCAAACCACGACGCTATCTCCACCACCGAGTTCGTGGACGGGTTCGGCCGTGTCATTCAGACCAAGAAGGACCATCTTCGGGACACTGGAACATCGCTCGATGTTGGAATGACCGTGAGCGGGAAAATAGCGTACGACGCGGCCGGGCGAGCGATCGCGGTCGGTCAACCCTCCTTCGCCACAGGATATCCGTGGACGTTCGTTCCCCAGGAAGCGCCGCTGAACCCCACGATGATCACCTACGACGCTTTGGATCGCCCGACGAGCATGAGCGCGCCCTGGGACGAGTCGCCAACGGGGGGATACGCGACGACCACGATCGAATACGGCCTTCACCAAGCCCAATCTGGCGTTCTGAAGCACGGTACCACAGTCACTGAGGACTACGGTCCACCAGGTGCGCGGACTGTAACGTTGCGTGACAGCGACGGCGAGGTGGCCGAAGTTCAACAGTTCAATCAGCTCGCTGGCGCCCAGGGCCTCGCCATGCTCGTGACCCGCTACGAGACGAACCCGATGAACGAGCTGATTCGGGTCATTGATGCGAAAGGAAACCAGACCAGCGCTCTTTACGACGCCCTCGGCCGTACTCGCGAGATGACTTCACCCGACGCGGGTCGCACAGTCTTCACCTACTACCCCAACGGGCAGTTGATGACGAAGGAGACTGCTCAGCTCAGGGCGAGAGGTCAAAAGATCAACTACGTGTACGACCGGAATCGGCTCATGGCGATTGACTATCCCGGCGCCGCGACGGACGTCACGTTCACCTACGGAGGACCCACGGCGCCGCCAGAAACGAACACTGCCGGTCGAGTTGTGAGCGAAACCAGTGAAGTCGGCTCACGAGTATTTTCGTATGACCAAGACGGCAACGTCGCCTCGGAAAGCCGATCCTTTACCCGCAAGGCCGACCCGAACAGGCCCGGCTACGAGTATGCGGTGGGCTATAAGTACGACTCGTTCGGCCGATTGTTAGAAACGCGCTTCCCAGGATCGGACAAGGAAGTCGTCCATTATGCCTATGACCAGGGAGGCAATCTCCAGAGCGTCTACGGGCAGAAGCTTGGATTTGTTCCGGCGCAGCTCTCAGAGCCGCCCCACAGCACCTATCTCACTCACCGAGGCTACGACGAGTTTGGACGAGTCACCCGCGAGATCAGCGGAAACCTCTCCAAGACGCGCAACTACTACCAGGAGAAATCGCACAGGCTAGCGGTCCGCGAGACCACGTTCCAGGACGACGCACACCGAAACGACATCAGCCCCCGGAACCTCGAGTACTCAGTGTATGAGTACAACGGTCACGGAGACGTCATCTCGATCAATAAGGCGGCCGGTCCCTATGAGAGCGACGTAGCAGTCGGAGTCAGGCCTGCCCTTTACCACTTTCAGTACGACCTCCTGCACCAACTCACCCAAGCGACAGGCGAGTCCTCATCGAATCAGACGCAGCGCAACCGCTTCGCCCTGGAGCAACAGTACGATGAAATTGGGAACATTAAGCTGAAAGATCAGAGTTCCTTCAGCGATACAATGAACCAAAGCGGCAACTGGGAGAGCTCTCTAGTCTCCGGTCAAACCTACCGCAGCACGTATACCTACGGAGGCGCGCAACCCCACGCCCCGAGTCGCATCGCGACGACCGGTCCACAGCCGATTACCATCGACTACCAATACGATGCCTCCGGCAATCACACCCAGCGCACGAGCAATTTCGGCACGCGCAACGCGACGTGGACGGACGACGACAAGCTGCGGAGCATGAAGCGAGTCCAGGACGGCTACGACCTGATTCGCAACTACTATGATGGTTCGGGCCAGAAGGCGATTGCCGTTCATCCCGGAGCGACCTCCATGGAAGAGGTAGCATTCCATCGAGGAGATCTAACGGTCCGCGTCAACGGCGACAATCAATACGTCACGAAGCACATCTACGCCGGAGGCGAGCGCCTCGCGAGCAAGATGGACGCGGCTTGGTTTACGAGTTCGCCTATCCAATACTACTCAAACGACCACCTAGGATCGGCGCACTACACGCTGGACGGCCACCAAAACCTCTTGAGCCATACGGAGTTCTTCCCGAGCGGAGAGCTCTGGATCGATCAGCTCAACCAGAACTACACGCAGACCCCGAGGTATTCCTTCACAGGGAAGGAATGGGACGCGGACACCGGACTCTACGATTTCGGGGCACGGCAATATGACCCGAGAGTGGGCCAATGGCTGTCGCCGGATCCCATCTTAGATAGCTATATGCGGGGTGGGCCGAACGGAGGAGTTTACTACCCGATCAATCTCGGGTTGTACTCGTATGTGGCTAACAATCCAGTCAAGTATGTGGATTCTGGTGGTGAGTTCTTTTGGATGCCGGTCATAGTAGGAGGAGTGCTTGGAGGGGGTGTCGGGTTCGTGACCTCGTCTCCGAGAGCGAGCACAGGAACAATCATCGCCAACGTGGTTTCTGGAGCGGTCACCGGTGCCCTCTCTGGTCTTCCGTTCGGTGGCCCTGTGGTTGCCGGGGCCGGAACGCTTGCCATTTACAATGCCCTTTTTGTGGCTCCAGTTGGCTGGGCAATCTCGGCGCTGGGCAACCCCAAAGAAGCTTCCCTCGGCTCCTTAGGGGCTTCAATGCTGGCAGCAGGAGCCCTCGGACCCCTCGCGGGGCGCGCTGCCAACGCTGTGGGGAGAGGCGTGTTTCAGGCTCACCTCCCAGGGGCCGCTCTTCGTGATGGGATCCTCACCCGCGCGGAAGCTCCTGCGGACCTTGGACGGGTTCTCAGGAACAGCTACCTTGCAGAGCAAGCGCTGGAACACGGAATCACCACGACGGCTGTGAGTGCGCTAAGCGCAGCTGGCCAAGCTGCCCATGGAGCGTCTAGCGGGGCGTCCGCGGGTATCGGAGCACCTGCCTCTGGAACCGGAGCTCCGAATGCTGATGCAGGAACAGGCGGCGGAGGGAAGCGTGGTTCGTCGGGGCCTGAGATAAGACAGGGACCGACGCGACCTGGACCAGGAGGTGGAGGCATGAATCCTGAGTTCGCAAAGCTCCTCCAAGGAACCAACGCGATTGACAAGTAGGTTTCGGAGCCGCCGTTGAGACTAGCGAGAGGGCCTGAGCGCCCTTCCGCAAGGAGGACCCTCTATCCTGGAGCCGGCGTATTCCCAACGTGGGCTGCTCGATTCGGTGGCTGTAGCCTCCAAAAAGGGTGGCAGTACAGTGAAAAAGAAGCGATTGACCGAAGGGCGAGTCATGGAAACCTTGAAGGACGCCGAGTCGGGCGTATTGACGGCGGACCTGTGCCGAAAAATTTTGGATGCTGACCGTGAGCGTCTACGCCTGGCGCGGGACGACACATGAACGGACAAGAAGAATCGCGCGGGCTTGGTTCCCCGACTGGGGGACCTCCATGGACTGTGGCGCAGGAGTGCGCGTACCAGGAACTCGTTGCTCGGGGCGTTCGAGCATTGCCACAACAGCAAGCTAGTGGGTGGACAAAGACGGGTGTTTGGTTCCTAGCCTGGATTGTTCTTGCCGGTTGTCTCTTCACGGCCCTCCTCTGGAGAGATGATGCAGGAGCTTCACCAAGCGGTGCGTTAGTTCTTCAACTATCAGGGGCGGAGGCGCGTCCGATTCTCGGGACCTTGATACTTAGCCTTCCGGGGCTACTGCTTGGCGTTCGGGCATTGTCAGGGTTGGCGCATGCGGGAACAGCTCTTCAAGTGATAGGTGAAGCGCTGTTCTTTTTCCGCAGGCCGATCCAAGCGCTCATTGGGGTCTTGCTCCTGTTCGGGAAGGAGTGGCGAGTGCTCAATGCGTATTGGGTTGCCCTGTACTGCGGGGTGTGCTGCTTGCCCCTCATATTTATGGGGTACGAGACGGTGCGGCTCGGGACGATGCATCGCGTCGTTCATGAAGAGGGACTAGAAGAGCGCTGGCTAGGGCATCGCCGCGACTATCAATGGGCGAATCTACGCTTGGTGCGAGCATCCTGCTACGAACGGGAAGATCGCTTCTTCTACGATCTGGAGTTTGATAACGGAAAAGAGTTCTATCTCGTGCGTGAAGATCGACGCGGAATCGCTGAGCTAGACGCCATTGATAGAAGGCTCGTTGAGCTTGGAGTTCGGAAGGAACGCTTGTCTTTGGAGCAAGCGCGACGTTGTGCTTCGGTGTGGCCAAACCGCGAGGAGCGAACCACGGTCGAGCAGATTCTCACAAGGTGACGAAGAGGAAGATTGTGAGGATGGCTGACCTGATGCTGACTCTGGTACAGGTGTCCTCTGTCCTCCGCCAGCGAGTTATGGGTGGACAGTTGAGCAGTAATTCTGCCGCAAAGTTTACCGTGATGATGTGTCGAGGAGTGTAAGTCCTCGCCGAAGCACGGCCTTTCAGGCGGACCGAAGGGCGGCGGGGGGCGAGGTTCAAAGGGCCGGAGCGCCAGAAACTTCGTGGGGCAGCGGGATTTTGGCTTTTCGGAGCGCCGCGTCGATGGCGACCTTGAGGTACGCCTTCGGGTCGAGCCCTGCGAGCTTCGCGCTCTCGATCAGGCTGTAGAAAAGAGCCGCAACTTCCGTTCCGCGTTTCGAGCGCGAGCCGTAGTGATTCTTCCGTCCGACCACCACACCACGAATCGCGCGTTCGGTACGGTTGTTGTCGAGCTCGACGAGTGGGTCGCCCAGAAACACCTGAAGACCATCCCAAACGCCTCCCATATAGGCGATGGCCTTACCGAGATTGCTTTGCGGGAGCGCCTTGGTCTCTAGCGCCCAGTCCCTGATTCTCCGCACCACCTCGCGCGAGCGCTCCGCGCCAATCGCCAGTCGTCGCTCGGGTGGTCCGTCTCGCGTATCACGCTCGATTTGGTAGAGCTTTCCGATCCAGTCGAGGACCTCGCCGCATTCTTTCGGATACTGCGCCTCGATTTCGATAAACTTTCGCCTCACGTGGGCCCAGCAGTGCGCGAGCCGAAATCGCTCCCCTTGCTTCTTCAGCGAAGAGTAGGCTGCGTAGCCGTCGGTCATCACCGTGCCCTGGTAGCCACCGAGCACTGCCTTAGCTGCTTCGGTCGACCTGCTCGTCGATATCCGATAACTCACAGCGCGGTCGGTGGCGATCGCCCACACGTGCCACTGTTTGCTGAAGGCGTTCTCCTTCTTCCCCATCATTCGCCAGTGCGTCTCGTCTGCACCGATCGCGGGCTCCGTCAGGATGTATTGGCCGAGCGCCTTGTGGGCCGGCTCGAGCCAGAACGCGAGCCAATCGATTTGGTCCCAGAGTGTCTGAGAATCGACCTTGAGTCCTTCGCGAGCCATCATCTTTACCTGTCGCTCGAGCGGCAGATGGTCGGCGTACTTGCTCGTTGCCACTTCGACCGCGAAGCCCACCGAGTATCGCGCGCTCTCGAAGAGCTTCGTCGGGCCGGGCGCGGTCTGAATGCATGACCCGCAGCTGCACCGGTACTTTTGGCGCTTGTGCTTCGTCACGACGAAGCGCCGCTCGATCACGTCGATCTCCTCGGACTCTTCGAACTGCCCGCTCCACTCTTTCGTCTCGCCTCCGCACACCAAACATTTCTCGTCAGCGGCCTGCGTATGCACACGCTCGACGATCTCGAGAGAGCTTTGTGATCGACGTCAACTATTTCTTCCGGTCGGCGACAATTAGAATTGCCGGTCTTGCCAGGTGGATGGACGTGGCCGGCGCCCTCGGTCACGTCGCGCGGTGAGATCTGATGGGTGCGCATCGGATTTGGTGCAATTGTCGTGGTAGTTGTCGCTGAAGTTGTGGTCAGCCGCGGACCTTGCTCTGCCGCTTCTTCGCCGTGTCGGTGCGGTAGCTCTCGACCGAGAACTCGAGGATGACTGAGTGATGGACGAGGCGGTCGATGGCGGCCGCGGTCGTCATGGGGTTTTTAAAGATCTGGTCCCACTCGTGAAAGACGAGGTTGCTGGTGATGAGGAGGGAGCGTCGCTCGTAGCGTTCGGCGAGGAGCGTGAAGAGCACCTCGATCTCTTCGGCGGACTGCTGCACGTAGCCGATGTCGTCGAGGACGATGAGTTCGAAGCCGTCGAGCTTGCGTAGGACGCGAGGCAGCTCGAGGTCACGTTTCGCTGCGAGGAGCTCCTGCACGAGCTGAAACGTCGGCGTGAAGAGGACCGTTCGTCCCTGCTGGACGAGCGCGTGCCCGACAGCGGCAGCGACATGGGACTTGCCCGTGCCGGGCAGGCCGAAGCAGAGCACGTTCGTGGCGTCAGCGAGAAATTCTCCTGTCGAGAGTAGGTCGATCTGCTTGCGTAGCGCGGACGGCAAACGGGAACTCTCGAAGAGGTCGAAGGTCTTGCCGGGCGGCAGCTTGGAGGCGGCGAGCAACCTCGCGACGCGGCGGTGCTGCCGAGCCTCGGCCTCCATCTCGAGCACCTCGACGACCGTTGGGATGGCGGCGCGTTGGTCGGCTAGCTCAAGACGAAGGTGGAGCTGCTCGCTGACGGTGGGGAGCCGAAATTGCGAGCAGAGCTCGGCGATGCGGTGCTCGACGGCGGTGGTCATAGCCCACCTCCAGCGGCGAGCAGACTATCGAAAGCGTGTCGGTCTGGCTTGAGTGGGAGGAGAGCTGGAGCCGTCGGCAAGGCTGGAGAAGCGAGCATCTTGACCGAGTCGAGAGCTAACGGAGCGCTCTGTTCGAGCAAGATACTGAGAGCGCACTCGACATCGCTCTGAGCAGTGCTCGCCGCGCGGTGGAGAATACGAAGGTATTCGAGGTCCGCCTTGGAGGGGGATTGCGCGACGAGGCGGTCGTAGGCGCGGCGAAAGACCGCTGAGGGGAACATCTCCTCGCGGTAGCGGTAGCGCGCGAAGGCAGCAGGCTTTCGCACGAGCGACCAGATGACGTGACGGTAGTCGACGCGAAACGACCGCTCGCCTCGCATTCGGGGCAGCGTCTCGACGAGCTTGTCCTTGTAGACGACCTCGATTTTCTCGGCGTGCTGACGAACCGTTACGCTGCTGCCGATGAGGCGAGAGGGCACCGAGTAGGTGCGCTTGGCAAAGTGGATGGTGCTCCATGAGCGGACCACGCAGGAGAACTCGGTGTACTCAGGTAAGCGATGAGGCGGGAGCGGTCGAAGCAGGGCTCGTTCCTGCTCGAAGCGAGCGGCGTTCTGGTCGTTGAGCTGGTCGACGACCCGCTGCACGAAGGCGAGGTAGGCGTCGCGGGTCGAGAAGTCGCGACTGCCGCGCAGGAGGAGCGCTTGCTCGAGCTTGCGCTTGAGGACGTCGTGACCCTTCTCGATGGAGCCGTTTTCGTGGGACTTGCCGGGGCGGATCCTGGAAGACTCGAGTCCGTAGTGCGTGAGCACGGCACGGTAGCGTTTGGTGAGAGAACGTCCGCTGGTCTTGAGCTCACGGGTAGCGGCCGAGAGATTATCGCTTCGCAGCTCATGAGGCAGCCCTCCCAGCCGAAAGAGCGTCTTCTGCAGGCCGTGAAGCAGCGCCTCGAACGTCTCGCTGAACGCGAGTGTGACGGCTCGCCACCTGCTGAATGTCAGGAGCAAGTGGAAGAACAGGTGGGGAAAGGCCACTCCCGCGATGGTGACGCGGAGCTCGTTGCAGCAGGTGAAGTCGTACGCAGCCTGGTGAGCAGGCACATGCTCCTGCGCGAAGTAGACCTCGCGCTCGGGGCCATGTAGCGCTCGCCAGTCGCGGACGCGGCGCTGCAGCGTGCGCAGGTGACCTCCGTCGAACCGCCCGGGGTGGCGTTGCATCAGCTCGTCGAGGATCGTCGTCGCCTCCAGGGCGGCGCGATCGTCCTCACGTAGCAGCGGTAGGACCTCCGCGTCCCAGACGTCCTCGAAGGGGTCCTTGCGAGTCCGCCAGGCTCGCGCCCCCTTGGTTTGCGAGGGTAGCGCGCCCGTCTTCCAGGTCCGAGCCGTGCGCTCGGACATTCCAGCGGCGGCAGCCGCCGCCTCGATCGTCATTTTTGTCATCAACTTCTGCCTCAGAAGCCTGACCTGCTCGTCGGTGACCATCTCCGGGGACAACGTGGCTCCATCGCCAATCCCTGGAAATTGCCTCCACTTCGGCCTGTCAGGCAGGGCTCAACCGGCAAAAATAGTTGTCGTCAGCCGGCAGAAGTAATTGTCGTCCATCAGCTTTGCTCGCGGCGACCGTGTCCGGTCTTTGGGGACTTCGGGGGCTTCTCTTGGGCCGCTCCTTCGGTGGGCTCCCGGCGCTCCGAGGACTCGCCGAACATTTGCTGACGCACTTGCGCCAGGCTTGCTTCGAGATCTTCGATCTGGAGCTGAAGCTGGACAGCTTCTTTGCCCTCGAGCGCGAGGAGGCGATTCTTCAGCTTCGCTACGAGTTTAGCGAGCGCCAGATTCTCCGCTTCGAGCAGCTTCGCTGCCTGAAGGAGGCTCGCGTGATCGGTGAGCTGATCGAGTGTCACTTCGGTAGGTAGAACCTACCGCACCTGACTTAAATTCCTGAATCGGACGAAAGTTTGTCGAATATTTTCGAGCGCAGACTCGCCTCGCGCAGGAGCGGAGGACTCAGCTCTACGCGGCCGAGCGCCTCGCTCCCCTCGACGAAGAGCGCTAGCTCCGCGAGTGTGAGCGTGAGGTTTTTGCTCATCGGACCGCGCCACGGTGTCGCAAATTTCCCCTGCTCGAGCCGTTTCGAGAACAGGCAGACCCCCGTCCCGTCGAAATAGAGAATCTTCGCGCGCCTCCGGTCCCGACTCACAAACAGGAACAGGTCACCAGTCATCAAGTCCCGCTTCATCGAGTCTCGCACGAGCGCCGCGAGCGTATCGAAGCTCTTGCGCATATCGCACGGCTCCTCGTACGCGTACGCGCTCACGCCTCGAAGCAAGCCGATCATCGATGCTCCCCCAAAAGCGCCTTCACTTCCGCGAGGCTGAGCCCGCTCACGCGCAGGCCACTCTCGCTCTCGACCGTGAACAGACGGGCCTCACTGAGCGGCACTTGCCCCCCAACCTGAACTCTCCGAAATCCAGGCCTATCCCCTCGCTCCGCGCCCCTCCGCCAGAAATCGAGCGTTGCTCGACAGAGCCCGAGCTCTCTCACAACGACTCCGAGCGACACGCCCTCCGCACGTCGTCTCGCCGCGTGCTCCAGAACTCTCGCCTTCAATCCCTCCGAGTACCGAGCGCCACGTCCCCCGCGACGTGCCTTCAAAATTTCCGCCTTCAGCTTCTCGAGATTCGGCTCCGCCACGCGCCGATCCTCGGATCTCCTGCCCACGTCACAAGACGGGCATCGGCGAGGATGTACTTTTTTCTTACCCTCTAGGGAATTTTCATTCCCCCGCTCGCGCTGAGCTTCCAGGCTCCTGAGTGGAGTGACGGCCGAGAGGCAGGAGGAAACAATGCGCAGCCTGGCAGCGAGCACGAGTAAGGGGGAATCGACAGCGCCGCAGGCGGAGGGTAGACTCACTCAATTCTCATGCTTGTCGCGATGGGCCGCCGAGGAGCTGGCGAAAGGGGGCCACCAAAAGTCTG
Organism: Pseudomonadota bacterium; assembly: GCA_023428245.1. Lineage (GTDB taxonomy): Bacteria > Myxococcota_A > Polyangia > Polyangiales > Polyangiaceae > NIC37A-2. The sequence continues at coordinate 13,364 of JAEYYX010000124.1, forward strand.
GTCGAGCCAGCTCCGCATCGCTGCCGAGCTGAACGGCTCCGGCGAGGTCGTGAGCCGCTTCATCTACAGCCACAGCCCGAACTCCCCGTGAGCCTACAAGGAGCGCTACTACAGCGTGCCATCGAGGCACGTGGCTGAGCTCGTTGAGCTCTGGGCCACTCCGAGCGTTGTTGAAGTCTATGCAGACGGCGCTTCGCGCCGATTCTTGATCGAGTACCCGGAACGACTGATCGGGTTGACCGGAAGGCTCATCAATCTATAATAGATAGCCGGCTTAGCACCGTCCAGGAAGCCGTGTCTTAGAAAGAGGAGGCAGGCCATCGAAGCTAGTGCAAGGGGCGCAGAGTCCAGAAGCCAGCCGGGACGATCGGAGCGAACGGACGCGTCTAGGCCGCATCAAGTAAAGACGTCGTAGATGGTTGTGGCTGTGAGGACTCGCTCGGCCCAAATTTCGAGTAGGGCGGGGGGAGCCGAGTCGAGCCTGGTTCGATAGCTGTCGTCCAGGGCGCCAAACTTCAATGTGAGCAGCTTGACGAGGAGGGCGCGCTCGCCCTTTTCGATGCCCTTTTCGATGCCCTTTTCGATGCCCTTTTGAATGCCCTGCTGGAGCCACTGTTCGGCGAGAGTCATGACGATATCCTTGGTCTGTGGCGCAACTTGCTCGATGGCGGTGAGGATAGCATGGGGCGAGAGGAGTTCCGTAACGCGTGCGATGTAGCTGAAAACGGCTCGAAGGGCGTCGGCCCCCGAGGGGGCCTGATGGGCCTCGGCGATGGCCCCTGCCCAGGCGGAGAGGGAGGCGAGGAAGCGCTCATGGGCTCGAGCGTCGCGCAGCGCCCAGAGCACGACGGGGACGAGCCGCTCGCTTTCGCGGGTTGCGCGTTCGAGGAGCTCTGCGTCTGTTTTGAGGCTGAGGTCGTCGAGGACGAAGCGAAACGAAGGAGTGAGCTCGGTCAGGTGGAGATTCTGGAGAAGCCCCGTGTCAAACAGCTCGTGGAGCGAAAGAGGGGAGTTCCACCCGCCGGCACTGTGGTGGAGTACAACCGGCACGATGGGCGGTAAGTGAAGGGGCCTCGGTTCTTGTCGCAAGCACTGCTCCCATTTGCGGAGCATGTAGCCGAGGAGGCGCAGGGGCATGAAGCGGTCAGGGCTGCTCTGATGCTCGAAGAGGAGGTAGAGGAAGGAGCGAGCGCCAGCGATCTCGGCGCTGAAGAGGAGGTCGGCGAAGCGACTCGCATCAGCAACTTCGACGAAGGACCCCGGCTCGATGCGCAGGGAATTCCAGTCGACGGCGGCAGTGATCTCAGGAGGAAGAACGGCCCGGAGCTCTACCGCAGCGTTGCGAGGATCGGAGAAGATCTCTTTGAAGAGAGCGTCATGAGGAGAATCGAGGGACAAGCGTGCGGGAGTCTAGAGGGGTCAGTGAGAGAGGGAAAGAGGGCTCAGCGCCTCGCGGACTCGAGCGAAGGCTTCCGCCAAGTCTCTCTCGACGAGCGAGGCAGGATCCGGAGGACGCGGTCGCCAAGCCGACCGAGCGTAGCATCGCGCCGAGAGCAAGCGCGACGTTGTGCTTCGGTGTGGCCAAACCGTGAGGAGCGAACCACGGTCGAACAGATTCTCACAAGGTGACGAAGAGGCAGATCGTGAGGACGGCCAGCTGATGGTGACTCTGGTACAGGTGCGAGGCCTCGGGACGAGGGCGAGTCTGAAATGTACAGCTAGATGTACGTTGGACCCCGCGGGCATTCCCCCAGCCGCGCGGAGCTGCGCGGCGAAGCTGCGCAGCGAGCACGGGTCAGGGGGAATCAACGGCCCCGGAGGCGAAGCCGAGGAGCCGTTGCAAGGGGGCCTCAAGTGAGAGTCCAAAGGCGCCTCAGTGGATAAATTTTGAATGCTCGGGCGGTCGCGGAAGGTGGCCGCCACAAAACGAGTCAGGTCAGCCCGTAGCATTTTGAGTCATTGCGTGCGCTCGTCAGGCCAGGAATGGACAGATTGTGAGCGTTATCAACGAAGGACTGTGCGCTATCGGCTCGCGGCTTCGCAGCGAATAAGGGTCAATAGAGCGGCGAATGACGAATGGGAGCGTTAACAATGAAGCGTAGGGCGGAAATGGCGTCTGTTGCAGAGTCGTCGCTGCTCGAGTGGAGGGTGAGCTTGCGGGAAGGCGCGCCACTTATTCCGCGAACCCGCTCTTGCGCTGGATGGACTTTCGTTCCATTCGGAGCGTCTCATGCGCGCTCTTCGAAGGATCGATCGTCGTCACCGAAACCTCACGGTCCCCGCCCTGGAGCGCGTCGCGAAGACGCAGTGGCGATCCGCCTTGTTCTCGATCGTCGCGGCCGCCTGGGCGTGTTCGCCGGGACCGAGTGGGAATGATGGAGGAACGGGAGGCGTTGTGGGCAGTGGGGGCGCGTCGGCGGGGGCGGGCGGATTCATCGGGAGCGGGGGCGATGCAGCCGGAGGCACTGGCGGCTCACCGAGTTCTGGGGGGAGCGGCGCGGGCGGAGGGAACGCGGGCGGCGCGCCTGGCTCAGGCGGGAACACGCCGGGCGACGGGGGAGCTTCGACGGGTGGGGTCTCGAGCGGCGGCGGAGGGCCGGGCAGTGGCGGAGCTTCGAATTGTGTGCCCCAAGGAAAAGCCAGGAACCCACTTGTCACTCACATCTTTACAGCTGATCCGAACGCCGTCGTCTACGGCGACCGAATCTTCCTCTACGTGTCCCACGACATCGATGGCCAGGATGACTATGACATGGTCGACTATCGCGGGTTTTCGAGCGACGACCTCGTGAACTGGCAAGACCACGGCGTCTTGATCCACGCGGACAGTCTCTCCTGGGCCACGAACCTCTATGCGCCGGGCGCTTGTTCGAAGGGAGGAAAGTATTACCTCTACATGCCGAACGGTGGCGACTCGATCGGGGTCGCGGTGTCCGACAGCCCTGGCGGGCCCTTCGTCGATCCGCTGGGCAAGAGCCTCGTCACGAGGAGCATACCGGGCGTGCAGGATGTCGACTGGCTTTTCGATCCCGCGTGCTTCGTGGACGACGACGGACAGGCCTATTTGTACTTCGGCGGAGGCCCTGAGGACACGGGCGACAACGGGCGGGTGATGCGCCTGGCCGACGACATGGTGAGTTTCAAGGACACGTCGGCCACGACGATCGTGATGCCGAATTTCTTCGAGGCGATGTACGTGCACAAGCGGGAGGGCACGTATTACCTCCAATATTCATCTGACTTTTCGGAGGGTAACGGCGCTTCGCTCCAGTACATGACGAGCGAGAGCCCGATATCCGGCTTTACCCATCGAGGCACGTTCCTCCCGAATGCCAACGTGAACAATGGGAACAACAATCACGGATCGATCGTCGACTTCCAGGGCAAGACCTACCTCTTCTATCACGCGCGGAAGTTGATGCAGAAGCTCGGGACGGACAAGGTCAACAACCGAAGCGTCGCGGTCCAAGAGCTCGGCTACGAGGCGGACGGCCGGCTCAAGTCCACGACCATGAGCACCCAGGATTTCACGGTGGATCAGCTCAAATGCCTCGACGGTTTCGCCGAGGTCGAAGCGGAGACTCTCGCGGCTGAGAGAGGCATCGAGGTGCTCGGGACAGCCGGTCAGACGGTGCGGGTGGGTGAGCTCGATAACGGTGACTGGGTCGGGTATTCTCAGGTCGACTTCCGGGATGGTGCGACGAAGCTTGTGCTGCGGGTCGCGTCTGCGGCGGGCGGAGGGGAGATCGATGTGCGCGTCGGTGGCTGTGGCGACTTCACGGGTGAGCCAGGAACTTCGATCGGAACCTGCTCGGTTGCCTCGACGGGCGGCGCGCAAACCTACGCGGAGCTCTCCTGCACGATCGCTGGCCCGCCAGGCCCGCAAGACCTCTGCCTCCAGTTCTCCGGAACCCCGAACTTCGAGCTCGACTCTTGGCACTTGGAGTGAGAGCGACTGAGTGAGCCATCCCGGAGCCTAAATCCTCACAACTTCCACCCGCTCCGAGAGGCGCGAAGTGGCGCCTGCGGAAGCACCGGAGCGGAGCAGATCGGCGCCGTCTTGTTCTGGCCAGTGCGTGAAAGGGAGGACTTGGCCTTCACGTCGGACGCGTTCGACTTCGGCGGGATCGACGGAAGCGTAGACCCAGGCGGGTTCGTTCATGGCTCCCTGGGCGAGGACGCCATCGTCGGGGAAACCTCGGTCGGGGGGGCCGTAGACGCCTGCGCGGCCGACGTTCACGTCGATGGCGGGGGACCAGGGGAGCTCACCGACGAGGGGAGCTTGGGCGACGTAGATCTGGTTCTCGAGGGCGCGCGCTTGGCAGCCGATGCGCACGCGCTCGTAGCCTGCGCGGGCGTCGGTGCAGCTCGGGGTCAGGAGTAAGATCGCGCCGGCCTCGGCTTGAGCTCGGGCGATGAGCGGGAACTCACTATCGTAGCAGAGCGTGACTCCGAGTTTCCCAAGACGAGTTTCGAACACGCGGAGGACTTCTCCGGAGCTGATGTTCCAGCTCTCGCGCTCGAAACGCGTCATGATGCGCTTGTCTTGATAGGAGGCTGAGCCGTTCGGTGAGAAGAACCAGGCGCGGTTGACCCGCGAGCCGGTGCTCTTCGGCGCGCGCGTTTCGGTAGCTTCGACTTCCCAAGGGAAACTTCCCGCCAAGATATGGACCTTGTGTTCTTGGGCGAGCCGCTGATGGAGGCTGAGATAGTCGTCGCGGACGGTCTGGAGCGCTGCGACCTGTTGATAGAGGTCCAGGCGAACGTCTTCGGGGAAGATCGACGCCAGAATGAGCGCCGCGTATTCGGGGAAGACGAGCAGCTGCGCGCCAGCGTCGGACGCCTCCCGGACCCAGGTTGTCATCGTCTCGGCGAACTCGCCGAAGTCGCAGGGCGCCGAGACCGGGAACTGCGCCGCGGCGATGACAAAAGCGCTCACGAAGAGCTCCCTGCGAGGCGCTTCAGCCAGAAGGTCATCGGCTTTGCGGTTTGTTCCTTCTCACCGAGATCGAGCCAGCTCAAGGTCGTGCGGTACTCTGGGGCCTTTTCGTAGCCCCGCTTCGCCCAGAATGCGTCGTTCGGGACGTAGTCCTTCGGCCGCAGCGGGTGCTCCGCCGGGCGCTCGACGGCGCAGAACGCACACACGCGGAGACCATGCTCCCGGGCGTGCGCCTCGCGCAGCTCAAAGAAACGCACGCCGAACCCTCTCCCCCGATACTCGCGGAGCAGGACCGATTCTCCGAGGTAGTCGATGTCCGAGAGATCGAGGCCCGCGCGGGTGAACGGCTCCTGCATGTCAGCTTGCGCATCGGCGAGCGGAATCACCGTCGAGGCACCAACCACGCGCTCCCCGTCCAAAACGAGCACCACTCGCGAGCGCGGGGAACGAGCATAGTGCTCGAGGTAACTTTTTTCGTACTCGAGGCTTCCCTCGTAGAGGTACGGGAACTCGCGGAACACCCGGATGCGCAGCTCCGCGAGGGGCCCCAGAGCGCCCCTGATTTTCTCGCCGTCGAGCGTCTCGACGCGGAGGCTCATGTCCGAGGACTCCGCACCTGCCGCAGCCAGTCTTCGAGATTGTAGTAGTTCGTGACGCGGGCGATCTTGCCATCTCGAATGGCGAAGAACGCTCCGCCGGGCAGACGATAGGTCTGGCCCTTCGCTTCCGGTAAGCCCTCGTCGGTGAGAAGGTACTTCCCGAGCACCACGTATTCAGCGGCGGCGCGGCTTTCGTCTTCGCTCGTGAGGTAGACGAGCTCGGTGAGCTGTTCCTGATAGCTCGCGTCCATACGAGCGAAAAACGCCCGGAAGGCCTCTTTGCCGACCTCGCGGGGCCCTTGGTTCACGTCGTGGACCACGTCGTCGGTGAGGAGGGCGAGGAGCGCTTCCCGGTCCCCGGCGTTGAACGCAGCGTAATAGGCCTCGAGGAGCTGTCGCGTTGTGCTCATGGCCCCGGATGTACGGCCGCGGGAGCGGAGCGGCAAACTGCTTTGAGGCTCCCCCGGGGCGCCTGCGCCCCCAGGGGGAGCACCGCCGCCAGGACGCCCGGGTTTTTTGGGAGGGAGAATCGGGGGGCGCTGAGGGCGGGGGAGTTTCCGCTTTCTGGTTCCGGGCGGACGCGGCGGGAGGGGGCCTGTTCCTTCGTGCGTCGGAAGTTCGGACTGCTCCTGTCGACCTGGTGATGCGAGCGAAGTATCCTTACCTTTCCGCACATAGGTTTTTTTTAAGGGGGGAAAGCGATAGTGATCGTGGAAATGGAGACCAGTGGTGAGCCAATACGGCAGGGGTCTGGGGACGATGGCAGTGTCGTCAGCGGTCGACGGCCGCGACCGGGGCAGGAGGGGTTAGCCCGGCGTGGTTTGCCGGCGACGCTCCTCGAAGCGGGCAGCTTCAGGAGCAACAACCTCGACTTCATTCGACTCGTCATGGCGAGCCTCGTCATCCTGACGCACTCGTTCGATGTGTTCATCGAGACGAAGCTGCCGGAGCCTTTGACGTTCCTGACCCGAGGCCAGCTCACGTCGGGTGCCTTTGCGGTCGGTGTCTTCTTTCTCGTCAGCGGCTACCTGGTGACGGCCAGTGGGCTCAGCTCGAAGAGCATCTTCGACTTCTTCCGCAAGCGCGTCTTGCGCGTCCATCCGGGGTTCATCGTCAGCTGTGCGATTTGTTTGTTCCTCGTCGGGCCCATCGCGGCCTCCGACGTGGGAGCTTATTACTCGGAGATCTCGCTGTTCCGCTTCATCCGGGACGCGCTGCTGCTCGAGGTCGTCGAGATGCCCCCGGCGTTTCAGGCCCCTTATTCGGTGAATGGAACTCTCTGGATGATCCAGATCGAGTTTCTCTGTTACGTGCTGCTCGGGATCATTCTTGGCGCGCGGCTCTTGAACAAGCGCGTCGTAGCCCTCGGGATCGTGGCGGCCTGGGCGCTGATGGCGGTGCCGCTTTTCCCGGCAGTTTTTTCGCGGCTGCCGGCGCAGGGAACGATCGCTTTCCTGAATAGCCACTTCCGCTTCGCGACCTTCTTCTTCATCGGCTCGATGGGCTACCTGATGCGGGACCGCATTCCCTATCGGCCTTCCTGGGCGCTTGGTGCGCTCGCCGTGTTCGCGCTCGGCGCGGCTACGGGCACGGGCTACCTCCTGTTCCCGTTAGCGATGGCTTACATGGTCGCTTTCGTCGGCTTCTACCCGGGCCTTCCGATCGCCGACTTCGCCAAGAAGCGGGACCTCTCCTACGGCATCTACCTCTACGGTTGGCCGGTGCAGTTCATCTTGGCCGCGCACCTCGGGCGCCAGATGAACCCCTATCTCTTTTCGCTCATCTCCTTGCCGCTCGCGTGCATCGCGGCTTTCGTTTCCTGGACCTTCGTCGAGGGACCGGCCTTGCGACTCAAGCGACGGATTTCTCCGAGCGCGCATGGAGCGGTCGCGCCTGAGGCCGCCCTCGCGGCTGTCCCTTCGGAGTGGACGGAAGAGGAGAAACTCCGGGCCGTAGCGGAGCGGCGATAGGCCGGAGCGTCCCTCACTTTTGAGCGCCGCTCGGCGGTCCGAGTGCACTTGTCCGACGGCCGAGTGTTCGGTGCTCGTGAGTCTTCACGAGCTGGCCGCAGGCGGCGGCGATGTCTTCGCCGAGAGAGACGCGGGTTGTAACTCGTAAGCCGACGCTCTTGAGACGTTCGGAGATTTCGTGGCGGCGAGGAGAGGGGGTGCCTGTCAGGGGGCGGCCGCCGGGGAGCTGAGCCCCGCTCACGGGGTTATAGGGGATCAGGTTCACGTGCACGTCGAGCCCCTCGCAGAAATCGATCAGAGCTTCGACGTCTTCGTCGCGATCGTTCACTCCCGCGAGGAGCAAGACCTCGAGCATCATGGTCTCCTTCCGGATCCTTTCGAGCTCGACGACCATCTTTCGGAGCTCTTCGATCGGAGTCTGTCTTGCCAGCGGCATCAGCTCCTGTCGCACTTCTTGGCGAGCGGCGTGGAGGCTCAAGGCGAGACGGATGCGGGGCATTGCCTCGGCGAAGGCGATGAGCTCTTCGGGGATTCCGACGCTCGAGACGAGGATGTGACCCTCGCTCAGGTCGAGCCACCGTGGATCGCGGAGGCGCTCGATGGCCTCGGTGACCTGGGCGCGGTTGTGCATCGGCTCCCCCATGCCCATGAAGACGACGTTGCGCAGAGTCCTCCCTTCGCCCTGGAGAATCTGCCGCGCCAAGACGACTTGTTCGACGATCTCGTCGGCGCTGAGAGAGCGCGCCATCTTCATTTGTCCTGTGGCACAGAACGCACACTTCGCCGCGCATCCGACTTGGCTCGAGACGCAGACCGAGGTCCTTCCGCTCAAGATGCGGAGAATCACCGTCTCGAGCAGCAGGCCCGCTCTGGTGCGAAGGACGAGCTTTGAGGCGCCATCCCGCTCCGAGTCTCGCCTTTCAATGAGTGATAAACAGGGCTCACCGAAGCGCGCGCGGAATTCGTCGTGGACCGAGGGCGGAAGCAGAGCCCGTGCCGCTTCGAGAGGAAGTCCTCGCTTGTAAAGAGCGTTCCGAAAGAGACGCAGGTATTCCGGATCGAATCCGAACTCGCGGCGGAACTCTTCGAGCGCTCCTTTCTGGTGCAAAGGGAGGGACATCCGGTCTGCTTCCGAGGAGTGCGTGACACGTCGGGCCCTCGGGCCACAAGGCCGAGCGGGCGATTCTTTCTGATCGAAAGCGGCCGCTCGGGCATGCAGGGGGCATGGGCCTTTCTTTTCGCGTTCTTCGCGCCCTTCCCGTGAATTTTGCACTCCTGTCGCTCGTGGCTTGCTCGGATGCGGGCGGCGAGGGGCCGTTTGAAGGGCCTGGCGTGGGCGGTTCAGAGGCGGCCAGCGGGAGCGGCGGCGGGGGAGGCATTCCAAGCGGCGGTGCGTCAGCGACGGGAGGCGGTCCTACGGGCGCAGGCGCCGGGCTCGGAGCCGGGGGCGGTCAGGTCGGTGCTGGAGGAATTGCGACCGGTGTTGGAGGGGCTCCGAGCGGCCCCGGCGCCGACGGGGGCAGTCCGAGCGGAGTGGGGGGTCAGCCTTCCGGCGCCGGAGGCACCACCATGGGCTCGGGAGGTATGAGCGGGACGGGGGGCGGGTCCGGCGGCGCGGACAGCGGAAAGAAGATCTTCGCCGAGTGCCGTTTCCATTTCGGAGCGATCCGTGAGTATGCCCTCGACCACGCGTCGATTCGCGAACAGATCGATTACTTCACTCCCGGCTGGATGGGTTTGCAGAACACCTTCGACCAAGGGTACGTGTGCGAAGACTTGAACGGGACTTTGGCCGGTAAGGTGCCCGTTGTGGTGGCGTACGTTTCAGCGTTCTATGCCAAGCGAGAGCAGAACCTCCACGATTGCAACGTGGGCGAGCCGAGTCTCTGCACTTACGGCTCCGAGATCATAAAAGATCATCTCGATACCATCGTCGAAATCTACCGGAGCTACGCCCGCGGCTACGCGGCGTGTCTCGGCGACAAGCCCATCATCTTCGAGATGGAGCCGGACTGGTACCAGTACACGCTCTCGAACCAGACGAGTCCGCTCACTCCCGCGGAGGCCGGACAAATCATGACCCGTTACGTGCAGGCCATGAAAGAACACCTGCCGAACGCCCATTTCTCGATGGACATCTCGCCCTGGGTCCCGCCGAACAACGGTAGCGACAACGGAGCGGACTGGTACAAGAACTTCGACATGTCGCTGTTCACCTTCATCAACACCTCGGGCGGCGGCACTGAAGCGAACAACACGAAAATTCGCTCGACGAACAATATGACTTGGGCGGGCGTGAGCTCGGTCACAGGCAAGGGAATTCTCGCGGACACCGGCTACGGAGTGAACGGAGCTTCCGCAGGCCACGATGCGATCTGGGACGTGGTAGGGAACATCAACGCGCGCATCAACGATGGCGTGCTCGGCATCGCCCAGTACAATCCGAACGCGAACTGGGGTCAGACGATCGCTTCGATTCGCTCGCAGCTCGCCACGCCGAAGTTCTGTCCTTGAGCCTCGCGTGCGCCGCGCGGGGTAGAGGGCGGCATCCCAGGGGGGTCCCGAGAGGCTGGCACGGATCCAGCTAGAGCCCGGACGGCATGCAGGATGCGCGAGTGCGATGCAGTGATGGAGTGACGCGAAAGCGAGGGATAGGCCCTGAAAGGTCGTTGGATCGCGGCCCGACGCCCGCTCTACGGGGCGGCGCCTTGTGTACGGGGCTCCGGCTCGACTGTGGCGAATTGCCGCGCTCTCGTGCGCTGAGGACGTGTCGTCTCCCGCTCGGCGCAGCCTGATGTACGCTCGGAGTCGCGTGACGGGTCGAATTGTTCCCGGCGGGCGCGCGTCGCTGCGGTCGCTCTTGGCTCTCGGGGCCCTCGCCTTGCTCAGTGCCTGCGCCTCCGTCGAGAAGGGGCGCTACGGGGTGACCGAGTTCCGCGTCCAAGGAACCGAGGACATGAACCGGCGCGCGGTCGAAGCTTGTCTCATCACCCGCGAGCGCGAAAACTTCTCGCTCGTTCTCGGTCTCGGTGAGCCCACCTGCGGTCAGCCTTCGTTCACCAGCGCTCCTCCCACGGTGCGCCTCTGGCGCTGGCCCTGGACCGAATGGCCGAGCTTGAACCATGCGGTGCTCGATCGCGACATCGAGCGCATTCTGCGCTGGTATCGGGCGCGCGGGTATTATCAGGCGAAAGTCGTCGACATCGAATACGATCCGCCACAAGCAGCATCACCGGGAGGACTCGGAGAGTGTGATCCCGAGGTCGACTCCTGCAAGGTCTCGATCCTCGTCACCATTGAAGAGGGCGAGCCGACTCGAATCTCTGAGATCGAGATTCAAGGAGCGGACGAACTCGAAGTGGGAGTTCGGGAGCGCCTCGGCAAGAACATCGAACTCAAGGAGGGCGAGCGCATCGACGAGGTGGAGTACGAGCGCGACAAGGAAGCTCTCGAGGAGTTTCTCCGCAAGCGCGGTTACGCGTCCGCAGAGGTCAAAGGGACCGTCGAGGTCGATAGCGGAGCCTTGAGGGCGCGCGTCGTCTTCCGATTGGAGCCGGGGCCCCCCTGTTCCTTCGGGGAACTGCGCGTCAAAGGCGCTGGGGAGTTGCCCACGCAGCCCATTATTTCCGCTGTCGGGCTCACGCGAGGCAGAAAATACGATCCGGCGGTTCTGGCCGAGATTCAGGCGGAGGTCTTCGCTCTCGGAGCTTTCTCGGCGGTCGATGTGCGGGAAGAGGTCAGCGGTGACGTTGTCGACGTTGTTGTCGAAGTCACTCCCCTCGGGCCCCACGCGCTCCGGACCGGCGTCGGTATCCTGAGCGGCAATCCGCAGCGTGTCGACACGACCGATCAGACGAGCATCCCCCAGTGGGACGTGCACCTCTTCGGTCGTTACGAGCGTAGGCACGTCTTCGGTACGCTGGGCCGCTTTAGCGTCGACGAGCGCCCGCGCATGATCTTCCTCGGCCCGTTTCCGATCATTCCGAATCGCGCAGACGGCAGCCTCGCGGCGCAACCCGGCAACATCATCACGCTCCAGCTCAACCAACCGGGGCTCGTCGAACACCGCACGGACCTGCGCGAGACCGTCGGCTGGGACTACGGACCCGATCCCTACCTGAACTTCATCCGCTCGGACGTCTTCTTCCGGGTCGCGGCCCGGCGCGGGTTCTTCTCAAGGAAGCTCGTCGGCACTCTGGCCGTACAACAGGATTTGTACATCGTTCCGGAGCAGGACTGGGTCCCGCCGGAGGGCGTCACCGATCCGCTCGCGAGCTCCTACGAGTACCTCTACGTCGAACAGGATTTTCGGCTCGACGTGCGCGACAACCCGATCCGACCGCGACGCGGCCTCTACGCCGCCTTCAATGCGACCCAAGCGCCCATGTGGGCGGCGTCGGACTGGACTTCGTTCCGTCTTGCGCCGGAGCTGCGCCTCTATCTTCCGCTGCCCCTCGGAGTCGTCCTCGCGACCAAGGTTGCTCTCGCTTCCATCTTCATCACGGACGCAGACGCCGAGCTGGACGACGAATCGCAGCGCCTCGGGCCTCTCGTCTATCGATTGCGCGGCGGCGGCCCAAACGGCAACCGTGGCTTTCTCGCGGGCGGGGTAGGACCGGGGCCCACGGGAGGAATCCGCCGCTGGGAAGCTTCGGCAGAACTGCGCATCCCGCTCGGTCGCGACTTCGTCCTCGCGGGGTTCGTCGACATCGGTGACGTGAACGAAGACCCTGCGTTCCGCTTCGACTACTGGAATATGTCGGTCGGACCTGGGCTGCGTTTTTATACGGTGCTCGGAGCGATCCGACTCGACACAGGTTTTCGCATCCCGAGCCTCCAGCGGCTCAACGAACCCGGCTACGATATCGGCAGCGAGCCGAACCCGACCTACTTCTTCAACACGGACGTGCCCGGCGCGTTCCAGCTCACGATTGGAGACGCGTTTTGAAAAGGACGCTGCGCTTCCTTGTTCTTGTGGGCAAAGGGCTCGGCTGGACCCTGCTCGGGCTCGTCGTCACTCTGGTCCTGGTTCTCGGGCTGGGCCTTGGAACCGGGAAAGGTCGCTCGCTCCTCGTTCGTCTCGGTCTCACAATCGCCAATCAAGCGCTTCCTGGCTCTTTCGAGCTCGACGCCCTCGAGGAGGTCGGAACTTCTCGCGTCGTGCTCCGGGGCATCGTTCTCAGGGACGCTCAAGGGGAGGTTGTAGTCCGTGCTCAGAAGCTCAGCGCGGACTATGAGCTCTCGGAGATTGTCCAAGGTCGCTACGTCGTCTCGAGTGTTCTGCTCGAAGAAGTGTGGGCTGACCTGCGCACGATCGCTGAGGAAGATCGCGGGATCGTTTCCGCGTTTGTTGATCCAAACGCCCCGCCGAGTCCTCCGTCCGAAGGGCCTCTGCCATACGTGGAGGTGAAGACGGCGAAGCTCGAGCGAAGCGCTGTGCGGCTTCCTGAGCTTCCGGAGGCCGGGCAGCTCGATGTCTTCGACCTTGAGCTTCAAGGGAGCTATCGCCTCGAAGGCGATTCGTTTGCCGAGCTCGAGGCAGGGAGCCTGCGGTTCGAGCGAGGGGGAGCCGCGCTCGGGGGGATCGAGCGGCTCGGGGGCTCTTGGACTTCCGGGGCGGCGCCGACGCAGGCTGAGCTGGAGCTCACCTTGCTCTCGAGCCGCGTACAGGCGCGGGTGAGTGCAATGACGCCGAACCTGCCGGACTGGGAGCGGGCGCCACTGACCGCGAGGGTCGAGGTGAGCGAGCTCAGCGCTGAGGATCTTGCGACGCTGCTCGGCAATCCGGAGCTCGGGAGCGCGTTTCGAGGCAAGGCGAGCGCAGAGCTCGAGGTCTCCGGTTCGGCCTTTGACGCAGAGATAAGGGCAAAAATCGCGACGGCAGGCGGCGCCGCTGAGCTCGGCGGGCACCTCACCGAGTTTGAGCGGGGGAAGTTGCGCCTTGAGACGCGCGAGTTCCGGGGCGATCTAGTGCGCGAGGGGCTTCCGAGCGAGCCTCTCACTGTCTCTCTCGAGGCGGAGGTTGATGCTCGCGATCGAGAGGCTCTCGTCGCGCGCTTCTTGGTCGAAGGCGGCCAGCTCGGTCCCCACCGATTTCCCCGCGTTCAGGGCAGTGGCGTCGTGAGTCCGAAACAGGTGCGCGAGGCTTCGGTGCTCCTGCAAGATGAAGGAAGTCGTCTGCGCGCGGAGGGACGGTTTGGTTTTGATGGGTCCTTGAACGCCGAGACCGAGTTCACGCTCCTACCGAGGACTGTCCAGACTCTTGCTCGCCTGGGGAACCTTCCTCAAAGCACCCGCGGAGAGCTGCGCGGGAGCGTTTCTGGGGCGAGGAGGAGCGACGGTTTTCTCTCGACTCGCGGCAAAGTTGAGCTCCGGGGGGTCACATTTGATGATCAACGCGTGCGCTCCGCGGATTTGTCCTTCAGGGTCGAGGGGCAGCCGCCTCAGTTGACCGGAGAAATGCATCTCGTAGGCAGGGGCATCGAGCTCGGCGAGAACAAGTTCGGCGAAGTCATGCTCGCCGCGCGCGGCGGACCGAAGCAGTACGAAGTCGACGCTGACGTGAACGAGGTCGAGCTCGTAGGGCGGACGAAGATGGCCCTCCGGACGAGTCTCGAGGTGACTCTGGGCGAGAGCGAGTACGGTGGACAAGGCATCATTGACGGGATGCTCGGGGACGTACCGTTTCACGTAGCGCTCGCTCCGACCAGCTACGACGCTGCGAAGAAGGCCTATCGAAGCGAGGGCGTCACTCTCAAGCTCGGCGAGCGCAAGCTGACAGTGCAGGGCTTGCTCGGTCAGAAGAATGCCGATCTCGAGATTCAGAGTGATGGACCGATAGACCTCGCGCTCCTGTCCGATCTCTTGCCTATCGAGGAGAAGCTCTCGGGCCGTGCGGAGCTCTCCGGACGAGCGCGAGGGAGTCTCACGGTCCCGGTGGTCGACGTGAGGGCGAAGCTTGACCGGGTGACGCTCGGAGAGCGGCCCCCTTTGAGCGGGGATTTGCGCGTCGGACTCGACGCAGCTCGAGGGCAGTTGCTCTTCTCGGGCCTGGTCCAGGCGAGCGACAAGGGAAAGTCCGGCTGGCGTTCGCTCGATCTCGAGGGTGAGCTCGAACACTATTTCCAGCCGGGGCATGGCTATCTGAAGGAGCTCGCCCGAGGGCGCCCCGAGGGGAAGCTCGCGTTGCGCTCCCTCGACCTCGCCTTCGTGGAAGCTTGGTCGGGGTCCGAACTTCCTGTGAGTGGTCACTTAGGAGCGTCGCTAGATGCAGGAGGGACTCTCGAGAACCCGAGCCTCTTGCTCGAGATCAAGTCGAAACTCAAAATCGCGGGTGATCCGCGTCTTCTCGACGTGGACGGTGAGCTCTCGCTGCAAGATGAGCGCTGGGACACCCACGTCACCGTCAGCGATCCAGAAGGTCCCTGGCTCACCTTGTCCGCGGATGCTCTGACTCCACCGGGCCCGCGCCTAGGAGGTCCTTTCTTGAGTCGACTCGCGCTCCTCCCCGCGCACGGCAGGTGGCAAGCGCGAGTCCTCGCTGAGCCGAGGAAAGTCTCGGAACTGCCTCTGGTGCGGCTTCAAGATCTGCCCGAGGGCACGCTCTCGGGACGCGTCGAACTCGCCCATGAGCCCGACCAAGAGCCAGGCGGACACGTCGCTCTTGAGCTTGCACAGCTCGCTGACTCCGAGCTGGAGGAAGGGTGCAAGAGTGGAGATCTCCGCATCGCGATGAATCTAGAGGGAAAGAACGCGGAGTGGCGCTTAGGGCTCGAAGGACGCAGACAGAACGAACTCCTGTTCTCCGGCCGATCCTCGGCGCGCATTGCTCTCGCCCGCGCGCTTGCGGGAGGACCACTCGAACTCGGCCCCATCGAGAGCGAGCTCATCGCACGAGCTCTCAAACTCGAGAACCTCCCCTACGTCTGCTCTCGCGTACGGGGTGAGCTCACCACGACCGTGTCCGTCAAAGATCCACTCGGTGAGCGCCCCGAGCTCCGGGGTGACGTCAGCTTGCGGCGCTTCCGCGCCTCCCCTCTCCCGAAGTACAAAGGCTCGATTCGAGAGGAGTTGCTCGATTTTCAGGCTCAATTCGAGGCTGACCTGGCGCGCGCCGCCCTAAAGGCCGAGCTCTCGGCGGGCAAGAATCGCTCGACATTGCAGGCGACGCTCCCGATCCAATACGAGCGAGGGGTGGTAAAGCTTGCGGACGACGCTCCTCTCGACGCCCGGCTGCGCCTGGTTCACTTGCCGATCTCGCCGCTCCTGAACCCGCGCGGAGCGGTGTCCTACGCGACAGGGACCGTGCACGGCCAGGCTCGCCTCAGCGGGACGCGCGCCGCACCGAAGCTGGAAGGCCAACTCGAACTCGAGAAAGTCGCCTTCACCGCGACCGACCTTGCTCAGCCGTTGCGCGATGTGCAGGCGAAGATCGTCTTTTCCGAGCGAGACGCGCGGCTCGAGAATCTCGAAGCCTATGACCGTGACGGTCGGCTTCACGTGAAAGGCCGAGCTCATTTCCACGAGCTCGACCGGATTGCTGCTGAGCTCCGCGTGCGGGCCGAAAAGTTCCCTTTGCGCCAGCTCGGCCAGGTTGTCGCGCAGCTCGACATGGATGCGGAGGTGAAGACCCTCCTCTTGCCCGATCGAACTGACGTCGAGGTCGGCATCCACTCCTCAGACATGTGGCTCGAGAACACGAAGCTCCGCGCAGGGCTCTCCCTCAACGCTCATCCAGACTTTGTGATCGACGGCTTGAGCCCGGAGGGGTCGACGGATCCCGGAGAGGAGAGGCTCGGCGAGAGCTCGGGGGCGCCGGATGCAACCGGGAACGCGCAGGGCCTTTTTGTTACGGAGAGTCCAGGCGGGACGCCCGCAGTGGACCCGCACGTGACGCATCTCGCTCTCAAATCCTACGACCGCTTCTGGATCAAGCGGGACGACTTCGCCGTGAACCTGAGCGCAAACCTGGACACTGAGCTCGCGTCAGAGCGCGTCAATGTTCAAGGAGAGGTCCTGATCGAACGCGGCTACCTGACCCTGATCGGAAAGACCTTCGACTTCGAGCGCGGCGGGAAGCTCTCTTTCATTGGCGGCGAGCCGGACCCCGTCATCGATCTGACCGCTGTCTTCAACAATCGCCGCACCGGCGACATCGTCAAGGTTCACATCACCGGGCGGGGATCAAAACCTGCTATCGCGTTTCTGATCAACGACAAACGTGGCGAAGCCGGCGACGCTTTCGCAGCGATTTACGGCTCTCAGGGCACGAACCAGAGCGCGAAGAGCGCACCTCAGCAGGCGGCTGGATTCATCGGAGGGCTGACCGCGGGACTGCTTGCAACTTCTGCGAGGAGAGAGCTCGGCGCCGCCGCGCCGATCATCATGATCGAACCCGGAGACAAAGCTGGCGAGGGTCGAGTGCGCGCGGGATTCGAGCTCGATTCGCTTGTGCCCCCCTTCCTTCGGAACTTCATCACTGGGGTCTATGTCGAAGGTATCGTGGCTCGTGAGTCGTCCGGTGACACCAGACGGACCTCGAGGTCCGGCGCGACAGTGAACTACGGAGTACTCCTCGAGTTCTACTATCCGAAGAACTTCTTCTCGACCGCTCAATATGGACCCGGTTCGACCTGGTCCCTTGATCTCGGCTGGCAACTCTGAGCGCAAGTGAGCAACGCTCTCGTCGAGCGCCTCTCCCCAGACGACGCCCAAAAAATGCGCAGCGCCGTCGAATTCGCCTCGCGCCTGAGCAAGGAGGCGCGGAAGGACTTGATGCGAACCTACACTGAGCTTACCGGGCCCGATGCGCGGAGCCACAGGGAAGTGGTCTGAGGGAAGGACGCGACGAGGGCGGCTGGACGCGGTACACTTTCGCTATGGAGGAGCGTCGAACCTGGAGGGGGCGTGGACTCTCGTTCGTCCGAAGGATGACGGCGAGTGCCTTGGTGATTGGGTACGGATGCGGTGTCGATCAGGTGAGCGGGATCGAGCCGCCTGATGTTGTCGGAGAAGAGGACGAGGTCGATTCAGAGGGGAGTGGGGGAAACACCACAAATGCCTCGGGAGGGAGCGGAGGAAACATGATCGACGCCTCCGGCGGGCAGGTCCCTAGTTTGGCTTCAGGCGGTCTTGGAGCCGCGGGGGGACCTGCGTCTCCAGAAGAGCCTTCTCCTGTGCTCTTTTTTGCCTGCGAGCCAGAGGAGAACCGGATTGAGGTCCGCGGAGTGCGCGGCACGAGCTGTTGGCTCGTGGTGCTCGAGCGAGGCGGAAGGGACGAGCGCTGTCACGAAGAGCCCGCGAGTTCGGAAAGCTATTGTGTCGTTGGCGTCCGTTATTCTCCGGAAGATCCATCGTGCAATCCTGAGTCTCTCGAAGGCTCGAACGAATATATCGCTACCGGTACGGTCCGAGTGAAGGAAGGGCCGGTGATCGAGCTCGCCCTTGATCTTAGCTTGCCCAAGGCAGAGTGGAGCTCCGAGGTTCCTTTCGCTGTCTCGCGCTGCCGGCCATACTGCGACGAGCGAGATTGCCGCGATTAGACGCCTAGGTGTTTGGCGCCGCGCGTTCGGAGAGCGTTTCCGCGTAGCGGAAAGCGAGAAGCAACCGGGCGACACTTGTCCGCGCAAGAGCAGAAGAAGCGCGCTTCAGCCAAAAAAAGCCACGGAAGTGCTTCCGTGAGCACGTCGAGTCGAATCCGGAGTTCTCGACCTCTCTGTGAGAATTCCTGGAGAATGCGAGCGCTATGCGCGCGTGATGGAGCTTCCGAAAAGAAATACGAGGTGGCCGTAGTCGCGACGAAGGGTGTCCTTCGGGTGGAATTTTGCATGCACAAAGAGGGGACGATCTCGCCCCCTTTGCTCGATGAGTTTGGCTCCTACCCTCAGCTCTGAAAAGGAACCGAATGCACATGTCACGACGAGAATTCCACGAATCTTCTACGACTCACTCGCGAAAGCATGGCAAGCGTCTCGCGCTCTTGTCCGTGACCTTGGGCATTGGCGTTTCCTTGGGCGCCTGTGGCGCTGATGGCGGCGATGGCGTCGTCGACGGCGGCACTGGCGGTGATCCTGCTTCGGGCGGTGCGGTGGCGTCTGGTGGCGCAGCGGCGTCCGGTGGCGCGTTGGCGTCCGGCGGCGCGGCAGCGGGTGGCGCAG